>NZ_JADPKD010000028.1:0-626940 GCF_023073735.1 Bradyrhizobium sp. 160
GCGTCCGCAACAACGTCTCGCCGTCCAGCCTGTCCGTCTTGGCTCGCCGGCGCCGGCGCGGCGTCGCGATGGAGGCCGGATCCACCACGTGGCTCTCGATGCCTTCCTGCTGCAGGGCCCGGTGAAGCCAGAACCCGTCCAACCCCGCCTCCTGGATCGTGATGATTGGATAGCTCTCGCCCATTCGCACCTGCGCCTTGCGCTTCAGCTCCGCGAACAGCTTCAGCAGTTCCGCAAGACCGCCGGCCTCCACGCTGTGTTTCGACATCTTCTCGCCCTTGCCCGGCGAGAGCGAGGTCACCAGCCATGTCGAACGACTCAGTTCCAACGACACGAAAATTGCGCCAAACTGCGTGCGGATAGCGGCCGGTCCGTCGATAGGATGATCGAGCAACATCGTCGTCTCCAGGTTGAATGGATGCAACCTCAGTCTGGCCTCAGACTTGGTCGCTATCCACCCCCATGGAATCTTCGCTTCGCTCGCAATGACGAAATCAAGACCGTTACCCGCACGACGCTTCGCCTACGGCTCTCACCGGTGCCCGAAGATCGCACTTCCCACGCGGACATGGGTGGCGCCGAGCATGATCGCGGTCACAAAATCCGCGCTCATGCCCATCGACAGGTTCTTCAGGCCATTGCGCGCCGCGATCTTGGCGGTGAGAGCAAAGTGCGCCGCCGGCGGTTCGTCGATCGGCGGGATGCACATCAGGCCGGAAATCGTCAGCCCATAGGTGTCGCGGCAGCTCGCCAGGAAGGCATCGGCCTCGCCGGGCGCGACGCCGGCCTTCTGCGGCTCCTCGCCGGTGTTGATCTGGACGAACAGCTGCGGGTGCTTGTTCTGGGATTCGATTTCCTTGGCTAACGCTTGGCAAATGCTCGGACGGTCGACCGAATGGATGGCATCGAACAGCGCGACCGCCTCCTTCGCCTTGTTGGATTGCAGCGGCCCGATCAAATGCAGCGCGACGTCCGAGTAGACAGACATTAACGCGGGCCACTTGCCTTTGGCCTCCTGGACCCGATTCTCGCCGAATACGCGCTGTCCGGCGTCGATCACCGGGGTAATCATATCCGCGGCGAAAGTCTTGGACACGGCGATCAGCGTCACGGAGGCGCGATCGCGCTGCGCATCCTTGCAGGCACGTGCAATTTCGGCCTCAACTGCGGCGAGTCCGTTTGGTGAGTGGCCGGTTGCCGGCGCGGCGTTGGCTTCTGTCATGACGTCGATCAGTTGTGGTCGTAACCGCAGGTAAGTCCAATTTTACCGAGTTCAAGAAAGAGTTTTTGAACCCTTCGCTTTACCTTGCCCATGGGGTGGGTAGCGAAGATGGCAAGCGTCAGTCTCAACCGCAAACGAGCCAAACTCAAGCAGGTTCTCGGAATCCGGGCGCGGCTCGCGTTGCTCGCGGTGATTCTGGTCGCCCCCTTGATGCTCGAGCGCATCCGTTCGCTCGAAGACACGCGCGCGCGGCAGATCGCGCAGGCCGCCGCCGAATTCACCACGGTCGCAAGGCACAGCGCCGATGCGCAGCGCGAGGTGATCTCGTCGGTCGAGACCATCCTGAAATCGGAGGCCTTCATCCGGGCCTCCGCCGGCGGCATCAGCAAGAGCTGCGACGTGCTGCGTGCGAGCCTGCCGTCGAGCCTGCCCTGGATCCGCACGCTTCTGATCGCGGGCCAGGACGGCCGCATCCAGTGCGCCACCAACAACATGTATGTCGGCCTCGATCTCAGTGACCGGCCCTACTTCCTGCAGGCACAGGAAACCGGCCGCTTCGTGCTGAGCGACTTCATCCTGTCCCGGCCCGCGCCGACGCCGACCGTCATGGCGGCTTACCCGGTGTCCGCCTTCAGCGGCGTCCCGGATGCCGTCGTGCTCGCCACCGTCAACCTCGACTGGATGTCGAAGGTTATGAGCAATCTCGGCGGACGCGCCGGCATCACGGCGGTTCTCGTCGACAGCGCCGGCGCCGTACTGGCCGCGCCCGCCGACCAGCACAGCGCGGTCGGCCGTCCCCTCGACAACATGCCGCTGATGTCGGCGATCGCCGACAGGGCGCTGCGGTCCGACCAGGATGAAGGCGCGCTGTCCTTTCTAGCTGCCGACGGCTCCCGCCGCGCGGTCAGCTACATCCGCATCGCCGGCACCAATGCGCGCCTGATCGCGAGCATCGACGAGGACAAGGTGTCCGCGGCGGTGAGCCGCGACATCCGCACCGCCTATCTTCAGCTCGCCTTCGTCGTCGTGTTCGTCCTGCTCGGCGCGCTGATCGCCGCCGAGAAACTGGTGATCAAGCCGATCGAGATGCTGGCCGACATGGCCAAGCGTCTCGGCGAAGGCGATCTGTCGGCGCGGGCGGCGCGTACTCGCCTGCCCGCCGAGTTCGTGCCGCTGGCCCGCGCGTTCAATGCGATGGCCGCGCAATTGAGTCAGCGCGAGCGCGAGCTGATCGCGAGCAACGACCGCCTAACGGTGATGGCATCGATCGACATGCTGTCCGGTCTCGCAAACCGTCGCGGCTTCCAGAGCCGGCTCGATTTCGAATGGATGCGCGCCCAGCAATATGGCAGCGACCTCGCGCTTCTGATGATCGACGTCGACCACTTCAAGCTCTTCAACGATACTTATGGCCATCTCGAAGGCGATTCCTGCCTGACCCGGCTCGGCGAATCGCTGTCCGGCATTGCCGCCGACACGATGGGTTTCGCGGCGCGCTATGGCGGCGAGGAATTCTGTCTGCTGCTGCCGAACACCGACGTGGCCCGCGCCGTCGAAATCGGCGAACTCGTGCGCGCGGCCGTGTTGAAACTCTGCCTGCCGCACATCACCTCCGCGCATATGATCGTCACCGTCTCGATCGGCGTTGCAGCGACGAAGCCAAACGAGACACTGCGCCCCGGTGACCTCATCGAAGCCGCCGACGCCGCGCTCTACGCCGCAAAACACCGCGGCCGCAACAACGTCGTCGAGCACGGCGTGCAGGCGATCGAGACCGGCGCGACTGAGATCGCGATGGCAGGCTAGCCGGCCACCCGCCCCGCTCGAGCGCGCGCTCCGCAACGGCGCGATTGCGGGCGCTGAGCTTTGCAAGATAGAGCGCGCGGTTGCCGCGCGCGAGACTGGCGCTCAGCTCGTTAATTGCACCTCAAACTGGACCTACCTCGGTAGCGAACCGGAAGTTTGAAGCGGAAAACGTGAAATCTGTCGGCGTTCGGCAACCCATTGACCCCTTACAGGCTTTTATGGCCTAGTCCGCCGTCTTTAGCCGGCCGAACCCACGAAAACCCAACGATTCCATGACCTCCGAACGCTACAATGCTCGCGACGCCGAACCGCGCTGGCAACGCCTCTGGGACGAACAGGCGATCTTCGTCTCCCGAAACGACGATCCGCGGCCGAAATATTACGTCCTCGAGATGTTCCCCTACCCCTCCGGGCGCATCCATATCGGTCATGTCCGCAACTATACACTCGGCGACGTACTGGCCCGGTTCATGCGCGCCAAGGGGTTCAACGTGCTGCACCCGATGGGCTGGGACGCCTTCGGCCTGCCGGCCGAGAACGCCGCGATCGAGCGCAAGGTGGCACCCAAGGCCTGGACCTACGACAACATCGCCGCGATGAAGAAGCAGCTCCGCTCGATCGGGCTGTCGCTGGACTGGTCCAGAGAGATCGCGACCTGCGATCCCTCCTACTACAAGCACCAGCAGAAGATGTTTCTCGACTTCCTGCGCGAAGGGCTCGCCGAGCGCGAGAAGCGCAAGGTGAACTGGGACCCCGTCGACATGACCGTGCTCGCCAACGAGCAGGTAATCGACGGCCGTGGCTGGCGTTCCGGCGCCGTCGTCGAGCAGCGCGAGATGAACCAGTGGGTCTTCAAGATCACGAAGTACTCGCAGGAGCTGCTGTCGGCGCTGGACGGGCTCCACCGCTGGCCCGACAAGGTGCGGCTAATGCAGCGCAACTGGATCGGCCGCTCGGAAGGCCTGTTGATCCGCTTTGCGCTGGACGCGGCGACGACGCCGGCCGGCGAAAGCGAGCTGAAGATTTTCACGACGCGCCCGGACACGCTGTTCGGCGCGAGGTTCATGGCGATCTCGGCGGATCATCCGCTGGCGCAGGCGGCCGCCGCGAAGAACCCTGCGCTTGCGGAGTTCATCACCGAGATCAAGAAGATCGGCACCGCGCAGGAGGTCATCGACACCGCGGAGAAGCAGGGCTTCGACACCGGCATCCGCGCGGTGCACCCGTTCGATTCCTCCTGGAAGCTGCCGGTTTATGTCGCCAACTTCGTGCTGATGGAATACGGCACCGGCGCGATCTTCGGCTGCCCCGCGCACGACCAGCGCGACCTCGACTTCGTCAACAAGTACAACCTCGGCAACACGCCGGTGGTGTGCCCCGAGGGGCAGGATCCCAAATCGTTCGTCATCACCGATACCGCCTATGACGGTGACGGCCGCATGATCAATTCCCGCTTCCTCGACGGCATGACGATCGATCAGGCCAAGGAAGAGGTGGCGAAGCGGCTTGAAGGCGAGCTGCGCGGCAACGCGCCGGTCGGCGAGCGGCAGGTTAATTTCCGCCTGCGCGACTGGGGCATTTCGCGCCAGCGCTATTGGGGCTGCCCGATTCCCGTCATCCATTGCCCGAAATGCGATGTGGTGCCGGTGCCGGATGCCGATTTGCCGGTGAAGCTGCCGGATGATGCGACATTCGACAGGCCGGGCAACGCGCTCGATCATCATCCGACCTGGAAACACGTCACCTGCCCGAAATGCGGGGCTAAGGCGCAGCGTGAGACCGACACCATGGACACTTTCGTGGATTCGTCCTGGTACTTCGCGCGCTTCACCGATCCCTGGAACGAGAGCGCGCCGACGACGCCTGCGGTCGCCAACCGGATGCTGCCGGTTGATCAGTATATCGGCGGCGTCGAGCACGCGATCCTGCATCTGCTCTACAGCCGCTTCTTCACTCGCGCGATGAAGGCGACTGGACACATCGCGCTCGACGAGCCGTTTGCCGGCATGTTCACACAAGGCATGGTGGTGCACGAGACCTACCAGAAGGCCGACGGCTCCTATGTGCAGCCGGCCGAGGTCAAGGTCGAGGTTGGCGGCAATGGTCGCCGCGCCACGCTGCTCGCGACCGGCGAAGACATCCAGATCGGTCCGATCGAGAAGATGTCGAAGTCGAAGAAGAACACTGTCGATCCCGACGACATCATCGAGACCTACGGCGCCGACGTCGCCCGCTGGTTCATGCTGTCAGACTCCCCGCCCGATCGCGACGTGATCTGGAGCGACGAGCGCGTCCAGGGCGCATCGCGCTTCGTGCAGCGGCTGTGGCGGCTGGTGAACGATGCGAAGGAACTCGGCAAGGACGCGCCGGCGGCCCGGCCGGCTTCGTTCGGAGCAGATGCCACGGCCTTGCGCAAGGCCGCCCATGGCGCCCTGGACAAGGTCACGACCGGCATCGAGCGACTGCATTTCAATGTCTGCCTGGCCCATATCCGCGAATTCGCCAATGCCCTGTCCGAGGTGCTCCAGCGCCCCGGCCAGCCTGCCGCGGACCTGGCCTGGGCCATCCGGGAGGCCAGCCAGATCCTGGTCCAGCTGTTCTCCCCGATGATGCCGCATCTGGCCGAGGAGTGCTGGCAGGCTTTGGGCCAGAGCGGGCTGGTTTCGGAGGCCAATTGGCCCCAAATCGAACGCGATTTGCTGGTTGAAGACAGCGTGACCCTGGTGGTTCAGGTCAACGGCAAGAAGCGGGGTGAGGTCACAGTTGCAACACTGGCCCAGAATCCGGAAATCGAGGCTGCCGTTTTGGCCCTCGATGCGGTAAAGCTGGCCCTGGACGGCAAGCCCGTCCGCAAGGTGATCATCGTCCCCAAGAGGATCGTGAATGTTGTCGGCTAGGATCCGCATCGCAGCCCGCTTGCTGGCGGTCGCCGCCCTGGCGGCGCTGACGGCCGGCTGCTTCCAGCCGATGTATGCCGAACGCAACGACGGCACCCCTGGGCTGCGCGAGAAGCTGATGGGCGTCGAGCTGCCGCCGATCGCCAAAGCGAACGCCTCCCGCGAGGCGCGCGTTGGCGTCGAGGTCCGCAATGCCCTGGCCTTCAAGCTCTACGGCACGGCGACGGGAATGCCGCCGACCCACCGCCTGGAGATCCGCTTCACCACCTCCCGCTCGTCCCTGATCGTGAGCGCCGCGACGGGACTGCCGACCAGCGAAAATTACGGCATCGATGCGCAATACAATCTGATCGACGTCGCGACCGGAAAATCGGTGATGACCGGGACCACCTTCTCGCGTGTGTCCTACGACATGCCCGGCTCCTATCAGCGCTTCTCCCGCAACCGCGCCGTGCGCGACGCCGAAGATCGTGCCGCCAACGAGATCGCGGAGAACATCAACACCCGGCTCGCCTCGTTCTTCACCGCGGGTACCTGACCCTCGCGGTCATTCCGGGGCATGCGAAGCATGAACCCGGTATCCAGAAACTGCAGATACAGATTCCGGGTTCGGCTCTTCGAGCCGCCCCGGAATGACGCCCTTGAGGCAACATGGTCGCGCTGCGCGGAAAAGAGATCGATGCCTTCCTCGCCCGCCCCGATGCGGGCCGAGCGATCATCCTGCTCTACGGTCCCGACGCGGGCCTCGTGCGCGAGCGCGCCGATGCGCTGATCGCATCCGCCGTCGACGATCCCAACGATCCATTCTCGCTGGTCAAGCTCGACGGCGACGAGCTCTCCGCCGAGCCGTCGCGCCTCGTCGACGAGGCCATGACGGTGCCGCTGTTCGGCGGCCGCCGCGCCATCCGCGTCCGCGCCGGCTCGCGCAGCTTTACCAGCGGCATCGACACCCTGGCCGAGATGAACGTAAAGGATTGCCGCATCGTGATCGAGGCCGGCGAGCTGCGCCCGGAATCGCCGCTGCGCAAGGCTTGCGAGCGCGCCAAGACGGCGGTCGCGATCGGCTGCTATCCCGACACCGAGCGCGACCTTGCCAAGCTGATGGAGGACGAGCTCCGCATCGCCAATCTGCGCATCGCGCCGGACGCCCGCGCGGCGCTGATGTCGTTCCTTGGCGGCGACCGCCAGGCCTCGCGCAACGAGCTGCGCAAGCTCACGCTCTATGCCCACGGCAAGGGCGAGGTCACGCTGGATGATGTGATGTCCGTGGTTGCCGACGCCTCCGAGCTGAAGCTCGATCCCATCGTCGATGGCGCTTTTGCCGGCCGGCCCGACATTGTCGAGACCGAATTCGCCAAGGCGATGATCGCCGGCACCTATCCCGGCGTGATCATCTCCGCCGCGCAGCGCCAGGCCGCGTGGCTGCACAAATCGGCGCTCGCGATTGCCGACGGGACGCCGGCCTCAGCCGTGCTCGACGGCGGCTTTCCACGGCTGCACTTCTCGCGCAAGCCCGCGGTCGAAACGGCGCTGCGCAATTTCAGCCCGGCCCGGCTCGCCGCCATCATCGAGCAGCTCGCGACCGCCGCGCTCGACACCCGCAAGCAATCCACCCTCGCCGCCGCCATCGCCCAGCGCACGCTGATGGCGATCGCCGCGAATGCGAAGCGGCGAGGCTGAGCCGGCTCTCTCCACGCGTCATCGCGACCGTAACTCTCGCAACGCCGTCATTGCGAGGAGCCCTTGCGACGAAGCAATCCAGAATCCCTCCGCGGAAAGATTCTGGATTTGCTTTGCTTCGCTCACAATGACGATGTGGAAGTAGATTCGATCAGAAACTCAGCCTCATTCCGGGATGCCTGACGGAGGCGAACCCGGAACGACGCGCAAGCTACAGCGCGCCCTTCGCGAGCCGCTTCATCACCTCGTCGAGCTGATCGAGGTTGCGATAGTTGATCTGCACGGAGCCGCCAGGATCGCGGTGATTGACCGTGACCTTGAGACCGAGCGCGTCGCTGACGCGCTTTTCGAGATCGACCGTATCGGGGTCCTTTTCCTTCGCCCCAGCGCGCGCCTTCTGCGGCTTGCGCTCCGGCACGCCCTCTTCATGCGCAAGCGCCTCGGTCTGACGGACGTTGAGGCCCTCCTCGACGATGCGCTTGGCGGCCGCGAGCGGATCGGGCACGCCGATCAGTGCGCGAGCATGGCCAGCCGTCAGCTCGCCGGTTGCGATCAAGGCCTGCACCTCGGCCGGCAGCTTCGTCAGACGCATCATGTTGGCGACGTGGCTGCGGCTCTTGCCGACGACTTTTGCGATGTCGTCCTGGCTGCGTTTGAACTCGTTGGCAAGCGCGTGATAGCCCTGCGCCTCTTCCATCGGGTTGAGGTCTTCGCGCTGCACGTTCTCGACGATCGCGAACTCCAGCGCATCGCTGTCGCTGATGTCGACCGGGACGATCGGCACTTCATGCAGGCCAGCCATTTGCGAGGCGCGCCAGCGCCGCTCGCCGGCGATGATCTCGTAGCGATCCTGCGCGCCCTTCACCGGACGCACCACGATCGGCTGGATCACACCGTGCTGCTTGATGGAGTCGGAGAGCTCCTTGAGCTCGGCCTCCGAAAAGGTGCGACGCGGATTGCGCGGATTGGCTTTGATGAATTCGATCGGCACCTTGCGCTGCGCGCGCGGGCGATCGACATGCTGAGCCTCGCCGCCGACATCACCGATCAGACTCGCAAGACCCCGGCCCAGTCGCGAACGCGCTTCGTCGGCCATCGCCAGCTCCCTTGGATTCACTTGAGCGCACTCCAGAACTGAATTTCGAATCGTAGGGTGGGTTAGCGAAGCGTAACCCACCTCTTTTGTTTCCGTGGAGATAGACATGGTGGGTTACGCCTTCGGCTAACCCACCCTACAAGTCAGATCAATGCGTCGTCCGCAGCTCGCGCTCGCGCTGGATCACCTCGGTGGCGAGCCGCAAATACGCTTCGCTGCCGACGCATTTGAGGTCGTAGACCAGCACCGGCTTGCCGTAGGACGGCGCTTCCGAGATGCGCACGTTGCGCGGGATCATTGTCTTGTAGACTTTCTCGCCCATGAACTGGCGGACGTCGGCGACGACCTGGTTCGAGAGGTTGTTACGCGAGTCGAACATGGTCAGCACGATGCCGTGGATCGACAGGTTCGGGTTGAGCGTCGAGCGCACCTGCTCCACGGTCTGCAGCAATTGCGACAGACCTTCGAGCGCGAAGAATTCGCATTGCAGCGGTACCAGGATCGCATCGGACGCCGCCATGGCGTTGACCGTGAGCAGGTTGAGCGAAGGCGGGCAGTCGATCAGCACGTACGTGTAGTCGGCATCCGGCGAGACATTGTTGTTGAGCGCACCGATGGCGTCGCGCAGCTTGAAGGCGCGGCCGGGCGTGGTGCCGAGCTCGAGTTCAAGGCCGGACAGATCCATGGTCGAGGGCGCGATGTGCAGCCGCGGCACCGCGGTCGAGACCACAGCCTCGCGCAAGGCGGCTTCGCCGACCAGCACGTCGTAGGTCGAACAGCTACGGTTGCGGCGATCGATGCCGAGGCCGGTCGAGGCGTTGCCCTGCGGATCGAGATCGACGATCAGGACGCGTTCGCCAATCGCGGCGAGCGCCGTGCCGAGGTTAATCGCTGTGGTTGTTTTTCCGACGCCGCCCTTCTGATTTGCCAGCGCCAGGATGCGCGGGTGGCCATGCGGCACCTCAGCTGCCTGTTCTTGCGCGGTCTTTTCTTGCTGCGGCTCGTCAATCACGGTCATCGCAATTCCCCACTCAAACCCCTTAGCGCCTCAGCTCCGCCGTTCGGCGGTCTCAAGCTCCACGATCCAGCCGTCGCCGGTGCGGCTTGGATGAAGCCGAGGCCGAATATTCCAATGTTTAGCGGCTTCGGTCAATTCAGCCTCTACATCTTGACCCTTGAGAAATAACGCTTTTGCGCCCTGGCGTATCAGCGGCTCCGCAAAGCCGATGAGTTGATGTAGCGGAGCGAGCGCACGCGCGGTGACGCAATCGACGGGGCCGGTGATTCTATCCACATTATCCCCGATTTCAGCGAGATGTACGATCCCCGGAGATGTCGTGACGCGGATCGCTTCGCGCAGGAACGCGGCCTTTTTGGCGATTCGCTCGACAAGATGGACGCGAGCATCGGGCCTCCCGGCCATGGCGCAGGCCAGGACGATGCCCGGAAAGCCACCGCCGCTGCCGAGGTCGGCCCATCGTTTTGCCGCCGGTGCGAGATCCACGAGCTGAAGCGAGTCGGCGATGTGCCGGGTCCAAAGGTGCGGCAGGGTCGATGGCGCAACGAGGTTGGTCTTGGCCTGCCACTCGCGGAGCAAGGCGATGTAGCGATCGAGCCGGTCTTCCGTTTCAACCGAAACAGGCGCGAGCTTGAGCGCCGCAATCTTGTCAGCAGCGATGACGGCGTCCAGCGATTGATCGTTGGTGCCGGCGTTGTCGATCTTCGGTCTGATCAGCCTCGGCTCGGGCCGTCGACCGGCACCCTCGCCCGCCGCAGGTTTTCCTGATGACGATCTGCCGCCCCCCGGCCCGCGCTGTTTCACGTGAAACCTCTATGCAATCGCCTTTGAGGTCTTCCGTGCCTCACGCCGCAGATAGGCTGCGAGAATGCCGAGCGCCGCCGGCGTCATCCCATCGATCCGGCCGGCCTGGCCGACCGTGAACGGTCGGGCCTTCTCCAGCTTGGTCCGCACCTCATTGGAGAGACCGGGGACCTGCTGATAATCGACCTCCGACAGCACCATCCCCTCGTCGCGCCGGAAGGCTTCGACGTCGGCGCTCTGGCGCTCCAGATAGACGTCGTATTTGGCGTCGGTTTCGAGGTGGGTCGCGATGACGGGGTCGATCGCCGACAGCTCCGGCCAGATCGCCCGGACCTGGCTCCAGCCGATATCCGGATAGGCCATCAGTTCGAAGGCGGACCGGCGCTGGCCATCGCGGTTCAGGGAGAGTCCGTGCTTGATCGCCTCGTTCGGGGTGATCGCAAGCGACTTCGAGAGCGCGCGGGCTGCGTTCAGCGCATCCATCTTGGCGCGATGATGCTGCATGCGGGCACTGCCGACACACCCCAAGGCGATGCCCTTCTCGGTCAGACGTTGATCCGCATTGTCGGCCCGCAGCGTCAGCCGGTATTCCGCCCGGGAGGTGAACATCCGATAGGGCTCGCTGATCCCGCGGGTGACGAGATCGTCGATCATCACACCGAGATAGCCATCCGCCCGGTCGAACACCGTTAGCGCCGCCCCGCTCGCGGAGAGCGCTGCGTTGACGCCGGCCACGATGCCCTGCCCGGCGGCTTCTTCGTATCCGGTGGTGCCGTTGATCTGCCCGGCCAGGAACAGACCGCGCAGACGCTTGGTCTGGAGGGTCGGATCGAGCTCGCGGGGATCGATGTGGTCGTATTCGATGGCGTACCCCGGACGGACCATCTTCACCCGCTCCAGGCCGGGGATGCTGGCGAGGATCGCGAGCTGGACCTCCTCAGGGAGCGAGGTCGAGACGCCGTTGGGATAGACAGTCGTATCGTCGAGCCCTTCCGGCTCCAGGAAGATCTGATGGCCGTCACGGTCGCCGAAGCGGACGATCTTATCCTCGATTGACGGACAATAACGCGGACCGGAACTCTTGATCTGGCCGGAATACATCGGGGAGCGATGGACATTGGCGCGGATCACCTCATGCGTCGCCGAGGTGGTCCGGGTGATGCCGCACTGGATCTGCGACGTCGTGATCCGTTCCGTCATCACCGAGAACGGCTCAGGCGGTTCGTCTCCGGGCTGCATTTCGACCGCCGACCAATCGATCGTGGTGCCGTCCAGGCGGGGGGGAGTCCCCGTCTTCAGCCGCCCGAGGGTGAAGCCGGCGCGCTCAAAGGAGCCAGAAAGGCCCATCGCCGGTGCCTCGCCGACGCGACCGGCGGGCCAATTCTTCTCCCCGAGATGGATCAGACCGCGCAGGAAGGTGCCGGTGGTGACGACAATCGCCCCTGCCCGAAGCTTCCGGCCGTCGGTCAGGCGCAGGCCGATGACCCGGCCTTCCACCACGATCAGCTCGTCGGCCTCCCCCCCGAGGACGGAAAGACCCTCGGTCTCCCGGATCGCGGCCTGCATCGCGGCCGCATAGAGCCTTCGGTCGGCCTGAGCGCGAGGACCACGGACCGCCGGGCCCTTGCGGCGATTGAGGACACGAAATTGGATGCCGCCGGCATCGGCGACCCGGCCCATCAGACCATCGAGCGCATCGACTTCGCGGACCAGATGACCCTTGCCGAGACCGCCAATGGCGGGGTTGCAGGACATCGCGCCGACGGTCGAGAAACGATGCGTCACAAGAGCGGTTGTTGCACCCATCCGAGCAGCAGCCGCCGCGGCCTCACAGCCGGCGTGACCGCCGCCAATGACGATGACGTCGTAGTTCTCTCGCTCTGTTCGCATGAGCCAACTTCTAGCTCAGAGGTGTGAAAGCCGGAAGTGGAAACTAGGCGGAGATGTTTCACGTGAAACGGAGCATTCGAGGGGAAAGCGATTCCGCGAAAACAACCCCATGCACAGTAGACGAGCTATTGAACCTGCTGCGTTTCAGGTGAAACAAAATCACTGAAATGATCAAAAGATATCGCCGCGACGCGATCCCAGAATCTTTCGTGGGCAGTCTGGATTATCGTGCAGTGATGCTCGTAAGGGCGGCCGGCGCCCCAACCGTTTCACGAGGCAAAGGAACCACAGCATTTGTTCACGTGAAACGCAAAGAGTGGAACAAAGGCTAGTTCTACAATGAAGAACTAATCCTACTTTCCGATGCAAAATTTCTGGAAAATGGCGCCGAGCACGTCTTCCACGTCCACCCGGCCGAGCAGCCGGCCCAAGGCATAGGCCGCGCCACGCAATTCTTCGGCGGCGAGCTCTTCGCCCTCTTCTACAAGCTCCAAACTCCGGCGCAAGCTGTCTGCCGCTTGGCGCAACAGCTCGCGTTGGCGTGCCCGAGTCACCAATGCACCCTCGCTGCTCCCGAAGAATTCAGAGGCGAATTGCACGAGAGCATCGACCAGCTGAGGGATGCCATCGCCCTGGCTCGCGGAGATCGCGAAGTCGCCGTGCCCCCCCGCTTCCCCGCCCCCACCGAGATCGACCTTGTTGCGCACGATCCAGATCGAGCCGCCAGGCGGACCATTCCCGCCGCCGGCCTTCCGCAGCAACCGCGTCGCGTCCGGATCGATGGTCTGCGATCCCTCCACCAGCCACAGCACGAGATCCGCGTCTTCGGCCCTGGCCCGTGCCCGGCGCACGCCCTCTTGCTCGACAGGATCGTCGGTCTCGCGAATGCCGGCGGTGTCGATCAGCGTGACGGGGTAGCCGTCGAGGTCGAGCTGCACCTCGATCACATCGCGTGTGGTGCCGGCGTACGGCGAGACGATCGCAACCTCGCGGCGTGCGAGCTGATTGATCAGCGTCGACTTGCCGACATTCGGCTCGCCTGCGATCGCGACCACCAGGCCATCGCGCAGCCGTTCAGCTTGGCCCTGTGCCGCAATGACTCCTGCAATTTCGCCATGCAGCGCTCCGATCGCCTTGACGGCGGGCGCCAGAAGCTCGGCAGGCACGTCGCCCTCATCCGAGAAATCGATGCCGGCTTCGATCAAGGCCGAAGCTTCGATGATACGTTCGCGCCAATCGCGTGCACGATTGCCGAGCAGGCCCTGCAACTGGCGCAGCGCTTGACGCCGCTGGCGCTCGGTATCGGCGTGGATGAGATCGTCGAGGCCCTCGGCCTCGGTGAGGTCGAGCTTGCCGTTCTCGAATGCACGCCGCGTGAACTCGCCGGGCTCGGCCGCTCGCGTGTTCGGGATTGCAGAAATTGCAGCGAGGAGCGCCGAGAGCACAGCGCGGCCGCCATGGACGTGGAATTCGGCGACGTCCTCGCCGGTCGCACTTGCCGGCCCCGGAAACCAGAGCACGACCGCATCATCGATCGGCTGGCCCGTGGCGTCACGGAGCAACCTGCGGCTGGCGTGCCTCGGCGCCGGCAGTTCACCGGCCAACGTCGTCAGCGCCAAGCCAGCCCGTGGCCCGGAGACGCGCACCACCGCAATCGCGCTTGGCGGACGGCCGGACGACAGCGCAAAGATGGTCTGGTCTTGCGGATGCATGGCCTATTTGTCCGGCTGCCGGAGAAAAGGCAAACCTCCATTTCGGACGCCAGGTGGCATGATTTTGCTGCGCCACATCCCGCAGCGGAAAGATGATATTGCGGTGCAGCATTAGTACAGCATTTTTGCTGCAGAACGCAGCCGCTCAACTCGGCAGGCTCACCGAATTCAAAACATTATCGTCCTATATCAATGACTTAACTAAAATCGGGCTATGTAACAAGCCGCTTGCTATGCTGCAGGTTCACTGCAGCATAGCTGCACAAGAAGGGCGCCCCGAGGGCGCCCTCCAACTTTCCGTTGCACTGCACTCAGGTGTTCATCGAGTCGAAGAACTCCGAATTGCTCTTGGTTGAGCGCAGCTTGTCGAGCAGGAAGTCGATCGCGTCCATGGTGCCCATCGGGTTCAGGATGCGGCGGAGCACGTACATCTTCTTGAGCACCTGCGGATCGGTGATGAGCTCCTCCTTGCGGGTGCCGGAGCGCGAGATGTCGATCGCCGGGAAGGTGCGCTTGTCCGAGACCTTGCGGTCCAGGATCAGCTCCGAGTTGCCGGTGCCCTTGAACTCTTCGAAGATGACTTCGTCCATGCGGCTGCCGGTATCGACCAGCGCCGTCGCGATGATGGTCAGCGAGCCGCCCTCCTCGATGTTGCGGGCCGCGCCGAAGAAGCGCTTCGGGCGCTGCAGCGCGTTGGCGTCGACACCGCCGGTCAGCACCTTGCCGGATGACGGCACCACGGTGTTGTAGGCACGACCCAAGCGCGTGATCGAATCGAGCAGGATCACGACGTCGCGGCCATGCTCGACCAGGCGCTTGGCCTTCTCGATCACCATCTCGGCGACCTGGACGTGGCGCACCGCAGGCTCGTCGAACGTCGAGGACACCACCTCGCCCTTCACCGAACGCTGCATATCCGTGACTTCTTCCGGGCGCTCGTCGATCAGGAGCACGATCAGATAGCATTCGGGATGATTGTGCGTGATCGAATGCGCGATGTTCTGCATCAGCACGGTTTTGCCGGTGCGCGGCGGCGCGACGATCAAGGCGCGCTGGCCCTTGCCGATGGGCGCGACGATGTCGATCACGCGTGCGGAGAGATCCTTTCGCGTGGGATCGTCGATCTCCATGCGGAAGCGCTGATTCGGAAACAGCGGCGTGAGGTTGTCGAAATTGACCTTGTGCTTGGCCTTCTCCGGATCCTCGAAATTGAGCGTGTTGACCTTCAGCAGCGCGAAATAGCGCTCGCCCTCCTTCGGGCTGCGGATATGGCCTTCGAGGGTGTCGCCGGTGCGTAAGCCGAACCGGCGGATCTGCGAGGGCGAAACGTAGATGTCGTCCGGACCCGGCAGATAATTCGCATCGGGCGAGCGGAGGAAGCCGAAGCCGTCGGACAGCACCTCGACGACGCCCTCGCCGACGATGTCGGTCTCGGCCAGCGAAAGCTGCTTGAGGATAGCGAACAACAGCTCCTGCTTGCGCATGGTGCTGGCATTCTCGACCCCGTTCTCTTCCGCGAACGAGACCAGCTCGGCCGGGGTTTTCGACTTGAGGTCCTGAAGTTTAATTTCCCGCATTGGGATGGTCCTGTGGGGTAACCTTGGAAGGGGTGCGAGGAGGCTGAAATGCGGACGTGAGAAGGTAAGGTCCGCAGGTCTGGCAAGGAGAGTGCCGGTGAGGCTTCAAACCTGATGCGGTGTCCGGCCTCTGGAAAGCTCAGACACAACCACATCCGCCTGCGTTGGGTGGGATACGGATAATATAGAAAATCGCTTCCTGCTCCGCAAGCCGAAGCGCCGAGGGATTCGTCGCGCGCGTGCCTAGAACGGCTTCACGATCACCATGATCACGATGAAAATCATCAGGACTGTCGGCACCTCATTGATAATCCGATAGAATTTCTGGGTCCGCGGGCGCCGGTCGCGGGCGAAATCCCTCAGCCAGCGGGAAAAAAAGCCGTGGACCGCGGACATTGCCAGGACCAGTGCCAGTTTTACGTGCAGCCAGCCGGAGGTGAACCAATGGCCGGACCAGGCGAGATAAAGCCCGGCCAGCCAAGTGACCATCATGGCGGGGTTGATGATCGCCTTGAGTAGCCGGCGCTCCATTGTCTTGAACGTTTCGGACTGCTTCGAGCCGATTTCGGTCTCCGAATGGTAGACGAACAGCCGTGGCAGATAGAGCATGCCGGCCATCCAGGCGATGACGGCGATCACGTGCAGCGCCTTGATCCAGAGATAGAGGTCTTCAAACATGTGCCGCCCCGGATTCCTGCCGAGCATTCCAAACGCTGGGGATAGTAAGAACTCGTTAAGGTCTTACCCTGCACACTTATCCGTCCGTAGCGCCTTCCTCAAATCTAGAATCTTAGATTCTTAAGGTTTGAGTCTATGTGACCGTGGATTGGACTCACACAATTCCGTCCGCGGCTTCACGCGCGCTTGTTCACATCCATCAACATATCCTGCGCTAGTCTGGCCTGTCGGAATAATTGACCCGCGCTCAGGGGCTTGCGCCCGCCTGTCGGCAGCTTATCAAGAGGGTTGTTCGCGCAATCCCGTTGCCGTCGCGGAGGACCGGCAAACTTGTCCTGACGGGCAGCGGTGTGAAGAAAATTGGCCGTTGTCCCGCCCCTGCTGTCGCGCAACCCTTTCCGAGGGGTTAAGCTCCACAGAAATCCACAAATCACACCGCCTCCATACAAAGGGTTTTTGTGCCGACCTCGAACAATTATTTCCATCTGCACCTCGTCTCCGACTCCACGGGTGAGACGCTGATCACCGTGGCCCGCGCGGTCGCGGCCCAATACGCCAACGTGACGCCGGTCGAGCACGTCTATCCGCTGGTGCGCAGCCAAAAGCAGCTCGATCGCGTGCTCGATGAGATCGAGGAGGCGCCGGGCATCGTGCTGTTCACGCTGCTGGAGAAGGATCTGGTCTCCAGGCTCGAGAACAAGTGCAAGGCGATCAACGTCCCGAGCCTGTCGATCATCGGCCCGGTGATGCAACTGTTCGAAGCCTATCTCGGCGCCGCGACCACGGGTCGCGTTGGCGCCCAGCACGTGCTCAATGCGGAATATTTCAAGCGCATCGACGCGCTGAACTACACCATGATCCACGACGATGGGCAGCATGTCGAAGGCCTCGACGAGGCCGACGTGGTGCTGGTGGGTGTGTCCCGCACTTCGAAGACGCCGACGTCGATCTATCTCGCTAATCGCGGCATCCGCACCGCCAATGTGCCGCTGGTTCCGGGCATTCCGGTGCCCTCGCAATTGGAAACCCTGACGCGGCCGCTGGTGGTGAGCCTGCATGCGACGCCGGAACGCCTGATTCAGGTGCGCCAGAACCGCCTGCTCTCCATGGGCGCCAATTCCGGCAGTGACACCTATACCGACAAGCAAGCGGTCGCCGAGGAGGTCGCATTCGCACGCAAGCTCAGCGCCAAGCATGACTGGCCACTGCTGGATGTCACAAGGCGCTCGATCGAGGAAACCGCCGCGGCGATCATGAAGCTCTACACCGATCGCCAACGCAACCGGCCTTCGGAATAGTTGTCGCCATGGGTCTGTGGCGCGGCACATCTCCGCTGATCCTGGCCTCGCAGAGCAGCGCGCGGAAAATGCTGTTGGCGAATGCTGGACTCGAATTCGTGGCCGTCACGGCTGATATCGACGAGCGCGGCATCCAGGCGGCCTCGAAACTCTCAAATCCGCGCGAGATCGCCCTGCTGCTGGCGCGTGAGAAAGCCAAGGTGGTCTCGGCTCATCATCCCGGAAGCTATGTGATAGGCGCCGACCAGACGCTGGCCCTTGGCGAGCACCTCTTCAACAAGCCAGCTGGCCGTCCCCAGGCGATGGCGCAATTGTGCGATCTCTCCGGCAACAGCCACGAGCTGAATTCGGCGGTGGCGGTGGCGCATGACGGAAGGATTGTTTTCGAGGATGTTTCCGTGGCCCGTATGACGATGCGGCAAATGACGGAAGCGGAGCTTACGGCCTATCTCGACGCCGCCGGCGCTGCCGTGACCACCAGCGTCGGCGCCTACCAGCTCGAGGGTCTCGGCATCCATCTGTTCGAGCGCATCGAGGGCGACCATTCCACCATTCTCGGCCTGCCGCTGCTGCCGCTGCTTGCGTTCCTGCGCCGCGAGAGGCTAGTTGCGGTGTAAACGACAGACAGGCTGGGCGCTGATGCGGATCCTGGGATTGACCGGCTCGATCGGGATGGGCAAATCCACCACCGCGAAATTGTTCGCGGAGGCTGGTGTTCCCGTCTACGACGCCGATGCCGCAGTTCATCATTTGTATGAGGGCGAAGCGGCTCCCGCGATCGAGGCTGCCTTCCCCGGCACGACCATCAACGGCAAGGTCGACCGGTCCAAACTGTCCGCGCGCGTGGTGCACGATCCCGCCGCGATCAAGCAGCTCGAGCAGATCGTCCATCCGATGCTCGGCGCCTCCCGGCAAAAATTCTTTGCCGATGCGGAAGCGGCCAAGGTCCCCGTCGTGGTCCTGGACATTCCCCTCCTGTTCGAGACCGGTGGCGAGAAACGGGTCGACGCCGTGGTCGTGGTCTCGACCTCACCGGAACTTCAGCGCGAGCGGGTGCTGGCGCGGGGAACGATGGACGAAGCAAAACTCGATGCCATCATCGCCAAGCAGATGCCCGACGCCGAAAAGCGCAAGCGCGCCGATTTCGTAGTGGATACGTCACACGGACTTGAGCCGGTGCGGGCGCAAATCAAGCACATCCTGGCCGAGGTCGTTAAGATGCCGCAGCGGCGAGCCTGATTCGCCGGTTTTACACGGCCATCTCGATCATGCGCGAAATCGTTCTCGATACCGAAACCACCGGCCTCGATCCGCTCCGCGGCGATCGGCTGGTCGAAATCGGCTGTGTCGAGATCTTCAACCGCATGCCGACCGGACAGACCTTCCACCGCTACATGAATCCTGAAAGGGACATGCCGGCCGAGGCCTTTGCAGTGCACGGGCTGTCGGCCGAATTTCTGGCGATCAAGCCGCTATTCCACGAGATCGTCGACGAGTTTCTGGAATTCATCGGCGATGCGCCGCTGGTGATTCACAACGCCTCGTTCGACATCAGCTTCATCAACGCCGAGCTTGACCGGATCAAGCGCGCAGCGATCCCGCGCGAGCGGCTGGTCGACACGCTGCTGCTGGCACGGCGCAAGCATCCCGGCGTGTCCAACCGGCTCGACGATCTCTGCTCGCGTTACGCGATCGACAATTCACACCGCACCAAGCACGGTGCGTTGCTCGATGCCGAGCTTCTGGCCGAGGTCTATGTTGACCTGGTCGGGGCGCGGCAGTCGCAGTTGCTGCTGGCCTCGGAAACCGAGGAAATTCGCGTCAGTGCAAGTGGCGAAGCGCCGCGGCGGCAGCGCCTGGTGCCGCTCGCGCCGCGGGTTTCTGCTGCCGAGCGCGAGGCCCATCGCACCTTCATCGCAACGCTCGGCGACAAGGCGATCTGGAACGAGTACCTGCCCGCACCAGCTGCCGTGGCGGCCGGTCAGGCCTGACCGGCTTGGCCCTGAGCGGCCATCTGCCGCTCCATGTTCTGACGATAGAGGCCGACGAAGTCGACCGGATCCAGCATCAGCGGCGGGAACCCGCCGTCGCGGACCGCGGTCGCGATGATCTCGCGGGCGAACGGGAACAGCAGACGCGGGCACTCGATCATGACCAGCGGATGCAAATTCTCCTTCGGCACATTGGCGATCCGGAACACGCCGGCATAGGCGAGCTCGAACGAGAACATCACCTTGCTCGCAGTCTCGGCCTTACCCTCGACCGACAACGTCACCTCGAACTCATGTTCGCTGAGATTGTTGGCGCTGACATTGATCTGGATGTTGATCTGGGGGGGCTGGCTCTGCTGCTGGAGCGAGCTCGGCGCGTTCGGATTTTCGAACGAGAGGTCCTTGGTATATTGCGCCAGCACGTTGAGCTGGGGAGCCTGGGCCGCCTCGGGAGGGGTGCCGTTACCGTTGGTCATGAAAGTCTCTCCTTACCCGATTTGGGCTGAATTTCGCGGCGGTTGGCTAACATAGGGCCGCCTCATTCCACAAGGACGAACGACCCCAGGCGAGGCATCGGAGTCGCGCCCGCAACTGTGACGTTCACCCCGGTCTTTTGCGCGAAATTGCGCCCTAAACGATTGAAGAAGCGCGATTTCCGGGCAGGATCGGGTTTCCCCTTGAGCATAAAACGCGCTACACTCGGCACTGTGCCAAAAGGCGCCATTGGCCGGGCAAGATTTCGTGCCTACATCCCGGGGACCAGACGCGCGGACCTGAAATGGTGATGTAGACTTGCCGTTCCCCTATGGAACGGTCTACTGGCCGGAACGATTTTCCCGGCAAGGACCCTCGGAAAAGACCAGAAAGCGAATACGACGTGGACATCTACACCATCATCTTCCTGGCGCTGGCGGTCTTCATCTTTCTGCGGCTGCGCAGTGTGCTGGGGCAGCGCACCGGCAGCGAACGGCCGCCGTTCGACCGCAACGCGCTCCAGGGTGCCCAGGACAAGAACGTCGTGACCATGCCGGGCAAGGTGATCGACCAGGCCCCGCTGGCGCCGACGACCGAGCCGACTCCGCCCACCGACCGCTGGAAGGGCCTGGCCGAGCCGGGCACCCCGCTCGCGCAGGGTCTCGACGCCATCGTCGACAAGGATTCCACCTTCGACCCGCGCCATTTCATCTCGGGTGCCCGTGGCGCCTATGAGATGATCGTGCTGGCCTTCGCCAATGGCGACCGCCGCGCGCTGCGCAATTTGTTGTCGCCGGAAGTCTATGAGAGCTTCGACGCCGCGATCAAGGAGCGCGAGAAGAACGAGCAGAAGACCGAGACGCGTTTCGTCTCGATCGACAAGGCCGAGCTCGTCGGCGCCGAGCTGCGCGACCGCACCGCCCAGCTCACCGTGCGCTTCGTCTCGCAGATGATCTCGGTCACCCGCGACAAGGCCGGCAATATCGTCGACGGCAGCGCCGACACGGTCGCCGACATCACCGACATCTGGACTTTCGCCCGCGACACCTCCTCTCGCGATCCGAACTGGAAGCTGGTTGGTACCGGAAGCGCGAATTAAGATCTTCTTGAAGACCAGCGCGACGGCGCTTTGCGCAGGTGTCGTCGTGCTGTCGTCGTTTTCGCTCGGCGCCGAGGCGGCGCGGCGCCACTACCGCAGTCACCACCGTCATCTTCCAACATTGCCTGCCGCTCCGCCGCGCGCCTTGCCCTATCCGCAGCTTTCGCTGCCGTTCGAGATTCCCGGCGCGCAATATCTGCCGCTGGCCTGGGCGGACGTGAAGGGCTGGAGCGACGATAATCATCTCGCCGCCTACAAGACCTTCCGCGCGAGCTGCCGTTCGATCAACACGCAGACCGGCGCGTCCGAGCCGAAAGCCGAAGCCAAAGCACTCGGCGCTTCGCTGGGCGAGCCCTGCCGGGTCGCCAAATCGCTCGAACTCACCGACGACGCCAGAGCCAAGACCTTCTTCGAGGAGAATTTTGCGCCGCTGCGCATCTCCCGTCTCGGTGAGCCCGACGGCTTCGTCACCGGCTATTACGAGCCCGTGCTCGAGGGATCGCGCAGCCAAACCGATGTTTACAACGTTCCGGTCTATCGCCGGCCCTCCAACCTGTTCGTGCGTGGCTACAAGCAGGACTCGGTCAGCCTGCCCAACAAGGGCCCGGTCTATCGCAAGATCGGTCGCCGCAAGCTGGTGCCCTATTACGACCGCGGCGAGATCGAGGACGGCAAGATCGCCGGCCGCGGGCTGGAGATCGCCTGGCTCAAGGACCCGACCGATCTCTTGTTCGCACAGATCCAGGGTTCGGCACGGATCAAGTTCGACGACGGCGGCACGGTCCGGCTCAATTACGACGCCTATAACGGCTATCCTTACACGGCGGTAGGTCGCATCCTGATCGAGCGCGGCATCATTCCGAAGGAGGAGATGTCGATGCAGAAGATCAGGGAATGGATGGCGCAGAATCCGGATGGGGCCAAGGAATTGCGCCGCCAGAACCGCGCCTACATCTTCTTCCGCGAGGTCAATCTCTCCGACAAGGAGGAGGCGGTGGGCGCGCAAGGGATTCCGCTGACGGCCGGCCGCTCGATCGCGGTCGACAAATCGCTGCACGTCTACGGCACGCCGTTCTTCATCGAGGGCGAGCTGCCGATCGAGTCCGAACGCGCCAAGACGCCGTTCCACCGGCTGATGATCGCCCAGGACACCGGCTCGGCCATCATTGGACCTGCGCGCGCCGACCTTTATTTTGGCGCGGGCGCGGATGCCGGCCGCGTCTCCGGGCGGTTGCGCCATCCCATGCATTTCGTGATGCTGGTGCCGAAGAGCCTCGATCCCAGTGTGCGCGGCGCGCGATTGCCGGTGCCGGATCCGCGGCCGTCGGAAAAGATCGCAAAGCTGTTTCCGCAGACCGATCCGGCGAAGCCCGCCTCTCCTGCTGCAGCGGCGACGGTCGGTAAAAACGAAACGGTCGCCACTGCCGGTTCCGTCCCGCTACCGGTGCCGCGTCCGGCGATCGAGCCCGTTCGCGAACCGCAGCGGCCGGTGAAGAATCGCTCGCATCGGCAGCAATGAAGCGATCCTCCCGTCCGCCCGTGCTGGAGCCCCGCCCCGTGCCGCGCCGCCGCGCCCTGAGCGAGGAGGAGCGCGAGCTGTGGGACACGGTTGCAAAGCAGGTGAAGCCGCTGAAGAAGCTTCGGGTGTCGAAGGCGCCGGCGGCGCCGCGCGCTGAATCCTCGCTTGCCGCCCAGGGGGCCAGACCTGCATCACCGTCAAGGCCGGTCGCGGCTGCGCCGGAGCCGCGCCTAGCAAAACCGTCCGTGCCGCCCTTGGCGCCGCTCGGCAAGCGCGAGCGCGCAAAGCTGTCGCGCGGACGACGCGAGATCGAGGCGCGGCTCGACCTGCATGGCATGACCCAGACGCGTGCCCATCGTGCGCTGACCGGCTTCCTGCACCGCGCCCATCACGACGGCCTGACCTTTGTCCTGGTCATCACCGGCAAGGGCCGCAGCGGCGGCGAAAGTGGCGTGCTCCGCCGCCAGGTCCCGGAATGGCTGAGCCTGCCGGAATTCCGTGCCTTCGTCGTCGGCTTCGAGGAGGCCCATATCGGCCACGGCGGCGAAGGTGCGCTGTATGTACGAATTCGGCGGGCAAGGCACTAAACCTCTCCCGCTCGCAGTGGGAGCGGGAGCGCAGCTTCTAAAACGGCCGGATGATTCCGACGCGCGGGATCAGCGTGATGATCAAACCGAAGATGTTGGTGTTGCGATCCTCCGCCTGAATCGGCGGCGCCTTCCGTGCGGCGGGCAGCATCTTCACCGCATGCAGGATCAGGAACATGCAGACCGCCCAGTTCGAGATCCAGCGCGAATAGTCGAACACCATTGCGAACATCACGAGATAAGCGAGGCTGACGCCGATCAGCGCCGCGATCACGAGACGGCGATGCGTTTCGCTGGCGAGCGCGTCGATCAGATTCGCAAAGAAGCGCCATAACGGCGTGTGCAGCCAGATCAAAAGCGCGAAGACCGGCACGCCGAGGATGTTGTGTGGCAGCCGGCCCCAGGTATCGGCAACCTCCTTCGCCAGCGGCTGATACCAGATGTAGCTGAATTGCAGCAGGTCGGTGCGGGATGGATCGGCCATCCGGCTCTTGAGATAGGCGACGAATTCCGCCTCCGGGATCGGCATCGTTCCCAGAAATTGCGCCGCGAAGAACAATGCGGAGACGATCGCGAAAGCGGCGACACCGAACGCGACGTTGGTGCGATGGCAGCCGCAAGCCAGGTAATGTCTGATCACGACGATGGTGATGATCGTCGGCACATACATCAAGAGATGGATGTGGTGGATCAGGACGAGCATGATCGAGAACAGCGCAGCCGTCGCCACGAACAGCAATGAGCCCGCCGGCATCAGCAGCAGGACGGTCGCCAGCGCACAGCCATAGATGTCGAAATGGCCGAGCGTGTGCATGAAGTTCTTGAGGAAGAACGGCGAGCCCGCGGTGAAGACGAACAACGGCAGCGTCTTCGCGGTGAAGCCGAACGTGTTCTGGAACAGTCTTGCGTAAAGGCCCAGCGTGACCAGCCACGTCGCGCCGCCGAGCGCGAACACCAGCCATACCGGTACCTTCGCCGTGAACAGCGCGACGATCGCCCCGATCAGCGCGCGCTTGATGAAGCCGAAATGGTAGTCGACGAGAAGGTGGATATAGGGGACGTAAGGCGGAAGCTGGATCTTGTGGACGAACACGCCGACGAGGACGGCGGCGTTGATCGCGAGCAGCAGGCGCCAGGGGTTTTGCAGGACGCTAGCGCGCATATGGCACTCGAGGCGCGTCAATCTCCGCGGTCCTTCCGGACAAGCGCGCATAGCGAGCGCTGATCCCGGACCCATAACCACAGAAGGTCGTTTGAGCCGAGATCGGAGTCGCCATCTGTTTCAACAAACACCGCCGGGGGGTAATGGGTCCTGGCGTTCGCCAGGACGACAGCGGGATAGATAGCGGACCCCGACCGAATTACAAAATGAACCGGCTCAAATCCGCATTTTTGGCGAGGTCGCCGACGTGCTTCTGCACGTAATCGGCGTCGACCCGGACGGTCTCGCCATTGCGGTCGGGAGCGGTGAACGAGATCTCGTCCAGCACCCGCTCCATCACGGTCTGGAGCCGCCGCGCGCCAATGTTCTCGACGGTGGAATTGACGGCGACCGCGACGTCGGCCAGCGCATCGATCGCGCTGTCGGTGATGTCGAGCGCCACGCCTTCGGTCTGCATCAAGGCGACATATTGCTTGATCAGCGAGGCTTCGGGCTCGGTCAGGATCCGGCGCATGTCGTCGCGGGTCAGCGCCTGCAATTCGACGCGGATCGGCAACCGGCCCTGCAACTCCGGCAACAGGTCGGACGGCTTTGCGACATGGAAGGCGCCGGAGGCGATGAACAGGATGTGGTCGGTCTTGACCGCGCCGTGCTTGGTCGAGACCGAGGTGCCCTCGATCAGCGGCAAGAGATCGCGCTGCACGCCCTCGCGCGAGACGTCGCCGCCGACGCGGCCGTCGCGCGCGCAGATCTTGTCGATCTCGTCCAGGAACACGATGCCGTTGTTCTCGACTGCGCTGATCGCCTCCAGCGTGAGCTGCTCGGTGTCCAAGAGCTTGTCGGATTCCTCGTTGACGAGGATTTCATGCGAGCCCTCCACCGTCAGCCGTCGCGTCTTGCTGCGGCCGCCCAGCTTGCCAAAGATGTCGCCGATCGAGATCGCGCCCATCTGCGCGCCCGGCATGCCGGGGATCTCGAACATAGGCATGCCGCCGCCGGACGACTGCGTCTCGATCTCGATTTCCTTATCATTGAGCTCGCCCGCACGCAGCTTCTTGCGGAACGATTCCCGCGTCGCGGAAGAGGCATTAGCGCCGACCAGCGCATCGAGCACACGCTCCTCGGCAGCGAGCTGCGCCCGCGCATGCACGTCCTTGCGCTTGCGCTCGCGCACCTGGACAATCGCGACCTCGACGAGATCGCGCACGATCTGCTCGACGTCGCGGCCGACATAGCCGACTTCGGTGAACTTGGTCGCTTCCACCTTCAGGAACGGCGCATTCGCGAGCTTGGCGAGCCGCCGCGCGATTTCCGTCTTGCCGACGCCAGTGGGGCCGATCATCAGGATGTTTTTCGGCAGCACCTCCTCGCGCAGGGAGCCTTCGAGCTGCTGCCGCCGCCAGCGGTTGCGCAGCGCGATCGAGACGGCGCGCTTGGCATCGGCCTGGCCGACGATGAAACGGTCGAGTTCAGAAACGATTTCGCGGGGAGAGAAGTCTGTCATGGCACCTTAGCTAGGGTCAGATTCAGGCCGGGACAAGCCGCTTTTTTCGGCCATCAGATGATCGGCGGGCCGGATTGCCATTGCTTCACGGCCTCGATCGGATGGATCAGCATCAGGATATTCAGCGTCAGATTGTCGCGAATGTGGAGCGCCAGCATGATCTCGAAGGCGAGCCCGATCGCCACCGTTGCCGGGACCGGCAGCAGGCGTGCGGCGAGGAAGCCCAGCACCATGAACAGCGTGTCAGAGACCGAATTGACGATGCTGTCGCCGTAATAGTCCAGCGAAATCGTACCAGCACGGTAGCGTTCGATGAAGAATGGCGAGTTCTCGACGATCTCCCAGGCGCCTTCGATCAGCATGGCGATGATCAGCCGTGCCGGCCATGACAAAGGCAGCGAGGGCAGTCGCGCGAACAGCAGCCAGGTCAGGCCGTAGAACAGGAAGCCGTGCAGGACGTGGGAGAAACTGTACCAGTCGGCGACCTGTTGCGAATTTTCCGAGCTGTTCACCACGCCATGCCACAACTTCACATAGCCGCAGGTGCAGATCGGCACGCGCCCCGCCGCGAACAGGATGGAGGCTTGCAACGCCAGCAGCAACAGCGCCATGCCGAGCCAGGCTTGCGGGGGTACGGCGAGCTTGCTCGGTTGCGTGTTCGCCAGCGTCACGGTTGGCGCACCATCAACAGCGCCGGTCCGTCCGGCGTCTCGACCAAGCGGTCGCGCACGAAGCCGGCCTTCGCATAGGCGCGTACCGCGCGTGCATTGAGCGGATCAGGATCGGTGACGATCCGCGGCCGACCGGCGCGCAGCTGCGCGTCGACGAATTGGCGAATGAAGGCCGAGCCATGGCCGCGCGCGATCATGTTGCTTTCGCCGATGAACTGGTCGATCCCACGCGTGCCCTCCGGTTGCGGCCCAAAGCCCGTATTCCAGGCCGTCAGCCGGTAACACTGAAGATAGCCGAAGGGCTTGTTGTCGGCCAAGACGATGAACTGGTCCATCGCCGGCTCGTCAAGATCGCCGCTGACCAGCTCAAGCTGCTCGTCCGGATCGCCCCACCATTCCCGCACATGCGCTTCGCCCAGCCACCGCCGGATCAGCGGCAGATCGGCCGTTGTCATCGGTCGAAAGGTGTAGGTGGGCCTCATCTAGTAGCCACGGGTGGGACTGCGCTCCCTCTCCCGCTTGCGCTACCAGATTCACACATCTCGAAAATAGAATCATCTTCAATGAGTGTAGCAAAAGCCAGGTTTTGGACGCTCACGCGCTGCAGAATCGAGACAAGTGACTCAAATGACTCACTTTTTGGGCTTAATCGGCGAATGGCTCCGACAGAGATGTGTCAATACGGTAGCCCGCTTGCGGGAGAGGGTCGGGGAGAGGGTGCTTCCGCAATGGGACAATCCCCCAGAGGAGAGAGCCCCCACCCGGCGCTTCGCGCCGACCTCCCCCGCAAGCGGGAGAGGTTGCACCGAGCATCCGGACAAGCCTTCGGACAAATGACGCTCCGCCTACCCGCTCGCGAGGCTCTCGATCGTCACATTCCGGTTGGTGTAAACGCAGATGTCGGCGGCGATGTCGAGGGAGCGGCGGACGATGGTCTCGGCGTCCTTATCGGTATCGAGCAGGGCGCGCGCCGCCGCCAGCGCATAATTACCGCCGGAGCCGATCGCCATCACGCCGGCCTCAGGCTCGAGCACGTCGCCGGTGCCGGTCAGGACAAGGGAGACGTCCTTGTCGGCCACGATCATCATGGCCTCCAGCCGCCGCAGGTAACGGTCGGTGCGCCAGTCCTTGGCCAGCTCGACCGCGGCCCGGGTCAGCTGTCCCGGATATTGCTCCAGCTTGCTCTCCAGCCGCTCAAAAAGCGTGAAGGCGTCGGCGGTGGCGCCGGCAAAGCCGCCGATAACGTCGCCCTTGCCGAGCTTGCGGACCTTCTTGGCGTTGGACTTGATTACGGTCTGGCCGATCGAGACCTGGCCGTCGCCGCCAACCACCACCTTATCGCCCTTGCGGACCGTCAAAATCGTGGTGCCGTGCCAGCTAGGCGAGCTGTTCTGGAAATCCTGCATAAATGACCCTCGTTGTCCGCCTGATTTAGGCGGTCGGGGCCAAAGGGACAACCGGCGCACAACCGGCGCACAACGGCCGCTCCGGGCCTAATTCGCTCACCATAGGCAGAAGTAGAGGCCCGGCTAGCCGTTCCCGCAGTAGCGAAGGCGTCATTTGGCTGGTAAAAGACCGGCGTTTTCGGCCCCGAACAGCATGATTTTGAAAAGCGGACACCGCTTTTCCGACCGAGATCATGCCGAAATGACAGCGAAAGCCTTCAATGCGCACCGCGACGATCAAGCGCAAGACCAAGGAAACCGACATCGAGGTCACCGTGAACCTCGATGGCACCGGCGTGGCCAATATCGCGACCGGCATCGGCTTTTTCGACCACATGCTCGATCTCCTCGCCCGCCATTCCCGCATCGACCTCACGGTCAAGGCGGTAGGTGACCTGCACATTGATCACCACCATACCACCGAAGACACCGGCATTGCGCTCGGCCAGGCCGTCAAGCAGGCGCTCGGCAACATGGCGGGTATCACCCGCTATGCCGGCGTGCACATGCCCATGGACGAGACGCTGTCGCGCGTGGTCATCGACATCTCGGGCCGCCCGTTTCTGGTGTTCAAGGCCGACTTTCCCCGCGACAAGATCGGCGAGTTCGACACCGAGCTGGTGCGCGAGTGGTTCCAGGCCTTCGCCATCAACGCCGGCGTGACTCTCCACGTTGAGACCCTATATGGCGATAACAGCCACCATATCGCCGAGTCCTGCTTCAAGGGTCTGGCGCGGGCGCTGCGCACCGCTGTCGCGATCGATCCGAAGGCTGTGGGGGAGATCCCGTCCACCAAGGGCTCGCTCGGCGGCTGACATCTCCGGCCGGCGGCACGCGCCGCTTGCGGTATCACTGAATTTAGAGAACGGGGCATCACCATGCCTGTCTACACAGTTCATGCTCCCTCTCCTGCCGGAGCCGATTTGCGCGCGACCGACAAGTTCGTCTTCGTGCGCGACGGCTTCCACTTCTGGGCGATGATCTTCGGCCCGCTCTGGCTGCTGTGGAATCGGCTGTGGCTGGCGCTGATCGGCTGGGTGATCTTTGTGGCCGCGTTCAATGCGGGGCTGTCCAGCCTGGGTGTTGGACGCAGCTCGATCTTCTTCGCCAATATCATCGTCGCGCTGCTGATGGGCTTCGAGGCCTCGAGCCTGCGCCGCTGGACTCTCTCACGCGGCAAATGGCGGCAGCTCGACGTCGTGATTGCCGACAAGGAAGACACTGCCGAGCATCGCTTCTTCGAGCGCTGGAGCCAGAAGCAGCATGGCATCGTCAATGATCAATGGGCCGTCGATCGCGGCGGCCCGCCGCCGACCCGTAGCGTGCCGGGTCAGCAATTCTCGAACCCGCCGCCGTTGCCGGCGGGCGGCATCATTGGGTTGTTTCCAGAACCGGGAGGGTCAAGATGAGCGTCGCCATCATCGATTACGGTTCGGGCAATCTGCATTCCGCCGCCAAGGCCTTCGAACGTGCCGCGCGCAGCCTGGAGGACCCGCAAAAGGTATTCGTTACCAGCGATCCGGACCAGGCCTACAGCGCCGACCGTCTGGTGCTGCCGGGCGTCGGCGCTTTCGCCGATTGCCGGCGCGGACTTGACGCCGTCAACGGCATGGTCGAGGCCATCACCGAAGCGGTGCGCGTCAAGGCGCGGCCGTTCTTCGGCATCTGCGTCGGCATGCAATTGATGGCGAGCCGCGGCAAGGAGCACGTCACGACGGAGGGGCTGAATTGGATCGGCGGCGACGTCGAGAAGATCACGCCGCGCGACGAAAACCTGAAGATCCCGCACATGGGCTGGAACACGCTGGAGGTGCTGCGCGAGCATCCGGTGCTGAACAAGCTGCCGCTTGGCCCCAAGGGCCAGCACGCCTATTTCGTGCACTCCTATCACCTCAACCCCGCCAACGAGGCGGACGTGCTGGCGCGCGCCGATTATGGCGGGCCCGTCACCGCGATCGTCGCAAAGGACACCGCGATCGGCACGCAATTCCACCCCGAGAAGAGCCAGCGGTTCGGGCTGGCCCTGATCTCGAACTTTTTGCGATGGAAACCGTGATTCTCTTCCCCGCCATCGACCTCAAGAACGGCCAGTGCGTGCGTCTCGAGCAAGGCGACATGGCGCGCGCCACCGTGTTCAATCTCGATCCCGCGGCGCAGGCGCAGAGCTTTTCCGCGCAGGGCTTTGAGTATCTCCACGTTGTCGATCTCGACGGCGCCTTTGCCGGCAAGCCGGTCAATGCGCAGGCCGTCGAGGCGATGCTGAAGACGATCAACATTCCGGTACAGCTCGGCGGCGGCATTCGCGATCTCGCGACCGTCGAAGCCTGGCTCGGCAAGGGCATCGCCCGCGTCATCATCGGCACCGCCGCGGTGCGCGACCCTGAATTGGTGAAGGCGGCGGCGAAGCAATTCCCCGGCCGAATCGCGGTCGGGTTAGACGCGCGCGACGGCAAGGTCGCTGTCGAAGGCTGGGCCGAGACCTCGCAGGTCACAGTGCTGGAGATCGCGCAGCGGTTCGAGGACGCCGGCGTTGCCGCCATCATCTTCACCGACATCGCGCGCGACGGTCTGCTCAAGGGCCTGAACCTGGACGCGACCATTGCGCTGGCGGACGCGATTTCGATTCCGGTGATCGCCTCCGGCGGCCTTGCTTCGATCGAGGACGTCAAGGCGATGCTGACGCCGCGCGCCAGGAAGCTCGCCGGCGCGATCGCCGGCCGCGCGCTCTATGATGGCCGGCTTGATCCCGCCGCCGCCCTCGCCCTGATCCGTAACGCGCGCTAGGAGGCATCCAATGTTCAAGGTGCGCGTGATCCCCTGCCTCGACGTCAAGGACGGAAGGGTCGTCAAGGGCGTGAATTTCGTCGATTTGCGCGATGCCGGCGACCCTGTCGAAGCCGCAATCGCCTATGATGCCGCTGGGGCCGACGAGCTTACCTTCCTCGACATCACTGCGACCCATGAGAACCGCGGCATCATGCTCGATGTGGTCCGGCGCACGGCAGAAGCCTGCTTCATGCCTGTCACCGTCGGCGGCGGCGTGCGTGAGGTCAACGACATCAAGACGCTGCTGCGCGCCGGCGCCGACAAGGTCTCGATCAACAGCGCCGCGGTGTCGCGACGGGAGTTCGTCAAGGAAGCGGCCGAAAAGTTCGGCGAGCAATGCGTGGTGGTGGCGATCGATGCCAAGCGCGTCAAGCGTCCGGGCGGCGACCGCTGGGAGATCTTCACCCATGGCGGGCGCAACTCGACCGGCATCGATGCCATCGAATATGCCCAGGAAGTGGTCTCGCTCGGCGCCGGCGAAATCCTGCTTACCTCGATGGACCGCGACGGCACCAGGCAGGGTTTCGACATTCCGCTGACGCGCGCGATTGCCGACAGCGTCTCCGTTCCGGTGATCGCCTCGGGCGGCGTCGGCAATCTCGACCATCTCGTCGAGGGTATCCGCGACGGGCACGCCACCGCCGTGCTGGCGGCCTCGATCTTCCACTTCGGGGAATTCACCATCCGACAAGCCAAGGAGCACATGGCCCGGCGCGGGCTGCCCATGCGCCTCGATGCCTGACGACTCCCGTTCGTAAAAGTGCTACACGAGCCGTGTGGGGACCGGCTCGTTCGGCCGTATCGCGTTTTCCGAGTATTCCGTATGCCGCGTTTCACGATCCATGATCTGGCCGAGACCATCGATGCCCGCGCGGCCGCCGGTGGCGAGGCCTCCTACACCCGCAAGCTCCTGGACAAGGGCGCCGAGCATTGCGCCAAGAAGTTCGGTGAGGAGGCAGTCGAAACCGTAATCGCAGCAGTCGAAAACGATCGCGCGCATCTGATCGCCGAGAGCGCCGACCTGCTCTACCATTTCCTTGTGCTGCTCAAGGCCCGCGGCGTAAAGCTGGAGGAGGTCGAGGCCGCGCTGGACAAGCGGACGTCGATGTCAGGGTTGGAAGAAAAGGCGTCGCGCAAGAGCGGCAACTAGCCGAGGTGGAAAAGATCGCGTCATGGATATCCGCGCACCCGAGCAGCAGTATAATCCGTACCGCGTCTATACGCGCGAAGAATGGGCGCGCTTGCGCGACGACACGCCGATGACGCTGGAGCCGGGCGAGTTCGACCGGCTGCGTTCGCTGCACGACCGCCTCGACCTCCAGGAGGTCGAGGACATTTACCTGCCGCTGTCGCGCCTGCTCTCGATCTACGTCGATGCGATGCAGCGCCTGTATTACGCCGAGCGGCAATTCCTCAACATCCGCGACCGCAAGGTGCCCTACATCATCGGCGTTGCCGGCTCGGTCGCGGTAGGCAAATCCACCACGGCCCGCGTGCTCCAGGCCCTCTTGGCGCGCTGGTCGCCGCGCCCGAAGGTCGAGCTGATCACCACCGACGGGTTTCTCTACCCCAACGCGGTGCTCGACCGGCAGGGCATCATGCAGAAGAAGGGTTTTCCCGAGAGCTACGACCTGCCACTGCTGCTCAGCTTCCTCTCCGACATCAAGTCCGGACGCCGTCATGTGCGCGCGCCGGTCTATTCGCATCTGACCTACGACATCGTGCCGAACCAGTGGGCCGAGATCGACCAGCCCGACATCCTGATCGTCGAAGGCGTCAACGTCCTGCAGACCGGCAAGCTGCCGCGCGACGGCAAGGCGGTGCCTGTGGTCTCCGACTTCTTCGATTTCTCCGTCTATATCGACGCCGACGAGGCGGCGCTGCGGCAATGGTACATCAAGCGCTTCCTGGCGCTGCGTGACACCGCCTTCACCAATCCAAAATCCTACTTCAACCGCTACGCGCTGTTGTCGGACGAGGAAGCCACCGCCACCGCGATCGCGATCTGGGAGCGCACCAACCTCGCCAATCTCGAGGACAACATCTTGCCGACCCGGCCCCGCGCGACGCTGATCCTGAAGAAGGGCGCCGACCACACGGTGGAGAGCGTGGCGCTCAGGCGGTTGTAATCGCGCCGGTGAACATGGCCCCTGGCTGGTTTGGGCTGAGTGTCTTTTGTTGCAGACCTACAATCGGTATTCCGCTATGCGTTCAAGAACGGCGGAGAGGCACTATGGTTGATCGTCTCAGAAGCGCTGCGGAGCAGCTTGAAGCTCCGATCTGCCCGGACTGCCACATCGAGATGAAGTGGTTCCGCTCCGAACTGCTCGCGGACGAGCCGACGCCGATCATCGCGCATCTTTTCGTGTGCCCACATTGCAAGCGCGCGGCAAAAGCGGACACCATCTTCAAAGCCGACCGAGCGCCGCCTGATAAGCTCACTGCGCCGCGCTTTCTTTCACATGCCGACGCACCGAGTCGCGCCGGACGGCACGGGGCATGCTCGGCGCCCGACCTGGCCGTTACCCTAGCTGGCACGCCGCCGCTGGATGGCTCACTTGCCTGTTTTCGTATTCCAGTCCGCTAGCTTGATGCGCCCCGCAAAGATGGCGGGCCCGGAGCTGCTGGCCTTGTAGACGAAGGCTTCGCCTTCCTGCACGTCGCCGGCCTCCTTGCCGAAGGCATCGGCGATGTTCGTCTTGTGGGTGATCAGGAACGTGTTGGTGCCGGCCTTCGGCGGCGTATCGACGAGATGACGCACGGCTTGGCCCGCCTTTGCATTTGCACCCGTCGGGTTGGCCATTCCCGACGCACTGGCGTTGCTGCTGTCCGTTAACGCATCGACCGGCTTGACCTCGCGGCCGGAGATCAGCTTGCCCGCCTCGACCGCGCGGTTCAGCCGGCTGGTGTAGACCTCGCCGATCGGAATCGCGAGATCCTTGACCGCTGTCCCGATCTGACGCGCCATGTCCCTGCCCTTTTCACTGAGCTGGCGCTGCGCGCTCATGTCGTCGAATTTGAAAGGGTAGACGTCCCTTTGGCTGTCGTCGGTGGCGGTGTGCCGAAACACCAGCACGTAACCGCCCTGCCTGAGGGATGTGATGAGTTCCGGCGTATCCGCCGCGGTGTGTCCAGAAATTCCAGCGAAAAGGACAATGAGTGCGAGGCGGCAAAGCACGTTCATGCGCAAAGTCCCCTATTGCAAAACGTCCCCTCAGGGGATGGTGACGCGCAACGAGGCCGATTTCAATTATCGATTGCCGGTCGGGCCGAGGTTCTCGTGAAATTCTGGATCAGACTGTCAGGTGGCGGGACGTGGCCAGCCCGGCCAGCGCCTGATCCAGCTTCTCGCGGTCGAGCGGCTTGATCAGGAATCCATTCATGCCTGCCTCGAAGCAGGCGTAGCGGTCCTCGACCAGCGTATTGGCGGTGAGTGCCAGGATGGGCACGCGCTGGCGACCCATGGCCGCCTCATGCGCGCGAATGCGCTTTGTCGTCTCAATGCCGTCGAGCTGCGGCATCTGGATATCCATCAGCACGAGGTCATAGGGCGTGCCGGCCGATGAGGCGGCGAGCCAGGATTCCAGCGCCGCTTCGCCGTGGATAGCGATGACGACGCGGTGGCCGAGTTTGGTGAGCAGCGAGCGCATCAACAGCGCATTGATCTCGTTGTCCTCGGCAACGAGGATCGACAGGCCTTTCGCCGGCGTTGCACTTTTGGATTCTGCCAATGGCTCCGGCGCGAGCTCGGGCGAGGCGACCTCCGGCGTCAGCGAAAGGCGTGTGGCGAGCGAGGCGGCGCGCAGCGGCTTCACCAGGAATCCGGTGAAGGCCGGGGACAGTTCCTCATGGCGCGAGCTCGACGTCAGCAGCACCAGGCGCTGCATCGCATGCGCCCGCGCCGTTTCGCCGAGATGGTCGGCAGCGGCGGGACCGATCGCGCGATCGACCAGCATGGCGTGCCATGAACGCTCCGGCAGCAGCGCTTGAGCCACGGCGGCGTCCGCCACCATGCAGGTCTGACCGCCCCAGCGCTCCAGGCGCCGCGCGATCAGCGACGCCTCGATGCCCTCGGCGACGAGGAGAATCGGCTTGCCGGCGAGTTCGGGGCTGGGGAATGCCGTCTGTCCGCTACCTGCTTGTGACGGGGCTAGCGGCACCGCGACCTCGAAGGTTGACCCTTTGCCCGGTTCGCTCTCGAGCGTGATCCGGCCGCCCATGCGCTTGACGATGCGCTCGCTGATGGACAGGCCTAGCCCGGTGCCGCCATAGGTGCGCGCGACGCGCTCGTCCGCCTGCTCGAACTCCCGGAAGATGCGCGATTGCGCTTCCGACGCGATGCCGATGCCGGTGTCGCGGACCAGGAAGCTGATCTCGTTCGGCCGCATGCCGGGCTCGACGATCAGCGCGACGCCGCCGCTCGCGGTGAACTTGATGGCGTTGCCGGCGAGGTTGAGCAGCACCTGGCGCAGCCGCGCGGCGTCCCCCACGACCTCGAGCGGCAGGCGCTCGTCGATATAGGACGCGATCTCGAGACTCTTGGCCTGCGCACGCGGCGCGAGAAGCTCGGTGATCTCCTCGACCAGCGTGGACAAGGCGAAAGGACGCTGCTCGAGATCGAGCTTGCCGGCTTCGATCTTGGAATAATCGAGCAGCTCCTCGATCAGCGCCATCAGTGCTTCGCCCGAGGTTTTCACCGCCCTGGCATAGGTCGTCTGCTCCGGCGTCAGCATGGTGTCGAGCAAGAGGCTGCCCATGCCGATGATGCCGTTGAGGGGCGTGCGGATTTCGTGCGAGGCCATCGCGAGGAAACGCGATTTCGCGCGGTTGGCGGCATCGGCCTGATCGCGCGCGTCGGATAAAGCGCGCTCGGTCTCGGTGCGGTCGGTGACGTCGCGTCCGACGCTCTGCAATTCGGCGGGCTGGCCGGCATCGCGGCGCACATAGCCCTCGCGCCAGGCGATCCAGCGCGCACCGAGCGGGGTTGCGATTTTCTGGTCGTGAACGCGCGTGCCGCTGCTCTCGCGCGCGCTGTCGCCCTGCTCCAGCACGTCGAAGTCGAAGCGTGTGCCGACCAGCGCGCTCCGGGCCTGTCCCGCCAGCGCGCAATAGGCGTCGTTGGCAAAGGTGATGCGGCCGCTCGTGTCGCGCAGCACGATCAGGTCGCCCTGCTGCTCGAACAGGCTGCGGGCGCGCTCTTCGGCTTCCTTGAGCTCCCAATTGCGGTCGATCAGCGCCTCGTTGTGGGCGGCGAGCGAACGCAGCCGCTTGTTGACGAAGCGCAGCCGCATGCTCAGCGTCGCAAGACCAAGGCACGCCAGCGCGAACAGAAAGCTCGCGCCGATCGCAAAGGCGTTGGGATCGTAGCCGGAATTCTCGGACCGGCTGCCGGAGACGAAGCCGTAGGCGGCGCCGAACGTCGCCGAGAAGATAATGAACGAGCGCAGCGCGAAAGCGATACGGGGATGCTGTCGCCTGAAGCGGCGCATGCGCACCTTGATCCGGAACGTCCGACCCATCGCCACCGACCCTTGTCCGAAACCCCGTGCCCGCCGTGTGCGACGATGTCGCGTCGACCTTGCGAACAGCTTGAGGCTTTGGCGCCGCCTCCCAACAGGGTTGACGAGGTGTTAACGCTTCAGAGCATGATCCGCAAAAGTGTGCAGCGATTTTCCGAAAAGATCATGCTCAAGCAAGAAGCTAAAGCGCGATCGTGATCTCAGCGCGCTTTAGAGCGAGGCGGCCTGCAGGTGGCCATGGCCGCCGCGGGCGCCGACGATCAGCGCCGCGGCCTCGCGCTGCGAGAACGTCTTCGAGCGCACATAGATGCGGTAATCGGCCGGTCCTTCGGTGGAGAGATAGATCACCTGGCCGCCGTCGACGGGCTGCGCGGCGATCGAGACCAGGCGTGTCGACGGATTGCCCTGGCAGGAATCCGATTCCGAGCCGAGGCCATCGTCGACCACCGCGAAGTCCGCAGCGTCCGCATTGTCGGTGACCTGGACCCGTACCGTGGCCTGCGCGGGATCATCGGTGAAGGCGACATGCACGCCGGCGGTCCAGAACACGGAGGTGAGCTCGACCGAGGTCTCGCCCAGGGCAATGCAGGGATGCGAGACCGATCCGATCTCGGCGCGGGCGAACACCGCCGCCGCCAACAGGGGAACAACCGACGCCAGGATCTTGAAACGCAACATGACACTCTACTCGCCCGCCCCGCGGGAACTCGTGTTGGAAACACATGCGGCTTATGGTTTGCAGAGCGTAAAGGAAACTCGTTACCGCCGGGTTGATGCGTGCGGGCTTCACGCCATCTGCCGTACATCCTCCGCGAGTGCGCGGTAGGACAGCGCTTCGGCGAGGTGCAGCCGGCCGATCTTGTCCGCGTTATCGAGATCGGCCAGCGTGCGCGCGACCCGCAGCACGCGGTGATAGCCGCGCGCCGACAGCCGCATGGTCTCCGCCGCGTCCCGCAATAGCTTGGCGCCTTGCGCATCCGGTTTTGCGATCTCTTCGAGGACCGAGGCCGGCGCCTCGGCATTGGTGCGGACGTTGGGCAGGCCGGCATCCGCATAACGCGCGAGCTGGATGTCGCGTGCCGCCGCCACGCGCGCGGCGACTTCGGCGGAGCCTTCCGCTGGCGGCGGCAGAATCAAATCGGCCGCGGTCACCGCCGGCACCTCGATGCGCAGATCAATGCGATCCATCAAGGGACCCGAGATGCGCGCCTGGTAGTCGCCGGTGCAGCGGTCGATGCGGCCGCGCTTGCAGGCATAGCCCGGCTCGAACGCGTTGCCGCAGCGGCAGGGATTCATTGCGGCCACCAGCATGAAGCGGGCAGGGTAGGTGACGCGATGATTGGCGCGCGACACCGCGACCTCGCCGTTCTCGAGGGGCTGGCGCAGCGAATCCAGCACGCGCGGATCGAACTCCGGCAGCTCGTCGAGGAACAGCACGCCCTGATGCGCCAGCGAGATCTCGCCGGGCTTGGCGCGCACGCCGCCGCCGGTGAGCGCGGCCATGCTGGCGGAATGATGCGGCGAGCGGAACGGCCGCCGCGCGGTTAGCGCGCCGCCCTCGATCTCGCCGGCGACGGAGGCGATCATCGAGACTTCGAGCAGTTCGCCTGGCGACAGCGGCGGCAGGATCGAGGGCAGGCGGGCCGCCAGCATCGATTTGCCGGCGCCAGGCGCGCCGATCATCAGCAGGTGATGTCCGCCCGCGGCTGCGATCTCGAGCGCCCGCTTGGCGCTCTCCTGGCCCTTGATATCGCGCAGGTCGAGGGACGAGGCGGCGGCCTCATGCACCTTCGGCGAGGGCCGCGACAGCACCTGCGTGCCCTTGAAATGGTTGGCGATCTGAATGAGTGATTGTGCGGCGATGATCTGGATGTCCGGGCTCGCCCAGGCCGCCTCCGAGCCGCAGGCTGCCGGGCAGATCAGGCCCTCCTCGCGCGCATTGGCGCCGATCGCGGCGGGCAGGACACCTGCGACCGGCGCAATCGATCCGTCGAGGCCGAGCTCGCCGAGAACGGTGAAGCCAGCCAGTGCATCGGGCGGGATCGCGCCGATCGCCGCCATCAGCCCGAGCGCGATCGGCAGGTCGTAATGGCTGCCCTCCTTGGGCAGGTCGGCCGGGGCCAGATTGACGATGATCCGCCGCGCCGGCAGCGCCAGCCCCGAGGCGATCAGGGCCGAACGCACCCGCTCGCGTGCCTCCGACACCGCCTTGTCCGGCAGGCCGACGATGGCGAAGGCCGGCAGCCCTGGGGCGACCTGCACCTGCACGTCGACCGCACGGGCCTCAATCCCCTCAAAGGCGACGGTAGAAACCCGCTGAACCATGCTCGAACCAGCCTGCCCTTTCGCGCGATTAGGGGTAGCAGAGTCGGGCGCCTTGCGCAAGAACAATACAGGAACATGTCCAAGGACCGACAAAAGTACTATCCGATCGTAAACGTGAAGCGGACACTACGCCTCGAATGCGAGCGGCTCCCCTCAGCACATTCCAACGAATGTCCGCTACTCCTACGCTTGCGGGATGGGCCGTGGTCTAACGGGTGAAGAATTCAAATGCTTGCAAATCGCCGGAGAAGCGAACGTCGGGTATGCAGCCGGCTCGCCAAAATCCATTTTGGCGCGGGCTCGCTGCCGCGCGACTGCACGATCACGGATATCTCGGATGGCGGCGTGAAAGTGGTGGCGGAATTCCTGGAAGTGCCGCCGCAATTCACCATCATCTTCGCGCCCGATTATTCCCGCCAATGCCGCCTGCGCTGGCGCATCGGCTGCGAGTTCGGCGCGGAGTTCGTCGATTAGACCTTAATGGTCGCGCCTCCTTAACGGGGCTTTAGCGTTAATGGGTAAGCATCTCTGATCAGTCGCCGAGTGATCAGAGTATGTCCAAGCGTCCGTCTCCCGCCTCTCCTTCGGCGAAATTCCTGCTTCCCGCGTTGATGGTGCTTGTCCTCGCCGGCTGCCAGACCAATGGCATCGAGGATGTCACCGGCGCGCTCGGCGTCAGATCTGAAGCCAGTGTGAAGGCCGACGCCAAGCCGGACATGGACACCTTGCGCGAACGCTATCGCGCCACGCCCGGTGATCCCGGCGTTGTGCTCGCCTATGGCAAGGCGCTGCGCGATAGCGGCCAGCGGGCGCAGGCGGTCGCGGTGATGGAGCAGGCCGTGCTCGGCCATCCCAGCAACAAGGCATTGCTCGCCGGCTATGGCCGCGCGCTCGCTGACAACGGCAATTTCCAGCAGGCCTTCGACGTCCTCGGCCGAGCGCATACGCCCGAGGATCCGGACTGGCGCATCCTGTCGGCGCAGGGCGCGGCGCTCGATCAGCTCGGCCGCAATGAGGAGGCGCAGCAATATTATGCGACCGCCTTGAAGATCGTGCCCGACGAGCCGCAGGTTTTGTCCAATCTCGGCCTGTCTTACATGCTCCAGAACAATCTGCCGCGGGCGGAGGAAACGATGCGCCGCGCGCACGAGCGCAATCCCGCCGATTCCCGCGTGCGCGCCAATCTCGCGCTGGTGCTGGGACTGGAAGGAAAGCAGGCCGAGGCCGAGGCTATCGTGAGGACCGACCTGCCGCCGGATCAGGCGGCGGCAAAGGTCACGGCGCTGCGGCAATTGCTGGCGAAGAAGCAGCAGCGGGCGGACAAATAGCCCGCGCCGTTTAGATCTCGTTTTTGGCGCGCTTTCTTGACGCGAACCCGGATCCGTCGCTCGAAAACGCGTCCAGCCCCTACGACGCCTTGCGATGCGGGGCGGATCCGCGGCCCGACCTGCCCTTCAGCTTCTTCAGCAGCGGGCCGAGCAGCGAGCGCCTCGGCTTCTTCACCTCGCCGCGGCCGGCGAGGCGGTTGGCCATGTTCTGGAACAGAAGGGTGGTGCGGTGGCTCTTGGAGATCTCCGCGATCATCTGGCCGTTGTTGGCGGCGGTCGAGAACAGCTTCGAATCGAACGGGATCACCGCGAGCGGCTGGCTCTCCATGGTTTTGGCGAAAGCCTTGACCTCGATCTCCGCGCGCTTGTGCATGCCGACCTGGTTGAGACAGTACAGCGGCGGCCGGTCGTTCGGGCGCGCCGCCTTGAGCACGCTCAGCATGTTCTTGGTGTTGCGCAAATTGGCGAGATCGGGCTCGGCCACGATCACGATGTCGTCGGCGTTGACCAGCGCCCGCCGCGTCCAGCCCGACCATTGGTGGGGTACGTCGAGCACGATGCAGGGCGTGGTCATGCGCAGCGTGTCGAACACCGCATCAAAAGCTTCGGCGCCGAAATCGTAGACGCGGTCGAGCGTCGCGGGGGCCGCCAGCAGGCTGAGGCGCTCGGTGCATTTGGCAAGCAGGCGCTCCATCAGCGCCGTGTCGGGCCGGTCCTGCGATAGCACCGCGTTGGCGATGCCCTGCAGCGGATCCTGATTGTAGTCGAGGCTCGCAGTACCGAAGGCGAGGTCGAGATCGATCACGACGGAATCGAGCGCGAGGTCGCGGGCGATGGTCCAGGCCACATTGTGCGCAACGGTGGACGCGCCGACGCCGCCCTTGGCGCCGACCACCGCGATGACGCGGCCGGTGATGATGGCTTCGGATGCCGAGAACAGGCTACAGATCGAGCGGACGACGTCGAGGGTTTCGACTGGCCCGACCACGTAGTCGTTGACGCCGCGGCGGACCAGCTCGCGATAGGGCGCGGTGTCGTTGGGATTGCCGATCACCACGACGCGGGTGCCGGGGTCGCAGACGCCGGCGAGGTCGTCGAGCCCCTCCAGGATGTCACGCGTGCCGTCGGATTCGATCACGATCACGTTCGGCGTCGGCATCGTTTCATAGACTTCGATTGCCGCAGCGAGACCACCGTCCCTGGCGGTGAGATGCGCCTTGGCGAGCCGCCGATCCTCCCCCGCCGCGGTCACCGCGGCGAGCGTCTGCTCGGTCTCGCAAAAGGCCTGCACCGAGATGCGAGGAACCGGTGCAATGTGTTCGTCGGGGTGCCGCGGATCGTCCGCTTCTTCGTCGTGGATGCCAGTCATTTGCCGGTGTCGCTAAGTTTGGCCTTGTCGGCCTCGGGATAGGAAGTCGCGGTCGTCGAGCCCTTGCGATAGCGGTCGAAGGCGATGTCGCGCCGTGCGGTGTAGGCGGGCGTCTCGGCGCGCGGCTGCTCGAGGTCGGCGGGATTGTCGATCATGGCCGCGAGGTTGCGCTGGCTGGCGCAGCCCAGATTGAAATACGGCCGGTTCTCATTGTAGCCGGGGTCGAGGATGTTCGGACCAACGTCTTCCGGCCACAACCCGCAGGGTCCGGCCACCGCGCTGAGTTTGGAATAGCTCAGCCGGATCGTCGGCAGGAGGCCGGGGTCTTCGGGACGATAGGGATGCTGGAGGATGGCGTGCGAGGGCACGCCGCCGGATGCGAGCGCGGAACGAATTTCTCGATAAGTCGCCGCCGCGGCACGCGAATTCGCGGTGTCGACGGGCACGTCGACGACGACGGAGCCGGTGCCTTCGCGCATCCAATCCCGGGCAATGCCAGCGACATCGGCGTGCTGCGCGGCCGAGAGGCCGCCGCGCGCCTTGCCGACGAAGATCACGATCGAGCGCCTACCCTCCTGCACCGCGATCGGGTGGCGCTGGCGATAGTCGGTCGGCACTGTCTGAGTGACGATTTCACCGGTGGTGTTGCACGCGCCCAGCATGACGGACAGCCCCGTCAGCACCAGCGCGACGCTCAAAGGGCGGCGTCGGTCGGCTATCGTCCTCGTCATCGCTTGATTCCCCTCTTGCCCCGTTTCTGCTCCGGTCCCCAGGCCGTCCGCTCGTCGTCAATCGATGATGAAGCCGAAATCGCCGGGCGTGCCGTTGATGGGATCGACGCGGCGCGTGATGCCATAAAGGCGGTTCATGCGGCCGAGCAGCGCCGTCTGCGCGTCGGAAGCCGGCGCGAAACCGTCGTCGGGCCGCGACAATTCCTTCTGGGCGACGGCGCGCACCACATAGGGCGTCACGATCACCATCAACTCGGTTTCGTTGTTGACGAAGTCCTGGCTGCGGAACAGCGCGCCGATGATCGGCACCTGGTCCACGCCGGGCAGGCCGTTGATCGCCTGCTTGGTCTGCTGCTGGATCAGGCCGGCCATCGCCATCGAGCCGCCGGAGGGAATTTCCAGTGTCGTTTCGGCGCGGCGGGTCTGAACCGAGGGAATGGTGATCGAGCTAGTCTGGCCCGCGGACACCGCCTGCGTCACCGAGATGGCGTTCTGATTCGACAGCTCCGAGACTTCGGTCATCACGCGCAGGCTGATACGTCCTTCGCTCAGCACGACCGGCGTGAAGTTCAGGGAGATGCCGAACTTCTTATAGGTGATCTGGGTGGTACAGACGTGGGTGACCGGATCGCAGGAATAGCCGGCCGGAATCGGGAATTCACCGCCGGCGATGAAGGTGGCGGACTCGCCGGAGATCGCGGTTAGGCTCGGCTCGGCGAGCGTGCGCATGACGCCGGCGCTTTCCATCGCGCGCATCGTGGCGTTGACGGTGGCCACGCCTTTTGCGAGTCCGGTAACACCGAGCCCGTTGCTGCTGACGAGAGGGCCGCCTGAGACCGAGAACGGGTTGGAATTGTTGAAATTCACCACCGCGGTGCCGGCGTTCAGGCTGGCGCTGAGATCGACGCCCAGCTGCTTGACGATATCGCGGCGCACTTCGCCGACCACGACCTTGAGCATCACCTGGTCGCGGCCGCGAACGACGATGTTGTTGACGACCTTGTCCGAGCCGCCGACGAGCTTTGCGGCGACGTCGCCCGCCTGCTGTGCCTCGACCGGGCTCGAGACCGAGCCGGTCAGCATCACGCTGTCGCCGATGCCTTCGATCTGCACGCCCGGCAGCGACTGGCGCAGCGCGGTGCGCATGCCGTTGAGGTCGCGCTTCACCGCGATGTCGTAGGAGGCGACCTGCTGGCCGTCGGCGGTGAAGAACACCACGTTGGTCTGGCCGACCTGGCCGCCGATGATATAGGCGCGCTGCGCCGAGCGGATTACGGCATTGGCGATCTTGGGATCGGCCACCAGCACGTCCTTGACCTCGCGCGGCAGGTCGATGACGACGGACTTGCCGACGCCGAGCGACAGAAAGCGCGTCCGCGCCGGCGCGATCGTCGCGACCGAGGACACACCGAGATCAGGCGCCTGCATCGGTGCCTGATCGCCGACCGGGGCATCCGCGGCACTGAGCCGGTCGGAGGCTGCGAGCAGCCCCAGCAGCAGCATCGTCCCCGCCAAGAACGAGCGCGCGCGCTTCCCCCGAATGCGCAGGCCCGTCCGATCATCCCCGTAGTTCATACTGTCCCCATCATCACTTCTGTGACGTCAGTTGGCGCGCCTGCACGCCATAACGAATTACGTTCACGCCACCGGGACGCTTGACCGCCTGGTCCTCGGGCGACCCGTCGACTGCGTTGGCATCGACGATGCTCCGCAGCGCGAGCTGGAGCGTGCCGCCCTGGCGCGCAGCCGACAGCGTGGCGACCTGGTCGGGCTTGAGCTCGAGCGTGACGGTCTTGCCGATCACGGCGGTCTGGCCGTCCTTTTCCTTCGGCGCCTGGTCGATCGCGAGCACGCGGATGTTGGTCAGGATGACCTCGGACACGATCAGATCGTTGCCGCCGGTCGATCCGTTGGTGTCGGGATTCTTCAGGCGGCGGGTCAGCACGATGTCGACGCGGTCGTTCGGCAGGATGAAGCCGCCGGCGCCGGTCTCGGCTGAAATTTCGGTGGATACGGCCCGCATGCCGGAGGGCAGGATCGCAGCCATGAAGCCGGAGCCTTCGGCCCTGACCAGCTTCTGCTCGCGGATCGGCTCGCCCTGCATCAACGGCACGCGCGCGATCGAGCCGGCGATCTGGGTCTGCGCCTCGGGCCTGCTGTCGCGGCGAATGAACGCATTGCTCGCCGTCGCTGCCGGCCAGACCTGCCATTGCAGGTCCTCGGGCTTCACGGCCTGGCCGAGCCCGATGTCGGTTTTCGCGACGAGAACCTCGACGGTCGGCAGTTTCTCGGTGACGGGCAGAACGGGCGCGGGCGCATTCTGATAGCCGCTCGCCAGATACGCAGCGACGCCGCCGGCAGCGAGCGCGATGACGAGAACGACAAGGCGTGCGGTATTCATACGCTTCTACTCATACGCGGGGCACTCGAACCGCACGTGGCGGGTCCCCCCTGTCGATGAGTAGGGAGTAAAAGTATAAGGGGTGTTGCGAGGCCGGATGTGATGGCCAGTGACGGTGCTGGTTTTCGGCTGATGGTGAACGTGGCGTTATTCAACCGGCCAGCGGCCCCGTAGATTTACGCAAGCCAGCCTATTCGTTCGCATGACCGGTGCGGCGTCATGGTGAACGGGTGGTTAGTGATGTGAGCACGTGCAGCGGCGGGGCTGTCAATGAGGTGGGCCGCGCGCAACACCAAAGGATGTCGTCCGTCCTTCGCCTGGACGAGCTAGCTCGGGGAGATTGCGCGTCCACAGCCCTTACTTCGCCCGCTTCGCTTCGATCGCGTCCCATATCTTCGCCGCCACGTCCGGCCCACCGAGCCGCGCGATGGCGCGGATGCCGGTCGGCGAGGTGACGTTGATCTCGGTGAGATTGCCGTTGATGACGTCGATGCCGACGAACAGGAGGCCGCGCTCGCGCAGCGCCGGACCGACGGTGGCGCAGATCTCGCGCTCGCGCGGGGTGAGCTCGGTCTCCTGCGCCGCGCCGCCGCGCACCATGTTGGAGCGGAGGTCGTCCGCGGCCGGCACACGGTTTACGGCGCCGGCGAACTCGCCGTTGACGAGGATGATGCGCTTGTCGCCGTGCTTCACCTCGGGAATGAACTGCTGGATCACCCAGGGCTCTCTGAACGTCACCGAGAACATGTCGAACAGCGAGCCGAAATTCATGTCCTGCGGCATCACGCGGAACACCGCGGCGCCGCCATGGCCGTGCAGCGGCTTCATCACGACGGCGCCGTGCTTGTCGCGAAACGCATTGATCTCATCTAAGTCGCGCGAGATCAGGGTCGGCGGCATCAGCTGCGGAAAGTTCATCACGAACAACTTTTCCGGCGCGTTCCGCACCGAGGCGGGATCGTTGACGACCAGCGTCTTCGGATGGATGCGCTCCAAAAAATGCGTCGAGGTGATGTAGGCGAGATCGAACGGCGGGTCCTGGCGGAGCAGCACCACGTCAAAGCCGTTGAGCGCTTCGCGCCTGGGCTCGCCGAGCGTGAAATGATCGCCCGGCTCGTCGCGCACGGTGAGGAGCTGAACCGGAGCGACGATCTCCTCGCCCACCATCGAGAGCTTGTCGGGGGTGTAATAGGACAGGCCATGGCCGCGCTTCTGTGCCTCCAGGAGCAGCGCAAAGGTGGAATCGCCCTTGATGTTGATGCGGGCGATGGGGTCCATCTGGACGGCGACGTTGAGTTTCATGGTCTGCCTTTCAGGTCGAGGCGTCGAATGCCGCCAACAAATGGCGTGGAAGTGATCGCGGCGCAATCAGCATGGCGTCGAATCGCAATTCCAATTCGGCATGCTCGGGATGCGCTACGAGCCAGCCTTGCGCGGCGTCGATGATGCGCTGCTGCTGGCGCGGCGTCACCGCGAAGGCGGCGTCATCCAGCGTCGCGCGCGCCTTGACCTCGACGAAGGCGATCAAATTACGGCGGCGCGCCACGATGTCGATCTCGCCATGCGGGGTGCGATAACGTTTGGCGAGGATGCGGTAGCCCTTGGCCATCAGATAGGCGGCGGCGCGGCTCTCGGCGGAGATGCCGGTTCGGAACGCGGCGATGCGCTCGGGCGAGGCGACTTTCGGTTCCGCCGGGACCTCAGTCTTCGCCATCGCCGCCCCGCAGGTCTTTTGCGAGCTCGAGCGCGCGGGCATAGACCTCGCGCCGCGGGCGGCCCGAGAGTGCGACCGCATGCGCCACGGCATCCTTGACGCTGTGCGCGGCCAGCTGCTCGCGCAGGAGCTGGTCCAGCGCATCCGACGTCAGCACCTCGGCGTCGACCGCAGGTGGGGCGATCACCAGCACGAACTCGCCGCGCGTCTCCAGCGTATCCGCCTCGCGAGCCAGCTCGCTCAATGTTGCGCGCGAAATCTCCTCATGCAGTTTGGTCAGCTCGCGGCAGATCGCGGCTTGGCGCGTCCCCATAATCTCGGCGAGATCGGCGAGCGCGTCCTGCACGCGGTTGCCGGATTCGAACATCACCAGTGTCGCATCGATGCGAGCCAGCTCAACAAGGCGCGACCTGCGCGCCGCCGATTTCGACGGCAAGAAGCCCTCGAAGAAAAAGCGGTCGGTCGGCAGCGCCGCGACCGACAGCGCCGCCAGCACCGAGGAGGGACCGGGCAGCGCATAGACCGCATGGCCGGCGGCGCAGACCTCGCGCACCAGCTTGAAGCCGGGATCGGAGATCAGCGGCGTCCCGGCATCGGACACCAGCGCGACCGAGCCGCCTGCGGCAAGCGCCTCCAGGATCTTCGGACGCGCGGCTTCCGCGTTGTGCTCATGATATTGTTTGAGCTGCGCTGCGATGGCGTAACGCTCGGTCAGGCGCCGCGTGATGCGGGTGTCCTCGCAGGCGATGACGTCGACGCCGGCGAGCGTCTGAAGCGCACGCAGGGTGATGTCACCGAGATTGCCGATGGGGGTCGCGACCAGATGCAGGCCCGGCGCGGCCTTCGCCACGGCAAGCCGATGGGCGTCGATGGAGAAGCCGCGCAAGGTGGCGTCTTGAGCTTCAGGCGTATTTATCGGGGCCGGCTTTGCGCGCATAATGAAGTCAACTTAGGCACGATCCGCAGGGCTGGGAACCAGCTCTTCGAAAAAGATCGTGCCGAGGTGAGGGGCGAGGAACGGACGGGAATGTGATCAATGCGGGGTCACGTTGCGCGGGAGCAAGGCCCTCGCGCCATATTCGCGACGGAAACCTCCCTTGATGCTGCGTAAGTGACGGCCAGCGGTTGGCCAGCATAGGAGGGCGGTCGCGTTAAGTGGCGATTATCCTTTTGTTTTGGTTAACTGTTTGCCGACAATATGCCTGAATCCGCGGCTTGCGTCGTGGAGCAATGTGGTGACCGGCTGGCAACGGCCGGTCGGAAGAGAAACTGCGATGGTGGGCCCGTCTAGTTCGAAGTCTTCCGGTCCGGCGCCCCGATGGCCCGGGGCAACCCGCCGGAGCGCGCTTGGCCTGTTGCTCGGCGCCCCCCTGCTGTCGGCCTGCGCCGGCGTGCAGCAGAGTCTCAGCCAGTTCTCCAGCTCCGCGCCACCGGCGCAGCCGGCTGGTCCGCCCCAACAGGGCACGACCGCTGGCACCGGCGGGGTCAAGGTCGCCGTGATCCTGCCGCTCTCGGCGGCCGGCAATGCAGGCCTCGCGGCGCAATCCATGCGCAACGCCGCCGAGATGGCGCTGGCCGAGTTCCAGAACCCGAACATCCAGCTCCTGATCAAGGACGACAATGGCAGCCCGCAAGGCGCGCAAGCCGGCGCGCAGCAGGCGGTCGACGAGGGCGCCGAAATCATCCTGGGACCATTGTTCGCACAATCGGTGCCGGCGGTGGCGCAGGTCGCGCGCACGCGCGGCATCTCGGTGATGGCATTCTCGACCGATTCCAGCATCGCCGGACGCGGCGTCTATCTGCTCAGCTTCCTGCCGGAGTCCGACGTCAACCGCATCGTCGAATATTCTGCCAGCATCGGAAAGCGCTCCGTCGCCGTGCTCGTGCCCGACAACGCCTATGGCAATGTGGTCGAAGCCGCCGTGAAGGCGGCAGTGCCGCGGCGTGGTGGGCGCATCGTCGCCTTCGAGAAATACGGCGCCGACCGCGCCACCCCAGCTCGAACCGTGGCGCAGCAGCTCGGAAGTGCGGACGCGCTGTTCATTGCCGACGACGGCGATGCCGTGGTTTCAGTGGCGGATGCGATGACCGCGGCGGGTGCGAATTTGCGCAACATCCAGCTGCTCGGCACCGGGCTGTGGGACAATCCGCGCGTCTATGCCAGCGCCGCGTTGCAAGGCGGTCTCTACGCCGCGCCGGATCCGGCCGGCTTCCGCGCCTTCTCCGGCCGTTACCGCACCAAATACGGCGCCGAGCCGGTGCGCACCGCAACGCTCGCCTATGACGCGGTCGCCCTCGTCGCCGCACTCGCGCGCACGCAAGGCACGGCGCGCTTCTCGCCCGACGTGCTCACCAACCCCTCCGGCTTTGCCGGCATCGACGGCCTGTTCCGCTTCCGCCCCGACGGCACCAACGAGCGAGGACTTGCGGTGATGAAGGTGACGACCGGCGGCGGGGTTGCGGTGGCAGGCTCGCCGAAGAGTTTTGGGGCGTAGCGCGTTACGCTGCCAGATCCGCAACCACCGCATCCAGCACGGGGAAGCCACTGCTTGTCACGCGCAGCCGGCCCGTGGCGTCCACCGTGATTGCGCCTTCCTCGCGCAATAGAGCGATGCGTTTTGGGTCGAGCGGGCGGCCGGAGAGAGCCTTGTAGCGCTGAGGGTCGATTCCCTCGGCCAGCCGCAATCCCATCAGCAAAAATTCGTCGGCGCGCTCCTCGCTGTTGAGGAGCTCGTCGGTGACCACGCCGTCGCCGTTGGTCTCGACCCGCAGCAGCCAGGCTTCGGGGCGCTTTTCGGTGGCGGTGGCGTGCCTGATGCCATCGATGTCGAGGCGGCCATGCGCGCCGGGACCGATGCCGGCATATTCCTCGCCGCGCCAATAGACCAGATTGTGCCGGCACTCGGCACCGCGGCGCGCGTGATTTGAAATCTCGTAGGCGGGCAGGCCGAGCTTGTCGCAGGTCTCCTGCGTCACGTCGTAAAGCGCGCGCGCGACCGCTTCGTCCGGCGTCTTCAATTTGCCGGCCTGGTGCAGGCCGAAGAACGGCGTGCCTTCCTCGATCGTCAATTGGTAGAGCGACAGATGTTCGGCCGCTTCGTCGATCGCGAGACGCAGCTCGTCCGCCCACATCGCCGGCGTCTGGTCGGGGCGGGCGTAGATCAGGTCGAACGAATACCGGTCGAACGAACGGCGCGCGATGGCGACGGCATCGAGGGCCTCGCGCGCACTGTGCATGCGGCCGAGCGCCTTCAAGGAGGCATCGTCGAGCGCCTGGACGCCGAGCGAGACGCGGTTAACGCCGGCGGTACGATAACCGGCGAAGCGTGTGGCTTCGACGCTGGTCGGGTTTGCCTCCAGCGTCACTTCGACGTCGCCTGCGACATGCCAGTGCTTGCCGATCGCATCGAGCACCGCGCCGACGGTTGCGGGCTGCATCAGCGATGGCGTGCCCCCGCCGAGGAAGATCGAGGTCACTTCACGGCCGGGTGCGCGCTCAGCCGTGGTTGCGATCTCGCGGGCGAAGGCGGATGCAAAGCGCGCCTCGTCGATCGCGACGTGGCGGACATGGCTGTTGAAGTCGCAATAGGGGCATTTCGACAGGCAGAACGGCCAGTGCACGTAGACGCCGAAGGCTTCCTTAGCGCGGCTCAAGGCAGATCTCCGCCAGTTTCACGAAGGCGCGGGCGCGATGCGACAGGCCGAGGCCGAGCGGCGGCAGGCCGTGCTTCTCGATGCTCTCCATCTCGCCGAAGGTGCGGCTGTGGCCATCGGGCAGAAACATCGGATCGTAGCCGAAGCCGGCGGTGCCGCGCGGCGGCCAGACCAGCGTGCCGTCGACGCGCGCCTCGACCTCTTCGCGATGATCGTCGGGCCAGGCGACGCAGAGCGCGGAGACGAAATGGGCCTTGCGCTTGTCGGGCGTGGTCGCGCCGCGCTCCTGGAGCAGGCGCTCGATGTGCGCCATCGCCGCTGCGAAGTCTTTGTTTGGCCCGGCCCAGCGCGCCGAGAAAATGCCGGGCGCGCCGTCGAGCGCATCGACCACGATGCCGGAATCGTCGGCGAAAGCGGCAAGCTTGGTCGCCTGCGCCGCCGCGACCGCCTTGATCGCGGCGTTGCTGCGGAAATGGTTACCGGTCTCTTCGGGCTCGGCCAAGCCGAGCTCACCAGCCGACACCGCCTCGATGCCGTACGGCGCAAGCAGCTCCCGCATCTCGGCGAGCTTGCCGGGATTGTGGGTGGCGATAACGAGCTTGTCCGTGATTCGGCGGTGCATGGCCTATTGACTACGCCACAGCCAGTTTCTGCAAGTCCACCAGACGCGCGACGCCCTTGCGGGCCAGCGCCATCAGCGCCAGGAACTCGGTTTCGCTGAACGGCTCGCGTTCCGCGGTGCCCTGCACCTCGATGATGCGCCCATCGCCGGTCATGACGAAATTGGCATCGGTTTGGGCTTCCGAATCCTCGGCATAGTCGAGATCGAGCACCGGCGTGCCATTATAGATGCCGCAGGAGATCGCGGCGACGTTGTCGCGCAGCACATTGGACTTGATCATGTTGCGCGCCTTCATCCAGTTGATGCAATCGGCAAGTGCGACCCAAGCGCCGGTGATCGCGGCTGTGCGGGTGCCACCGTCGGCCTGGAGCACGTCGCAATCGACCGTGATCTGCCGCTCGCCGAGCGCTTCGAGATCGACGATGGTACGTAGGCTGCGGCCGATCAGGCGCTGGATCTCGATGGTACGGCCGCTCTGCTTGCCGGCGGAGGCCTCGCGGCGGGTGCGTTCCGAGGTCGCGCGCGGCAGCATGCCGTATTCGGCGGTGACCCAGCCGCGCCCCTGGCCCTTCAGCCACGGCGGCAGGCGGTCTTCCAGCGTGGCGGTGACCAGCACATGAGTGTCGCCGAATTTCACCAGGCACGAGCCTTCCGCATATTTGACCACGCCGCGCTCCAGCGTCACGGGGCGCAATTCGTCGGGCGCACGGCGGCTTGGCCGCATGGGAAGTCCTCCAAAAACTCACGGGAAAGGCTGTTCGCGGTGCTTGTAGGTGGGGTGAGGGTGGGCGGCAAGGTTTTTTCACCCCTGATTTCGGGCCCGCAAACGCCACGCTTGTCAGAAGCGTCCGGGATGGACAAATTACGAGTATCTGAGAGGAGTTACCGTCCGTGGCCCATCACGATCCGATCCATCTGATCGCGCCGCGCGCAGGCCTTGCCCAGCTCAACGAGCGTTCCCGCGACATCTTTCGTCAAATTGTCGAAAGCTATCTCGCGACCGGTGAGCCGGTGGGCTCGCGCAATATCTCGCGCCTGATCGCGATGCCGCTGTCGCCGGCCTCGGTCCGCAACGTCATGGCCGACCTGGAACAGCTCGGCCTGATCTATGCGCCCCATACCTCCGCCGGCCGGCTGCCGACGGAACTCGGCCTGCGCTTCTTCGTAGACGCCCTGATGCAGGTCGGCGACCTCACCGAGGCCGAGCGGCAATCCATCCAGAGTCAGCTTTCGTCGGTCGGCCAGGCACAATCGGTCGAAGCAGCGCTGGACCAGGCCTTGATGCGGCTGTCGGGCCTGACCCGTGCCGCCGCGGTCGTGCTGACGCCAAAATCCAACGCACGGCTCAAGCACATCGAGTTCGTCCGTCTGGAACCAGAGAAAGCGCTGGTGATCCTGGTCGGCGAGGATGGCCAGGTCGAAAACCGCGTGCTGACGCTGCCGCCCGGAGTTCCCTCCTCGGCGCTGACCGAAGCCGGCAATTTCCTCAATGCACGGATTCGCGGCCGCACGCTGGCCGAGGCGCGGCTCGAGCTTGAGACCGCGCTCGGCGAGGCCCGGGCCGAGCTCGATCAGCTGACGCAAAAGGTGATCGCGGCCGGCATCGCGAGCTGGTCCGGGGGCGAGAACGAGGACCGCCAGCTCATCGTCCGCGGCCACGCCAATCTGCTGGAAGATCTGCACGCGCTGGAGGACCTCGAGCGGGTGCGCCTGTTGTTCGATGATCTCGAGACCAAGCGCGGCGTGATCGACCTGCTCGGCCGGGCCGAAACCGCGGAAGGCGTGCGAATTTTCATCGGGAGTGAGAACAAGCTGTTCTCGCTGTCAGGCTCCTCCACCATCATCTCGCCCTATCGGGATGCCGCCGGCCATATCGTCGGCGTTCTCGGCGTGATCGGCCCGACGCGGCTGAATTATGCCCGTGTGATCCCGACGGTGGACTACGCCGCCCGCATCGTCAGTCGGCTTTTGGGGGGCTGATCGGCGTTCCTCCGATCACGGGCGCTTGATTTTCGCAAGCTTAGGCACGATATCCGGGCCAACAATCCCTGGAAACGAGTTCGAGATTAGAGCCGATGACCGATCAAGACCGGCAACCCGAAGACACGACCGCGCCGACCGGCGAGCCGGTGGTGTCGAAGCCTTACATCATGCCCGACGATCCCGAGCCGGGCTCGGTCGAGACGTTGCAGAAGGAAGCCGCCGAGGCGCGCGACCGCATGCTGCGGACGCTGGCCGAGATGGAGAATTTGCGCAAGCGCACCAGCAAGGAGGTCGCCGACGCCCGTCTCTACGGCATTACGGGCTTTGCCCGCGACGTGCTGGACATCGCCGACAACCTCCAGCGGGCGCTCGATGCCGTACCGGCCGAGGCGCGGGCCGCAGCCGATCCCGGCCTGATCTCGCTGATCGAAGGCGTCGAACTCACCGAGCGCTCGCTGCTCAACGCGCTGGAAAAGCACGGCGTGAAGAAGTTCGATCCGCAGGGCCAGAAGTTCGATCCTAATTTCCAGCAGGCGATGTTCGAAGTCCCCGATGCGTCGGTGCCGTCGGGCACCGTGGTGCAGGTCGTGCAGGCCGGCTACACCATCGGCGAGCGCGTGCTGCGTCCCGCCCTGGTCGGCGTCGCCAAAGGCGGCGCGAAGGCCGCACCCGCGGCCAACACCAACGAGCCGAACAGCGCGGCAAACTGAGTTTTAGCCTCGTTCCGGGTTCGGCTCTTCGGGCCGCCCCGGAATGACTGCGCGAAGTGCTTACGCGGTCACCGCGATATCCGCAGACTGAATCCGCTTCACGCCGGCCTTGGCCATATCGGCCCAGGCCTTTGCCAGCGAGCCCTGCGTGTCGATGCCGCGGCAGGCGTCCTCCACCACATAGACCTCGAAGCCCGCCTTGCGCGCATCGAGCGCGGTCCAGGCGACGCAGAAATCTGTGGCGAGACCGGCGACGAAGACGCGCTTGATCCTGCGGCCCTTGAGATAGCCGGCGAGGCCCGTCGAGGTCTTGCCGTCGGCTTCGACAAAGGCCGAGTAGCTGTCGACGTCCTTGTGAAAACCCTTGCGGATGATCAGTTCGGCGTGCCGGATCGCAAGATCCTTTGACAGCGCGGCGCCGTCGGTGCCCTGCACGCAATGGTCCGGCCACAACACCTGCTTGCCGTAGGGAAGATCGACGGTCTCGAACGGCTTCTTGCCGGCATGCACCGAAGCGAATGAGATGTGCCCGGGCGTATGCCAGTCCTGCGTCATCACCACGTTCGCAAACGCTTTTGCGATCTTGTTGATGACGGGCACCACCTGCTCGCCTTCCTTCACCGCGAGGCTGCCGCCGGGCAGGAAGCAATTCTGCACGTCGATCACGAGCAGCGCGGAGGCTTCGTCAGGCTTGATTGACGCGGCCGCAAACAGCGCGGTTGGTGCGAGGCCCGCGAGCGCCGTGGTCGCAAGCGCCGCCAACATGTGTCGCCGATCCAGCATCGTTCGTCTCCCCTCCAGGAATGAACCCAATGGAGGCCAAGCCTAGTTCCGCTTGTGTGCGAACAGAAGCCCGAAAATGCAGCCGGTCTTATCGAGTGGTTGGGCTTGGGTCGGCGGATCCTCACCGCTCCCGCGTACCGGAGCTACCCCTTCGGCTGGATGCCGTCGCGCACGGCGCGGAAGCGGGTGAACGCGCTTGGCCATTGGTCGCGCGGGGCGCTGGCGATGATGCGCAGCGAGGTGCCGCCGCTTGAGAAGCGGATCCACTGCACCACCGTCACCGGAACCTTGTCCTTGCCGCTGACGCCGTCGATCCGGGTCTCGAAACCCTGCTGGCCGTTGATGCGGATCGGCTCAGACATGGTGACGCGCGACTCGCGCACGCCGGGGATCTGGAGCGCCGCTTCCTGGGCGAAGCGGGCGCGGTCGTCGGCCTGCTGCGGAGTGGCGCCAATCAGGCCGAGGATCATGAACGGCTTCGACTCATAGCCCGTGCTCTCGTCGCCGTCGGCCAGGATGATGCTCGAGCCCGGCGCCAGCGTACGGATGTCCTTGAAGTCGGCGAGATCGGTGATCTTGAACGGCATCAGCGCGATCTGCTCTTCGGCCGAGACCTGCTTGCGGGTGACGGCGGTCGCAAACATCTGGCGCACCGCTTCATCGCTGTAGATCTTGGTCGCATTCTCCGGGATCTGCACCGCGACATAGCCGGAGAAGCCGGCGCCCGGCACGATCATCGAATAGCGCCTCACCGGGGTATCGCCGGCCTTGCCGCTTTCGGTGGTGAAATAGGCAAGGCCCGCGGGGGTTTCGATCTTGTCCTGCTTGACGCCGTTCGCACCGGCCGGATTGGAATTGAAGGCGCTCACGACCTCGCCATAGGCCGCCGGCGGCAGCTCGGTGATCAGCACCTTGACGTTGCCGTCCTCGCTCTCGAAGCCCGGAAAGGACTTGGCCGTGCTCAGCCCGATCAGCGGCACCATGCCGAGGCGCAAGCCGGGCGGGTAAACGGCGTCGGCGGCAAGGGCCGGAAGCGCGGAGGCAATGAGGACGGCGAGCGCGGCGAGGGGGCGGGTCAGCTTCATGGGCACTCTGATTGGTTCACATTGAGGCCGTTCGATGGTCGGCCACCGGGCCGCTTTGTCGCGCGGAGCGGCTGTGCTGCGGCTGCCCGGCCGGTCCGCCTTTTAGCGGGTTTGGCCCTGTCGTAACAGGGTGGGGCAGATTGCGCGGGCGGGGCTTGCTGAGGCCCGAACCTGTTAATATTTCCTCACCCGCAAGGGCGGTTGAGCCCGGATATGATCTTCCAAAACCCAATGTTTTCACGGCCGAAACTTGCGTTCGGTCCTTGCGGGCCCCTGCCCCCCTCCTATATGAGCCTCAATCATCGCAATATCGCGGATGTTTGATCTTAGGGGGTTTGGATCGGGTGCCTTCTGGGCCCAACCAACCTGCCGCAAAAAGAAGGATATCAGGACCATGGGAAAGGTCATTGGGATCGACCTCGGCACCACGAACTCGTGCGTCGCCGTGATGGATGGCAAGAACGCCAAAGTCATCGAGAATTCCGAAGGCATGCGCACGACGCCTTCGATCGTCGCCGTCACGGATGACGGCGAGCGCCTCGTCGGGCAGCCGGCCAAGCGCCAGGCCGTCACCAATCCCGAGCGCACCTTCTTCGCAGTGAAGCGCCTCATTGGCCGCCGCTACGACGACCCGATGGTCGAGAAGGACAAGAAGCTCGTTCCGTACAAGATCGTGAAGGCTTCCAACGGCGACGCCTGGGTCGAGGCCGACGGCCAGACCTACTCGCCCTCGCAGGTTTCGGCGTTCATCTTGCAGAAGATGAAGGAGACCGCGGAAGCCCATCTCGGCCAGAAGGTCGATCAGGCCGTCATCACCGTTCCCGCCTACTTCAACGACGCCCAGCGCCAGGCGACCAAGGACGCCGGCAAGATCGCGGGCCTTGAAGTGCTGCGCATCATCAACGAGCCGACTGCGGCCGCGCTCGCTTATGGCCTCGACAAGACCAAGGCCGGCACCATCGCGGTGTACGACCTCGGCGGCGGCACCTTCGATATCTCCATTCTCGAAATCGGCGACGGCGTGTTCGAGGTGAAGTCAACCAACGGCGACACCTTCCTCGGCGGCGAAGATTTCGACATGCGCCTCGTGGGTTATTTGGCCGACGAGTTCCAGAAGGAGCAGGGCATCAATCTGCGCAACGACAAGCTCGCTTTGCAGCGCCTGAAGGAAGCCGCTGAAAAGGCCAAGATCGAGCTGTCCTCGACGACGCAGACCGAGATCAACTTGCCCTTCATCACCGCGGACCAGACCGGGCCGAAGCATTTGACGATGAAGCTCACCCGCGCCAAGTTCGAGGCGTTGGTTGACGACCTCGTGCAGAAGACCATCGAGCCCTGCCGCAAAGCGCTGAAGGACGCCGGCATCACCGCCGGTGAGATCGGCGAAGTCGTGCTGGTCGGCGGCATGACCCGCATGCCGAAGGTCCAGGAGGTCGTGAAGCAGCTGTTCGGCAAGGAGCCGCACAAGGGCGTCAATCCGGACGAGGTCGTGGCGATCGGTGCTGCGATCCAGGCCGGCGTGCTCCAGGGCGACGTGAAGGACGTGCTGCTGCTCGACGTCACCCCGCTGTCGCTGGGCATCGAGACGCTGGGTGGCGTGTTCACCCGCATCATCGACCGCAACACCACGATCCCGACCAAGAAGAGCCAGGTGTTCTCGACCGCCGAGGACAACCAGAACGCGGTCACCATCCGCGTCTTCCAGGGCGAGCGTGAAATGGCGGCCGATAACAAGATGCTCGGCCAGTTCGACCTGATGGGCATTCCGCCGGCGCCGCGCGGCATGCCGCAGATCGAGGTGACCTTCGACATCGACGCCAACGGCATCGTCAACGTCTCGGCCAAGGACAAGGCCACCGGCAAGGAGCAGCAGATTCGCATCCAGGCCTCGGGCGGCCTGTCGGAAGCCGACATCGAGAAGATGGTCAAGGACGCCGAGGCCAATGCCGAGGCGGACAAGAAGCGCCGCGAGGCGGTGACCGCCAAGAACGAGGCGGATGGCCTCGTGCATTCGACCGAGAAGGCGCTGGCCGAGCACGGTTCGAAGGTCGCCGAGAGCGAGCGCCGCGCCATCGAGGATGCCGTCAGCGATCTCAAGGAAGCGCTGAAGGGCGACGATGCCGAGGCGATCAAGGCCAAGACCCAAACGCTGGCCCAGGTGTCGATGAAGCTCGGCGAGGCCATGTACAAGCAGCAGGCCGAGGCCGACGCCAAGAAGGATGCGGCCAAGGACGACGTCGTCGATGCGGAATTCACCGAGGTCGACGACGACAAGAACAACAAGAAGTCCGCCTGAACCCCGAGAGGGTAACGATGCGGACGGCTTGGACCCCACACGCGCTACCGACCTCCCCCCTCGCGGGGGAGGCCGCCGTGTCGGGACGGGCGGGCAAGGCGCCCGTTACGATCGATCAATTTCCAGCCGTTATGCTGAACGCCGCTGTGCCGTCTTCCGCCGCAACGCGGAGGGACGCTCATGTCGTCGCGCAGCGGCGTCGTTTCGCTCCGACTTGATACGCGATTGGATAGACCGAGCTCATCATGTCCACGTCCACCAAGCGCTGCTACTACGAGACCCTCGAGGTCGATCGCGACGCCGACGAATCCAAGCTGAAATCGTCGTTTCGCAAGCTGGCGATGAAATTCCATCCCGACCGCAATCCGGGGGATCAAACCAGCGAGGTCAAGTTCAAGGAAATCAACGAGGCCTACGAGATCCTCAAGGACAAGGACAAGCGCGCCGCGTACGATCGCTACGGCCATGCAGCGTTCGAGCAGGGCGGCGGTTTCGGCGGCGGCGGTGCCGGTTTCGGCGCGGGCTTCGCGTCCTCCTTCTCTGACATTTTCGAAGACCTGTTCGGCATGGCCGGACAGCGCGGCCGCGGCGGCCGCGAGCGTGGCGCCGACCTGCGCTACAACATGGAGATCACACTCGAGGAAGCCTTTAGCGGCAAGACCGCGCAGATCGAAATTCCGGTTTCGGTCACCTGCGAGGCCTGCTCGGGGATCGGCGCCAAGGCCGGGACCAAGCCGAAGACCTGCTCGACCTGCGGCGGCGCCGGCCGCGTGCGGCAGTCGCAGGGATTCTTCACGCTCGAGCGCACCTGTCCCGGCTGCCAGGGACGCGGCCAGATGATCGAGGAAGCCTGCCCGTCCTGCTCGGGACAGGGCCGGGTCACCCGCGAGCGCACGCTGTCAGTCAACATTCCGCAAGGCGTCGAGGACGGCACGAGGATCAGGCTCGCCGGCGAGGGCGAGGCCGGGGTCCGCGGCGGCCCGCCCGGCGACCTCTACATCTTCCTGTCGCTGGCCCAGCACCAGTTCTTCCAGCGCGACGGCGCCGATCTGCATTGCCGCGTGCCGATCTCGATGGTGACGGCCGCCCTTGGCGGCGAGTTCGAGGTGCCGACGATCGAGAAGAGCAAGGCCAAAGTGAAGGTGCCCGCCGGAACTCAATCGGGCCGCCGATTCCGCATCGCATCGAAGGGCATGCCGGTGCTGCGCTCGCGCCAGATGGGCGACATGTACGTCCAGGTCGTGGTCGAGACCCCGCAGAACCTCACCAGGAAGCAGCAGGAATTGCTGGCCGAGTTCGAAAAGCTGTCCTCCGGCAATACGCAGCCGGAATCAGAGGGCTTCTTCGCCAAGGTCAAGGATCTCTTCGGTAATCGGGCGAGTTGACGCGTCTTGACCGTGCCGCCTTCGGCCTATACGTCTTTATGACCATTTTCTGACACGCCGCGTCCTGCGGTCCCGTCCGGTCCTGACATGCCATTGCCATCGTCCGCGCGTGCGTTGAAGAAGCCTCGTCTCGATGATGAGGTACGCTTTCTCAGATCGTGGATCGAAAAGCCGCTGCACATGGGCGCGGTAATGCCGTCGGGCAAGCTGCTGGCCCGGACCATGGCCCATTACGTTGATATCGACTCCGACGCTCCGGTGGTCGAGCTCGGGCCCGGCACGGGTGCCATCACCTCAGCTCTGATCGAGCGCGGCATCGACCAGAAGCGTCTTGTCCTGGTCGAATACAATCCTGGCTTCTGTGCGCTGCTGCGCGACCGCTACCCGCAGGCCAAGGTGGTGCAGGGCGATGCCTATCGCTTGCGCGATACGCTCTGGAACATCTTGAGCGAGCCGGCCTCCGCGGTCGTCTCCGGCCTGCCGCTCGTCACAAAACCGATGCTGACGCGGCTGCGGCTCATCCGCGACTCCTTCGCGGCGCTGGCGCCCGGTGCGCCCTTCATTCAGTTCACCTATGCGGTGGTGCCGCCGATCCCGAAATCACTGCCCGGCGTGTCCACAGAGGCCTCGGAACGGATCTGGATGAACCTTCCGCCGGCCCGCGTCTGGGTGTATCGCAAGGATTAATTCCGCCGGCTCCTCGTTTTGCGCGGCGGGCTCGTTTCGCCGAACGCATTGGATTGGATGTCAGCTCCCAAGATCCTGATCATTCCCGGCTCGCTGCGCACCGGCTCGCATAACGCGAAGCTGGCGGCGGTCGCAGCGTATGAATTCGCCCAAGCCGGCGTCGAAATCACCCGCATCTCGCTCGCCGATTTTCCGCTGCCGATCTATGACGGCGACCTCCAGGCCAAATCCGGCGTGCCCAAGCACGCAATCAATCTCAAGCGCATGATCGGCGCGCATCACGGCGTGCTGATCGTCACGCCCGAATATAATGCTTCGGTGCCGCCGCTGCTGAAGAACGCGATCGACTGGGTCAGCCGCGTACACGATCTGCACGAGGCGCGCGGCGACGTGTTCCGCAATCGCGTCTTCGCGCTCGCCGGCGCCTCACAGAACCGGCTGGGCGCGGCCCGTGCGCTGCAGGCGTTGCGGCTGATCCTGACCTCCTGCCATGCCAATGTGATTGCCAACCAGCTCACGCTTGCCTTTGCCGACCAGGCCTATGACGATATGGACAGGCTGAAGAACGAGGGCGATATCGCCGCGTTGCAGGCCTTGGTGCGGCAGTTGATCGACATTTCCCAACGCATGATGTGAGGTGACATGACGCCCGCCGAGATCGCCCCGAAGGACCGCTTGATCGTTGCGCTCGATGTGCCGAGCGTCGATGTCGCGGAAGCGATGGTCAACAGGCTCGGCGACAGCGTCAATTTCTACAAGATCGGCTACCGGCTCGCCTATGCCGGCGGCTTGCCGCTGGTCGGCCGGCTCGCCGACAAGGGCAAGAAGGTCTTTCTCGATCTCAAGCTGCACGACATCGGCAACACCGTGACGCAAGCGGTCGAGAGCATCACCAAGCTCGGCGCAACCTTCCTCACCGTGCACGCCTATCCACAGACCATGAAGGGCGCCGTCGAAGGCCGCGCCAGTTCGAACCTGAAGATCCTCGCCGTCACCGTGCTGACGTCCTACAATGACGACGATCTGCACGCGGCCGGCTACCGGCTCGGCGTCTCCGAACTGGTCGAAGCGCGCGCGCAGCAGGCGCAGGTGCTCGGCGTCGATGGTCTCGTCTGCTCGCCGGAAGAGGTGGGTGCCTTGCGCAAGATTGTTGGCCATCAGATGAGCCTCGTCACGCCCGGCATCCGCCCGGCTGGTTCGGCAAGCGGCGATCAGAAGCGCATCATGGCGCCCGGCCGCGCCATCGTTGCCGGCGCCGATTACCTCGTCGTCGGGCGGCCGGTGGTGGAAGCCACCGAGCCCAAGGCAATCGCGGAAGCCATTCAAGCCGAGATCGCGCAGGCGCTCGGCTAATCAACAAGAGGGAGAACAACAATGGCAAAAGGCTACTGGATCGGACGCGTCGATGTGAGCAATGACGAGGGCTACAAGCCCTATGCCGTCGCCAACGGTCCGATCTTCAAGAAATGGGGTGGCCGCTTCGTCGTTCGCGGCGGCAAGTTCACCACCGTCGAAGGTGCCAGCCGCAACCGCAACGTCGTGATCGAATTCCCGGACTACGAGACCGCGCTCGCCTGCTACAACTCGCCGGAATACCAGGCCAACATCAAGGTGCGCCAGCCGCACTCCATCGCCGATCTCATCATCATCGAGGGCTATGACGGCCCGCAGCCGTCGGACGGCTGAAGCACGCAGTCATTCCGGGATGGTCCGAAGGACCAGACCTCAGGTGCGCAATTGCGCACCGGGAAATCTCAAGATCCCGGGTTCGATGCTGCGCATCGCCCCGGAATGACGATGGTGCTCATGCCTCTCGGTTGCCGGAACTGTCTGCCCCCGCTACAACGGCAGCGAAGAGGATCACACCATGTCCGACATGCGCTTGATTGTTGCTGGGGCCGGCGGCCGGATGGGGCGCGCGCTGACGCGGGCGATTGCCGAGAGCAAAGGCGCGGTGCTGGCCGGCGCGCTGGAGGCGCCGGGCTCGGAGTTGCTCGGCAAGGATGCCGGCGTGCTCGCAGGCCTGCCGGCCAACGGCATCAAGCTCTCCGCCGACCTTTGGGCGATGTCCAAGGATGCCGACGGAATCCTCGATTTTACCGTGCCGGCCGCGACCATCGCCAATGTCGCGATCGCCGCCGAGCGCGGCCTCGTCCACGTCATCGGCACGACCGGGCTGTCGGGCTCCGATAACGCCGTGATCAAGAGCGTGACCAACCGCGCTGTCGTGGTGCAATCCGGCAATATGAGTCTCGGCGTCAACCTGCTCGCGGCCGTGGTCAAGCGCGTCGCCAAAGCGCTCGACCAGAGTTTTGACATCGAGATCGTCGAGACCCATCATCGCATGAAGATCGACGCGCCCTCGGGTACGGCACTGATGCTGGGCCAGGCGGCCGCGAGTGGCCGCGGCATCCCGCTCGATGAGCACGCCGCGCGCGGCCGTGACGGCCTCACCGGCGCGCGCCGCCCGGGCGACATCGGGTTTGCCTCCCTGCGGGGCGGCACCGCGGCCGGCGATCACAGTGTCAGCTTCCTCGGCCCGTTCGAGCGCCTGACGCTGTCGCATCACGCCGAGGACCGCATGCTGTTCGCCCATGGCGCGCTCAAGGCGGCGCTGTGGGCGCATGGCAAGAAGCCGGGGCATTACTCCATGGCCGACGTGCTTGGCCTGTCTGACATCTGAACGAAACGGAAAGCAGTGAATGAGCGAACGTCTTCTCGTGCTCGTACGGCACGGCCAGAGCGAATGGAATCTGAAGAACCTGTTCACGGGCTGGAAGGACCCTGATCTCACCGAGCTCGGCGTGACCGAAGCGAAGGAAGCTGGCCGTAAGCTGAAGGCGCAGGGCCTGGTGTTCGAAGTCGCCTACACCTCGGTGCTGACGCGCGCGCAGCACACGCTCGACCTCATCCTCGGTGAGCTCGGGCAGGAAGGCCTGCCGACCTCGAAGAATCTCGCGTTGAACGAACGCGACTATGGCGATCTCTCCGGCCTCAACAAGGATGATGCCCGCAAGAAATGGGGCGAGGATCAGGTGCTGATCTGGCGCCGCTCCTACGACGTGCCGCCGCCCGGCGGCGAAAGCCTGAAGGACACCCTCGCGCGCGCGCTGCCGTACTATGTGCAGGAGATTCTGCCCAGCGTGCTCAATGGCAAGCGCACGCTGGTCGCCGCCCACGGCAACTCGCTGCGCGCGCTGATCATGGTGCTTGAAAAGCTTTCACCCGAAGGCATTTTGAAGCGCGAGCTCGCGACCGGCGTGCCGATCATCTATCGCCTCAATGCGGATTCAACCGTGGCCTCGAAACTGGATCTGGCGGGGTAGGCCGCGATCGCGCGAGGTGCGGTGAGACCGCGCCCTCACATTCGGTGTCGTCCCGACCTTTCGCGATTGCCGACCAAGGCGGGGATGACAATAGCTACTGCATCCCCAGCCGCCCCGCCTCCCAGCCCAGCATCGCCTGCTTACGGGTGATGCCCCAGTGATAGCCGGTGAGCGTGCCGCTCTTGCCGAGGGCGCGGTGGCAGGGCACCACGAACGAGACCGGGTTCTTGCCGACCGCGGCCCCGACGGCGCGTGAGGCCTTCGGGCTGTTGATGTTGCAGGCGATGTCGGAATAGGACACCGCGCGTCCCATCGGAATCTTCAGCAGCGTCTCCCACACCCGCACCTCGAAATCAGTGCCGATCAGGACCACGCGTAACGGCTGATCCGGCCGCCACAGCTTCGTGTCGAAGATGCGCTGCGCCAACGGCGCGGTGCCTTCGTGATCTTCCACATAAGTCGCTTTCGGCCAGCGTCGCGTCATGTCGGCGAGCGCGATCTTCTCCTCGCCATGGTCGGCGAAGGCCAGCCCCGACAAGCCGCGGTCGGTCGCGATCACGATCGCGGTGCCGAATGGCGAGGGATGGAAGCCGTAGCGCAGCGTCAATCCCGCGCCGCCGTTCTTCCATTCGCCCGGCGACATCGCTTCGTGGGTGACGAAGAGATCGTGCAGGCGGCCGGGGCCTGACAGGCCGGAGTCGAGCGCCGCATCGAGGACGCTCGCCGAATCCCGCAGGAGCCCCTTGGCATGGTCGAGGGTGAGCGCCTGCATGAAAGCCTTCGGCGTGATCGAGGCCCAGCGGCGGAACAGGTGGTGCAGCTCGTCGGGCGTGACGCCGGCCGCATCTGCCATCGCCTCGATGGTCGGCTGCGTCCGCCAGTTTTCGGAGATGAACGCGATCGCCCGGCGCACGGAATCATAGTCGCGCAGCGCGGCGTTCTGGGGGCCCGGCTTGGCCAGGCGGTGGTCATGTATGGCGAGTGTCATCATGACCGAAATGTAGGAGAGGGAAGGGTGCGAAACCACCCGATTTCCGATCTGGAATCAGCTGACCGGATTGTAGGTCGGGCCGCGTTTGGCGGCGTTCAGCGCCTCTACCAAGCCTTTGTAAAAACTTGCCTTTTCGTCCGGCCCGAGAAAGCGGGCGATCTGGATCTGGTGGCCGCGCGAGATCAGGTAGAGATGCTCGATGCCAAAGTCCTCGTCGATTTCCATGTCGAGCCGGACCCAGAGCGGATTGAACGTCCATTCGGCGACCTGGCCGCGATCGCTGACGCGACGCACGCGCAATTCGGAAGGGGTGACCATGATCTCCTCGCTGGCCCGCGCGGCGCGGAAATTGACCTTGAAGGCCCACCAGATCACGAGGACGTCGAGCCCGAAGAAGCCGAACACCGGCCAGGCGCCCATCATCAGAAAGGCGAGCCCAGTGACGAAGCTGACCACGCTCAGGAACAGCATCACGGCGAGGAAGCCGGTGCGATTCAGCGAGCGATGTGGCGTCAGCAGCGCGGAGAAGATCTGCACTTCGCGCGGATCTTCAGAAGGCTTGCGCTCAATTTCGTTGCCTGTGCTCATCGTCGCTCAGTATATCCCAATCATGGCGAAAATCACCCGCAAGCCGGTCCCACGCAAAACTCCCGGGCCGAAGAAAAGGCCGAAGCCGGCCGTTGCGAAGCCGAGGGCCCCCGCGAAGAAATCACTCAAAGCTACAAAACCCTGGACGCCCGCCGAAATTCACGAGGCCTTCAGCCGTTTCCGCAAAGCCAATCCGGAGCCGAAGGGCGAGCTCGAGCACGTCAATCCGTTCACGCTGCTGGTCGCCGTGGTGCTGTCGGCGCAGGCCACTGACGCCGGCGTAAACAAGGCGACGCGCGCGTTGTTCGAGGTGGCCGACACCCCGCAGAAGATGCTCGATCTCGGCGAGGAGCGCCTACGCGAGTACATCAAGACGATCGGCCTCTATCGCACCAAGGCGAAAAACGTCATTGCGCTATCGGCAAAGGTGCTCAGCGAATTCGGTGGCGAGGTGCCGCGGACCCGCGCGGGGATCGAGTCGCTGCCCGGCGCCGGACGCAAGACCGCGAATGTCGTGCTCAACATGGCCTTTGGCGAGCACACCATGGCGGTCGACACGCATGTCTTCCGCGTCGGCAACCGCACCGGGCTTGCGCCCGGCAAGACGCCGCTCGAGGTCGAGCTCGGCCTCGAAAAGGTGATCCCGGCCGAGTTCATGCTGCACGCCCATCATTGGCTGATCCTGCACGGCCGCTACACCTGTCTCGCGCGCAAGCCGCGCTGCGAGGTTTGCCTGATCAACGATCTCTGCCGCTGGCCGGAGAAGACGGTCTGAGTGCCGCGCCGGGCGCGTCACCGCATCTGCCGCGCCGGCTCGATCAGTTCGGGCCGCGGACCGGATAGCCGCTTGTGCATGTGGACCATAAAGGCCATGCCGAAGATCGGCGTCGCCAAGTTCACGATCGGAATCGAGACGAAGGCGGCGATGAAGAGGCCGGCGGTGAAGATGGTCGCGGCGTTGTCGCGCCGCATCGCCTTGGCTTGCTCCGGCGGGCGGAAGCGCATGGCCGCGAGCTCGAAATATTCTCGGCCGAGCAGCCAGGCGGCAGCGAGGAAGAAGATCAGGAAGCCGGCGCCGGCGAAGAGTACCAGCGGCAACGCGATCAGATAAACCACAATGGTCAGCAGCGCGGTCTTGATGCCCTCGAGGATTGCCTGGCCGAATGGCAGCGCAACGCCCGGCCGCTCGGCGGGATAATGCTCACGCTCGACGATGTCGGCGACGTCGTCGACGAACAGGCTCGCCACCAGCGAGGTGATCGCGGGCATCAGGAAGACGCCGCCGAACACGACGCCGAGGCCCGCTGCAATCGAAACGATCCAGGAAAGGACTTCAAGCGAGGAATGCCAGCCGGGCCCGAGCAGGCCCTCTAGCCAGACCTCGCCAGAGGTCGCAAACCAGCTGAGAAGCCGTTGCAGGCCGATCGCCAGCACGGTGATCAGCACCAGCGCAAGCCCGATCGATCGCCATAGGATCGAGCGCATCGGCGGCGAGATCATTTGCGACAACGCCTTCACGGCGGCATCCAGCATGGGGACCCTCTGAATAAACAACACGCGAGAGGTAGACACCCAATGTGGCTTCGGCAAGGGCGGCTTCATTCTTACCTTCTCCCCTTGTGGGAGGGTGGCGCGAAGCGCCGGATGAGGGGTTGTATCCTCGCATTCAAATGAGAGTTGGATGTGCGGAGACATACCCCTCACCCGTCTCACCGCTCCGCGGTGAGCCACCGCAAGGGGAGAGGGGTCGGCACCGCGTGTGCGGCTAGTTGCTACTCATGGCGATGGCCATGCCCGTGCTTGCGCGCCTTCACCTGCTTGGCTTCGCCGGTCGGGATCATCACGACGCGCCCGTAGCGCACGCCGCGTTCGGCGATGATGTGATCCGCAAAATGCTTGACCTCGGAGGCGGCGCCGCGCAGCGCCGTCATCTCCATGCAATTGTCGTCGTCGAGATGGACGTGCAGGGTCGCCAGCGCGAGGTCGTGATGGCCGTGGAATTCCTGCACCAGGCGTTTCGAGAGATCTCGGGCGGCGTGGTCGTAGACGTAGACGAGGCCCGCGACGCAGGAGCCGGTCTGCGTGGCGTCTTCGCTGCTCTGCTGCAGGCCGGCGCGGGCGAGATCGCGGATGATCTCGCTGCGGTTCTGGTAGCCGCGCGCTTCCGCCGCCGCGTCGATCTCCGCCAGCAGATCGTCCTCGATCGTGATCGTAATTCGCTGCATCAGGTATCTCTCCCCGCGTGCCAGCTTGGCCTGTTCGGGCTATGTATATATTGCCTGGCCGCGCAAGCGATTCACAGCCTGGTCGCACGCAGCCGCAGCGCATTTCCGACCACGCTCACCGAGGACAGCGCCATCGCCGCCGCAGCGATGATCGGCGAGAGCAGCAGGCCGAACGCCGGATAGAGGATGCCGGCTGCGATCGGGATGCCGGCGGCGTTGTAGACGAAGGCGAAGAACAGGTTCTGGCGGATGTTGCTCATCGTCGCCTGCGACAGTCTTCGCGCCCGCACGATGCCGACGAGATCGCCCTTGAGCAGCGTCACCCCGGCGCTCTCCATCGCCACATCGGTGCCAGTGCCCATGGCGATGCCGACCTCGGCGGCCGCCAGCGCCGGCGCGTCATTGACGCCGTCGCCGGCCATCGCGACGCTGCGGCCGGCCTTTTGCAGCCTGGTGACCACCGCGCTCTTCTGTTCCGGCAGCACCTCAGCCTCGACCTCGGCGATGCCGAGCCGGCGCGCCACCGCTTGCGCCGTCGTGCGGTTGTCGCCGGTCAGCATGATGACCTTGATGCCTTCGGCCGCGAGTGCCTTCAGCGCCTCCGGGGTCGACGCCTTGACCGGATCGGCGATCGCGAACAGGCCGGCGAGCCGGCCGTCCACGGCCATGTTGATCACGGTCGCACCGTCGCCGCGCAGCCGCTCGGCTTCGGCGTCGAGCAGCTGGGTGTCGATGCCGATCGACGACAGATATCCGGCATTGCCGAGCACGATGCTTTTGCCCTTGACCTTGCCGGTCGCGCCCTTGCCGGTCGGTGAGTCAAAATGCTCGACTTGACTAAGAGTGAGCTGCTTCTCGTTTGCCGCGCGCACGATCGCGTCGGCCAGGGGATGCTCGCTGGCACGCTCGACGCTGGCGGCGAGGCGAAGGACGTTATCCTCGGCAAAACCGGCAGCCGGCACGATCGCCACCACCTTGGGCTTGCCCTCGGTCAGCGTGCCGGTCTTGTCGACCACCAGCGTGTCGATCTTCTCCATCCGCTCCAGCGCCTCGGCGTTCTTGATCAGCACGCCTCCTTGTGCGCCGCGGCCGACACCGACCATGATCGACATCGGGGTCGCAAGCCCGAGCGCACAGGGGCAGGCGATGATCAGAACGCTGACGGCTGCGACGAGACCGAAGGCGAGACGCGGCTCCGGTCCAAACCAAGCCCAGGCAGCGAAGGCCGCCAGCGCGACAACGATCACGGCCGGCACGAACCAGCCGGCGACCTGGTCGGCCAAGCGCTGGATCGGCGCGCGCGAGCGCTGTGCGTCGGCGACCATCTGCACGATCTGCGACAGCAGCGTCTCTCGCCCCACCTTGTCGGCACGCATGATGAAGCTGCCGGACTGATTCAGCGTGCCGGCGATCACCTTGGCTCCGCTCTCCTTGGTGACCGGCATGGATTCGCCCGTGACGAGTGATTCGTCGAGCGAAGAGCGGCCTTCGAGAAGGATGCCGTCGACCGGCACCTTCTCGCCGGGGCGGACGCGCAGACGGTCGCCAGCATGCAGCGTATCGATCTCGACCTCGTGCTCGCTGCCATCGGGCTCGACGCGGCGTGCGGTCTTCGGCGCGAGCTGGAGCAGCGCCTTGATCGCGCCCGAGGTCGCGTCACGTGCGCGCAGCTCCAGCACCTGGCCGAGCAGCACCAGCACCGTGATCACGGCAGCCGCCTCGAAATAAACGGCGACCGCACCCTCATGGCCACGGAAGGTGTCAGGGAATATCTGCGGCGCGACGGTGCCGAGCACGCTGTAGACATAGGCCACTCCTGTGCCCATCGCGATCAGCGTGAACATGTTGAGGTTGCGCGTCCGCAGCGACTGCCAGCCGCGGACGAAGAATGGCCAGCCGGCCCACAGCACCACCGGCGTGGCGAAGAAGAGCTGGATCCAGTTCGACAATATCGGATCGATCCAACTGTGCGGGCCGGCGAGGTGGCCGCCCATCTCCAGCACCACGGCCGGCAGTGCCAGCGCCCCGCCGATCCAGAACCGCCGTGTCATGTCGGCGAGCTCGGGATTGGGACCGGCCTCCAGACTCGCGACTTCCGGCTCCAACGCCATGCCGCAGATCGGGCAGCTGCCGGGGCCGACTTGGCGGATCTCGGGGTGCATCGGGCAGGTGTAGATCGTGCCCGCGGGCATCTCAGGCTTGGGCGCCCCGTCCTTGGCGAGGTACTTGGCGGGGTCGGTAGCGAACTTTGTGCGGCAGCCGGCCGAGCAGAAATGGAACGTCTCGCCGTGATGTGTGAGGTGGTGCTGCGACGTCGTGGGGTCGACCGTCATGCCGCAGACGGGATCGAGGACCTTCGTCGCGCCACCGCCATGGTCATGCCCATGATGATGATCGGCGTGGCCGGCGTGATCGCCGCGGCCGCCGCAGCAGGAGGATGCCGGCTTTGCGGCCGGCGCGGCTTTGCTGGAACAGCCGCATCCGGCATGTGTTTCCTGCTTATGATGGTGCCTGTGGGGGTCGTTCATGGCGATGCTCCGCCCTTGCAATTGATACCCTACGGGGGTATATAAGCCCCATGCGTATGGACATCAAGGCATCAGTCGGAAAACGTCTCGGCCGGATCGAGGGCCAGGTTCGTGGCCTCGCGAAAATGGTGGAGGAAGATCGCTACTGCATCGACATCGTCACGCAAATCTCGGCGGTGCGCGCCGCGCTGCGCCGGGTCGAGGAGGAGATCCTGAAGGATCACGTCGCCCATTGCGTCGAGCACGCCATCGCCAGTGGCGACAAGGCCGATCAGCGCGAGAAGATCGCGGAGCTGATGGCGGTGATCGGACGGGCGGAACGGTAGGTCCGGCTCTCGTCATTGCAATGACGGTGGGTGGGAGCCGTGGTGTTTCCTTTAGCGTCGTCCTGGCAAAAGCCCATGGACTTTCGCCAGGGGACATAGGGTAGGCCAGTTTACGCCACCCTCTCCCTTGCCCGTCCCCGCCGCCGCGGGCGGTACATCGCCAATCTCTTCAGCAGCGGGAAATGCTCCGACATTCGTTCGGCCATCTCGGCAGGTTGCTTGCTCACTTCTTCAGCCGAAATTTCAGCCGGCGTCGCTTCGTCAGACGCCTCAGGAACGAGCGGCGGCGCACGGAGCGTTTCTGGAAACACACTGAATGTGCCCGCCACCTCCTCGAGCGGCTTTTGCTTGTCGGCCCAGTGCAAGGCTGTGTAGTCGAAGCCGTGCACGATGGTGGGTTTGACGACTTCGAAATAGGGCGAGATGTCGAAGTCGCGGGGCATGTAGAGCGAGGAATCGCGGATGTGCAGAATTTCGCGGCGAGCGGCGCGGCTGCCGGCCTTGGTGATCTTCGGCAGGATCGGGTAGCGCACGGCGTCGAATGCCTGCGCGATCAAGGCCGAGCAGATGATCTTGGTGGGATCGCCCGATCCCAGCGCGATCATGCGCCGCCGCCAGCGCTGCGGTATCGGCAACGGGAACAGGAAGCGCATGAGGTCGACGATGTTCTTGGTATCGTAGCCGAAGCCGATGCGGTTGATCGCATAGCGGCAGACGGTGGTACGGTCCTCATAGGACAGCCCGACCGGGCGGCAGACGCGGGTGTGATAGGGAAAATATTTCGACAAAGGCGCAGAGGTGACGCCCTCGCCGATATTGGCCTCGATCAGCACATGCGGCTCGCCGTCAGCCTCTTCCGCGCCCTCGATCGGACCGACATAGAGCGCAGCATGCGACCAGGTCGATTGCGTCAGATATTTGATGATACCAGAGATGCGGTTGTTGCCTTCGACCAGCAGCACGTCGCCAGGCTCGATGACGCCGCGCAGGTGCTCCGGGTCGCTCGGCGTGAACGGCTCGTAGCCCGGCACCTCCTTCGAGAGGTACGCGGCAATCAGCTTGCCGACCGAGTCCAGGACCGTCCCCATCTCAAACTCCCCCCAGGGCCTTTTCCGGCCGTCTTTTTCCCTTCTCTATCATGGTCCAAACGTGTTGCAATTCGGTTCATCACTCTGTGAGATCAAGCACGATTGATTCACCATGATGGTTGCTGCGCAACATCAGATACGGCAAGGTTCGCGGGCTGTTCCCATACGTCGCAAGTCCCCGGAAACCATGACAATGACTATCACGCGCCGCGGCTTCCTTTCGGCGTCGGCGGGCCTTGCCGCGATGCCTGTGCTGCGCGCGACCGCCGCGACCCCGCAGCGGGAGGCCGATGTCGTCGTGATCGGCGCGGGGGCTGCGGGGATTGCCGCAGCGCGGCGCATCATGGCCGCCAACCGCAGGGTTGTGGTGGTGGAAGCGGCGGCCCAGATCGGCGGCCGTTGCATCACGGATAGCACGATTTTCGGCACGCCGTTCGACCGCGGCGCGCGCTGGATGCACAATCCCGACACCAATCCGATGATCCGGCTGGCGCGCAGCGCCGGGCTCGACGTGCTGCCGGCGCCATCGGGCCAGAAAATGCGCATCGGCCGCCGCAATGCGCGCGCCGGCGAGACCGAGGAGTTCCTGGCCGCGCTGGTCCGCACCAAGCGTGCCATCGACGACGCCGCGCGCGGCAAGCTGGACACCTCTTGCGCCTCCGTGCTGCCGAAGGATCTCGGCGACTGGGCCGGCGCGACCGAGTTCATGCTGGGCGCGGGCTTCGCGGGCAAGGATCTGAAGGAGCTTTCGGCGATCGACAAGGCCCGCGCGCAGGACCGCAATGGCGCGATCGCCTGCCGCCAGGGTCTGGGGACGCTGATCGCAAAACTCGGCGAGCAGGCGCCGGTGGTGCTGTCGACGCCGGTGAGCCGGATAGTCTGGAGCAATCGGGATGTCGGAGTGGAGACCCCAAGCGGCAAGATCGCGGCCCGCGCCGCCATCATCACCGTCTCGACCAACGTGCTGACGTCTGGCGCGATCAAGTTCGCGCCTGACATTCCGAAACGCACGCTGGACGCGGCATCGAAGCTCACCCTCGGCAGCTACGATCGCATCGTGCTGCAACTGCCGGGCAACCCGCTCGGACTGTCGCGCGACGACACCCTGATCGAACAGAGCAATTCGACGCGGACGGCGCTGATGTTCGCCAATATCGGCGGCTCCGCGCTGTGCTCGATCGACGTCGGCGGCTCGTTCGGCCGCGATCTCTCCGGACAGGGCGAGCAGGCGATGACGGCTTTCGCGAAGGAGTGGATCACCAAACTGTTCGGCAGCGAAGCTGCGGCCGCCGTGCAGAAGACCACCGCGACGCGCTGGAATGCCTCGCCTTATGTCATGGGCGCGATGTCGGCGGCTGCGCCCGGCGGTCACCTCTCGCGGAAGGTTTTGACGGAGCCGATCGGCAACATGTTCCTTGCCGGCGAAGCCACGCATGAGACGCTGTGGGGCACCGTCGACGGAGCCTGGGAAAGCGGCGAACGCGCCGCGGACGCCGCGCTGCGCAAGATCGGCGCGCTGAGAGACGAGCCGGCGGATGTCCCGACGCAGTCGACCAAGAAGCGACGCGTGCCGCGGCAGTGAGGCAATCAACCCCCAACACTCCGCTGTCGTCCCTGCGAACGCAGGGACCACAGCATCGGTTTACCGCAATACCCCATCCAGCACCGGCAGCCCGGCAATCACCGCCAGCGCGATCAGCGCGTAGCAGATGCCGCGAAACACCTTCTCACTCGCGCGGCCGAACAGTGATGCACCGAACGCGACGCCGATCGCATAGACCGGGCCGACGATGAGCGAAAGCGCGAGCGACTCGCGCGAGATCAGGCCCGTGCTCGCGTAACTCACCATCGAGAAGAAATCCGATGCGCCGAAGAACAGCACGATGTTGGCGCGCGCGACGATCGGCGCAATCGGACGGCCGAGCCAATACCCGACGATCGGTGGACCGCCGGTCTGCGCCAGCCCGCTACAGAAGCCGGAAAGGCCGCCGATGCCGACCGAGAGCCAGGTGTGGTCCTTGCCGCGATAGCGCCAGCCCGACAGCAGCAGGAGCAGCAGCGCGGCGACGAAGCAGGAGATGATCCAGCGCGTGGTGACGGGCTCGAGCACGCTGAGAAAATAGGTCCCAAGGGGCACGCCGATCAACGCGCCCAGCACGATCACGGCCGTGGCCTTGCGGTCCGCCTTGCGCCAGGCGTCGGGCAGGAGCGGCGCGGCCGCGACGAAATCGATCACGAGCAGCAAGGCAGCCACGAGCCGCGGCGCAGCGATGCTGCTCGCCAGCGGCATGAAGATCAGCGCCGAACCGAAGCCGGAGAAGCCGCGGGCGGTGCCCGAAACGAACGCGACGGCGCAAAGCGCCATCGCAATGGTGAGGCTGACGTCCTTCGGCAGAAAGTCCGTCAGGCTCATCCGCGAAGAGTGCCGTCGGTCTTCTTCGCGACCTCGGCCACGACCTTCGCGGCCACAGCCTCGATCTCCTGGTCAGTCAGCGTCTTCTCGCGCGGCTGGATCGTGACCGCGATCGCGATCGACTTCTTGCCGTCATCGATGCCCTTGCCCTCGTAGACGTCGAAGACGTTGACCCCGGTGATCAGCTTCTTGTCGACGCCTTGCGCCGCGCGCACGATATCGCCGGCCTTGACTGTGCGATCGACGATAAAGGCGAAGTCGCGCGTAACAGGCTGGAACGCCGACAGCTCGATCGCAGGCTTGGCGCGGGTCGGCTTCTTCTTCGACTCCGGAATGCGGTCGAGGATCACCTCGAACACGATCAGCGGGCCATCGGCGCCGAGCGCCTCGAGCGCGCGCGGGTGCATCTCGCCGAAATAGCCGAGCACGTTCTGCGGACCGATCTGGATCGTGCCCGAACGCCCCGGATGCAGCCAGCCGGGGCCACCGGCGACGATCTGAAGCGCCTGCATCGGCGCGCCGGCAGCGGCGAGCACCGCCAGCGCATCGGCTTTGGCGTCGAACACATCAGCCTGCGCCGAGCCGGACCAGTGCCGGCCGAGACCTTCCGAGGACGCAAACCCGCGGCGTACGCCGCTCGCCGCCATGAACTGATCTTGCGGGCGGTCTCCCCTGAACAGCTGCCCGACCTCGAACAGCGCGACATCGCCAAAGCCGCGATCGGCATTGGCCTGCGCCGCCGCGATCAGCCCCGCGAGCAGCGTCGGGCGCATGTCGGAAAGGTCGGATGCGATCGGGTTCGCCACCTCGAGCTCGCGCTGCCCGCCGCCGAACAATTTTGCCGCAGGTTTTGCGATGAACGACCACGTCACGGCCTCGACCATGCCGCGGCTCGCCAGCGCGCGCCGCGCGCGCCGGGTGCGCAGCTGAAGCGGGGTCAGCACAGGTTTGCGTGCGTCTTCGCCGCGCTCGAACGCTGTCATCGGCACCTTGTCGACGCCGAAGATGCGCACGATCTCTTCGACGATGTCGGCCTTGCCGTGCACGTCGGTGCGCCAGGAGGGGACTGCGACCTTCACTACCGGGCCCGGGCCCGCCATCATGAAGCCGAGATGGGTCAGGATGCGCTTCATCTCCGGCTGCGGCACCTCGATGCCGGACAGACGCTTGACTTCGCTGACCGGGAAATCGATCACGCGGTCATCGCCGAAGGCCTTGCCGACCACGGCGGTCTCGGACGGCGTGCCGCCGCACAAGTCCATCACCAGCTTGGTCGCGAGCTCGAGCCCCGGCACCATGAAGGCCGGATCGACGCCACGCTCGAAGCGGTAGCGCGCATCCGAATTCACACCGAGCTTGCGGCCGGTCTGGGCGATGTTGATCTCGTTCCAGAGCGCCGATTCGATCAGAACGTCGGTGGTGTTCTCGTCGCAGCCCGAGGCCTCGCCGCCCATGATGCCGGCGAGCGATTCGACGCCGTGCTCATCCGCGATCACGCAGATATTGGGATCGAGATTGTAGGTGCGGCCGTCGAGCGCCAGCAGGCTCTCGCCCTCGCGGGCGCGCCGTACGACGAGATTGCCGCTCACTTTCTTGGCGTCGAACACATGTAGCGGCCGCGCGCGATCGAACGTCATGAAATTGGTGATATCGACCAGCGCGTTGATCGGGCGCAGCCCGATCGCGGTCAGCCGCGCCTGGAGCCATTCCGGCGAGGGGCCGTTCTTGACGCCGCGCACGAGGCGCAGCGCGAAGCCCGGGCACAGCGTGGCGTCTTCGACCGTCACTTTCACCGGGCAGGGGAATTCGCCCTTGATCGGCTTGATCGTGGGGTCCTTGAACTTGCCCATGTCGGCAGCGGCAAGATCGCGCGCGATTCCGTGCACGCCTGTGCAGTCCTGCCGGTTCGGGGTCAGGTTGATCTCGATCACGGGATCGCCAAGCGCGGCCCATTCGGCGTAAGCGGCGCCGATCGGCGCGTCCGCAGGCAATTCCATGATGCCGTCATGGTCGTTGGATATCTGCAGCTCGGCCGCCGAGCACAGCATGCCGCGGCTCTCGACGCCGCGGATGGTGCCGACCCCGAGCGTGATGTCCTTGCCGGGAATGTAGGTGCCGGGCGGCGAGAACACGCTGACGAGCCCGGCCCGCGCATTCGGCGCGCCGCACACGACCTGCACCGGCGCGCCACCGTCACCGGTGTCGACCATGCAGACCCGCAGGCGATCCGCATTCGGATGCTGCTCGGCCGAGATCACCTTCGCAATGGTGAAGGGCTTCAGCGCCTTTGCCTTGTCCTCGATGTTCTCGACCTCGAGCCCGATCATGGTGAGCTTGTCGGCGAGCTTTTCCAGGGGCTCGTCGGTGTCGAGATGATCCTTCAGCCAGGAGAGGGTGAATTTCATGGCTGTGTGCCTCGGCTCTTGTCGGTGTTTACGAATTGATCTTGGTCGGTGCCAGTGTTCCCTCCCCCCTTGTGGGGGAGGGTCAGGGAGGGGGTAAGCCGCGCGCTCTGACGGAAGCTGCCTGGCGGATTGCCTCGACAACTCCCTCAAGGTTTGACATCACCTGCTCATTCGTGAAACGCAGAACCTGAAATCCTTCCGCGGCGAAGAACGCGTCGCGGCGCTGATCTGCCTTCTGCCGTTCCTCGAAATTGTGAGATTCTCCATCGAGCTCGATAATTAGCTTCGATGAGAAGCACACGAAATCGGCGATGTAACGCCCGATCGGTGTCTGACGTCGGATGCCCACGCCATCCATGCGATTAGCTTTCAAATATCGCCATAGCAGTGTCTCAGCGTGCGTCATCGTGCGGCGAAGTTGCTTCGCTCGGCTGCGCTGACGGTCGCTCACCACTGTGTGCGGCATCTGCGGCTACCCCCCTCCCTGACCCTCCCCCACAAGGGGGGAGGGAACGGAAAGGGTCTTTGTGGAATTGCTCCCAGCGCTGATCATCACGAACTCAATCCCCCCGCCAACGTCGGTACCTCCAGCGGCTTGAAGCCGTAATGGGACAGCCAGCGGACGTCGCTGTCGAACAGCTGGCGCAGATCGGCGATGCCGTATTTCAGCATGGCGATGCGGTCGATGCCCATGCCCCAGGCAAAGCCCTGGTACTCGTCGGGATCGATGCCGCAGGCGCGCAGCACGTTCGGATGCACCATGCCGCAGCCGAGAATCTCCAGCCAGTCCTCGCCCTCGCCGAAGCGGATCTCGCCCTTGTCGCGACGGCACTGGATGTCGACTTCCAGCGATGGCTCGGTGAACGGGAAGAACGAGGGACGGAAGCGCATGTTGATGTGGTCGACCTCGAAGAACGCCTTGCAGAACTCGTGCAGGATCCATTTGAGGTGGCCGAGATGCGAGTGCTTGTCGATGACGAGGCCTTCGACCTGGTGGAATTGCGGCGTGTGGGTCGCGTCCGAATCGATGCGGTAAGTGCGACCCGGGCAGATCACGCGAATGGGCGGCTTCTGGCCCAGCATGGTGCGCACCTGCACCGGCGAGGTGTGGGTCCGCAGCAGCATGCGCGAGCCGTCTTCCTTCGGATGAAAGAAGAAGGTGTCGTGCATTTCGCGCGCGGGATGGCCTTCCGGAAAATTCAGCTTGGTGAAGTTGTAATCGTCGGTCTCGATATCAGGGCCTTCGGCGACCGAGAATCCCATATCGGCGAAGATCGTGGTCAGCTCGTCCCAGACCTGGCTCAGCGGGTGGATTCGGCCGGCTTCCGCCGGTGCCTCGCGCAGCGGCAGGGTGACGTCGACGGTCTCGGATGCGAGCCGCGCATCGAGCGCCGCCGACTTCAGCACGTCGCGCCGCGCCGCAAGCGCCCGGCTGACTTCGTCCTTGGCCTGGTTGATCGCCGCGCCTTGCGTCTTGCGCTCGTCCGGCGACATCTTGCCGAGCGTGGCGAGCAGCGCCGAGATCGAACCCTTTTTGCCGAGGGCTGCAACACGCACGGCTTCGAGCGCAGCCTCATCGGCAGCCGCGGCGATGTCGGCGATGATCTGGTTCTGGAGCTGGACAAGATCGGTCATGGCAATCCCTTTTGGCCAGGATGCTGAGCCGATGATCCTAGCCCGTCACACCCGGCGCGCTGCCGGGCATCCACGTCTGAGAAGTATGCGCAAGAGATGACGGCCGGGGCAGTAAGGCGGCAAGACGCGCCTCTGCCCGGGCCATCACAAGCTGAACGCTGTGCAGAGCACAGTGGAGGACCGCTACGCCGCCAGCGCGGCGTTGGCCCTGTTACGCCGCAAGGGCAGCCTTAGCCTTCTCGGCGATCGCCTGGAACGAGGCGGGCTCGTTGATCGCGAGATCCGACAGCACCTTGCGGTCCACGGTGATGCCAGATTTGGCGAGGCCGTCGATAAATCGGCTGTAGGTCAGGCCGAACGGACGGACTGCGGCGTTGAGGCGCTGGATCCAGAGCGCGCGGAATGTCCGCTTTTTGCGCTTGCGGTCACGGAAGGCATATTGCATGGCCTTCTCGACCGCCGGCTTGGCGGCGCGGATGGTGTTCTTGCGGCGGCCATAGAAGCCCTTGGCGGCCTTGTAGACTTTCTTGTGCTTGGCGTGGGCGGTCACACCGCGTTTGACGCGAGACATGACAAAAATCCTTCAGAGATGACTTCGGTTTCGGATCGCCGCGCGAACGCGGCGCGAGGTGGCAGTGATCGTGGACGCGGTCAAGCGTTCGGCAAGAAGTACTTCTTGACGTTGTCGCCGTCGGTCTTGAACAGCACGCGGGTGCCGCGGAGCTGACGGATCTGCTTCTTCGTCCGCTTGATCATGCCGTGACGCTTGCCGCGCTGGGCGTGCATCACTTTGCCGGTGGCAGTCACCTTGAAGCGCTTTTTAGCGCCCGATTTGGTCTTCAGCTTGGGCATTTGGCTCTCCTATGGCCGCAACAGAAATCCGCCCGTGAAGGCGGCTGGCCGTCTAAAATGCTCGTTAGAGCGTTGATTGTGCTCAGGTTTTGCGAACGAGCGCGAAACCCGCACGAAACACCGCCACGGCAGCCCTTAATCAGCCGGGCGATGAAGGCTGGGCTTATGACAGAGCGGGAGCCAAATGGCAACGATGAACCGCCGGAACTCTAGCCGCCGACTATTTGGGGTTGCTACCCCAATGTCCACGCCTCATGTCCGGAGCAGGACCCAATGGCCCATTCCCGCGATCGATTTCCTCTTTCTCGAGCTTTGCGCGCCCGCGCCGCCTGGCGCTGCTCGCAACTGGCAGGCGAGGAGAAGCTGACAAACAAAACGGCCCGCCGGAGATCCGGACGGGCCGTTGAAGTCTCAGTCCCAAAGAGCCGGTCAGCGCGGCGCCAGAACCATCACGACCTGGCGACCCTCGAACCTTGCGTCCTGCTCGACCTTGGCGAGCTCGGCGACGTCGGTTTTGATCTTGTCCAGAAGCTTGGTGCCGATCTCCTGGTGCGCCATTTCGCGACCACGATAGCGCAGCGTGATCTTGACCTTGTCGCCCTCTTCGAAGAACCGCTGCATCGCGCGCATCTTCACGTCGTAATCGTGATCGTCGATCATCGGACGGAGCTTGATCTCCTTGATCTCGACGGTCTTCTGCCGCTTGCGGGCTTCGGCGGCTTTCTTCTGAGCGGAATACTTGTACTTCCCGTAGTCCATGATCTTGCAGACGGGAGGGCTGGTATTCGGCGAAATCTCGACCAGATCCATGCCGGCTTCCTGAGCCATCTTGATGGCCAGGACCGTCTCGACCGTGCCTTTGTTGTCACCGGTTTGATCGATCAGCTGGATCTGCGCATTGCGGATATCATCATTGATGCGCGGCCCGTCTTTGCTGGCAGCGGGCGGAGCTTTATTAGGACGGCGAATGGGTGGTTCTCCAAAGTTGTGAAGGAAGCGGCTATCTTGAAGGAAGATGCGTTTGCCGGCAAGCAAGTCGCTCGTGCGAGAGGCGAAAAACCCTCAAATGCGAGGCATTTTGGCCACGCCCGTTGGCACGCAGACGACATAGACACCTTGGTTCTGTTCCGCAAGCGTCCCAAACGGCCAATGCCGAGGTCGGATTGTGCTGGCGGACGTGTCCAAACAGCTCAAACCGCACAGCCAGAGTAAACGTTCCATGACCGATGCAATTTCCGATATCGTGCTCGACTTCATCACTGTGGGCGACGGACCGTTGGCGCGCAGGATTGCGGTGCGCCGCCGCGCCGGAAAAGGCCCCGGGCTGGTCTGGCTCGGCGGATTCAAATCGGACATGCAGGGCAGCAAGGCCGTGGCGCTAGATGCCTGGGCCGGGGAGCACGGCCGCGCAATGGTCCGGTTCGACTATTCCGGTCACGGCGAATCCGGCGGCGATTTCGCCGATGGAACCATCGGACGCTGGCTGGAGGAGAGCCTAGCAGTGTTCGAGCGCTTCTGCGCCGGCCCGCAAATCCTGATCGGCTCGTCCATGGGCGGCTGGATGGCACTGCTGCTCGCGCGCGAGATCAAGAAGCGCCAAGAGACGCAACAGGCCGTGGCCTCGCTGTCCGGTCTCGTCCTGATCGCGCCGGCGCCCGACTTCACCGAGGAGCTGATGTGGAAGAACTTCTCGCCGGCGGTGAAGAAAGAGATCGAGACCAAGGGCCTCTGGCTGCGGCCGTCGGACTATGGCGACGGCTCGCCCTATCCGATTACGCGAAATCTGATCGAGGAGGGGCGCAATCACCTGGTGCTCGGCAGCGCCATCGATCTCGGCTGCTCGATCCGCATCCTGCAGGGCGCGAAAGATCCCGACGTGCCATGGCAGCACGCCTTCGCGCTGACACATCGCCTGCCGGCTGACGACGTCGTGCTGACCATGATCCAGGACGGCGATCACCGCCTCTCCCGCCCGCAGGACATCGCGCGCATTCTTGCGGCGGTCGCGGAGATCGGGTGAAGATGTTCTTTCTTCCTTCTCCCCTTGTGGGAGAAGGTGGCGCGAAGCGCCGGATGAGGGGTTGTTGCCGCGAGTCCGAATGCGAATTGGACTCGCGGAAGCAACCCCTCACCCGTATCAATCGCGCAAAGCGCGATTGATACACCCTCTCCCACAGGGGGCGAGGGGAAGAAAAACATCGGGAGCAACGCCAATGTCCATCACCGCCATGCTGCGCGCCTTCTGCGACGCTGTTGAACAGCGCAACGGCAAGGCGTTCGTCGAACTGTTCACCGAGGACGGCATCTACCACGACGTCTTCTACGGTGTCTTCACCGGTCGCGAGAAGATCGCCGAGCTGATCGACGACTGGTTCTATCGCACGGCGGCCGATTTCCGCTGGGACATGCACGATCCCGTCACCGACGGCACCACGCTCTATGCGCGCTACACCTTCAGCTATCGTTCGACCCTGCCGGAAGCGAATGGCGCGCGGGCGATGTTCGAGGGCGTGGCGATAATGACGCTGCGTGAGGGCAAGATTGCCAGCTATCACGAAGTTGCCAACACTGCGCCGGCGTTCGTCGACCTGAAGTTTGCGCCGGAGCGGATTGCAAAGATCGTGGCCAAGCAGGGCGCCGAGCTGAAGGCGCGCCCGGAAATGCAGCGGCATTTGGCGTAACTGTCTCCATTCGTCATTCCGGGGCGCGCCCCTTGGCGCGAACCCGGAACGACGAGTAGAGAGAGCGCTACCGCTTCGACGGATTCGCCATCGGCTTGCGCTGCGCCAGTGCGGCGACCGTGGCGGTGCCGATCGGTCCCTGTTCGTCATAGAGCCAGCATTCGCCGATCGCGACGCCATCGGTAGCGTGATGGTTCACCACCTCGAATCCGATCCAGTTTGTGATCGGCAGGCGATGCAGATAGATCGTGACGTCGCTGTTGATGTAGCCGAGCCCCCTGTCGCCGGCATTGGCAAACGGGCTGGCGAAATCGGCACCAACAGCGACATGGACGAACGGCGTCATCGCCACGCCCGCGACGAGCTCGCGCACCTCGCTCATCCAGAGCCGGCGCGGGCCGAGCGAGCCCATATGGCCGACGATCGGGCGCGTCGTCCATTTGCCGTTCATGCCGAGCCTGGGATCGGTGGGCTTGGGAATGTCGGACGGTTTCGGCACGTCCCAGTTCGGCGGTGACCAGACATTGCCTTCGGGATTTTGTGTCTTGCGCAGCAGCTGGCAAGACGCCCGCGCCATGCTGACGCCGCCAGAAACAAACTCCGCCTCGACCACGCGGATGCGCAGGCCGTCGCGCACCAGGCGCGTCGTCACTTGAATGGGCTTGTCGATGGTCGGTAGCCGAAACATATCGACGGTGAGCCGCGCCGGCACGAATTCGGGGCCGGAATGACGCTCCTCGATGACGAAGCCGAGCAGGCCGATGATGACCCGTCCGTGCAGCGATTTCGGATCCCAGGGACCGTTGGAGACTTCCGTCGGATGGAATGTGTCGCCGTCGCGGGTAAAGAAAGGCATGCTTGTCATGGCGCGCGAGATTGAAGAAACGCGCGGGGAAATCAAGATCCCGATCCTCATGGTGAGGAGGCGCGAAGCGCCGTCTCGAACCATGCAGGCCCCGCTGCGGCAGCTCGGCCTTGATCCTTCGAGATGCCGCTGCGCGGCTCCTCAGGATGAGGAGCTAACCGTGCTTTCTGCGCGCCACTCCTCACGAACACTCTCGTCGGGCTCGCGATCGAGAACCTGCAGCCTCATCTCGGCAAACGCCTCCCGCTCCACCAACTGCCCCAGCGCCCACACCGCCGCCCCACGCACCAGCGGGCTCGGATCGTCGAGCAATCGCCGCGCCTCCGCAGACAGCGCCGGCTTCCCGGAATTGCCAATCGCAATCAGCACATTCCGCAAGAACCGGTCGCGCCCGATGCGCTTGACCGGCGACTTCGTGAACAGCGTGCGGAATGAAGCATCGTCGAGCCGTGCGAGTTCGGCGAGCGACGGCGCGCGCAGCTCGTCACGCGCCGCGAGCTTGGCCTCGCGACCCTCCTGCGCGAACTTGTTCCAGGGGCAGGCGGCAAGACAATCATCGCAGCCATAGATTCGATTGGCCATGGCTTTGCGAAATTCGCGCGGGATCGGACCCTTGTTCTCGATGGTGAGGTACGAGATGCAGCGCCGCGCATCGAGCTTGTAGGGTGCAGGGAACGACGCGGTCGGACAGATGTCGAGACAGGCCCGGCACGAGCCGCAATGGTCGATCTCTGCGTCGTCGCGCGGCAGCTCGAGCGTGGTGTAGATCGCGCCGAGGAACAGCCAGGAGCCGAACTCGCGCGAGACGAGATTGGTGTGCTTGCCCTGCCAGCCCAGATGCGCGGCTTGCGCCAAGGGCTTCTCCATCACGGCCGCGGTGTCGACGAACACCTTTACGTCCGACGGCGCGGTCGCAACCAGCCAGCGCGCCAGCGCCTTCAGCCGCTTCTTGATCAGATCGTGATAATCGTCGCCTTGCGCATAGACCGAGATCGCCGCATGCGTGCGCTGCTTGAGGATCGCAAGCGGATCCTGGTCGGGGCCGTAATTGACGCCGAGCATGATCACCGAGCGCACATCCTGCCACAGCCCGCGCGGATCGACGCGGCGCTCAGGGCTCGCGGCCAGCCAATCCATGTCGCCATGGCCGCCGGAGGCGATGAATTCAAGGAAGTATTTTCCGGCGCTCTCGATCGTGCCGGGTGCAGTGATGCCGATGCAGTCGAAGCCGAGCGCGCGTGCTTTGTGCGCCAGCTGTGTCTTCAGTGCAGTCGGATCGGAATTCAGAAATCCAGGTCCACGTAAGTCCGCGACGCCGGCACCCCGGCCAGCCATTCGCTGAGGAGCGGACGGAACGACGGGCGGGATTTCACCCGCGCGTACCACGCCTTTGCTGCGTCGTCCTCGCTCCATGGCACGTCGCCCAGATAGTCGATCGCCGAGAGATGCGCCGCGGCGGCGAGATCCGCGTAGGTGAGCCGGTCGCCCGCGAGGAAGTTACGCGTCTGCGCCAGCCAGCCGATATAGGCCAGATGATAGCGCACGTTTGCCTTGGCCGCGCGCATCACGTCGGCCGAAGGCGGGCCGCCGCCGTCCTCCTCGCTCATGAACCGCTTGTAGATGCGCTCGGTGACGAGAGGGTGCGAGACCTCCTCGAAGAATTTTTCGTTGAACCAGGCCATCAGCCGGCGCACCTCGACACGCTCGGTGATGCTTTCCGGCATCAGGCGCTTGGCGCCCATCGCGGCGCCATAGGCCTCGTCGACATATTCGGCGATGATCGCCGCGCCCGGTATGGGCGGCTGCTCGTCGTCCACCAGAACCGGTGTCGTGCCGGCCGCATTGAGCAGCAGAAACGCCTCGCGCCGCTCCCAGCTGCGCTCTTCGACCAGCTTCAGGTCGAGCCCGTATTCGCCCACGATCAAGCGAATGAAGCGCGAGTGCGGACAGAACGGATGATGAAACAGCGTAAACATGAAGCCTTTGACTATTTGATGGTGCTTAAGAATCCATCAATATTTGTGCGGCGCCACACTAGTCCTTCAAAACCGCGAAGCAAGGGCGTGACGTCGCATTTTGCGATTGCGGCATGGGGGCGAATAGGCGAGAAGAGCCCCGCTTTTCCAGCGGAAATGGACCGTAATATGTCAGACGCAATACGGGCAGTGATCCTCGGCATCATCGAGGGGGTGACCGAGTTCCTTCCCGTGTCCTCGACCGGCCACCTCTTGCTCGCGGAGCGCTTCTTCCATCTTGGTGAAGGTGCCTTCTGGGATTCGTTTACGGTTCTGATCCAGCTGGGTGCGATCCTCGCGATCGTCGGGCTCTATTTCAGGAAGCTGTGGGACGTCGCGATTGGCCTGTTTACGGGCGATGCCTATGCGCGCCGCTTCGTGATCGGCGTGCTGGTCGCGTTCCTGCCGGCCGTGATCGTCGGCCTCCTCGCCGGCAAGTACATCAAGAGCGTGCTGTTCAATCCGTGGGTCGTCTGCTTCACGCTGATCGTCGGCGGCGCCATCCTGCTCTGGGTCGACAAGCTCGAGCTCAAGCCGCGCGAGCATGAAGCCACCAAGTTTCCGCTGCTGATGTATCTCTATATCGGCATCGCGCAGTGCGTGGCGATGATCCCGGGCGTGTCGCGCTCCGGCGCCAGCATTGTGGCCGCCATGCTGCTCGGTGCGGACAAGCGCGCGGCGGCGGAGTTCTCGTTCTTCCTCGCCATCCCCACCATGATCGGCGCGTTCGCCTACGACTTCTACAAGAACCGCGCCGAGATGACGATGGATCATATGAACATCGTCGCGATCGGCTTCGTGGTGTCGTTCATCACCGCGATCATCGTGGTCAAGACGTTTTTGAGCTACGTCACCCGACACGGTTTCGTGCTGTTCGCCTGGTGGCGCGTCATCATCGGCACGCTCGGCCTGATCGCGCTGGCGCTGGGGCACTAAGTTCGAGGTACCCCTAGCCCGGATCGAGCGTTCCGCTTCACCTCTCCCGTAGGGAGAGGTGGGCACTGAGACGCTTGGTTGGGCCGGCGTTCTCAACGCAATATAAGCTTTTGGCCGGTAGTCAGTCTCCAGCCCAGGGCCGCGCGCCCGGCACAGGAGCTGAACCATGACCCTCGTCAGCGGCTGGGGGCGTTTTCCGGTCGTCGATAGCGACGTGCTGCGGCCGTGCTCGTTCGCGGCCGTCGGCGAGGCTGTCTCGGCCGGCACCGTCGCGCGCGGCAATGGCCGCGCCTATGGCGATGCCGCGATCGGCGCCGCCAGGACCGTCGCGATGACGGGGTTCGACAGGGTCAGGTGGTTCGATCCCGCGAGCGGGCGCATCCGCCTCGAGGCCGGCGTGCTGCTGTCGGACCTGATCGAGACATTCGGCCCACGCGGCTTCCTGCCCTTCGTCGTGCCCGGCACGCGCTTCGTGTCGATCGGCGGCGCAATCGCGGCCGACGTGCACGGCAAGAACCACCATTGCGAGGGCGGCTTCGGCCGCTACGTCGACAGCATTTTGCTGCGCACCGGGCAGGGCGAGGTGATCGAAGCCTCGCGCGAGCAGAATTCCGATGCGTTTTTCGCGACCGTCGGCGGCATGGGCCTGACCGGAATCATCCTCGAGGCGACGATGCGGTTGCGGCCGGTCGAAACCGGATGGATCCGCGAGCGGGTGATCTCAGCGTCCGACCTCGATGCCGCGATGCGCGCACTCGACGCGGGCGATGCCGCGACCTATTCGGTGGCCTGGATCGATTGCGCGGCGCGAGGACGCGATCTCGGCCGCGCGCTGATCTTTCTCGGCGAACACGCCGGCAGAGACGAACTCGCCGCTGGCGCCGCTGCGTTTCCGGTCGGCAAAGATCCCAGCCTCGGCGTGCCCGTCGATCTGCCCTCGATCACGCTGAACCGCCACAGCATCCGCGCCTTCAACGAGCTGTACTATCGCATAGGCGCGCGGCGCGCCGGCGGCAGCCAAGTGGTCTCGCTCTATCCGTATTTCTTTCCGCTCGACAGCCTCAAAGACTGGAATCGCATCTATGGCAAGCGCGGCTTCGTCCAGCATCAATGCGTGATTCCGGAGCAGGGCGCGCGCGAGGTGCTCGACGACATCCTCCAGCGCGTCGCGCGTCGCGGCGATGCCTCCTTCCTCGCCGTGCTCAAGAAGCTCGGCCAGGGCGACGGCATCCTGTCGTTTCCGCTGCCCGGCTACACGCTGGCGCTGGATTTCCCGCTGAAGGGCGACATCCTGAATTTCCTCGACGAGATCGATCGGCTGGTCGTCGCTGCCGGCGGGCGGCTGTACCTCGCCAAGGATGCGCGCCAGTCGCGCGCGACGTTCGCGGCCGGCTATCCCGCCTTGCAGCGGTTCAACGCGATCCGCAGATCGCTCGATCCCACAGGCAACATCCGCTCGAAGCTTTCACAACGCCTGTTTGATGAGGTTTAGTCCGTGACGTCACGCAAGTCCGCAATTGTGCTGGGTGGCTCCTCCGATGTCGGCCGCGCCGCGGCGCGCGCCTTCGCCAAGGCGGGATACGACGTCGCGCTCGCCGGCCGCGACGTCGCCGCGCTGGAGCGGGATGCCGCCGATCTGCGCGCGCGTTACAATATCGAGGTCGGTCTTCACAAATTCGATGTGCTCGACACCGCGTCATTCGAAAGCTTTGTCGCCGGCCTGCCGGCGTTGCCTGATGTCGTGGTCTCGATCGTCGGCCTTTTGGGCGTGCAGGAGAACGCGCAATCCGATCTCGCCCACGCCACCACGATCATGCGCTCCAACTACGAAGGCCCGTCGCTGATCCTCGGCCTATTCGCCGAAAAATTTCTGGGCCGCGGCACTGGCACGATCGTCGGAGTATCCTCCGTTGCCGGCGATCGCGGCCGCGCCTCGAACTATGTCTACGGCTCGGCCAAAGCGGGCTTCTCCGCCTTCCTGTCCGGCCTGCGTGCCCGCGCCAGCCGCGGCGGCGTGCATGTCGTCACCGTCAAGCCCGGCTTCGTCCGCACCAAGATGACGGAAGGCATGAAGCTGATCGGCCCGCTCACGGTGGAGGCGCCGGTGGTCGGCGATGCGATCCTTCAGGCGGTCGAGAGGAAAATCGACGTCGTTTATGTCAGCGGCAAATGGCGCCTCGTGATGCTGATCATCAAGACGCTGCCGGAAGCGGTGTTCAAGAAGCTGAAGTTTTGACGTGTAGCCGCACCGGCGGTGCGCTCCCTCCCCCGCTTGCGGGGGAGGGTCGGGGAGAGGGTGCTTCCACAGAGAGACTCTCCCCAAGAGGAGAAAGCCCTGACCCGGATTGGTTCGCAATCCGACCTCACCCGCAAGCGGGAGAGGCAACCAAACCTCACGCGCTCTTGCGCTGGAACTGGCCGGCCGCGCGGAAGCGCCAGAGATATTGCGGGGCGATCGCCTCCAGCGAATCCGGCGTGATGCCGAGCCCTTCCAGCGTCAGGCCAGCGGCCTTCGCTGCATCCGACACGACATTGTCGCGTTCGAGCATCGTGACCTGGTCCGGCGTCAGCTTCAGCGCACCCGGCGCGAATTGCAGGAAGGCAGCCTTGAAGCGGGCGAGCCCAAACGGCAGCGGAATCAGCATTCGCTCGCGGTCCGTGATCTCGAGGATGGTCTCGATGATCTCGCGCATGCTCAGCACCTCCGGCCCGCCGAGCTCATAGGTCGCGCCGGCCTTGGCCTTGCCATCGACGGCATCGGCGATCGCGGTGGCGACGTCGCCGACATAGACCGGTTGCATCCTGGTCTCGCCGCCGATCAGCGGCAGCACCGGCAACATTCGCCCCAGCGCGGCAAAGCGGTTGGTGAACTGGTCCTCGGGCCCGAACATCACGGAGGGGCGGAAGATCGTCGCCGACGGCGCGGCGGCCAAGACCGCGACTTCGCCGGCCGCCTTGGCCTTGGCATAGCGCGACGGCGATTCCGCGTCGGCGCCGATCGCGGAGACATGCACCAGGCTGGCGCCGGCGGCGGCCGCCGCCTTGGCGACGGTCTCGGCGCCCTTGGCCTGGACGGCGTCAAAGGTCTGCTCGCCGCTCTCGGTGAGGACGCCCACGAGGTTGATCACGACATGCGAATCGCGCAGCGCCGCCTCGACCGAGGCCGGGTAGCGCAAATTGGCCTGCACGGTGTGGACCTGCCCGACCTTGCCGGAGGGCTGGAGATATCCGGCGAGTTCCGGCCGCCGCACCGCGACCCGGATCCGGTAATCGCGCTTGCACAGGGCGCGGACGACATTCCGGCCCAAAAACCCCGATCCGCCGAAAACCGTGACGAGCGTGTCCAGATTCGATGCCATGGGGTCGGTTCCTGCAGGTGGGTAAGGGGTTGTCAGGCTTGTATCGGGCCGGTTTGCGATGCGCAATCGGCATCCCGCAACAGGCTTCACGCATGAATTGACAACGGCGTCACCGAACCGTAGTAACCGCCTCCGTGCCCCAAACGGCATGCCCAGGTGGTGGAATTGGTAGACGCGCTGGCTTCAGGTGCCAGTGGCTTAACGGCCGTGAAGGTTCGAGTCCTTTCCTGGGCACCATTTGCAAGATTTGACGCAAAATGGGGCTGCTTCCGATCAGTCGCGATGGTAGCCGACGATCCAAGCACCGACTTGGCCTCGTCCCTTGCTGGGACAGATCAGCCCGTCCGCCCTCACACCACCCGCTTTCCCGCCCGCTCCGCCACCGCCTTCTGCACAAAGTACATCGCGCCCAGCGCGACGATCGTGGTCGCGACCACGACGTAGCCGAGCCGGTCGAAATGGATCAGCGAGCCGTCCGCCGCTTGGGCGATGATGGCGGCGGCGAGCACTGAGCCGAGCCCGCCGGAGAGTTGCTGAAGCGAGGCGCTGACCGCGCTGAACGAGCCGCGCTGGCTCGGATCGGGAATCGCCGACATCAGCGCCTGTGACGGGATCATGCGCGAGAAAATGCCGACGAACATCAGGACGTTGACGAGGATCGCGGTCGCCAGCGAGACGTGGCCGAGATGGGTGTAGGTCAGCACCATGATCACCGACACCACGCTGCCGAACACGAAGGTCGGGTATTTGCCGAACGCGTCGCTCGCCCTGCCGACCAGAGGCCCCGTGACGATGCTGAACAGGCCGGAGACGAGATAGATCGTCGGCAGATGCGCAATGTCGATGCCGAGATTGTGCACGGTGAAGGCGCTGGAGAACGGCATCAGCATGTACCCGCCCGTCGCCAGCAGCGTCGTGACGGCGAAGGCCAGCGTATAGCGCTTCTGTCCGACGGTGGCGATCAAATGCCGGAACGGGTTTCTGTCCTGCTTCAATTTCAGATGCGCATCGACCGGCTCCATGGCGAAGGCGATGACCGCGATCGCTGCGATCGACACCACGACGATCGCAGCGAAGCAGACATGCCAGCTCCAGTGATTGGCCAGAAACAGCCCGGCGGGAATGCCGAGCACCTGGCTTGCGGCAAACGCCGTCTGGATGAAGCCCATCACGCGGCCGCGCAGCTGCAGCGGAAACAGGTCGGTGATGATGGCGAGCACGACCGAGCCGATCACGCCGCCGAACAAACCGGTGACGATCCTGCCGAGCAGCAGCACATGGTAGTTCGGCGCGGCGGCGCAGAGCATGGTCCCGAGCGTGAAGCCGACATAGAAGAACAGCAGCAGGCGCTTGCGATCGAATCGATCGGCAAAGCCGGCGGCCAGGATGCCCGAGATCCCCGCGCTGAACGCGTAGGCCGACACCGCGACGCCGAACTGCCCGGCCGTGATGTCGAGCGCAGGCATCAGGATGGCGCCGAGCGGCGACATGATGACGAAGTCGAGGATGATCGTGAATTGCGTGAACGCGAGCAGCGCGATGAGGAGCGCCTGATAGCGCGAAAAGCCGCGTTGGCGTTCCTGGGGGTCGTTGACGGCCGCGGCGAGCGTCTGTTCGGTCATGGCACCTGATTCAGCGTAAGCGCGGCGGGGCGCGCGAAACTGGCAGATAGGGTGGACGGCGACGATGTCCACGGGTGCAGGCAAAAGCTCTGCCGTAAGGGGAGGCGCGGAGCAGGTTGTGGGATCCGGGCAACAGGGCGCCCGCGCGAACCGCCCGCTCCTGTCTGGGGGAATTAAGCCGCCCTTAGCGAATGCTCCTCTAGGCTCGCGAGCATCCATTTCCCCTGCTCCCCGGCCTTTGGGCCGGTCATTTTGCGGCAAGTAAGAGCGTTTCCGGATGGAGCAGCCTGCCTGGCAAGATTCTGGCGCCCCAACACCGTCCGCAATTGCGGCGGCTGGGCCGACGCTTGTGATCGATCTGGAAGGCGCGCTGCTGCGTTCCGAACTGCTGATGGAAGCGCTGTTCAGTGCGCCCGGCCGCATGATGGCCCGCTTCGGCGCCGGCGGACGCCCGGGTATGGCCGCGCTCACGGACATCCTGGCGCAGGCCGAGATCGACTATGCCCATCTGCCCTATGATTCCGATGTGCTGAATCAGGCGCTGGCGGCGCGGGCGCAGGGCGCGAAGATCTATCTTGTCGCCGGACGCTTCGCCGATCATGCGGCGGGCATTGCCGCACATCTTGGCTTTGACGGCGTCGTGCCGCCGGCCGATCTGGCTGCGGGCCATACGCTGCCGTTCGATCGCGGCGCGATCGAGCGGATCGAGAGCCGCGGCCACAGCCACGTCAGCTGGAAAACCTGGGCCAAGGCCCTGCGCGTCTATCAATACGCCAAGAACACGCTGGTGTTCGTGCCGGCGCTCACCGCGCATCAGATGAACCTTGCAACGCTCGGCTATGCATTGCTGGCGTTCATGGCGTTCTCCGCCTGCGCGTCGGGCGCCTATCTGATGAACGATCTCCTGGATCTTTCGGCCGACCGGCAGCATCCGACCAAGCGCCATCGCCCGCTCGCGGCCGGCGATTTGCCGATCTCCGCGGCGCTAGCAGCGATTCCTGCGCTGTGGCTGTTCGCGCTCGTCGCCAGCCTCTGCATCTCGCCTCTCTTCCTGGGCGTGCTCGGCGCCTATCTCGTCACCACGATCGCTTATTCGCTCGCGCTCAAGCGCAAGATGCTGGTCGACGTCGTGACGCTGTCTGGCCTCTACAGCTTGCGCATCATTGCCGGCGCCGTCGGTGTCGGGGTGGTGCTGTCGGAATGGCTTTTGATCTTCTCGCTGTTCGTGTTCACCTCGCTGGCGCTCATCAAGCGTTTCAGCGAGCTCAGCATGCGCGAGAGCGCGGGCCTCGCCGATCCTTCCAACCGCGATTACAGGATCACTGATCTGCATGTCATCGCCGCGATGGCGGCGGCGAGCGCGATGAACGCGGCAACCGTGTTCTCGCTTTACGTCTCCTCCTCCGCGGTGACGCCGCTCTACAGCCGTCCCTGGATGCTGTGGCTGCTCAACCCGCTGCTGCTGTACTGGTTCGGCCGCGCCCTGATGATGGCGCACCGCCGCGAGATGCCTGACGATCCGATCATCTACGCTTTCCGCGACGGCCCCAGCCGCATCGCGGTGGCGGCGATGATCTGCATCATGCTGGCGGCGATCTGACCGGACCCGTAAGGTCACGGCCGGCGCTTGCGCGGCCCGCCGTGAGTGGATACATCGCGGGTAATCCCGATTAGCCTATTCTGCCGACAGACCATTCGAGGTTTTGAAACGCCATGACCGTACGCCTGCATCGCGGCGATCTGCCCGACCTGTCCCGCTACACCGCAGCGGTGGCGATCGACACCGAGACCATGGGCCTCAACCCGCACCGCGACCGGCTCTGCGTGGTGCAGCTCTCGCCCGGCGACGGCAGCGCCGACGTGGTGCAGATCCCCAAGGGGCACACCGACGCGCCGAATTTGAAGGCGCTGCTGGCCGATCCCGCCATCACGAAGATCTTCCATTTCGCGCGGTTCGATATCGCGGTGCTGTATCAGACCTTCGGCGTCATGACCGGGCCGATCTACTGCACCAAGATCGCCTCCCGCCTGACCCGCACCTATACCGACCGCCACGGTCTGAAGGACCTGGTGCGCGAGGTGCTCAACATCGACCTCTCCAAGCAGCAGCAGTCCAGCGACTGGGGGTCCGACAGCCTGAGCGAGCCGCAACTCGCCTATGCCGCCTCCGATGTGCTGCATCTGCACGGCCTGCGCGAGCGGCTCGATGCCATGCTGGTGCGGGAAGGCCGCTCCGCGCTGGCGCAAGCTTGTTTCGACTTCCTGCCGACCCGCGCCCTGCTCGACCTCCAGGGCTGGGCGGAAGAGGACATTTTCGCGCATTCCTGATGCCGCTCGTGGCCGCTAGGGTCAGGGCTGCCGCCCCGTTTCGGACACTTTCGTAACGGCCTGTCGCCGGCTGCATATTTTGGCGGCGCCGGGTACAATGGGGCGTCGTTCCACCGGACAAGGCGAGCGCCACTTCAGGAGCCCAGGTGAATCAGGAGTCCAGGTGAATTCGGCCCAGAATCCCACCTACGACGCCGCGCTTGCGGCGAAGTTTGCCAGCGCGGCGCGCCACAGCCGCTTGGTGCGGATTCTGCGCGTCGCGGTGCCGGGCGCGGTGCTGCTGTCCATGGCCGCCATCGTCGGCGTGTCGGTCTTCAATCCGTTCCGCATGCTGATGCCGAAGCTGCCGCTCGACTCCGGAAACCTGGTGGTGTCGGGCACCAAGATCACCATGGAAACGCCGCACCTCGCCGGCTTCACGCCGGACCAGCGGCCCTACGAGCTCTGGGCCAAGACCGCGACGCAGGACATCACCGACCCTGATCATGTCGACCTTTCGGATCTGCGCGCGAAGGTGCTGATGGAGGATCAATCCACCCTGTTCCTCGACGCCCGCACCGGCCGTTTCGACAACAAGCAGCAGCAGCTCGAACTGCACAAGGACATCTTGCTGCGCACCTCGACCGGCTACGAGGCGCGGCTGAACTCGGCCTTCGTCGACATGAACAAGGGCACGGTCACCTCCGACGAGCGCGTCGACGTCAAGCTGACCAACGGCACGCTGACTGCGGACCGGCTGCGGATCACCGAGGGCGGCGATCTCATCCGCTTCGAAGGCAATGTGGTGATGCACCTGGATAAGCTGGACGATCCCGCCGCCGCACAGCCTGCGCCCCCGGCCGAGCCTGCGCCACCTGCAAAGACGCGTATGCCTCAGAACAAGTCTGCCAATTCAAAGTGATTTCAATGATCAGTTTTTTTTCGCGCAGCGACAAGAAGCGGAGCGCCGTCCTCGGCACAGCCGTGCTTGTCGCCGCCGTCATAGCGGTGGTCGCTGGCGGGGCCGCCATTGCACAGAGCACGATGCAAGGCGTGCCCAACGCGATGCAGGGCTTTTCGCAAAACCGCGACCAGCCAATCCAGATCGAGGCCGCCTCGCTCGAGATGCGCGACAAGAAGAAGGAGGCGACCTTCGCCGGCAATGTGAAGGTCGTGCAGGGCGACACCACCATGACCTCGAAGACGCTGGTGGTGTTTTACGAATCGGGCGGCGGCGACAAGCCGGCCGCGCCGCAGCCGGCGGCGAAGGGCGCGAAGGCGGCACCGATGCAGTCGGCAACGCCCGGCCCAGGCGGCAGCTCCGCGATCAAGCGGCTGGAGGCGCGCGGCAATGTCGTGGTCACTCAGAAGGACCAGGTGGTAACGGGCGAGACCGCCGTGTTCGACACCAAGACCAACCTCATCACCATGCTCGGAGGCGTGGTCTTGACGCAATGCAAGAACGTGCTGCGCGGCGACCGCCTGATGGTCGACATGACCACGGGCGTGTCGCGCGTGGAATCCGAGAGCGGCCGGGTCCAGGCCCTGCTGCCGCAGGGCGGCGGCAATGATTGCGGCCAGGGCGCCAAACCCGGCAACGCGCCGCCTCTGCAGTTGCCAGGCGCAAGTAAACAAAAGTAAATTCAATCACTTGTCTCGGATGCTCCCGAGACGAGGTTGAAGCTTGCCCAGCAAGACTGTATCTAGCGCGAAGGGCTTTCGAAGCGGGGTTCGCCGCTTTTCGGGCGTGTTTCACTGGGCATGAGACATCCCTCACTCAGGCTGCAGCGGCGGATCGCAAAGGCCGGTGCGGCAGATCGCGGGATCACGCGCGGATCATCGTGCAGGATTGTCGTGCAGGATCGTCGTGAAAGGCTAGAAGGCGGGGATGGTCGATCTCTTCAGCATGTTCCGTCGGCGACCCGCCAAACGCGGCCGGCCAGGATTTGCGCGTCAGGACATCACCGCGCTCGGTGACAATGTCGGCGGTCTCGTCACCAGCCCGGTGCGGGATGCGCCGCCGACCGCCCGGAGCCAGCCGATGCGTGCGCCCGACCAGTTCCAAGGAGACCATCAAGCCGACTATCAAGCCGAGCCGCCGCGTCCACAGGCGGTTCACCCGGTCACGGCTGGCAGCAGATCCACTGGTACAGGCGGGCAGCTGCTGCGGCGGCCTGGCTTCCTGGCTGTGCACAGTGTGGAAAAGGCCTTCGGCAGCCGTCAGGTGGTGCGCGGCGTCAGCATCTACGTGCGCCGCGGCGAAGCGGTCGGCCTGCTCGGCCCGAACGGCGCCGGCAAGACCACCGTGTTCTACATGATCACCGGCCTGATCAAGGCCGATCGCGGCGCGATCGAGCTCGACGGGCACGATGTCACCAAGCTGCCGATGTATCAGCGCGCGCGGCTCGGCATCGGCTATCTGCCGCAGGAGGCCTCGATCTTCCGCGGCCTCACCGTCGAGCAGAACATCCGCGCGGTGCTCGAAGTGGTCGAGCCCTCGCGCAAGAAACGCGAACACCAGCTCGATTCGCTGCTCGACGAGTTCAACATCACGCGCCTCAGGAAATCTCCGTCGATCGCGCTATCAGGCGGTGAGCGCCGGCGCGTCGAGATCGCGCGCGCGTTGGCGACGCGGCCAAACTACATGCTGCTCGACGAGCCCTTCGCCGGCATCGATCCGATCGCGGTCGGCGATATCCAGGACCTCGTCCGCCATCTCACCAATCGCGGCATCGGGGTCTTGATCACCGACCACAATGTGCGCGAAACGCTCGGCCTCACCGATCGTGCCTACATCGTCTATGCCGGTGAAATCCTGACCGAGGGTACCCCGGATGAGATCGTCGCCGATCCGGACGTGCGCCGGCTTTACCTTGGCGAGGAATTCCGCCTCTAGTTTGTTTTTGCGCGGCGTCAAGGCGTGTACATCGGGCCCGGACTAGGATAAGCAAAAATCGGACCAATTTTGGGAACGGTTCTTGCTTCATGGCGCTTACGCAGAGATTAGAGTTCCGGCAATCGCAGTCGCTGGTCATGACGCCGCAGCTGATGCAGGCGATCAAGCTGCTGCAATTGTCCAATCTCGATCTCACGACCTTCGTGGAGGAGGAACTCGAGCGTAACCCCCTGCTGGAGCGGGCCAATGACGAGGCCGGCGGCGCTGAAGCGCCCGCGGAGGTCAGCCAGTTCGGCGATGGCGACGAAGGCGGCCAAGGTGAAGGAGTTGGTGACGACGGCTTTGGCGGCAGCGCGGAGGCGTTCGAGCCTGGGCAGGAAGAATGGATGAGCAAGGATCTCGGCACCCGCGCCGAGATCGAGCAGACCCTGGACACCGGCCTCGACAACGTCTTCTCCGAGGAGCCGGCCGAGGCGGCCGCGCGCAATGCCCAAGATGCCGCGCCGACCACTTACACCGAGTGGGGCGGTGGTGCCTCCGGCGATGAACCCTACAATCTCGAAGCGTTCGTCGCGGCAGAGAGGACCCTGTCGGACCATCTTGCCGAGCAGCTCTCGGTTGCCTTCACCGCGCCGGCGCAGCGCATGATCGGCCAGTACCTGATCGACCTCGTCGACGAGGCCGGCTATCTGCCGGGCGATCTCGGCCAGGCCGCCGAGCGTCTCGGCGCATCGCAACAGGACGTCGAGGAAGTCCTTGCCGTGCTGCAAAAATTCGATCCACCCGGCGTCTGCGCGCGCAATTTGAGCGAATGCCTGGCGATCCAGCTCCGCGAGCTCGACCGCTACGATCCGGCGATGCAGGCCCTGGTCGAGCATCTCGATCTTCTCGCCAAGCGCGACATCGCGTCCTTGCGCAAAGTCTGCGGCGTCGACGACGAGGACATCGCCGACATGATCGGCGAGATCCGCCGCCTCAATCCCAAGCCCGGCATGAAGTTCGGCTCGGCGCGCCTGCAGACCATGGTGCCCGATGTCTATGTCCGCCCCGGTCCCGACGGTGGCTGGCATGTCGAGCTCAACAGCGACACCCTTCCGCGCGTGCTTGTCAACCAGACCTACTATTCCGAGCTGTCGAAGAAGATCGGCAAGGACGGCGACAAATCCTACTTCACCGATGCGCTCCAGAACGCGACCTGGCTCGTGCGCGCACTCGACCAGCGCGCCCGCACCATCCTGAAAGTTGCAACCGAGATCGTGCGCCAGCAGGACGGCTTCTTCACCCATGGCGTGGCACATTTGCGGCCGCTCAATCTGAAGGCCGTCGCGGACGCCATCCAGATGCATGAATCCACGGTGTCGCGCGTTACCGCCAACAAATACATGGCGACCAATCGCGGCACGTTCGAGCTGAAATATTTCTTTACGGCCTCGATCGCCTCGGCTGACGGCGGCGAGGCGCATTCCGCCGAAGCGGTGCGGCACCACATCAAGCAGCTGATCGATTCGGAAGCGCCTACGGCAATCCTGTCGGATGACACCATCGTGGAACGCTTGCGCGCTTCGGGCATTGATATTGCCCGCCGCACGGTCGCGAAGTACCGCGAAGCCATGCGCATTCCCTCTTCGGTGCAACGCCGCCGCGACAAGCAGAGCGCTCTTGGTAACGTCCTCGCCACCGCAATGTCCGATCGCCCCCGCAACACCGAGCCGGCCTGATTGCGCTGGCGCGAAATCGCGCTACTCTCGATGTCCCATCGAGACCGATCCAAGCTAGGCACTTGAACCAAGCGAGGCATCACATGACTCTTCGAATTTCGGGAAAGAGCATCAGCGTCGGCGAGGCCCTGCGCGGCCGCGTTGCCGAGCGCACGGATGAGGTGCTGCGCAAATATTTCGACGGCAATTATTCCGGTCACATCACGCTGAGCAAGGACGGCTTCGGCTTCCGCACCGATTGCGCGCTGCATCTCGATTCGGGAATCACGCTGGAGGCCGATTCGAACGCGCCGGATGCCTATGCCAGCGCCGACCAGGCGCTGGTGATGATCGAGAAGCGGCTGCGCCGCTACAAGAATCGCCTCAAGGACCGTTCCGCCCGCAAGGCCCATGCCGCCTCCGAGGCGATGGCGGCGCTCGATGCCACGAGCTATGTGCTCGAGGCGCCCGAGGGCGAGGACGAGGTCGCCGGCTACAGCCCCGTCATCATCGCCGAGCAAACCACCTCGCTGAAGCGCCTCTCGGTCAGCGAGGCCGTCATGGAACTCGACCTGAGCGGGGCGCCCTGCCTGGTCTTCCAGCACGGCTCCTCGGGCCGGGTGAACATCATTTACCGCCGGGCGGATGGCAATGTCGGCTGGATCGACCCGCCGGGGGCCAAGGGGGACGGTAAGTCCGATGTTTAGGGCCGAGACCCGGGCTCCGTACCATCCCGGGCCTTTAACAATGTCCGTGGCAAAGCCGCACGCGGGAGTTGGCACCGGGATTGCGTTGGAGTAGAAGCGCCCCACATCAGGACCGGGGCTAAGTCCGCCTCCTGCTTCATGTTATTGACGTCGGCGCAGCTTGGTCTATCAAGCTGGCCAAATCGGAACCTGACGGCTTAATTCACCTCGGAAAGCTTCCATGCCGATTACCGATCTGGTCGCACCCGAGGCGATTCTCCCGGCATTGAAAGTCAACAGCAAGAAGCAGGCCTTGCAGGAACTCGCGGCCAAGGCCGCCGAGCTGACCGGGCAGAACGAACGCTCCGTGTTCGAGGTGCTGCTTCAGCGCGAAAAGCTCGGCACCACCGCAGTCGGCTACGGCGTCGCCATTCCCCACGGCAAGCTGCCCAAGCTCGAAAAGATCTTTGGTCTGTTCGCGCGCCTCGATCGCCCGATCGATTTCGAATCGATGGACGGCCAGCCGGTCGATCTCGTCTTCCTGCTACTCGCCCCCGAAGGCGCCGGCGCCGACCATCTCAAGGCACTCGCCCGCATCGCTCGCCTCTTGCGCGACCAGGACATCGCCAAAAAACTCCGCGCCTCGCGCGACGCCCAGGCGATCTATTCGGTGCTGGCCCTGCCGCCGGCGACGGCGGCGTAACAGACCGAGTGTTCAAGTTGTCCCGCACCTGCCGACGTAAGTGCGAGTCTAGCTGGGCGAATACGCCCGCGATCTGCCCCGTGGTGATCTTGAGCGGATCGCCCCTCTCTGTGAGATCGTCGCCGGAGCTGGTAAGCACCCGGGCCCCGCGCTCGATCAGCGCGATGATGCCGACCTCTTGGACGATCAGCTGGCCCAAACCTTGACGCTTCCTCGACCACAACGGTCCGCACGCCATTTGACTCAATCCGGTCCAGCAAGGCGGAAAACCCCCCGGCCGACTCTCGATCGGGTCCGCCCTGCTGACGCCCTGGCCGCTGCTCTTGTTTCGATTTCTTGAGCGTGATCGGCTGCCTCTGCTGCAGCCAGCTGGCCTGGTCTTGCTCGAAACGCAAAACGGGCACCTCTTCGCGTGAAGCCATATTTCAGAGAAGGGCGACGATCTTTTCGAGGGTGATGGGCGATGCCACTGATGCGTTCTTGTCTCGGTGGTGAAACGTGCTCGTCCACGGATCGAACGTAGGCACTCCTGCTTCGACAAACTCGCTTACATCGCGCGTCACGACAGCCAGATCTTGCAAGGCTGCAATTGTCGCGATGAACAAGTCCGGTTGACCGAAAGTGCGTCCGCGTTTCCGTCCATCGGCGACCATCGTCTTCCATCGAATGATCACTTCTTCGGTGATACCAAGAACTCGTCCACTGAAGAACGGTCGAAGAGAGTTATCGAGCCACGAGCGAAGATCGGCCCGTCGGGCCGGATCACCCAGCTGCTCGATGCCGTAGACGATCTCGGCAAAGGTGACGTCCGTGACGAACAGCGTTTCGCCTCGTTGAGCATTGATGAAGCCTACAACGGCGGGGTTGGCATTGGGCTTGCGCAGCTCAGAAACGACATTGGTGTCGAGCAGCCAACCTCTCAAAGTTCGATGTCCCGAACCCTGGACTTCACGGTAAGCCGGTCAAATTCGATGTCCGCCAAGGGAGAGTCCGCGAGCATCTTCACGAGATCGCGGCCGCTCGGGGGATTCTGAAGACGGTCAAAATCGTCGGCCCCGACGATTACCGCTGCGTCCTTGCCATGCAGGGTAACCCGCTGCGGTCCCGTGCGTTGAGCTTCCCTCACGACCTCGCTGAAATGCGCTTTCGCGTCCTGAAGGCTCCATCGCCCAGATCGGGAGCCCCTCTTGGAGGCGTTGCGCTTGACTGGGGGCATGTGGCTCTCGCATCTAGTCAGAACGACCAGAATCTAAAAGGTTTGAATTCATCCGTCAAAGCGAAATGGGCATGCTCTCGTGCGAGAGCATGCCCATTCGAATCTCTGCTGCTGTGCTTGGTCAGCTCACCGCTCAGTGCACGCTCACCGCTTGCAGCTCGTTGCTCCAGGCATTGGCGATCGCGGCTTCGCGGCTGTCGGTCAGCATGATCGGCGTGCCGTCGGCGGCGTGAAGCGCGAACAGCTTGAGGCCCGGCGCGATTTTCGGCGCTTCGGGAAACAGGCCCGGCACGTCCTCGGAGCGGATCTGCTTCACATAGGCGATATGGCCTTCGCCGAGGGTTGCCAGCGTCTCCGGCGAGACATTCTTGGCTTCGTATTCGAACGCAACGTGACCTTCACTCATGGTCTCGACTCCTCTGGAACACTAAGCGGTCGAGTCCGCTACTCGTTCCATTATTCGTGCTCATTGATAGCGATTGTCTTAACGATCCGCTCCGGCTCAGGCCGGGCCAGATCGACCGACAACAGCCCGTTCTTCAGATCCGCACCCAGCACCAGCATCCCCTCCGCCAGCACGAAGGTGCGCTGGAAGTGGCGCGCGGCGATCCCGCGGTGGATGTATTGCCGGGTCTTGTCGTCCTGCTGCCGCCCGCGGATCACGAGCTGGTTTTCCTCAATGGTTACATCGAGTTGGTCGCGGGTGAAGCCGGCGACCGCCAGCGTGATGCGCAAACGCTCGGGCTGGCCGTCCGACCGGTCGCACCTCTCGATATTGTAGGGAGGATAACCGTCGGCGCCTTTGACGACGCGATCGAGCACGCGCTCGATCTCGTCGAAGCCCAGCAGGAAGGGACTGGAGAGCGTTGGAACACGAGACATAGTTTACAAAGTCCTCGCAGAAGCGACTTTGGTGTGTCGGAGCCCGCAAGCGGCACCCCTTGGTCAGCAATATGGGCATATCCCCGTGTGGGTTCAAGCAGGTAGCACGAGCCCTGCACAGGTGGCATTCCCGCATGTGGTGCGGTTTGCTTCGCGTAGAGCGTTTGCGCATTGTCATGGCTGGGGCATGGCCGTCCGTAAGACGGCGCCGCTTCCGCTCGCCGATATTCCCACGACCGTTCTCTCGACACCAGGAGCAATGCCCGGGACAAGTTCGGGGACGGCAAAATGCAGGGCGATTTATGTCAATGAAAACAAGCCCCTTCTACTGTGCATGGGGTTGTTTTCGCACTTTTTGTTAGCTGTCCCTTCGGAACCCGGTCAGGCTTCCAACCGCTTCCGCCCATCGCCGCTGAACAAATGCAGCTTTTGGCGAACCGCTGCGACGCGGATCTGCTGACCGATGGCTGGCGCCTCGGTTCCGGGAAGGCGGACGATGACCTCGCCGGGCGGCAGCTCGCCGGGCGTGGCGGCGACGCGCTGGTCTTCCTGAGCCCGCGAGCCGTAGACGAAGGTTTCGGCGCCGACGCGTTCGATCGCTTCAACGGTGAGGGGCAGCGCGACGCCGCCGGCGGGCGCCTGCTCGGTGATGACGAAGTCTTCCGGGCGGATGCCGAGGATGCCGGCCTCGCTGCCGCCGAGCTGCGACTTGATCTCGTCGGGACGGGTGGACATCAGGTTCATCGGCGGCGCGCCGATGAAAGAGGCGACGAAGGTCGTAGCCGGCTGCTGGTAGATCGCGAGGGGATTGCCGACCTGCTCGACCTGGCCGCCATTCATCACGACCAAAATGTCGGCGAGCGTCATCGCCTCGAGCTGATCATGGGTGACGTAGATCGACGTCGTGTTGAGCCGGCGCTGCAATCTGCGGATCTCGACGCGCATCGCGATGCGCAGCTTGGCATCGAGGTTGGAGAGCGGCTCGTCGAACAGAAACACCTTCGGCTGGCGCACGATGGCGCGGCCCATGGCGACGCGCTGGCGCTGGCCGCCGGAAAGCTGGCGCGGCTTGCGCTCCAGCATGGCGGAGAGCTCGAGCACGCGCGCCGCTTCCCCGACGCGGGTCTTGATCTCGGCTTCCGCCATTCCGCGGTTGCGCAGACCATAGGCCATGTTGTTGTAGACGCTCATATGCGGATAGAGCGCGTAGTTCTGAAACACCATCGCGATGTCGCGATCGGCGGGCTCGACCTGGTTGACGATGCGGCCGCCGATGTCGATCTCGCCGCCGGTGACGGTCTCCAGCCCCGCGACCATGCGCAGCAAGGTCGACTTGCCGCAGCCGGAGGGGCCGACCAGCACGCAGAACTGGCCGTCGCCGACATCGACGTCGATGCCCTTGATGGCTTCGAAGCCGCCGGGATAGGTCTTGCGAACGTTGCGCAGGGTGACGTTAGCCATTGCTCGCTCCGCTCGCGCGAATGGCGAATCGTGAGTGGCGAGTAGTGGGGCTGTGTGGAATGCCGCAGCCATTCAATCGTCGGCGGACCATTCGCCATTCACTATTCGCCATTCGCCCCTCACTTTTCCGTCTCGACTAGGCCGCGCACGAACAGCTTCTGCATGGCGACGACGACGAACACCGGCGGCAGCATGGCCAGCACGGCAGTTGCCATCACGATCGGCCATTCGGTCAGCGCGTCGGTGGTGGTGATCATCTTGCGGATGCCGATCTGGATCGTCTGCATGTCGTCGCGGGTGGTGATCAGCAGCGGCCAGAGGTATTGGTTCCAGCCGAGGATGAACAGGATCACGAACAGCGCCGCCATGTTGGTGCGCGACAGCGGCAGCAGCGTATCCCAGAAGAAGCGCAAGGGGCCGGCGCCGTCGATCCGCGAAGCTTCCAAAAGCTCGTCCGGCACGGTCATGAAGAACTGGCGGAACAGCAGCGTTGCGGTGGCCGACGCGATCAGTGGCAGCGACAGGCCGGCATAGCTGTCGAGCATGTGCAGATCGGCGACGATCTTGTAGGTCGGATAGATGCGCACCTCGACCGGCAGCATCAGGGTGATGAAGATCAGCCAGAAGATCGGCATCCGGAACGGAAAGCGGAAATACACGATCGCATAGGCCGAGATGATCGAGATCGCGATCTTGCCGACCGCGATCAAGAGCGCCATCACCAGCGAGTTCAGCATCATGTTGCCGACCGGTTCGCGAGTCGAGCCGCTCGTGCCGATGAAGATCGTCTGGTAGTAAGTTTTGAAGAACTGACCGCCGGGCAGCAGCGACATCTGTCCGTTCGCGATCAGCGCGTTGTCCTGGGTCGAGGCGACGATCGCGATGTAGACGGGGAAGGCGACGATCGCGATCCCGATCCAGAGGATGATATGAGCGACGTAGCGCCGAAAGCCTTCTTCCTCGACCATCAGTAGGTCACCTTGCGTTCGACGAAGCGGAACTGGATTCCCGTCAGCACGATCACCATGATCATCAGGATCACCGATTGCGCCGCGGAGCTGCCGAGATTGCCGCCGAGCAGGCCGTCGGAATAAACCTTGTAGACCAGCGTCTCCGTCGACTTGCCGGGACCGCCGCGGGTCATGGTGTCGATGATGCCGAACGTGTCGAAGAAGGCGTAGACGATGTTGACGACCAAAAGGAAGAAGATGGTCGGCGACAGCAGCGGGAAGGTCACGGTCCAGAACCTGCGCATCGGGCGCGCGCCGTCGATCGCGGCGGCCTCCAGCACGCTTCGCGGGATGCTCTGCAGGCCCGCGAGGAAGAACAGGAAATTATAGGAGATCTGCTTCCAGGCGGCGGCGAGGATGATCAGCGTTGCTGCCTGGTCGCCGTCGAGCAGCGGATTCCAGTCGATGCCGAGGACGCGCAAATAGCGCGAGAGCACGCCCAGCGAGGGATGCAGCATGAAAATCCAGAGCACGCCGACGACCGGCGGCGCCACCGCATAGGGCCAGATCAGCAGCGTGCGGTAGAGCATCGAGCCGCGCAGCGGCTTGTCCGCCATCACGGCAAGGAGCAGCGCAAACGAGAGCGACGAGACCGCGATGGCGAACGAGAAGAAGAAGGTCCGCACGATCGCTTCGAAATAGGCGCGGTCCTGCAGAAGCTCGAGATAGTTGTCGAACCAGACGAAGCTCGTCGAAAGACCGAAGGCGTCCTGGAGCAGGAAGGACTGGATCACTGCCTGCAACGCCGGCCAGTAGAAGAAAATCAGGACGATCGCGAGCTGCGGCGCAACCAGCGCGTAGGGCAATAGCTTCGATTGGAAAATGGCTTGTTTTTGCATGATGCGCGCAGGAGCGGCAGGCCGGGTAACCGGCCTGCCGCCGATCGCCTTCACTTCACGGCGGTCTTTTCGAACTGCCGCAGCATCGTGTTGCCGCGTTCGACGGCGGCATCGAGCGCCTGCTTGGCGGTCTTCTTGCCGGCGAGCGCCTGCTCGATCTCTTCCGACCAGACGTCACGGAGCTGCACCATGTTGCCAAGGCGCAGGCCGCGGGAATTCTCGGTCGGCTCCTTGTTGGTCAGCTCGAGCAGCGGGGTCTCGAGATAGGGCTGATCCTTGTAGAAGCCTTCCGCCTTGGCCTTCTCATAGGCCGCTTTGGTGATCGGCAGATAGCCGGAGGCCTTGTGGATATAGACCTGGCGGTCGGTGTCGGAGAGGAAGCCCAGGAACTTCGCGACGCCCTTGTACTCGTCGGCCGACTTGCCGCCCATCACCCAGAGCGAGGCGCCGCCGATGATCGAATTTTGCGGTGCGCCCTTCACGTCGGGATAATAGGGCATCGGCACGGCGGTGAAGGCGAACTTGGCCTGCGCCTTGACGTTGCCGAAGAACGCCGAGGAGGTCAGATAGAGCGGGCATTCACCCGACGTGAAGCGGCCTTCGCCGGTGTTGGTGCGGCCGGCATAATCGTAAGTCTTGTCCTTCTGGAGCTCGACCAGCTTCTCGAGGTGCTTGACCTGAAGCGGGCCGTTGAATTCAAGCACGGTGTCGAAGCCGTCGAGGCCATTGGCCTTGGTCGATAGCGGCACGTTGTGCCAGGCGGAGAGCTGTTCGAGATTGACCCAGGTGACCCAGGAATTGGAGAAGCCGCAGGTGGGGTGGCCGTTGTCGTGCAGCTTCTTGGCGGCGTCGAACACTTCAGGCCAGGTCTTCGGGATTGCGACGTTCGCCTTCTTCAGCTCGTCGAGGTTGACCCACATCACCGTCGACGACGAGTTGAACGGGAAGGACAGCATCTCGCCCTTCGAGGTCGAGTAATAGCCGGTGATCGCGGGCAGGTAGGCCTTGGGATCGAACTTCTCGCCGGTCTCGGCCATCAGCTTGTAGACCGGCTTCACCGCGCCGGTCGCCGCCATCATGGTGGCGGTGCCGACCTCGAACACCTGCATGATGTGCGGCGCATTGCCGGCGCGGAAGGCCGCGATGCCTGCGTTCATCGTGTCGGGGTAGTTGCCCTTGTAGGTCGGGATCACCTTGTAGTCGCTCTGCGACGCGTTGAAGTCGGTGGCGAGCTTGACGATGACGTCGTTGTTGGCGCCGGTCATCGCGTGCCACCACTGGATCTCGGTCACGGCCAGGGCCGGCGAGGCCATCATGCCAACCGTGGCCGCGACAGCCGCAGCCGCACCAAAATGTCGAAGAGCCATCAAGAAAACCTCCCTTGCCCGTCAATAAAGAAGCGCTTGCGCTAGCAGTGCCATATGACGTTCACATGACTGTGTAAGCGGCCGAAACGAAAGCGGCAAGCGCTGGAAAAGGGAAGCCGGAAAATAGGCGAAGGCGTGCGGGAGACCGCGCCGTGCGTTCGCGCTGCACACGCGTGCTCGCGCCGCAGTGCGGCATTGGATGACGTGAGTTGTCTATCAGGCGGCGGTCTCGAACACCTCTCCCGCTTGCAAGCGGGGAGGGTGCGCACCGCCGTTGCGGCAACGCTGAGGTCTATTTCACGAGGCCTCAGCGCTTGCGCTCGGGGCCGCAGACCACGCCCTTTTCGACCATCGCGTCGATCTCCGCCCTGGAGTAGCCGAACTCGCCCAGCACCTCCGCCGCGTGCTGGCTGAATTTCGGCGGCAGGCGGCGCAGGCTCGGCTTGCTGCGGTCGAGCCGGATCGGCGAGGCGACGCCCTTGTACCAATCCTTCTCGATGATATCGCCGCGCGCGATCGTGTGGGGATTCGTGAGTGCCTGGTCGATTTTCTGCACCGGGCCAGCGGGCAGGCCCGCCGCGAGCAGGCGGTTGCACAGCGGTTCGGCCTCGTGCTGGCTGAACACCGCGGCGAGCTCGGCGCGCAGCGCCTCGCGATTGGCGATGCGGTCCTTGTTGCGGGCAAAGCGCGGATCGGTGCCGAGCTCGGGCTTGCCGATCTCCTTGGCGAGCTTGCGGAAAGTGCCGTCATTGCCGACGCCGATGAAGATGTTGTCGGTTTTCGTCGGGAAGATCGCGTAAGGCACGAGGTTGGGATGCTCGTTGCCGGTGAGCGCAGGTGGCTTGCCATGCATGAAATAATTGGCGGTGTGCGGATGCATGATGGCAAGGCCGGTCTCGTACAGCGTCGTCTCCAGGAACTGGCCCTTGCCGGAGCGCTGGCGCTCCGATAGCGCCATCAGGATGCCGATCGCCGCGTACAGGCCAGTGGTGATGTCGACCAGCGGCACGCCGATCCGCATCGGGCCGCTCTCCGGAGAGCCGGTCGCCGCGATCATGCCGGTCATGGCCTGGATGATGGCGTCATAGCCGGGATTGCCGCCGCGCGGACCGTCGGCGCCGAAGCCGCAGATCCGGCAGTGCACGAGGCGCGGGAATTTTGCGCGCAGCACCTCGTTGCCGATGCCCCATTTCTCCAATGTGCCCGGCTTGAAGTTCTCGATCAGGACGTCGGCCGTCTCCAGCATCTTCAGCAGCACGGCGCGGCCCCCTTCGGAGGCGAGGTCGAGGCCGATCGAGCGCTTGTTGCGGTTGATGCCGACGAAATAGGCCGCATCCTCCTCATGGAAGGGAGGGCCCCATTCGCGCACCTCGTCGCCCGCCGGCGGCTCGACCTTGATCACGTCGGCGCCGTGGTCGGCGAGGATCTGGGTGCAGTAGGGACCGCCGAGCACGCGCGTGAGATCGATGACGCGCAATCCACTCATGGCACCCAGACCGGCTTCAGAACCCGCGGCTTCAGAATTCATGCCTTCGCTTCCCCTGTGTCGATGCTTGATCACAGGCCTAGCGAGGTTCGTGCATCCCAGCAATGGCTCCGCCCGTGGGGCCGTATGCGCCGCCGCAGCGCAATCCCGCGGAACGGCAAACCAATGGAAAGCAGCCAGCCCGAGGGGGATCTCGGGCCAGCCAATCCGCAATTGCGGTCAGACGACCGTCAGGCGAACGTCGACATTGCCGCGCGTGGCGTTGGAGTACGGGCACACCTGGTGCGCCTTCTCGACCAGCGCCTCAGCCTCGGCGCGAGCCAGGCCCGGCAGCGAGACGGCGAGATCAATGTCGAGACCAAAACCGCCCTCGGAGCGCGGGCCGATGCCGACGATCGAGGTGACGGACGCGTCATTGGGAACCTTGGGGCCGCCCTGCGACGCCACGAACTTCATCGCGCCGATGAAGCAGGCGGCATAGCCCGCCGCAAACAGCTGCTCGGGGTTGTTGCCGGCGCCGCCTCCGCCGCCGAGCTCCTTCGGCGTGGTCAGCTTGACGTCGAACGCGCCGTCGAGCGTTGCAGCATGGCCGTCGCGGCCGCCGGTCGCCTTGGCACTGGTCTTGTAGAGGACGTTCACGGACATTTTCATCTCCCTCGGGTTCGGGTGGACGCGATCTGTATCGCAGACAATTAGATTGCGCGCAACTCAAATTGCAATGCCTCACATTTAATTGTTTGCAATTGAATTTACGGCCGCCCGGCCCCACAATACGGGCAAATCCCGCGAGAGTCCCCATGGCCCGGAAACCATCGGCAGCGGACGCGCCGCTGCGGCTCGACAATCAGATCTGCTTCGCGGTCTATTCGGCCGCGCATGCTTTCAATCGTGTCTACAAGCCGCTGCTCGACCGGCTCGGCCTGACCTATCCGCAATATCTGGTGATGCTGGTGCTATGGGAGCGCGACGACGTACCGGTCAGGGATATCGGCGAGAAGCTGTTCCTGGATTCCGGCACGCTGACGCCGCTGCTCAAGCGGCTCGAGGCCGCCCATCTCGTGAGGCGCACCCGCTCGAGCGAGGACGAGCGTCAGGTGCTGATCGCCCTGACGCCGCAGGGCCACGCGCTGAAGGACAAGGCACGCAGCGTGCCGCAATCCATTCTGGCGGCGTCGGATTGCTCGGCGTCGGAACTGGTCGCAATGAAGGACGAGATCGTCGCATTGCGCGACCGGCTCAATGCGGTGATCGGGGAGTAGGGAAGTTCGTCAGAGCCTAGGAAAGCCGCTTCTTCGTGAAGGCGCGGCCGGAATGAGACTTCAGGTACTTTTCAAACGCCAGAGCTTTGTACTTGTCGGGGAAGGCGCAGTACCAGATCAGTTTCCAAGGCTTATACTTAGCGGTGTGGCTAGATTTGCCGGCATTGTGTTCCGGAATTCGCCGCTTCAAATCTTCCGTGGCGCCGATGTATTCCTGATCAGGAAAGTCAACGCTTTGGAGAATGTAGACGTACCACATTGACGGCTATCGCCTGGGTAGTCGTTAAGTGGGCGTCGCACCAGTCCGTCTTCGCCCTTCGGGCTACGCCGGACACCACGCTTCACCCTTCGGGCTCTGCGTGGCTGCGCCACGCAGAGCCCGAAGGGCGAAGCGTGGTGGAGCCAGGCGGGATCGAACCGCCGACCTCTTGCATGCCATGCAAGCGCTCTCCCAGCTGAGCTATGGCCCCTTAACTTAGACCGGATGAACCTGGTGGATCACCCCAACCGGCGAGCCCTGGTGACTCGCGCGGTGCACCCTTTTTCACAGATCAGGGCTGATCTCAAGTCTCTTCATCACCTCCGACATCACCAATGATGTCGGTCACGTCCTCATCGCCCTCTTCGTCGTCGGCAATGAAGGTCGAATCGTCGTCATCGTCGTCCTCGATGGTCTCGTCGACCTCGATGTCGTCCTCGGACTCCGGCACGACGGCCTTGACCTTGCCGGTGTTCTCCTCGGCGTCAGCCTCCTCGAGCGAGACCAACTCCTCGGCCTCTGCCGGCTCCGGCGTCGTGTCCGGGGCCATGCTGCGGGCCTCGGCGCCGCGCGACGCACGTGCGGGCGCAACCGGGGCGATCGGCACCACTTCGCCGGTATAGGGCGAGATCACCGGATTCTTGTTGAGGTCATAGAACTTCTTGCCCGTGGTCGGGCAAATACGTTTAGTTCCGAGTTCGGACTTGGCCACGGCAGGAATCCTGGGAATGTCTGAAAAGCGGTGCTTCACTTGGCTAGTTGGCGGCCCGCTGTCAATAGCGCATTACGGGAGAACGACATCCCCGTGACGGGGCACGGACCATGTGGTACCTGCCCCCAGCCCCTTAGGGGCGCATCCAAGGACACAATCTTGACCCATTCCGACCAACCGCGGCCGCTGCAGTCTCGCGCCAGCGGCCCCCTGACCGGGAAAGTACGGGTACCCGGTGACAAGTCGATCTCCCACCGCGCCCTGATCCTGGGGGCGCTCGCGGTCGGCGAGACCCGGGTTTCGGGCCTGCTCGAGGGCGAAGACGTCCTCAACACCGCCAAATCCATGCAGGCGCTGGGCGCCAGGGTTGAGCGCACCGGCGATTTCGCCTGGACGGTGAACGGCGTCGGCGTCGGTGGCTTCGCCCAGCCCAAGGCGGCGCTGGATTTCGGCAATTCCGGCACCGGCTGCCGCCTGGTCATGGGCGCCGTCGCGGGATGCCCGATCTCGGCGGTGTTCGACGGCGACGCCTCGCTGCGCAGCCGCCCGATGCGCCGGATCCTCGATCCACTCGAACAGATCGGCGCCAGGGTCGTGTCGGGCAGCGAGGGCGGCCGTCTGCCGCTGACCCTGCAGGGCGCGCGCGATCCGCTGCCGATCACCTACAAGACCCCGGTCGCCTCGGCCCAGATCAAATCGGCCGTGCTGCTCGCGGGCCTGGCTGCGCCGGGCACGACCACGGTGATCGAGACCGAGGCGAGCCGCGACCATACCGAGCTGATGCTGCAGCATTTTGGTGCCGCCATCACCTCCACGAAGGAAGGGCAGCACAGCCGCCGCATCACGCTTCAAGGCCAGCCAGAGCTGCACGGTGCCAACGTCATCGTGCCGGCCGACCCGTCCTCGGCGGCCTTCCCCGTCGTTGCCGCGCTGATCGCCGAGGGCTCCGACGTCGTCCTGTCGGACGTAATGACCAATCCGCTGCGCACCGGCCTGTTCACCACGCTGCGCGAAATGGGCGCCTCGATCGAGGAGAGCGACGTGCGACGCGACGCCGGCGAGCCGATGGCCCAGCTGCGCGTGCGCGCGTCGAAGCTGCGCGGTGTCGAGGTGCCGCCGGAGCGCGCGCCCTCGATGATCGACGAATACCTCGTATTGGCCGTCGCGGCCGCTTTCGCCGAGGGCACGACCATCATGCGCGGCCTGCAAGAGCTGCGCGTCAAGGAATCCGACCGGCTCGAGGCCACGGCCGACATGCTTCGCGTCAACGGCGTCAAGGTCGAGGTCTCCGGTGATGATCTGATCGTTGAAGGCCGCGGTCACGTGCCCGGCGGGGGCGTTGTTGCCACCCACATGGACCATCGCATCGCGATGTCCGCGCTGGTGATGGGTTGCGCGTCCGACCAGCCGGTCGGCGTCGACGACACCGCCTTCATCGCCACCAGCTTTCCGGATTTCATTCCGATGATGCGTTCGCTAGGGGCCGAGTTTTCATGATCATCGCCATCGACGGGCCCGCAGCCTCGGGCAAGGGGACGCTCGGCAAGCGCCTCGCCCACCATTACGGTTATCGTCATCTCGATACCGGCGTCATCTATCGCGCAGTGGCTTACGAGCTGATGCAGTCCGGTCACGATCTCCGCGACGAGGCAGCCGCGGTCGCGGCGGCGCTGGAACTCGACCCCGAAAAGTTCGGCAATCCCGTCCTCAAGACCCAGACGGTCGGCGAGGGGGCCTCCATCGTCTCGGCCATTCCGAGAGTCCGCGAGGTCCTGGTCAATTTCCAGCGGCAATTCGCCGCCGATCCGCCCGGCGCCGTGCTCGATGGCCGGGACATTGGAACCGTGATCTGCCCCCATGCCGACGTGAAGATTTTCGTCGTCGCCGACCCCAGGGTCCGCGCTCACCGCCGGACCATGGAGGCGCGGGCGCGGGGGGAAGAGGCGGACGAGGCGGCCGTGCTCGCCGACATCATCCAGCGCGACGAGCGCGACAAGAACCGGCCGATTGCGCCTTTAAAGCCGGCGCCGGATGCTTACTTGCTTGATAACTCCCAACTGGATATAGAAGGCGGCGTCCGGGCCGCCATCGACATTATCGAGGCCGTCCGAGCGGGCCGGTCGCGGGGTTAAGCCGCAGCCGTCATTGGAGGAAGCGCCCGCTCCCGCTCTTTGAGGTCGATAACCTTCGGTCCCTATTTGGGGCCGACGCGATCCAGGCTCCGGACAAGAATTTCCACGTATCGAACGCGCGGGCCTCAGCCGGCCCGCTTCCGCTGCTCCAGCACCGAGCCGGAGCCGCGAGCGGTCGCTCGAAGGTCTTGCGGACCTTCCGACACTGCGTGTGCGATGCGCCCATGAACCCAACGGCCGGCAAGACTTCCGCAACTGGAGAACAAATGGCTTCGACTTCTGCTGATACCTATAGCCCCTCGCGCGACGATTTCGCCGCGATGCTCGACGAGTCCTTCGCAGGCGGCAACCTGCAGGAAAGCTCCGTCGTCAAGGGCAAGGTGGTTGCAATTGAAAAGGACATGGCCGTCATCGACGTCGGCCTGAAGACCGAGGGCCGCGTTGCCCTGCGCGAATTTTCCGGCCCCGGCCGTGACAGCGAGATCAAGGTCGGCGACGAGGTGGAAGTGTTCCTCGATCGCATCGAGAACGCCCTCGGCGAAGCCGTGCTGTCGCGCGACAAGGCGCGCCGCGAAGAGAGCTGGGGCAAGCTCGAGAAGGCGTTCCAGAACAACGAGAAGGTCAACGGGGTCATCTTCAACCAGGTCAAGGGCGGCTTCACCGTCGACCTCGACGGTGCCGTGGCCTTCCTGCCGCGCTCGCAGGTCGACATCCGTCCGATCCGCGACGTCGCGCCGCTGATGAACAATTCGCAGCCGTTCCAGATCCTCAAAATGGACCGCCGTCGCGGCAACATCGTCGTGTCCCGCCGCACCGTGCTGGAAGAGACCCGCGCCGAGCAGCGTCAGGAGCTGGTGCAGAATCTCGAAGAGGGTCAGGTCATCGACGGCGTGGTCAAGAACATCACCGACTATGGTGCGTTCGTTGATCTCGGCGGCATCGACGGCCTCCTGCACGTCACCGACATCGCCTGGCGCCGCGTCAACCATCCGACCGAGGTGCTCTCGATTGGCCAGACCGTGAAGGTCAAGATCATCAAGATCAACCACGAGACGCACCGCATCTCGCTGGGCATGAAACAGCTCTTGGATGATCCGTGGCAGGGCATCGAAGCCAAGTACCCGCTGGGTGCCCGCTTCACCGGCCGCGTCACCAACATCACCGACTACGGCGCGTTCGTCGAGCTCGAGCCGGGCATCGAAGGCCTGATCCACGTCTCCGAGATGTCGTGGACCAAGAAGAACATGCACCCCGGCAAGATCGTTTCGACCTCGCAGGAAGTCGACGTGCAGGTGCTGGAAGTCGATTCCGTCAAGCGCCGCATCTCGCTCGGCCTCAAGCAGACCATGCGCAATCCCTGGGAGGTCTTCGTCGAAGCTCACCCGACCGGTTCGGTGGTCGAAGGCGAGGTCAAGAACAAGACCGAGTTCGGTCTGTTCCTGGGTCTCGAAGGCGACGTCGACGGCATGGTCCACCTCTCCGACCTCGACTGGAAGCTTCCGGGCGAGCAGGTGATCGACAACTACAAGAAGGGCGACATGGTCAAGGCCGTGGTGCTCGACGTGGACGTCGAGAAGGAGCGCATCTCGCTCGGCATCAAGCAGCTCGAAGGCGACCCCTTCGCGGAGCCCGGCGATGTCAAGAAGGGCGCGGTCGTGACCTGCGAAGTGCTCGAAGTGAAGGAGAGCGGCATCGAGGTGAAGATCGCCGGTACCGACTTCTCGACCTTCATCAAGCGCTCGGAGCTCGCCCGTGACCGCAACGACCAGCGCGCCGAACGCTTTGCCGTCGGCGAGAAGGTCGATGCCCGCGTGATCCAGTTCGACAAGAAGGCCCGCAAGGTCCAGGTGTCGATTAAGGCGCTCGAAGTCGCCGAAGAAAAGGAAGCCATCGCGCAGTACGGCTCCTCCGATTCGGGTGCGACGCTCGGCGACATCTTGGGCACCGCGCTCAAGAACCGCGACAACAAGTAAGCGAAACGCACGTTTCGCTGCATCGAAGCCCCGGCGCGAGCCGGGGCTTTTTGTTGCGTGCTCGCGGCCCGGATGGAGCGCAGCGTCACCCGGAAAGTCCTTCCTCGGCCGACGATCCCGGATTGCGCTTCGCTCCATCCGGGCTCGGACGGGCCTTGTTTTCTTCAAATTGCGCCGCAATTGATGTATCGAGAATAAGCCGATGGTTACGCTGTGACGGCACAACGCGCTCCGTCTTTCATTTTGGAGATATTCCGATGTCGCTCGATTCGGACATCATCGTCGATCGCCGCAGGATCCGCCGCAAGCTAACGTTCTGGCGCGTGATGGCCGCGTTGATCGCGGTCGCGGCGATTGCGAGCTTTGCACTGATCGCGACACCAGGTGCGCGCGGCACGTTCGCGTCTGCCGGTTCGATCGCGCGCGTCCACATCGAGGGCCTGATCCGCAGCGATTCCGATCGCACCCAGGCGCTGGAGCGGCTGGAGAATTCGCAGGCCGCTGCCGTCATCGTTCACGTCAACTCCCCGGGCGGCACCACCGCCGGCTCCGAGCAGCTCTACGATTCGCTCACCCGGTTGAAGGCGAAGAAGCCGCTCGTCGTCGTGGTCGAGGGCCTCGCCGCCTCCGGCGGCTACATCACCGCGATCGCCAGCGACCACATCATCGCCCAGCAGAGCTCGCTAGTCGGCTCGATCGGCGTGCTGTTTCAATACCCCAATGTCTCCGAGTTGCTGAAGACCATCGGCGTCAAGGTCGAGGAGGTGAAGTCGTCGCCGCTGAAGGCCGCGCCCAACGGTTTCGAGCCCACCAGCCCCGAGGCGCGGGCCGCGCTCGATGCGCTGGTGAAGGATTCCTACGCCTGGTTCAGAGGCCTGGTGAAGGAACGGCGTGGCATGGATGACACGCTGCTCGAGAAAGTGGCCGATGGCCGCGTCTTCACCGGCCGTCAGGCGATCGATCTCAAGCTGATCGACCAGATCGGCGACGAGAAGACGGCGGTGACCTGGCTGGTCGAGCAGAAGGGCGTCAAGAAGGGGCTCAGCGTGCGCGATTACAAGCTCGAGCCGCGCTTCGGCGATCTGCCATTCCTCAAGACGGCCGCCGCTGTGACGCTGGAAGCGCTGGGTTTGAGCTCGATTGCGCATCAAATCGGGCAAACCGGCGTCGCGCAGGCGGTCGATCGGTTCGGAATGGATGGAATGCTGGCCCTGTGGCAGCCGGCCGCGTCAAACTGACTGGAACCGAGGCGAGCGTGCGGGGGTTTTCCCGCGTGACGGGTGCCGGCACAGCCTGCTTTTTCGGCATTTGTCACGTATTTTCACGACGCTCAATCTTGATTTAGCGTCTTGACAGATCAAGGTATTTTCACGGAAATGGTCATCCGCACGCTCCCGGGTCCTATCTCTCGATGATCAAATCCGAACTTGTTCAGCGTATCGCCGAGCACAACCCGCATCTGTACCAGCGGGATGTCGAGAACATTGTGAATGCGATTCTCGAAGAGATCGTAGCGGCCCTCGCACGCGGTGATCGCGTCGAGCTGCGCGGCTTCGGTGCCTTCTCGGTCAAGCATCGCCCTGCACGCGCCGGGCGTAATCCGCGCACCGGCGCTCATGTGCCTGTCGACCAGAAGAGCGTTCCGTTCTTCAAGACCGGCAAGGAAATGCGCGAGCGGCTGAACCGCGACCATCCGGATCCCGGCGCGGCAGATTGAGCCCGGCGTCAGGATTTTCTGCGGTCGCGCATGATGCGGCCGCAAGCTTGATTCAAGGCGAGCGAAGCGAGATGCGAAAGTTCCTGACCGCGCTGATCGTGATTCCGCTGGGCCTGCTCCTGCTGGTTTTCGCCATCGCCAACCGGCATTTCGTCACCGTCTCCTTCGATCCCTTCATGTCGGCCGACCCGTCGCTGTCGGTCACCTTGCCGCTGTTCCTGCTTTTGATCCTGGTCGCTGCCCTTGGCGTGCTGACGGGTGGATGCGCGGCCTGGCTCGGCCAGTGGCACTGGCGGCGCGCGGCGCGCCGGAATGAGGCGGATGCACGAGCTGCCAAGGGCGAACTGGCCGATCTGCGGGCCCAAATGGCCGCGGCAAGGGCCGAGTCCCAGCGCCTCCCCGTCCCCTCGGGGGTCGGCCTTTACGGGCCCATCGGGCGAGACAAGCAGCGCGCGAGGTTGTAGAAGCGGCCGCAACCGAAGCCCTGTTTTCCGGCCGCGGGCCCGCGGCCTCCATCCGCTTTGAGACCATGTCCCTGCTCGTCAAAATCTGCGGCCTGTCCACGCCCGAGACGCTTGAGGTGGCGCTCGAGGCGGGTGCCGACATGGTGGGGTTCGTGTTCTTTCCGCCGTCGCCGCGGCACCTGTCGCTGGAAGCGGGACGCGATCTCGGCCGCCAGGTGAAGCGCCGTGCGCTCAAGGTCGCGCTGATCGTCGATGCCGACGATGCCATGCTCGACAACATCATGGACGCGCTGTCGCCGGACATTCTGCAGCTCCATGGCAAGGAGAGCGTGGCGCGGCTGCGCGACATCAAGCAGCGGTTCGGCCGTCCGGTGATGAAGGCGTTGCCGGTCGCCACATCTGCCGATCTCGCGGTGCTGCCCGGCTACGCCGCAGTCGCCGACCGCATCCTGTTCGATGCGCGCGCACCGAAAGATGCAACCCGCCCCGGTGGTCTCGGCGCCCCCTTCGACTGGCACCTGCTCCAAAATCTCGATGTGAGCCTGCCCTATATGGTCTCGGGCGGGCTTCACGCCGATAACGTTGCGGAAGCCATCCGCGTCACCGGAGCCGGCGGCGTCGACGTCTCCTCCGGTATCGAGAGCGCTCCGGGCGTGAAAGATCCGGAGATGATCAAGGCCTTCATCCGCGCCGCGCGCGCCAGCCAAGATACGAGCCAAGAGTTGAGTGTCCGATGAACGTCGCCAAACCCAATTCCTACCGTAGTGGCCCCGACGAGCGCGGCCATTTCGGCATTTTCGGCGGCCGCTTCGTCGCCGAAACCTTGATGCCGCTGATCTTCGATCTGGAGAAGGCCTATACCGAAGCCAAGGCCGATCCGGCGTTCCAGGCCGAGATGAACGGCTACCTCAAGAACTATGTCGGCCGGCCCTCGCCACTTTATTTCGCTGAGCGCCTGACCGAGCATCTCGGCGGCGCCAGGATTTATCTCAAGCGCGAGGAGCTCAACCACACCGGCTCGCACAAGGTGAACAATGTGCTCGGCCAGATCATGCTGGCGCGGCGCATGGGCAAGAAGCGCATCATCGCCGAGACCGGCGCCGGCCAGCACGGTGTTGCCACCGCGACGCTATGCGCTCGCTTCGGCCTCGAATGCGTGGTCTATATGGGCGCTGTCGACGTCGAGCGGCAGCAGCCCAACGTCATCCGCATGGAGATGCTGGGCGCCAAGGTGATGCCGGTGCAGTCAGGCACGCGCACGCTGAAGGACGCCATGAACGAGGCGCTGCGCGACTGGGTCACCAACGTGCACAACACGTTCTATTGCATCGGCACGGTGGCGGGCCCGCATCCCTATCCGACGCTGGTGCGCGACTTCCAGTCGATCATCGGCAACGAGACCAAGACGCAGATGCAGGAGATCGAGGGCCGCTTGCCGGACTCGCTGGTGGCCTGCATCGGTGGCGGCTCGAATGCGATGGGCCTGTTCCATCCGTTCCTCGATGATCCCTCCGTCGAGATCTTCGGCGTCGAAGCCGCCGGCCACGGGCTCACGCAGCTGCACGCCGCCTCGATCGCGGGCGGCCGTCCCGGCGTGCTCCACGGCAACCGCACCTATCTTCTCATGGATGCGGACGGTCAGATCCAGGACGCGCATTCGATCTCGGCCGGTCTCGACTATCCCGGCATCGGCCCCGAACATTCCTGGCTGCACGAGGTCGGGCGCGTCAAATATCTCTCCGCGACGGACGACGAAGCACTCGCTGCGTTCCAATTGCTGTCGCGGCTGGAAGGCATCATTCCCGCGCTCGAGCCGGCGCACGCCATCGCCAAGGTGATGGAGCTCGCGCCGAAGCGGCCTCGGGATCACCTGATGGTCGTCAATCTCTCCGGCCGCGGCGACAAGGACGTCCCGCAAGTCGGCGACATCCTGAGGGGCAAGAAGTGACCACGCGTATCGACACCCGTTTTGCCGAGCTGAAGAAGCAGGGCCGCCCGGCGTTCGTGACCTTCCTGATGGCCGGCGACCCTGATGCGGCGACGTCGCTCGAGATCATCAAGGCGCTGCCGAGGTCGGGTGCCGACGTGATCGAGATCGGCATGCCCTTCACCGATCCGATGGCGGATGGTCCGTCGATCCAGGCCGCGGGTCTGCGCGCGCTCAAGGCCGGCATGACGCTGAAGAAGACGCTCGAGCTCGTGCGCGGCTTCCGCAAGGACGACAACGCGACGCCGATCGTGCTGATGGGCTATTACAATCCGATCTACATCTACGGCGTCGACAAGTTCCTGGCTGACGCGAAGAGCGCAGGTGTCGATGGCCTCATCATCGTCGATCTGCCGCCGGAGGAAGACGACGAGCTGTGCCTGCCGGCGATGAAGGCCGGCCTCAACTTCATCCGCCTGGCGACGCCAACCACCGACGACAAGCGCCTGCCGGCCGTGCTCGCCAACACCTCGGGCTTCGTCTACTACGTCTCGATCACCGGTATCACCGGAGCGGCGGCTGCGGACTCCTCGGCGGTGAGCGAAGCCGTTGCCCGCATCAAGCGACATACCAAGTTGCCGGTCTGCGTCGGCTTCGGCATCCGCACGCCGGAGACAGCCAAGGCGATCGCCTCGCATGCCAATGGCGCCGTAGTTGGCACAGCGCTGGTCGATGCGCTCAAGAACAGCCTCGACGCCGAGGGGCGAGCGACCGATAAAACCGTTGACGCCGTCGCCGAGCTGACGGCGGCCCTGGCCCGGGGCGTCAAGGGGGCGCAGCAAGCGGCGGAATAGGCCATAGTTCCGCTTTAGCTCTTAAGTTTGAGCATGATCTTGTCGGAAAACCGCTTCACACTTTTCCGGATCATGCTCTAAGGCAGGCGATACGGCGGCTTGCCGGGCAGCGGCCCGGCCGCCATATATTCTTCAGGCGACCCGCGAGGCGGTTCGCGCATCGGAGCAAAGCATGAACTGGCTTACCAATGTGGTCCGGCCGAAGATCCGCAACATGCTGCGGCGGGAGACGCCGGAGAATCTGTGGATCAAGTGTCCGGATTCCGGACAGCTCGTGTTCTACAAGGACGTCGAGGCCAACCAGTTCGTCATCCCCGGCTCGAACTACCACGTGCGCATGGGCGCGGTGGCGCGGTTGAAGTCGATCTTCGACAACGAGACCTGGTTCGACGTCGCGCTGCCCGAGGTCACGCCCGATCCGCTCAAGTTTCGCGACGAGAAAAAATACGTCGACCGCATCAAGGATGCGCGCGCGCGCACCAACCTCAACGACGCGATCAAGGTCGGCTACGGCAAGCTCGAAGGCTCCGCCGTCGTCGTCGCCGTGCAGGACTTCGATTTCATGGGCGGCTCGCTCGGCATGGCCGCGGGCGAAGCCATCGTGCGCGGAATGGAGCTCGCGGTTGAGAAGAAGTCGCCATTCATCGTGTTTGCCGCATCGGGCGGCGCGCGCATGCAGGAAGGCATTTTGTCGTTGATGCAGATGCCGCGCACCACGGTGGCGGTGCAGATGCTGCGTGAGGCAAAACTGCCCTATATCGTCGTGCTGACCAATCCGACCACCGGCGGTGTCACCGCGTCCTACGCCATGCTCGGCGACGTGCACATCGCCGAGCCCGGCGCGTTGATCGGTTTCGCCGGCGCGCGCGTGATCGAGCAGACCATCCGCGAAAAGCTCCCCGAGGGGTTCCAGCGCGCCGAGTATCTGAAGGAGCACGGCATGGTCGACATGGTCGTACATCGCCACGAATTGCGTCCGACCCTGGCACGGCTCTGCCGCCTGCTGACCAAGGCGCCGGCGCAGGAAGGCGCGTCGAAATCGGTGCAGCCGGTCGCGAGCCCCGCGCAGATCGTATCGGCCGCCGAGACGGCGCCGGCTGCGCCCCACGCGTGAACGCGTCCTCTGACAGCACAAAGCCGCCGCTCGGCGAACTGATCGGGCGGCTGTCGGCCCTGCATCAGAAACGCATCGATCTCGGGCTCGAGCGGATGCATCGTCTGCTCGCGCGGCTCGGCCATCCCGAACGCAAGCTGGCGCCGGTGATCCACATCGCCGGCACCAACGGCAAGGGCTCCACCCTCGCCTATCTGCGCGCGACGCTGGAGGCCGCGGGCTTGCGCGTCCACGCCTATACCTCACCCTATCTCGTCCGCATCAACGAATGCTTCCGGCTCGGTCGCGTCGGCGGCGGCGTGCTCGTCAGCGACGATGAACTGCGCACTGCTCTGGAAGAGATCGAGCGCGTCAATGCCGGCGAGGCTGCGACATTGTTCGAGCTGAAGACCGCCGCGGCTTTCCTCTTGTTCGCACAGAATCCGGCCGATGTCGTGCTGCTCGAAGTCGGCCTCGGCGGCCGGCTCGATTCGACCAATGTGGTCGATGCGCCGGCGGCCTGCGTGATCACGCCTGTCAGCATGGACCACATGGACTTCCTTGGGTCGACCCTGACATCGATCGCCGGCGAGAAGGCCGCGATCATCAAGCGTGGCGTGCCCGTGATTTGTGCCGAGCAGGCTGCCGAGGCGATGACCGTGATCGAAGCACAGGCCAGGCGCATGCGCGCGCCGCTGTTTGCGGCGAACGAAAGTTGGCACGTCAATGTCGAGCGCGGACGTCTGGTCTATTCCGACGATCGCGGCCTGATGGATCTTGCGGCGCCGCGCCTGTTCGGACGCCATCAGTTCGACAATGCCGGCCTTGCAATCGCGACGCTGCGCGCCCTCCCGGGGTTCAAGATCAACCAGACGGCGTTCGAGGCCGGTATCGTCGGGGCGGAATGGCCGGCACGAATGCAGCGCATCACCTCGGGGGAGCTGCTCTCTTGGGGACCGCACGGCTCGGACATCTGGCTCGATGGTGGGCACAATGCGGAAGGCGGCCGCGTGGCCGCCGCCGCGCTCGGTGATCTCGAAGAGCGGGTGTCGCGGCCGCTGGTCGTCATCGCCGGCATGATGGCCAACAAGGACGCGCGGGGTTTTCTTGCCAATTTCGCCGGGCTTACCCGTCACATCATCGCGGTGCCGATCCCTGATGCCGAGAACGCGATGCCGGTCGACCGCCTGGCGGACGCCGCGCGCAGCCTCGGCATGCGCGTCGAGCCCGCGCCTGGCATCGAAGCTGCGCTGCGCGCATTGGCGAAGCTCGCCTACGAGGTGCCGCCACGCATTCTGATCACCGGCTCGTTGTATCTGGCCGGCCACGTGCTCGCAATCAACGGCACGCCTCCTGCATAGCGACTACGGTGACCACGATGCGTTTTGCTGCGATTGCCGACGTCCACGGAAACTACCTCGCGCTCGAAGCGGTGCTCGCCGATATCCGCACCCTCGGCGTTGCCGACGTCGTCAATCTCGGCGACATGCTGAGCGGGCCGCTCGATGCGCGCAGGACGATCGAGATCCTGATGAGGCTCGACGCCGTGCACGTGCTTGGCAATCACGACCGCTATCTGCTCGACCGCGCTCCGGAAAAGATGGGCTCGTGGGATCGTCCCGCCCATGCGCAGATCGACGCCGCGCAGCTCGACTGGCTGCGCGCGCAGCCGATGACACGGGTCTTCCGAGAACAGGTGTTCCTTTGCCACGCGACGCCCGGCAGCGACGAGGTGTACTGGCTCGATACCGTGCGTCCCGACGGCACGGTGGCGCTGTCGCCGCTCGATCGCATCGAACCATTCGCGCAAGGCATCACGCAGTCGTTGATCCTCTGCGCCCACACCCACCTTGCACGGGCCGTGCGCCTGCGCGACGGGCGGCTGATCGTCAATCCCGGCAGCGTCGGCAGTCCCGGCTTTCGGGACAAGCATCCATTCCCGCATGTCGTCGAAGCCGGCACGCCGCACGCGCGTTATGCCGTTCTCGAACTCGCTGACGGCGCTTGGCAGGTGACGTTGCGCCACGTCACTTATGATCACGAGGCCATGGCCGCGCTGGCGCGACGCAACAATCAGCCCGAACTGGCGAATGCGCTGGCGACGGGGTGGATCAAATAGCTGTGGCTACTTCACTTCAATAACTTCATCGGATCGGCCACTTTCTGCGCCAACTGCTCGAATGTGCATTGCCGCGGTGCCTTGTCGGGACGCCAGCGCAGGATCGAGGTGCCGTGGCGGAAGCGTTCTCCGCTGAAATGGTCGTAGCAGACCTCGATCACCAGCTTCGGCTTGAGCGGACACCATTTGGCCGAGCGCTCGGTGGACCAGCGGCTCGGTCCGCCCGGCGCGTTGCCGGTAAAACCGGGCTCGCCAATCAATGCCTCCAGGCAATCGGTCAGCGCCGGCTTCTCCTGCGCCTTGATCGCCGAGGTGAAGCCGACATGGTGCAGCAAGCCCTTGTCGTCATAGAGCCCGAGCAGCAGCGAGCCGACCACGTTGCGGCCGCCGATCTTGTTGCTGGCATAGCGGAAGCCGCCGACAACGCAATCGGCGCTGCGAAACTTCTTGATCTTCTGCATGCCCTCGCGCGTTCCCGCCTGGTAAGGCAGGTCGACGCGCTTGGCGATGACGCCATCCGAGCCGCCGCCCGACTGCGCCAGCCATTTTTGGGCGGTGGTGTAGTTCGTCGTCGCCGGCGAGAGACGGAAAAGGCTGTTCCTCAAATGATCTTTCGCAAATGCTTCCAGGACCGGGCGCCGCTCGCTCAGCGATTTTGCGGCAAGCTGCTTCTCCTTGGCTGTTTCGAGCAGGTCGAAGACGAGGTAGAGCGCCGGCGTATCCTGCGAGAGTTTCTTCACGCGGCTTGCCGCGGGATGGATTCGTTGCAGCAATGCGTCGAAGGAAAAGCCCTTGCCGTGCGGCACGACGATCTCGCCGTCGAGCGTGAAACGATCCGCTTTCAGGCTCAGCGCGGCGGCGACGATCTCAGGAAAATAGCGCGCGAGATCCTCGCCGGACTTCGAGCGGAGATCGACGTCGCTGCCACTGCGCGCCAGCAAGCAGCGGAAGCCATCCCACTTCGGCTCGTACTGCCACTCCTTGCCGCGCGGGATCGCCTCGACCGACCTCGCCTCCATTGCTACGAGTAAGGTCGATTTTCGGGCGCGTTTTGCGGGAGGGGCTGGCAAGGGAAGGGACTCGTCCTACGCTGAACATGTCCCGTCAACGCAAAACGGCCGGCTTTCGCCGGCCGCTTTCGAAAATAATCCTGCGCGAGGCGGATCAGACCGCGGAGGTGATCCACTGCTGAAGCTTCGCCTTCGGCGCCGCGCCCACCTGGCGGGAAGCCATCTCACCGCCCTTGAAGATCATCAGGGTCGGGATCGACATGACGCCGTACTTGGACGCGGTCTTCGGACTCTCGTCGACATTGAGCTTCACGATCTTGACCTTGTCGCCCATCGCGCCGGCGATCTCGTCGAGGGCGGGCGCGATCATGCGGCAGGGGCCGCACCATTCGGCCCAGAAATCGACGACCACGGGGCCGTTCGCCTTGAGCACTTCGGTTTCGAAATCGGCGTCGGAAACCTTGCTAACGGCCATTGGAGTACCTCACTCTGTTGAAAGAATCGGCGCGACCTGGAATCGCGCTTGGGATCATGGGGTCAACCTATGAACGGCCCCTTGCCGGGTCAAGGACGCTCACACCGAGATGAAGGGATGCCAGCGCCGCGTCCAGCGCGGGGGCCGAAATCTCCATATATTCAAGGGCCTCGGTCCAGAGCAGGACGGCGCGGACCGGCTTTTGGGGATAAAGCCGCGATAGCACTGCCCGGTACAGCGCGAGCTGCCGGACATAGGCGGCGGGTGCCTCGGCCGCGCTTCCGGGCGCCGCCCGGTTGGTCTTGAAATCGACGATCAGGACCTCCTCGGGGCGAACGACCAGCCGGTCGATCTGCCCCGACACCAGCACCGGGACGCCGCCCGGCCGCTCCAATTTGCCGATGATGGCGACCTCGGCCCTGCTGCCGGCGGCAAAGACCGGGGCGAAGCGCGGCTCAGTGATCAAGGCGAGCACCTTGTCGGCCAGCGCGGCGCGGTCGGCCTCCGGCCAGTCCGGGGCATTGCGGGCCATGAAGTCCCGTGCGGCCTCGCGCCGGCGCTCGGCGGCGATATCAGGCAGGGATTGCAGCAGCCGGTGCACCAGCGTGCCGCGTTGCAGCGCCAGCGCGCGCGACTGCACCGATTCGCCTGATCGTACGCTGCGGCCCTGTTCGGCCGACTGGCCGGAGGGGCGCAGGGCATCATCGTCGACGGTCTCGCGCGGAGCCGGCGTCCGCAGCCAGCCCGGCAGCGTGATCGTCTGGCGGACCGATGCCGCCGGTGCGCCCAGTGCCACGACATCCTCCGGCCGCGAGAACCGCGTCACCTTGCCGAGCGGCGTCTCGATGACCTGCTTGTCCAGGCCCGAGCCGGCGAGACCGGTATCGACCAGATCGTACCAGCTCAGCTTGCGGACGGTCTTCATATTGCCGGGCATGCAGCCGCCGACGATCAGGCGGTCGGCCGCGCGCGTCATCGCGACATAGAGCAGGCGGCGATATTCGTCCTCGGTCTCCTCCAGCATCGCCTTGCGCGCCTCGGCGACCGGCTTCGGGTCGTCCGCCTTGCGACCGGCCCAGACCACCACCTCGCCGCCATTGCCGCGCGGCACATGGATCAGCCGCAGCCGCTGCGAGTCCGCGGGCGAGGACGTAGTGTCCACCATGAACACGACCGAAGCCTCCAGGCCCTTGGCGCCGTGCACCGTCATCACCCGCACCTCGTCGCGCGAGATTTCCATGTCGCGCTTCACCTCGGTGTCGGCCGAACGCAGCCAGGCCATGAAGCCTTGCAGCGAGGCCGGCGCCTTGCGCTCGTAGTTCAGTGCCAGCTCCAGAAATTCGTCGAGCGCATCGTTGGCCTCAAAGCCGAGCCGGCGCAGGATGCGCGCACGGCCGCCATCGCCGCCGAGCAGCCAGGCGTAGAACGCGAACGGCGTCTCCTCGCGCGCGCGTGCCTCGCAGGCTTCCAGGCGCCGCAATGCCGTGGCGAACTTCTCGCTTGTGGCTGCATGCTCGCGAAGCGCACGGCGCAGCGATCCTTTGCGATCCCAGGCGAGGGTAAAGAGGTCGTCGTCATCGAGCCCGAACAGCGGGCTCTTCAGCGCCACCGCGAGCGCGAGATCGTCCTGCGGCAGCAGCAGCGCATCGGCGAGATTCATCAGATCGATGATGGCGATGTGCTCGGTGAGCTTGAGCCGATCGGCGCCGGCGACCGGCACGTTGGCATGCTTCAGCGCCTGGATCACGGCATCGAATGCGTTGCCGCGTCGCCGCACCAGGATCAGCATGTCGCCATAGCGCAGCGGCCGGCGTTCGCCTTCGTGCCCCGTCAGCGTGCCGCTCTCGACCAGCCGCTTGATTTCGGCCTGGATGCGATGCGCGAGCTTTACTTCGGGGCTGGTGACGGCGACGCCGTCGAAGGGGGCGCGCCAGCCTTCGATGTCCTGCCGATCGTCGGCCTCCGCGAGATCCCACAGCTCGATCACGCTCGGCCCTGCATCGGCGAGGGCGTTGTGCAGGGGGTGGCCGATCTCGACCGAATGGATGCTCTTGTAGATCTGGGGATCGCGGAAGACGTGATCGACCGAGTGCAGGATCGTGGCGCCCGAGCGGAACGAATAGGTGAAGGCGACCGGGTCGAATTTCAGCCCGGCCGCGGTGAACTTGCGGTGCAGCTCGCGCCGTCGGGCATCGAATTCGTGGGGAGCCGCGCCCTGGAACGAGAAGATCGATTGCTTCTCGTCGCCGACGGCGAAGATGGTGCGGTTCAGCCCCTCCCGCGCGCCTTCGCCTGCGGTGAACTCGGAGATGATGTGCGCGACGATGTCCCATTGCCGCGGGCTGGTATCCTGGGCCTCGTCGATCAAGACGTGATCGACGCCGCGATCGAGCTTGTAATGCACCCAGCCCGCGGAGACGCGGTCCAGCATCGCCAGCGTCTTGTCGATGAGGTCGTCGTAGTCGAGCAGGCCGCGCTCCTGCTTCTCGCGGCGGTAGTTTTGGGCAGCAGCGGTCGCGATATGTAGCAGGGCCGCGGTGCGGTCGCGCATGGTCACCGCGCGGCGCTTCTCGATCAACCCGCCGAGCCGCTGCGCCTCGGCCTCGAACAGCCGGGCCACGGACGGGTTGTGATCGCAAAACTTCTTGGTCAGCACCACCTTGCGCGGCAGCTTGTCGTCGGTAAGGAAGACGCAGAGATAGGCATCGACCTGCGCGCTGCCGGAAAAGACTTTTGCTTCGCGGAGCCGGCCGGCCTGGTCCTTGTCCGACTTGCTGCCGTCCTCCAGCGCAAGCGCGATATCGTCCCAGCGCGACCGCGGCAGGAAAGGGCCGTCGAGAATCTCCATCTCGACATCCTCGATCTGGTCGCCCGCATCGACGCCCAGCACAGCCGCCATCTGTTCGACCGCCGCTCCGGCATCGCCAGCTTGGTCGGTCCAGGCCATGAAATGATCGCGGCTGAGGCACGCCTCGCGTACGACCTCCTTGAAGGTGACGTCGGCGGCGCTCGCCATTGCCGTCAACAGTGCGCGGCCGGTGACGCTCTCGGGATCGCGCGCGGCCTCCAGCAGCACCTTCAGATTGGCGCGTTCCATCATGTCGGTCTGGTCGCGCTCGTCGATCACGGCGAAGCGTGCCGGCACGTTGGCTTCGAACGGGAACTGCTGGAGCAGGCGTGTGCACAGCGCGTGAATCGTTTGCACCTTCAGCCCGCCCGGCGTTTCCAGCGCGCAGGCGAACAGCTTTCGCGCCTCGCGCCGCAGCTTTGCACTGGGATGCGGGATGCCGACCGCGCGAATGACTGCGTCGAGCGCAGCGTCGTCCAGCGTCACCCAATGGCCGAGCGTGGTGAACACGCGCTCGGCCATGTTGGCGGCCGCGGCCTTGGTGAAGGTGATGCAGAGGATCTTTTCCGGCGGCACGCCCGCGAGCAGCAGACGGATGACCCGCTGCACCAGCACATGCGTCTTGCCCGAGCCCGCGTTGGCCGACACGAAAGCCGATGCGGTCGGATCGGATGCACGCGCCTGCCGCGCGCGCACCTCGTCGGGGATGGGGCGCGGTGCCTTCACCATTCCTCGATCCCCAATCCGCCGGCCGCCGACCATTCCTTGATCCGGGCGAGATCGTCATAGGTGCCGTAGCGGTTCGCCCACATCGGCAGGTTCAGCGAGGTGTAGGCCTGGTTCTCGTCCTCGAAGGCGCGGATCAGCGCCTCCAATTTGGCGCGCGCCTCGGCCGCCGCAGTGTCTGGTGGTTGCGGCTCGTCGCCTGGCTTGAACTTGAGCTCGAGAACCCGCTCCTCGCCCGGCGGATTGTTGCCGCTGAGGCGGACATAGACGAGCTGGCTCACGGACGCGCCGGCCTCGATGTCGGGGAAGCCTCCCTCGCGCAGGATCGCAGCTTCCAGCGTGAGCTGGGGCGACAGGCCCATGCGGACCTGCTTGCCGGTGGGCGGCTGCCCGGTCTTGTAATCGAGGATGGCATAGCGGCCGCCCTGGCGCCGTTCGATGCGGTCCGCGCGCGCGGAGAGGCGGAAGCTGCGCGCGTTGTCGAGCGTGATCGAGATCTCGCCGTGGGTCTCTGCCGTGATGGCCTCGATCGCATCGCGCCGCGCCGTCTCCCATTCGCCGAACCAGCGCGCGATGCGCTGGAAACGCGGCCACCACAGCGCCCGCGCCTCGGGCCGCTCCATCAGCGGGGCAAAATGTTTTTCGCCAATCGCGCGCAGCACGCGCGCGGGATCGTCCGGCAGGCGTGCCGCATAGGTTTCCGTGAACTCGCCGAGCGCGCCATGGATTGCCGAGCCGCGGTCGGCAGCCGAGAGCGGCATGTCGACGGGATCGAGCGCATCTAATCGCAAGATGCGCTTGGCGTAGATCGTGTAGGGATCGCGCAGCCAGTCTTCGATTTCGGTGACCGACATCTTGAGCGGCCGCGTCGCGCGCGGCGGTCGCGGCTCCGGCTGCTTGATCGGCCTGACCTCGTCGGGCTGGTCCATTGCGCCGGCGAACTGCACGTATTTCTCGCCGGCGCGAACTGCCGCCTTCCAGTGATGGTCGCCCGCCACCGCCTCTAACCGGTGCAGGAAGCGCGACGCCACCGCCGGCGCGCCGCCGGCCTTGGCGGAATGGGTGAGGATCACCTCGTCGGCGCCCAGCAACTGTGCGAAGTCATGCGCGGAGAGGCCGATGCGGCGCTCCGGCAGATCGAGACCGAGCTCGTGCCGCATCGGCCGGCTGAGCCAGGGATCGATGCGTGGTGCCGGTGGCCAGACGCCCTCGATTAAGCCGCCGACGATGATGCGGTCAGCCTGCATCAGGCGCGATTCCAGGGGGCCGTAGATTTGCAGCCGCGCGCCCGGCCTATCCCGCCGCCGCACCGCGCGGTCGCCGAACGCGGTCTGGAAGACATCGGGATAGTCAGGCAACGGCACCATCAACCCGCTGGTCGTTCCGCCGCGCAGCAGATCGTCGAACGCGCTGGCGAGGGCGAGGCCCTCGCGATCCTCGAAGCCGAGCGGAATGCCCTGCTCATCGCGCGACAGCTCGATCAGGATTTCGCGATGCCGGTGCGCGAGCTCGGTGAAGTCATAAGGTTTTGATGAGGCCAGGCTCTCGATCGGCGCCAATGCGTGTCGCAAGGCATCGATCAGCGCCTGGATGCGATCGAGATCCTCCGCCTTGAGCCGCGCGCGGGGCTCCGCGCGATGGAGCGCGGAGACTTCGCTGCGCCACAGCTTTGCCAGTTCGTCGCGAAAACGGTTGAATTCGCGCAACAGGCCGGCCGTGCCGGCGGGTGGGCGTGTGCCGCGCAAGACCGCGAGCTCGAGTCCTTCGATCGCCGCCTTCCATGCGCCAGGCAGCCGGCCGAGCCGGCACAGCGGATGCTTCAGCATCGCCAGGAGCGTCGGCGGCTCCAGGCCCTTGGTCGCGGCCTCTGCCGCGAGGCGGGCAAAGACACCGGCCGATGTTTCCATCAACACGTCGCCGCCGGAATCGTCGAAGGCGAGGTCCCATCGGGTCAGCGCAGCCATTACCCGCCGCGCCAGCGCGCGATCGGGCGTCACCAGCGCCGCCGATTTGTCGAGATGCCGCGCCTCGCGCATCGCGATGGCGATCGCGAGGGCTTCCATTTCGGGGTTGGGGGCTTCTACGACCGCCAGGTTCTTCATGCCGCCGGCGATCTTTGCGGCGACATCCGGCTGCTTCAGCCGGTCATGCCAAACTTCCGTCTTGACCGAGGGCCGCATCGATTCCGATGCGAGCAGATCACGCCCGCCTTCTGCCGGCGGGTGGAGAATGTCGACGTCGCTGCGCTTGATGCCAAAACGCTGCAACAGCGCATGCATGGCATATTGCGGATGGTTCGACGCCGGATGCTCCGCGAACTTGCCGAGCGCATCGCGCACGCCGCCGATGGTGCGCCAGGCGTCCTCGTCGAGATCGGTGTCGAGGCCCGGCAGAACCACCGCGCCATGCGGCAGCAATGCGACCGCATGGAGGAATTTAGCGGTGGCCGGCATCGAGCCGGTTGAACCGGCCGCGATCACCGGCCCGTTCGGATGCGCGGTCAGCCGCCTGGCTTCCGCCGCGATGAGGAGATCGCGCCGTGCCGCCGGCTCGATCCGTTTGATCTCGGCGAGGTGGCCGGGCCAGGCAACGCGCGCGATGCGCAAAAATTCGAGCGAGTGCTGCCAATAGCGGTCGAGATTATCAGGCACGAGCCCATCGAGCGCGCTCCAGTCGACACCGCGCGTCACCATATCGTCGATCAGCCGTGCAAGATCGGACGCCAATGCAAGCGTCGAGGCGGGGCCGCCGACCACCAGCGGGGACAGCACCGGGCGCTTGGCCCAGGCCGCCACCAGTTGCGCCAGTGTCAGCCGCCGTTCGAGCTCGCCGAGCCGGGGCGGAATGTCGAGCGGCGTCGTGCCGGAGAACTGTTCGCCCTGGTCGGCGAAGGCGAGCTCGTCCTCGTCGATGTCGCCGAGTGCGACGATGCGCGGCAGCACCACAGCATCCGCCTTCATCTCGTCGAGGAAGATCTCGCGGACCACGCGCATCGCGCGTCGGGTCGGCAGGTACAGAGTCGCATCCGCAAGCCGCGCCGGTTCTTTGCGCGCTTCGAAGCCTTCGACCAGCCGGCCGTCGAGCAGGCTCGCGACGACAGTGCGCAGGAACGGAACTGAGATGGGAATGCTGAAAACGCGCATGGGCTGCCTGATTCGATCAGGCGCCAATATAGGCAGACAAGGTCAAATGGTCATGGGTCCGGTGAGGATCTTCCCCGCTGTTCGCTGCACCAAGACAGTGTCATCATCCGCGACAGCGGATGATCCAGTATTCCAGAGACGCCGGTTGCAAGAACCTCGCCGCCGCGGCGCACGGGATGCCCCGCCTTCGCGGGGGCATGGAAGTGGTGCAAGTGGCTAAGTCTTACGCCACGCTCTCCAGAAACGCCTCTTCAGCTGCATGCACCGCATCAGGCGTGCCGACATGCATCCAGACGCCGTCGAGCCGCAGGCCGAACAGCCGCTCCTGCTCGTTGGCGCGATCGAACATTTTTGTCAGCGAGAACTCGCCCCTGGGCGCATCGGCAAAGATCGCGGGCGACATGATCGCGGCGCCGGCATAGACGAACGGAACGACCTCCTTTTCCTTGCGCTTGCGCAAGGCCCCGTCGGGCAGCATGCCGTAATCGCCGCGGCCGCTATAGCCGATGCTGGTTGCGGTCGGCGCCATCAGCAGCAGAATGTCCATGCGCGCGGGGTCGAAGTTTTCCGCAAGCCGCGTCAGGTTCGAGCGCACGCCGTCGATCCACAGCGTGTCGGAATTGACGTGGAAGAACGGCGCATCGCCGAGCAGCGGCAGCGCCTTGACGACGCCGCCGCCGGTGCCGAGCACCTGGTTGCGTTCGTCGGAGATGGTCACGCGCGGATGCTGGCGCGATGCGGTGTGATTTATGATCTGGTCCGGCAGATAGTGCACGTTGACCACCGCCTCGGTCACGCCGGCATGGCCGAGCTTGTCGAGCACGTGGTCGAGCAGCGGCTGGCCAGCCACCGGCACCATCGGCTTCGGCATCTTGTCCGTCAACGGGCGCATGCGCAGGCCGAACCCTGCGGCAAGCACCATGGCTTTGGTCGGTTTGACGGACATTCTTCGCTTTCTCAAATCCCTCGATTTCGCTTTCGCGGCAATCCTAGCATGAGCCTCGGCCAGCCGCACCGCATCCCAACCGCCTTAATCGCCCGTCGTGACGGTTGTACGACGGGTGTTGCCGTCACGCCCCGATGGCTGTGGAGCGCACCTTTCTCTTCTTGTCGCCGAGCTTGAGGAAATTGACGCCGATCTGGTCGCCATTGACCCAGGCCAGCTCGCAGCGCCGGTACGCAAGTCCGGTGGACGACAGCAGGAGAAAAAATTCCTTCAGGTGCAGGCCTTCGACCGAGCCGTCGATGGTCAGCTTGGCGCCGGTGTCGGAAACGTCCTCCATGGTGCAATCACGCCGCCAGGTGCCGTCGATGCCCATCATCTGGGCCGGAACCCCGCGCTCGAAAACGACCCGGTTATTGCCGCGCTGATCCGCTTTCGCCGTCATCACCCTTGCTCCAGCCCCGTAACGATCCGGCTGCCTCGCGGCCAGAATAGCGACATCTTGGCTAACGGCTGGTAAATCGGACGCGGATCAGGGTTGCGGCGGCGGGACGTTGGCGAGATACCAGTCGCGCAAAGAGCCGAGCGCGGGATGCGCCAGCGAGCGCTGGAGATAGGTCCAGATCCGCGGCTGGTGACGCAGATAATGCGGCTTGCCATCGCGGCGATTCAGCCGGGCGAAGGTGCCGAGCAGGCGGGTGTTCCGCTGCGCCGACATGATGGCGTAGAGCTCGGCGAAGCCGGCGGCGTCGAAGCTTGCGTCATTGGCGCGGCGTGCCTTGATATAGCGCGACAGCAGCGTCAGCTCGAGGCTTTCGGGCACGTCGATGCGGGCGTCCTGGAGCAACGACACCACATCGTAGGATTTCGGTCCAAGCACGGTGTCCTGGAAATCGATCACGCCGACGCGTTCGATGCCGCTGCGATTCCCAAGCCAGATCAGATTGGGCGAGTGGTAGTCGCGGATGATCCACGTCCGCGGCGCCGCCAAGGGCTTCTTCAGCAGCTCGCGCCACATCGCGAGAAACTCGGCGCGCGCCTCTTGGCTGAGCGGAGCATTGCGATCGGGCAGATACCATTCCGGCATCAGGCCGATCTCGATCAGCAGCGCCTCGGCGTCGAAGATCGGTATCTCGTAGCTCTGACCGGCGAGCGGCAAGGTTTCCGGCAGCGTCCTGCTGTGCAGCATGGCCAGCACATCGATCGCAGCCTCATAGCGTTCGGGAATCGGGCGCGGCGGATCGCCTTCGATCACGCCTTCGCTGCCGAAATCTTCGGTGATCAGAAAGCCGTGGTCGAGATCGGAATGGTGGATCGCAGGCGCAGAGATTCCCTGTGCACGCAGGCCTTCGTCGATGGCGACAAAGGGCTTTACATTTTCGGCGAGATGCACTGCGGCGCTGTAGGATTTTCCGCCATAAAGGGCCGCGCCGTCGGGGCGCTGCGGAAAGTTCATGAGAATGACGCTCTCGCCGTCGCGCCGCAGCCGCGCATAAGAGCGGGTCGAGGCATCGCCGGCCATGCGCCGACGCGTCGCATCGAGATAGCCGGAGACGTCGAGGAATTCGCGCAGCGCCTTCAGTCGCACGACTTGCGCGGCGCCCTTGCCGTAACCGGTGATGTCGGCCGCGCGCGCATTCGAGCCCAGCGCCGGCCGGTGCGTCAGCGCGATGTCGATGCGGTCTTCGGGCATCGCCGACGGCGCACGCTCTGGCCATTCGATCAGAACGAGGGTTGCGTCGGGCAGCGGCGACAGCCCGATCTCCTCGAGCTCGCTCTCGTCCTCGACGCGGTAGAGGTCAGCATGCATCACGGGGAAGGGCGGCAGCTCGTAGCCCTGCACCAGCGTGAAGGTCGGGCTCGGAACCTCCAGCGTCTCGTCACCGGCGAGATAGCGGATCAGGGCGCGCGCGGCTGCGGTCTTGCCGGCACCGAGATCGCCAGTGAGCGTGACGGCGTCGCCGGGGCCGACCAGCAGCGCGAGGTCGGCCATCAATTGCGCGGTAGCCGTCTCGTTGTGGAGCGCGACCGAGAATGTGGTTGCTTCGGTCATTCGGCGGCGTCGCGATGCGCCGCCTGGTCGGTCGGGAAGTCGCAGATCACGACCGTGCCCCGGCCGACGATCGAGTCCACCCGAACTTTGCCGCCATGCAGCTCGACGAAGGAGCGCACCAGCGAAAGGCCGAGCCCGGCGCCGCGGTGACGCGAGCCCTGCGAGCGGCTTTCGAACCAGTTGAACACCTTGTCCTTCATGTCGGCAGGTATTCCAGGCCCTGAATCTGTCACGGTGAAGACCACGCTGCGCTCGGTGCGGCGTGCGCTGATGCCGACGGTGGAATCCTGTGGAGAAAACCCGACTGCGTTGGCAAGGAGGTTATAGAGCACCTGCACCACGCGCTTCTCGTCGCCGATGAAGCTGCCGATGTCGGGCGCGATCTCGACCTTGAGGCGGATGCGGTCAGTGGCGAGGCGGTCCTGGATACCCTCGGCCGCGAGCTCGATGGCCTTGCTGACGTCGACCGGGCCGAGTTCCAGCTTCATCGCGCCGGCGTCGATGGTGGCGAGATCGAGGATGTTGTTGGTCAGCGCCAGCAACGCATTGGTCGATTTGGTGACGTAGTCGAGATATTCGGCCTGCTTCGGCGTCAGCGGTCCGGTCGAGGGATCGCTGAGGAAGTGCGCGAAGCCGATGATGGTGGTGAGCGGCGAGCGCAGCTCGTAGGAGACGTGGTGGACGAAATCCACCTTCATCTGGTCGGCGGCCTCCAACGCCTCGTTGCGCTCGCGCAGCGCGCGTTCGACATTTTCGGTGTCGGTGATGTCCTGGAACGTCAGCATGGTCGCGCCGTCATGCAGCGGGCGGATCATGCCATCGAGCACGCTGCCGTCCTTGCGTTCCAGCTTCAGCGGCACGTCGGCGCGGTTCTCGATCGAGGTGATGGCTTCGCGGATCTGGCGCCAGACCACGGGATTGTCGTAGAGCTGATGACACCAGGCTTCGACCGTCTGGATGTGCGGCTCGTCGCGCATGGCATCGCTGGACAGCTTCCACATCCGGACAAAGGCCGGATTGAACAGCTGCGCCTTGCCGTTGCTGCCGAACACCGCGACGCCTTCCGCGAGGCTGTCCAGCGTCTCGCGCTGAACCCGGATCATGCCGTCGAAGCGGCGGGCGAGCTCGAGGCTCTCGGTGACGTCGTCGAACAGATAGGTGACGCCGCCTTCGGGGTTCGGCGTGGTGACGACCGAAAGCGCGCGGCCGTCGGGAAGGTACCAGGTGTCCTTGGCGGTCTCGACCGCGCGATAGGCTTCGTGCAGCTTGGCCTTCCAGGCGCGGAAGTCCGGCTGCTCCGGCAATTTGCGCGCGGCGCGGAGCTGGTCGAGCACACTGGAATCATCAGGGTTGGCGTCGAGGAAGGTGCGGTCGAGGTCCCACAGCCGCCGATAGGAATCGTTGTAGAAGGCGAGGCGCCGCTGGCCATCGAACACGGCAACGCCCGAGGAGAGCTGGTCCAGCGTGCGGCGATGCGCTTCCGCCATGCGTACGAGGGCCGAGCTCAGCGCGTCTGCCTCGCTGGCATCGATGGCGACGCCGACACTGCCGCTGCCGACATTGACCGCGCGCACGTCATACATGCGCCGCTCACCACCGATCACGATCGGCAGCCGCGAGGTGAAGTTGGCGGCGTCCTTCAGCCCCCGGTCCATCGCGGTGCGGTTGGCGCTGTCGAGCAGCTCGAGCTTGCGCTCCTGGGCATCGATGATGCTGTTCGCCTCAGTCGCTCGGACATAGGCGGGGTTGGCGTAGGTCAGTGCGCCATTCTCCCCCTTGGCCCAGATCGGCCAGGGTGCTGCGGCGGCGAAGCCACGCAGCATCTCGGTCTCGTCGGAGAGCGCCTTGTAACGCAGATTGGTCTCGGCCAGATCGCGCCGGAGCCCGGAGAGTTCGCGAATCCGGACAATGGCCTGGCCGCCGATGGCGCGGCCGATGGCCTCGAGCGTGTGGCCATGCGCAGTCGTCAGCGTCAGTTGGAACCCATCGCCGCGCTCGCGCAGCGCATCGACCGCATGATCCATCTGGAGCGCGGGTTCCGGCGGCAGCCAGGTTCCGAATGCGAGCACGCGTTGCGGCGAGGAATCGCGCGGCAGCACCATGGAGATGTCACCGGAAATCTGCGCGCGATTGTCGCCGGCCGCCCAGGAGATCAGGATCTGCGGCTCGGCGAACAGCAGGGCGCCGAAGCGATCGGCCTGAAGTTGCAGTTCCCCGATTCGCGCGCGCAGCCGCGCCTCGTTCTTCGCCGTGCGCACGCGCGTGCGCATCAACAGGATCGCGGCCATCACCGAGAAGCCGAGCAGGGCCAGCGCAGTGGCGAGCACCGCGAGTTCCTGCCGGTTGAAATCCAGCATGATGGAGAGAGTGTCGACGAGGTCGGCGGCCTCAGCCGGCGCAGCCGGCAGCAGCGCCGCCAAAGCGCCTCCCAACAAGCCGTTGCGCACCAACGATGTGCACGACAGCAGCGTCCGACGCATCGACACGATCACGCCTGACATAGTTGCCCCAAGATCGCACGGATTTGCGCGCGACGACCCCCGTCGCGCGCGAATCAAAAGACAATACCCTCACCGTGACTCCGCCGGTAAGAGTCCAGATCGTGAACGCAAAGGCGGCCCCCCAAAAATGCCGGGCACGTTGTTCCAACGCACGTAGTTCCTCGGGTGATTCGGCCGGAGCTATCGTGCCTTAGCGGCCGGTCGAGCCGAACCCGCCGGCGCCGCGATCGGTCGCCGACAAGGTGGCGACGGGAACCAGCGCGGCCTGCACCACGGGCGCGATCACCATCTGGGCGATGCGCTCGCCGCGCTTGATCACGAAGGGGGCCTGGCCATGATTGATCAGGATCACCTTGATCTCGCCGCGATAGTCCGCGTCGATCGTGCCGGGCGAGTTCAGCACGGTGACGCCGTGCTTGGCCGCAAGCCCCGAGCGCGGCCGCACCTGCGCCTCGTGCCCGGGCGGCAAGGCGATCGCGAGGCCCGTCGGTACCGGCGCATATTGACCGGGCGCGAGCGTCAAGGGCTCGCTGTCCGGAACCGCAGCCATCAGGTCAAGGCCGGCGGCCTCGGCGGTCTGATAGGCCGGCGGCGGCAGGCCGTCGGCATGCGCGAGGCGTTGCAGTTCGACCGTGACTTTCGTGCTCAAGATGCCGGCTCCCGGGATTTGTCGGTCACGGTCTTTGCGACATGCGCGACCAGTTCGATGGCGACCTGTTCCTTGGTCATCACCGGCCAGGAATCAACTGCAAACTCGCCGTCCTTTGCGCCATTCTTGCGGCTGATCAGGTGCACGGTGTTGCGATCGCCGCCCATCACGCCGGTGGCCGGCGAGACGTCGTTGGCGACGATCCAGTCGCAGCCCTTGCGGGCAAGTTTTGATTTGGCGTTCTCAATGAGATGCTCGGTCTCGGCGGCAAAGCCGATCACCAGCGGCGGGCGCTTGTCGGCCAGCTTGGAGATGGTAGCGAGGATGTCGGGGTTTTCGACGAGCTGAAGCGGTGGCATGCCGGCCGAGGTCTTCTTCAGCTTCTGTTCGCCCTGGTTGGCGACGCGCCAGTCGGCGACCGCGGCGGCGAAGATCGCGACGTCGACGGGAAGCGCCGCCTGCACCTGCTCCAGCATCTGCTGTGCCGATTCCACATGCTTCACCGTCACGCCTTGGGGGTCGTCGAGGTCGACCGGACCGCTCACCAAAATCACCTCGGCGCCCGCGGCCTGCGCGGCGGCGGCAATGGCAAAGCCCTGCTTGCCGGAGGAGCGGTTGGCGATGTAGCGCACCGGATCGATCGGCTCATGCGTGGGACCTGCGGTGATGAGCACGCGCTTGCCGGCGAGCGGGCGCGGCACCGGCGGCCGCAGCAGCCGCTCGGCGGCATTGGCGATCTCGATGGCTTCCGACATACGGCCGATGCCGGCCTCGCCGGCTTCCGCCATCTCGCCGGAATTGGGTCCGGTCAACACCGCACCGTCGCGCTGAAGCTGCGCGACGTTGCGGCGTGTCGCCGCGTTGCTCCACATCAGCGGATTCATCGCCGGCGCCAGCAGCACCTTGCGATTGGTGGCGAGGAGGACGGCGCTGGCGAGATCATCGGCGTGACCATTTGCCATCTTGGCCAGGAGGTCGGCGGTCGCCGGCGCCACCACGATCAGGTCGCAGTCGCGCGCCAGCCGTATATGGCCGGCGTCGAACTCGCTCTGCGGGTCGAACAGGTCGGTGTAGACGCGCTCATGCGACAGCGCGCTCACCGCCAGCGGCGTGACGAATTGCTGCGCCGCCTTGGTCAGCACGCAGCGAACCTCGACGCGGCGTTCCTTCAGCCGGCGGATCAGGTCGAGCGATTTATAGGCCGCGATGCCGCCGCCGATGATCAGGGTGACGCTGGCCTCGGGAACGGCGCCGGTACGTTGCGGTGTCGGAGCTGAGGATGATGCCGCAGGTGGGACCGCAAACGGCGTCAGCGGCTCCTCGCGGCCCTCGATCAACTCCCGCAGGATGACCCGGACCTCTTCCTCGACCGACCTGCGGTTCTTGGCCGAGCGCAGCCGCAGATAGGTTTTGACGGCGTCGTCGAGCTTGCGGATGGTCAGGCTTGCCATGACGCCCTCCAACACGGAATGATCGCGATGCTATCATTCGTGTGATTGCAGTGCAATCATAGATTCCGGACGGCGATCAGGATGCCGATGAAGGTCGCGGCGATGATCCAGAGCGCCACGGTGCGCCAGCGGTTCTTGCGGCCCTCGCTGCGCCCCATCGCCGCGATGCTCTCCGGCGACAGCCTTATGCCGTCCCGCGTCATGGTCTCGAGCTGCTCCAGCACCTTCACCGACCGCTCGGCAATCTCCGGCAGCCGCATCAGCACCCGCGCAATGTCCCCGGTCCCCGCCAGCGCGCCCTGGACCCGGCCGATCGGACCGAGGTTGCGCTCGATCCATTCGCGCACCACGGGATCGGCAACCTTCCAGATATCCAGCTTGGGATCGAAAGCGCGCGCCACGCCCTCGACCACGACCATGGTCTTCTGAAGCAGGATCAGCTCGGGCCGCGTCGTCATGTCGAACAGGCCGGTGACCTCGAGCAGCAGCGTCAGCAGCCGCGCCATCGAGATTTCCTCGGCGGTGCGGTTGTGGATCGGCTCACCGATGGCGCGGATCGCTTGCGCGAAGTTCTCGACCGAATGATGCGCGGGCACATAGCCGGCTTCGAAATGCACCTCGGCGACGCGGCGGTAGTCGCGGGTGATGAAGCCGAGCAGGATCTCGGCGAGGAAGCGCCGCTCCTTCATGCCGAGCCGGCCCATGATGCCGAAATCGACTGCGACGAGACGGCCGGCATCGTCCAGGAACAGATTGCCCGGATGCATGTCGGCGTGGAAGAAGCCGTCGCGTAGCGCGTGCCGCAAAAAGCTTTGGATCACCTTGCGGCCGAGATCGGGCAGGTCGACCTGCGCCTCCGCAAGGCGCTTGTGGTCGTTCAGCGCGATGCCGTCGATCCACTCCAGCGTCAGCACGTTGTGTGTGGTGCGGTCCCAGTCGACGGTCGGCACGCGGAAGTCAGGATCGTCGCGCGTGTTCTCCGCCATCTCCGACAGCGCGGCGGCTTCGAGCCGGAGGTCCATCTCCATCGCGACCGAACGCGACATGGTGTTGATGACTTCGACGAGGCGCAGGCGCCGCGCCTCGGCCGAATAGGCTTCGGCCTTGTGCGCGACGAAGAAAAAGTCGGAGAGGTCGCGGCGGAAACGTGCGGCGACATTGGGCCGGAGCACCTTGATCGCCACCGGCCTACGGATGCCGCCCCGCAAGACCTCGCCGCGATGCACCTGTGCGATCGAGGCGGCGGCGACCGGCGGGCCGAAGCTTGCAAACACATCTTTCAGCGGCCGTTCCAGCGATATCGTGATCGTGGCTTCCGCTTCGGCTTGCGAAAACGGCGGCAGGCGGTCCTGGAGGCTTTCGAGGTCGCGCGCGATGATGACGCCGACGACGTCGGGGCGCGTTGCCAGGAACTGCCCGAGCTTGAGATAGGCCGGGCCCATGCGGGTGAGGGCGCGCGATATCCTTGGGCCGTGCTTGACGCCGCGCCGCTCGATGAGGCGCGCAAGCTTCAGCGCGAGTTGCCCGGGCGGCGGCACCAGGCTCGGATCGACCGAACCGAACACGCCCTCGCGCGCGAACACGAACGCGGCGCGGATCAGGCGCGAAATGTGGGTGATGGCAGAGATCACAAACGCCAGCCTGAATGCAGTGCGACGATACCGCCGGTGAGTGTCTGCCAGCTGACGCGAGAAAAGCCGGCGTCGCGGATCATGTCGGCGAAGGCGCCGGGCTTTGGAAACTTGCGGATCGATTCGACGAGGTACTGGTAGGACTCGGCGTCGCCCGTGACCATGCGGCCAAGCGGCGGGATCACCTTGAACGAGAACAAGTCGTAGAGGCGATCGAGCCCGGGCATGTCGACGGTCGAGAACTCCAGGCACAGGAAGCGGCTGCCCGGCTTCAGCACCCGATAGGCCTCGCGCAGCGCCAGATCGATCCGCGGCACGTTGCGAATGCCGAAAGCGATCGTGTATGCGTCGAAGCTGCGATCGACAAAGGCGAGTGCTTCGGCGTTGCCCTCAACAAAATCGACCTGAGTCTCGAGATGCCGCTTGGAAGCGCGCTCGCGGCCGACGGCCAGCATGTCGGTGTTGATGTCGCAGACGGTGGCGTGGAAGCCAGCGCCTGCCGCCTTGGCGGCGCGGAACGAGATGTCGCCGGTGCCGCCGGCGACGTCGAGCAGTGCGAACGGCCGCTCGCTCCTCGGCGGGTCGAGCGCGTTGATCATGATGTCCTTCCAGACCCGGTGCAGGCCACCGGACATCAGATCGTTCATCAGATCATAGCGCGCGGCCACGCTGTGAAACACGTCGTTCACCAGCGTCTGCTTGTCTCCCAAGGGCACGTCCCTGAAGCCAAAATGCGTGGTTTCGCCCGGCCGATCCATTACTCTACTCCACTGGCGGACCATAGCGCGCCCGTCGCAATGGCGCTATCACACCGCTCTCATAAGGTGAATGCCCGAACATGCCTGAATTGCCCGAAGTCGAGACTGTCCGCCGCGGCCTTCAGCCCGTCATGGAGGGAGCGAAAATCCTCAAGGCGGAGGCCCGGCGGGCGGATTTGCGCTTTCCGTTCCAGCCGGACTTCGTCGCGCGGCTCAAGGGGCAGGTCGTCACCGGCCTCGGCCGCCGCGCAAAATATCTCATGGCCGATCTCGCCTCCGGCGACGTGCTCTTGATGCATCTGGGCATGTCGGGTTCGTTTCGTGTCATCAGACCGGACAACGACGCGCAGCCTGGCGAGTTTCACTATCCGCGGGCCAAGGATTCCGCGCACGACCACGTGCTGTTTCGGATGTCCTCCGGCGCTGACATCGTCTTCAACGACCCGCGCCGCTTCGGTTACATGAAAGTGATCGCGCGCGATGCGCTTGATGAAGAGCCGCTGCTGCGCGGACTCGGTCCCGAGCCGCTCGGCAACGAGTTCGATGCCGCGATGCTGGCACGGTCCTGTGCCGGCAAGACTACGAGCTTGAAGGCGGCGCTGCTCGACCAGCGTGTGGTGGCGGGGCTCGGCAACATCTATGTCTGCGAAGCGCTGCACCGCTCGCATCTTTCGCCGCGCCAGATCGCCGCGACTCTATCGACCAAGAAGGGTGAGCCGACGGACCATGCCAAGCGCCTGGTCGGCGCGATCCACACCGTGCTGAACGATGCGATCAAGGCCGGGGGATCGAGCTTGCGCGACCATCGCCAGACCTCGGGCGAGCTCGGCTATTTCCAGCACTCCTTCAAGGTCTACGACCGCGAAGGCGAGAAATGCACGACGCCTCGCTGCGGCGGCACGATCAAGCGGTTTACGCAGAATGGCCGGTCGACCTTCTGGTGCCCGAAATGCCAGAAATAACTGGCCGTGCTGATCGAGACACGGTGCGCGCCCTCTCGCGCTAGAGGGTCGGGAGCTCGCGGCTACATCGGTCTCACCACTGCCATCAACGCCTGCAGCGCGTCCGGGACACGAGAGTGGAGATGCTTGCAGCACCCTACTTCCGCACGCAGATCACGCGGACGACCGCGGCTTTGGCATCCGTCGATGTGCCATTCGCCGCGACACCGTTCGCCTTGAGGAAATCGCGCACCGTCTCCGCGGCGATCAGCACCGCCTGTGACGCCGGCACCGATGTGGCGGGACCTGCGACCGTCACCGGCTTCAGCAGCGCGATGCCCGCAAACCTGCCGTCGGCGCCGATGGCCGGGCTGCCGGAGAAGCCGAGCGCCGGCGGAGGCGACAGCGCGGAACTGCCGTTTGTCACCCGCGCCAGCGCAGCCTTGAGGCTCGACACGCCGGCCGCGCCGCCCTGGCTCTGTGGATCGGCGATGCCGATGACATCGACACTCGCCTTCGCTGCGCCGCCGGCGAGGCTGAGCGGCTTCAGGCCGCGTGCGCCGTAGACGTGCAGGAGCGCCAGATCGTGCTCCTTGTCCTCGGCGAGACGGTCGGCACTGCCATAGCCGCCGATCGTGATGGTGAGACAGCCATCGGTGACGAGGCGGTCGGCGACGATCGCGCCATCGTCGCTGACGACAATTCCGGTGCCGTAATCGACGGTCTTGCGCGGCGGCGGCGCGGCTTGTGGCCCCGACGGAAACGCATTGAAGGCGCTCGACATCGCGATCACGACCGGCTCGACAATGGTCTCGGCTGCCTGGTCGTAGAGGATCGTCATGGTGCGAACCTCGTCGCCTTTGAAGGTGCCGCGGACGTAGAACTTCTTCAGACCCTGCAATCCCGACAGCACGAAGAAGTCGGGCTTGACCACGGTGTAATCGACCTTGCGCCCAGACGGCTCCTTCTCCAGATCGGCGAGCTTCGCCGATGTCGGCTTCACCTCCTTGCGGCGGCTGAGCAGCACCTGAACCGTGCCGGTCGGGGAAGTCCATTTCGCGCCGCTGGCGTCGCTCGCCTGCTGCGGCACCAGCTTGCCGGGGATGCCGAGCCGGGCGCCGGTGGTCGGCTCGGTCACGATCTTCCAGCCGACGCTCTCCTGTTTCTTTCGTGCCGCCTCGGCTAGCGCGGCGCGCTCCTGCGGATTGAGCACGCCGGTCGGCTTGCCGCCCTTGGCCTTCTGGTACTCCTTGATAGCATTGACCATGCGCTCACTGGCGTCGCCGGTGATGGCGCCATTATACTGGCCGACCCAGGCGAGGTCTGACTGAAGCGCCAGCCGCTCAGCTCTTGCCATGGCATCCATTGTGGCCGACGGAGTCTGCATCGCGGGAGGCTGGGTCGGCACGGTCTGGACCGTCTTCGGCTTGGTACCGGCGACCTGTGGCGCCGTCATCTGGGCGTTCGCGCCTGTGGCGGCCGCAAACATCAGTGTTGCCGCAAGCATCGATCTCATGACAAATCCAGCCAGCCCATTGAACGCCATGTCATTGAAGCACATCTCGTTGGTCGCGACCAATCTCGCGGTGGTTCAGACGGTGCCGCTCATCCTGAAGGAGCCGCGCAAGCGGCGTCTCGAAGAATGGCCGCAGGCGAGATCCGGGCCCTCATGGTTCGCCGGGCGATGCGAAGCATCGTCCGGAGAGCGCGTTCCGCGCTCCGCACCACGAGGGTCGATAGCGAGGGTGTAGAGAGGCGGACGACGATGCTGAGCCCGGACGAACTCGAACGCTATGCCCGTCATATCGTGCTGCGCGACGTCGGCGGTCCCGGACAGGCTGCGCTGAAGCGGGCCTCGGTGCTGGTGATCGGCGCCGGCGGGCTCGGCGCGCCCGCCTTGATGTATCTGGCCGCCGCCGGCGTGGGCACGCTGGGCGTGGTCGATGACGACGTGGTGTCGCTGTCCAACCTCCAGCGACAGGTGATCCATACGACGCCCGACATCGGCCGGCACAAGGTCGAAAGCGCGGCCGAGCGGATCGCGGCACTCAATCCGCATGTCCGATTCGTCGGCCACGCCACCTGGCTCAACGCCGACAATGCACTCGGCCTGATCGGCGATTACGACCTCGTGCTCGACGGCTCCGATAATTTCTCAACGCGCTATCTGGTCTCAGACGCCTGCTTCTTTGCAAAGCGGCCGCTGATCACGGCGGCGCTCGGCACCTTCGACGGCTCGCTCACCACCATCCGTGCACATGAGATGAACGAGCAGGGCGAATTTAATCCGACCTATCGCTGCCTGTTTCCCGAGGCGCCGCCGCCTGGCACGGTGCCGGCCTGTGCGGAGGCCGGCGTCATGGGAGCGCTGGCGGGCGTGCTCGGCTCGATGATGGCGCTGGAGGCGATCCGCGAGATCGTCGGCTTTGGCGACGGCCTCATCGGCCGCCTCCTGATGATCGATGCGCGCGCGATGCGCTTCGAGACGCTGCGCTATGGGCGCGATCCCGCCAATCCGCTCAACGGCGATGGGCCCGTCATCACTGATCTCAGCGCCCATCGCACCTGATCGCCGCTACCGCGTGGCCGGCTTCTCGCTGTCGAGATGCGCCATCTGTTCGGCCGCATAGCGCGTGCCGGCGGCGACATCCGGCGGAAATGCCTTTGCCAGCGCTGCGAGATGAGCCTGTGTCAGCGTCACCTTGGTTGCGCCGAGTGCTTCGGCCAGACGGGTGCGGGTTCTCGCGCCGACCAGCGGTACGATCTCCTGGCCCTGCGCCGCCACCCAGGCGATCGCAACCTGTGCCGGCGTTGCGCGGATCTCGTTCGCCACCGCGCGAAGCTGCTCCACCAGCGCGAGGTTGGCGTCGAGGTTCGCGCCCTGGAAACGCGGTGTCATCAGCCGGTAGTCCTTGCCGGCCTTGCCGCTGTCCTTCGTCCAATGGCCGCTGATCAGTCCGCGCGCCAGCACACCATAGGCCGTGATGCCAATGCCGAGCTCGCGGCAGGTCTTGAGGATATCGCGTTCGATGCCGCGCTCGATCAGCGAGTATTCGATCTGGAGATCGGCGATCGGGTGCACGGCATGCGCGCGGCGGATGGTGTCGGAGCCGACCTCGGACAGGCCGATATGCCTGATGTAGCCGGCCTTCACCAGTTCGGCGAGGCCGCCGATGGTCTCCTCGATCGGTACGTTCGGATCGAGCCGCGCCGGGCGGTAGATGTCGATATACTCGGTGCCGAGACGTTGCAGCGTATAGGCCAGGAAATTCTTGATCGCTATGGGGCGGCAATCCATGCCGGCGAATTCGCCGGCCGGGCCGCGCAGCGCGCCGAATTTGACGCTGATCTGGACCTTGTCGCGTGACGTATCCTTCAGCGCCTCGCGGACCAACATCTCGTTGTGGCCCATGGCGTAGAAGTCGCCGGTATCCAGCAGTGTGATGCCGGCATCGAGCGCCGCATGGACCGTGGCGATGGCCTCGCCGCGATCGGCGGGGCCGTAGAGGTCTGACATGCCCATACAGCCGAGCCCAAAGGCGGAAACGGTGGGGCCGGTTGAACCGAGTTTGCGCTGTTCCATGATGGCTCTCCTCGAAAGATGCGGCAGGCTGCGCCGCGTGACGAGGCCAGATATGCCCTTGGGCCATTGCGCCGATAAGCTGGACAATCCAGAATAGCTTGTTCATTCTAGCGAATAATGGCCGAGCCTGACCTGCGCGATCTCGATGTCTTCGTGGCGATCGCCCGCACCCGCAATTTCCGGCGTGCGGCGCAAGATATTCGCGTGTCGGTATCGAGCCTTAGCCAGCGGCTTCGGGACCTGGAGGAGCGCCTCGGCGTCCGCCTGATGAACCGCACCACCCGCAGCGTCGCGCTGACCGAGGCGGGCGAACTGCTGCTATCGCGCGTCGCACCCGCCTTGCGCGACGTCAGCGAGGCCTTGGATCTGGTGCGGGGCCTGCGCGAGGTCCCCTCGGGCCGCCTGCGTATCAATGCGCCGCCGCCGGCGGTCGACCTCGTGCTGGCGCCGATGGCGGGGCCGTTCCTCGCAGCATATCCGCAAATCGATCTCGACATCGTTTCCGAGAGCGGTTTCGTCGACATCGTCAGTGCCGGCTACGATGCCGGCGTGCGCTATGGCGAACATCTCGCGCAGGACATGGTGGCGATTCCGCTAAGCGGCTCGCAGCGCTATATCGTCGTCGCATCGCCCGACTACGTCGCGCGCCGCGGCAGGCCGAAACATCCGAGGGACCTGCTCGACCATGATTGCATCCGCGCACGCTACTCGAGCGGCGTCATGCACGATTGGGAATTCGAGAAGGCCGGCCAAATCGTGAAGGTGGATCCGCCGGCCAAGCTGATTTCGACCAATATGAATCTTGCCATGCGCGCTGTACTCGACGGCGCCGGCATCTGGGCAACGCTCGATGGCTACGTCCATGACGCCGTGAAGTCCGGCGCGCTGGTCAGCCTCATGGAGGACTGGTGCGAGCCGTTTCCCGGACCGCTCCTCTACTATCCGAGCCGCCGCCAGGTGCCGCCGGCGCTGCGGGCCTTCATCGATTTCGTCGCAGGTTGGCGGAAGCGCAAGACGGATGGATCCTAGAGCATGCTCGGCAGCACGCGATCCGGCGGCTTGTGGGCATCGAGGAAGGTGCGGATGTTGATGATGACCTTCTCGCCCATCTCGACGCGGCCTTCGATGGTGGCGGAGCCCATATGCGGCATCAGCGTCACCTTGCCCGCCTTGGCGAGCCGCACCAGTTTTGGGTTGACCGCGGGCTCATGCTCGTAGACGTCGAGGCCGGCGCCGCCGATCTCGCCGCCTTCGATCAGCTTGATCAGCGTGTCCTCGTCGGTCACTTCGCCGCGAGCGGTGTTGACGATGTAGGCGTCTTTCCGGATCAGCTTCAGTCGCCGCGCCGAGAGCAAATGATAGGTCGCCGGCGTGTGCGGACAGTTCACCGAGATGATGTCCATCCGCGCCAGCATCTGGTCGAGGCTCTCCCAATAGGTCGCGCCCAGCTCCTCGGCGATCTTCGGCGCGACCGGGCGGCGGTTGTGATAGTGGATCTGCAGGCCGAAGGCGCGGGCGCGGCGCGCCACCGCCTGGCCGATGCGGCCCATGCCGATGATGCCGAGCCGTTTTCCCCCGATGCGATGGCCGAGCATCCAGGTCGGCGACCAGCCTGCCCAGGGCTTTCCTTCCGTCAGGATCGAAGCGCCTTCGATCATCCGCCTGGGTACGGCGAGGATCAGCGCCATGGTCATGTCGGCGGTGTCTTCGGTCAGAACTTTTGGCGTGTTGGTGACGGTGATGCCGCGGGCATGCGCGGCTTCGACGTCGATATTGTCCACGCCATTGCCGAAATTGGCGATCAGGCGGAGCTTGCAGTCTGGCTGATTGATGACATCGGCACTGATGTGGTCGGTCACGGTCGGAACCAGCACGTCGGCGGTGCGCGCGGCTTGCGCGATCTGCTCGGCCGACATCGGCGTGTCGTCGAGATTGATCCGCGCGTCGAACAGCTCGCGCATGCGCGTCTCGACCGAGTCCGGCAGCTTGCGCGTTACAACGACGAGGGGCTTTTTCTTCACCGACATGTCCTGCCCTCATGAGGCCTCGCAGCCCGCCTCTGTCACCAAAAGCCGGCCGTTGAGGCCTCATTAACCCGGTTGTTCGACACTGCCCTTGCCGTGTCGTCCCCGGCGTTTCCTTCAAGCTCTCCCGATATTTCCGGCCGGAAAATCGGGGCAAACTGGTTGTTCAAAGCGTCCGTCCTCTCTAGCAGAAGGCCGGGCCAAGACAAGAACCACGGGTCAGGGCTTGCGGACCTGGCTCTGGGGAACATCCGCGTGGGGCGGGACAGGGGCTGACGCGGCAGGGTTTTGGATTTTGGGGTGAGGATCCGCCTCGGGCGGGTCTTCGACAGGAGACGGGTTGATGGCGTTGGGGCGTTTTTGTTCGGTGATGGCGCTCGTTTGCACCTGGTTGATTGCCTCGGTCAGCCCCTCGCATTCGGCGAAGGACAACACCCCCCAGACCGCCAGCGGGCTGCCGGTGCCGCGCTATGTCAGTCTCAAGTCGGATCACGTCAACGTTCGCGCCGGTCCGACCAAGGACAATGACGTGGCCTGGGTCTATACCCGTGCCGGCCTGCCGGTGGAAATCACTGCTGAATTCGAGAACTGGCGCCGGGTGCGTGATTCCGAAGGCGCCGAGGGCTGGGTCTATCACTCGTTGCTGTCGGGCCGCCGTACCGCGGTCGTCACCATGAAGCACAAGGACGACCTCGCGCCGATCTACGACCGTCCCGATCCCGACAGCGCGGTCGCAGCCAAGCTCCAGGCCGGCGTCGTCACGCAAGTGAAGAAGTGCAGCGCAGGCTGGTGTCACGTCACCGGCAACGGCTTCGACGGCTGGATCCAGCAGGAGCGCCTCTGGGGCGTGTACTCGGACGAGCAGGTGAATTGACGCCGCAGGTGTCATCCCGGAACGACGGGGCAAACGAAAAATGGCCGGGACAAGCCCGGCCATGACGATCTCAGATTATCTCAGCAAATCTCAGCGCTTCTTGCGCAGGCGCACGACCATGTCGATGCGCGAGATCTCGTAACCCTCGGGCACCTCGGGCATCTTGGACAGTGCCAGATGCGGATCCTCGATATCCACCAGCTCATGGCTGTTCTCGAGGTAATAGTGGTGGTGGGTGGTGACGTTGGTGTCGAAATAGGTCTTGGTGCCGTCGACGCTGACCTGACGGAGCAGGCCGGCATCGGTGAGCTGGTTCAGCGTGTTGTAGACGGTCGCCAGCGACACCGGAACCTTGGCCAGCGTCGCTTCCTCGTAGAGCATTTCAGCCGTGAGGTGGCGCGCACCCTTGCCGAACAGGAGCCAGCCGAGCGCCATGCGCTGGCGCGTCGGACGGAGCCCGGCGGACTGGAGCATTTCGTTGACGTCGTGCCACGGGCAACCGGTCAGGGCCGGCTGGCGGCCGGACAAGAGGGCTGCGGAATGCACGTCGTCGTCGTGAGGGGGCGCGGTATTCTCGCTCATTATCCAGATTTCGGGCACGCGTGAACTATATGTCTCTGCAATATAAGGACAGAAAGATGCAGGTGCAAGTTTCTCGCAAGTAGAGAGGTTCTAATCAAACTTGGAACCGCGCGAAGCGCCGGTCATTTTACCTTCATAGACGCGCTTTGCCACTCGAAATGGCCTGTGTTAGAGAGCGCGCGGTTCCGCCTAGCCGATTTGGCGCAGCCAAGCATGGTGGCCCGGTCCGCAGTCCATCCGGGCTTGCGGGAGGTACCCCTGACGATGGCAATTGGCGTTGCTCTCCGACCGAGACGGGGCCCATTTTCGCCAAAAAACGCCGCTCAATCGGGATTAGAACAGAGGCTCGTGCATGCTGAACAGGCGCAACGGTTACGAATACGAAGATCTGCTGGCGTGTGCCCGCGGCGAAATGTTCGGCCCGGGCAATGCTCAGTTGCCGCTGCCGCCGATGCTGATGTTCGACCGCATCACGGAAATTGCCGACAATGGCGGGGAGTTCGGCAAGGGCTTGGTGCGCGCCGAGCTCGACGTGAAGCCCGACCTCTGGTTCTTCGGCTGCCACTTTAAAAACGACCCGGTGATGCCCGGCTGCCTCGGACTTGATGCGCTGTGGCAGATGGTCGGCTTTTATCTCGGCTGGAGCGGCGGCGAAGGTCGCGGCCGCGCGCTCGGCCTCAGCGAGCTGAAGTTCGGCGGCCAGGTGCTGACCGACGCGCGCAAGGTTGTGTACAACGTCGATATCAAACGCGTGATGCGCGCAAAGCTCGTGCTCGGTATCGCCGACGGGTGGCTTTCGGTCGATGACCAGATTATTTATCGCGCCAAGGATCTGAAGGTCGGCCTGTTCAAGCAGGGCACGAGCCTGGGCTGAGCGCATCACCAAGAAGGCAACGATTGAGGCGAGGCTGTCATGAGGCGGGTTGTGGTCACCGGGATGGGCATCGTCTCGTCGATCGGAAACAACACCCAGGAAGTGCTTGCGAGCCTTCACGAGGCGAAGTCGGGCATTTCGCGGGCTGAGAAATATGCCGAGCTCGGCTTCCGTTCGCAGGTACAAGGCGAGCCCACACTCGATCCATCGACGGTGGTCGACCGCCGCGCCATGCGTTTCCTCGGTCAGGGCGCGGCGTGGAATCACGTCGCGATGGAGCAGGCGATCCAGGATTCCGGTCTGTCGCCCGACGAAGTCTCCAACATCCGCACCGGCATCATCATGGGCTCCGGCGGCCCCTCGGCGCGAACCATCGTCGAGTCCGCCGACATCACCCGCACCAAGGGGCCGAAGCGCGTCGGCCCGTTTGCGGTGCCTAAGGCGATGTCCTCCACGGCCTCCGCGACGCTGGCGACCTGGTTCAAGATCAAGGGCGTGAACTACTCGATCTCCTCGGCCTGCGCGACCTCGAACCATTGCGTCGGCAATGCCTACGAGACGATCCAGATCGGCAAGCAGGACGTCATCTTCGCAGGCGGCTGCGAGGAGCTGGACTGGTCGCTATCGGTGCTGTTCGATGCCATGGGTGCGATGTCCTCGAAGTACAATGACACGCCCGCCACGGCCTCGCGTCCCTACGACGTCAATCGCGATGGATTCGTCATCGCCGGCGGCGCCGGCGTGCTGGTGCTGGAAGAGCTCGAGCATGCCAAGGCGCGCGGTGCGCGCATCTATGGCGAGATCGTCGGTTATGGCGCGACCTCGGACGGTTACGACATGGTTGCACCATCAGGCGAAGGCGCCGAGCGCTGCATGCGCATGGCGATGTCGACGGTGAAGACCAAAGTCGACTACATCAATCCGCACGCGACCTCGACGCCTGCCGGCGATCCGCCGGAGATCGAGGCGATCCGAAGGGTGTTCGGCGTCGGCGAGAAGTGCCCGCCGATCTCCGCGACCAAGGCGCTGACCGGCCACTCCCTGGGCGCCACCGGCGTGCAGGAGGCGATCTATTCGCTGCTGATGATGAACAATGGCTTCATTTGCGAGAGCGCGCACATCCAGGAGCTCGATCCCGTGTTCGCGGATATGCCGATCGTGCGCAAGCGCATCGACAACGTCAAGATCGGCACCGTGCTGTCGAACTCCTTCGGCTTCGGCGGCACCAACGCCACTCTGGTGTTTAGCCGGCTGGATGTGTGATTTAGCGATGCTGTCATGCCCGCGAAGGCGGGCATCCAGTACGCCGTGGCTTTCTCGATCTATCACATACGCCTCGGGAATTACTGGATCGCCTGCCTGCGCGGGCGATGACCCCGGAATAGTGGGAGCAAAGAAGCAATGGAAGGTTTGATGAAAGGCAAGCGCGGTCTGATCATGGGCATCGCCAATGATCATTCGATCGCCTGGGGCATGGCGAGGACGCTGCATGCCCAGGGCGCCGAGCTGGCCTTCACCTTCCAGGGCGAGGCCTTGGGCAAGCGCGTCAAGCCCTTGGCGGAGCAGCTCGGTGTCGATCTGGTGCTGCCTTGCGATGTCGAGGACATCACCAGCGTCGATGCCACATTCGCAGCGCTCCGCGACAAGTGGGGCCAGCTCGACTTCGTGATCCACGCGATCGGCTTCGCCGACAAGAACGAGCTGAAGGGCCGCTACGCCGACACCAGCCGCGAGAATTTCTCGCGCACCATGGTGATCTCCTGCTTCTCGTTCACTGAAGTCGCCAAGCGCGCCGCCGAGCTGATGACAGAGGGCGGCAGCATGATCACGCTGACCTTCGGCGCCTCGATGCGGGCGATGCCGAATTACAACGTGATGGGTGTGGCCAAGGCGGCGCTGGAAGCCTCGGTGCGCTATCTCGCCGCGGATTTCGGGCCGCGCGGCATCCGCGTCAACGCAATCTCCGCAGGCCCCATCCGTACGCTCGCCGGCTCCGGCATCGGTGAGGCGCGGGCGATGTTCGCGTTCCAGCAGAAACATGCGCCGCTGCGCCGCGGCGTCACGCTCGACGAGCTCGGCGGCTCGGCGCTGTATCTGCTGTCGGATCTGTCGGGCGGCGTGACCGGCGAGATTCACTACGTCGATTCCGGATACAACATCATCCTGATGCCGAAGCCGGACGACTTGAAGTCGCCGGACTAAATTTAGCCGGCCGCGATCTTCTCCGCGCGCTGGAACGCCGGCCGGGCCATGCAGCGCGCGAGATAGGCGTCGAAGACCGGACGCGACGGCACCATCTTGAACAGACGCACTGCGAAGTTCAGGCCCGAGCCGATGGTGATGTCAGCAGCGGAAAAATCCTCGCCCAAGATCCACGGTCCCTTCTGAAGCGCCGCTTCCAGCACGTCGAAGACCTGCGTCGCGCTGCCCCAGGCGGCGGTCGAGGTCGGGATCTCGATCTTGGTGAAGATCTGGATGATGGCGGGCTCGATGCAGCTCGGCGAGAAGAACAGCCATTGCAGATAGCGCGCGCGGCGCGGATCGGTCACAGCGGGAGCGAGCTTGGTCTCGGGATAGCGATCGCCGATATAGGCGCAGATCGCAGCGGCCTCGCCGAGCGCGGCGTCGCCGTCGGTCAAGGCCGGCACTTTGCCCATCGGGTTGATCTTCAAATAATCCGGCGCCTTCTGCGCGCCGATCGAGATGTCGGTCAGCACGCGCTCGTAAGGCAGACCGCTCTCCTCCATCAACCAGAGCGTCGTGAACGAGCGCGAGCGGGGTGACCAATAAAGCTTGATCATGGCGCGTCTCCCTTGTTCTTCCATCGATAATATTTCATCACGAACCCGTTCGAGGGTTCGATCTCTTCCTTCTCGAACACGAAACCTTCGCGCTCGTACCAGCGCCAAGCCTTTTCGTTCTCGCGCACGCAGCGCAGGTACATCTCGTCAGGCAGTTGCGTGCGTGTGAAGGCGAGCAATCGCCGGCCGAGCGATTGGCCCTGATAAGCGGGCGCGACGAAAAGCATGTCGAGATAGCGCTTCGGCAGATGCAGCGCCAGCATCGCGGCGATCGTGCCGTTGTCGTCGGCGACGAACAGGCTCCAGCCGTCCTCGATCTCGCGTCGGATCCGGGCGCGGAGATTCGCCAGCAGGAAATCGCTGACCTCGGCGAGGCCGGTCGAGACCCAGCTCAGCATCCAGACGCGGGCGATCTCGTCATGTTCGTCTGCGCGCGCGGTGCGGATGATCGGTTGCGACATCCGGCAACTCAGGCTGTGAGGCTGCGCGCCGCCTGACGTGGGCGCGCCTTGCCGGCCGACAGGCACACCACTTCGGAGATTTGCAGCAGCTGTCGCGCCAGCGGGCTGGTCTTGCGCCAGACCATGCCGATAGTGCGGGATGGCTCGGGATCGCGGAAGCGCGCCAGCGAGACCGAGGCCGATCGCGTCTCCACCGGCACCGCCATCTCCGGAATCAGGGTGACGCCGATGCCGGCGCTGACCATCTGGACCAGCGTCGAGAGCGAATTCGCATCCAGCATCTCGCGCGGCGGCGCCGATTGCATATTGCAGAAGGACAGCGCCTGTTCGCGGAAGCAGTGCCCCTCTTCGAGCAGCAATAGCCGCATCTCGCGCATCATCTCGCGCGACGGCACCGGGGTGCCCTCGTCCGCGCCCGGCCGCACCAGCAGGAATTTCTCGTCGAACAGCGCGACCTCGGTGAGCGAGGGCTCGGACACCGGCAGCGCGACGATGGCGGTGTCGAGCCGGCCTTCGACCAGCTCCTGGATCAGCCGCGGCGTCATGGTTTCGCGCACGCGGATGTCGAGCTCGGGATGCATGCGCGTGAGATTCTTGGTGATCTTGGGCAGGAGGTACGGCGCGATGGTCGGGATCATGCCAATGCGCAGGCGGCCGGCGAAGCGATCCTGTGAAGCCCGGGCGAAATCGCCGAGCTCATCGACCGAGCGCAAAATTTCGCGGACGCGTTGCGCGAGCTCCTCGCCAAACCGGGTCAGCGCCACCTGCCGCGCGCTACGCTCCAGCAGCAGGCCACCGAGGGTCCCCTCCAACTCCTTGATCTGCATCGACAAGGCTGGCTGTGAGATCGAGCAGGCCTCGGCGGCGCGGCCGAAATGGCCGTGGCGCGCCAGCGCATCGAAATAGCGAAGCTGACGCAGCGTCAGGTTTATCATCAGAAAATCCTATCGCAGCGATCATTAAAGTCAACTTCCCCTGATAGGAGGCGATGCTTAGAGTGGTTCTACCTGGTCAAGGGCGCGAGTTCGCCGCCGCCAGAGGAGGTATTCATGGACGACACTTCGAAGTGCCCGTTTTCGGGCGGAAAACCCGCGCGCTCAAACCGCGACTGGTGGCCGACGCAGCTCAATATCGAGGTGCTGCACAAGAATTCCGACCTGTCCGATCCGATGGGTAAAGAATTCGACTATGCCAAGGAGTTCAAGTCGCTCGACCTGAACGCGGTCATCAAGGACCTGACCGCTCTGATGACGGACTCGCAGGAATGGTGGCCGGCCGACTTCGGTCATTACGGCGGCTTGATGATCCGCATGGCCTGGCACAGCGCGGGCACTTACCGCATCACCGACGGCCGCGGTGGCGCCGGCGCCGGTCAGCAGCGCTTCGCGCCGCTCAACAGCTGGCCCGACAACGCCAACCTCGACAAGGCGCGCCGGCTGCTGTGGCCGATCAAGCAGAAATACGGCCGCAAGCTTTCGTGGGCCGACCTGATGGTGCTCGCGGGCAACGTCGCGCTGGAATCGATGGGCTTCAAGACGTTTGGTTTCGCGGGTGGCCGCGCCGACGTTTGGGAGCCCGAAGAGCTCTATTGGGGCCCCGAAGGGACCTGGCTGGGCGATGAGCGCTACAGCGGTGAGCGTCAGCTCGCCGAGCCGCTGGGCGCGGTGCAGATGGGCCTCATCTACGTCAATCCGGAAGGTCCGAACGGCAAGCCGGATCCGATCGCCGCGGCCAAGGATATCCGTGAGACCTTCTTCCGCATGGCGATGAACGACGAGGAAACCGTCGCGCTGATCGCCGGCGGCCATACGTTCGGCAAGACCCACGGCGCGGGCGATCCGTCGCTGGTCGGTCCGGAGCCGGAAGCGGGCGCGCTCGAAGATCAGGGCCTCGGCTGGAAGAGCAAGCACGGTACGGGCCTTGCGGGCGATTCCATCACCAGCGGTCTCGAGGTGACATGGACGACCACGCCGACAAAGTGGAGCAACAACTTCTTCGAGAACCTGTTCAAGTACGAATGGGAGCTGACGAAGAGCCCCGGCGGCGCGCACCAGTGGACGGCCAAGAATGCCGAGGCGATCATTCCTGATGCCTTCGACAAGTCGAAGAAGCATCGGCCGACGATGCTGACCACGGACCTCTCGCTCCGCTTCGATCCGGCCTATGAGAAGATCTCGCGACGCTTTCTCGAGCATCCCGATCAATTCGCGGACGCCTTCGCCCGCGCCTGGTTCAAGCTCACGCACCGCGACATGGGTCCGATCCAGCGCTATCTCGGCCCGCTGGTGCCGAAGGAGACGCTGATCTGGCAGGATCCAATTCCGGCCGTGAATCACGAGCTGGTCGGCGAACAGGACATCGCCTCGCTGAAGACGAAGATCCTCGCCTCGGGTCTGTCCGTGTCGGAGCTGGTTTCGACCGCCTGGGCGTCGGCCTCGACGTTCCGCGGCTCGGACAAGCGCGGCGGCGCCAACGGCGCGCGCATCCGTCTCGCCCCGCAGAAGGACTGGGAGGTGAACCAGCCCGCTCAGCTCTCCAAGGTGCTCGGCAAGCTCGAAGCGATTCAGAAGGACTTCAACGCCTCGTCCGGCGCGAAGAAGGTCTCGCTCGCAGACCTGATCGTGCTCGGTGGCACCGCCGCGGTCGAGAAGGCCGCAAAGGATGCCGGCGTCGAGGTCAAGGTCGGCTTCACGCCGGGCCGCATGGATGCCTCGCAGGAGCAGACGGATGCAGCCTCTTTTGCACCGCTGGAGCCGCGCGCCGATGGCTTCCGCAACTATATCGGCAAGCGGCATCAGTTCATGATGCCCGAGGAGGCGCTCGTCGATCGTGCGCAGCTGCTTCGGCTCACCGGCCCGGAGATGACGGTGCTCGTCGGCGGCCTGCGCGTGCTCGGCGCCAATGCGAACGGTTCGAAGCACGGCGTCTTCACCGCCAAGGTGGGAACGCTAAGCAACGACTTCTTCGTCAACCTGCTCGACATGAGCACGCAGTGGACGCCGGCCGGCGCTGACGGCACCTATGAGGCCCGCGACCGCAAGACCAACGCGGTCAAGTGGACCGGCACGCGCGTCGATCTCATCTTCGGCGCGCACTCGCAGCTCCGCGCCTTCGCCGAGGTCTACGCCACGTCAGATTCCAAGGAGAAGTTCGTCAAGGACTTCGCCAAGGCCTGGACCAAGGTGATGAATCTCGACCGGTTCGATCTCACGGCTTGAGGCTCTGCACCTCTCCCGCTTGCGGGAGAGGGAGCGCAGCGCTCCCGGGGCGAGTACAAACAAAAGGGCGGCCTCTCGGCCGCCCTTCATGTTTTTGTCCGTGTGGCGAGACTTACTCGCCCGCCGCTTCGCGCGGGGCCTTCTCGCCCTCGGCGGCCTTCTCCTTGGCCTCGAGGTCCTCGCCGGTGGTCTGGTCGACCACCTTCATCGACAGGCGGGTCTTGCCGCGGTCGTCGAAGCCGAGCAGCTTGACCTTAACCTTGTCGCCTTCCTTGACGACATCGGAGGTCTTCTGCACGCGGTTGGACGCGAGCTGGCTGATGTGGACGAGGCCGTCCTTGGAGCCGAAGAAGTTCACGAAGGCGCCGAATTCCATCACCTTGACGACGGTGCCGTCATAGATCTGGCCGACTTCCGGCTCGGACGCGATCGACTTGATCCACTTGATCGCGGCCTTCATCGCCTCGCCGTCGCTGGAGGCGACCTTCACGGTGCCGTCGTCCTCGATGTTGACCTTGGCGCCGGTCTTCTCGACGATCTCGCGGATCACCTTGCCGCCGGTGCCGATCACTTCGCGGATCTTGTCGGTCGGGATCTTGAACGTCTCGATCCGCGGCGCGTATTCGCCGAGCTCGGCGCGGGCGTTGGTGAGCGCCTTGGCCATTTCGCCGAGGATGTGGATACGCCCATCCTTGGCCTGCCCGAGGGCGACGCGCATGATCTCCTCGGTGATGCCCTCGATCTTGATGTCCATCTGGAGCGAGGTGATGCCCAGCTCGGTGCCGGCCACCTTGAAGTCCATGTCGCCGAGATGGTCCTCGTCACCGAGGATGTCCGAGAGAACCGCGAAGCGCTTGTCTTCGAGGATCAAGCCCATCGCGATGCCCGCGGTCGGCCGCTTCAACGGCACGCCGGCGTCCATCAGCGCCAGCGAGGCGCCGCAGACCGACGCCATCGACGAGGAGCCGTTGGATTCGGTGATCTCCGACACCACGCGGATGGTGTAGGGGAACTCGTGATGCGGCGGCAGCACCGGGTGGATCGCGCGCCAGGCGAGCTTGCCGTGGCCGATCTCGCGGCGCTTGGTGCCGCCGAGGCGGCCGGTCTCGCCGACCGAGTAGGGCGGGAAGTTGTAGTGCAGCAGGAACGTTTCCTTGTACGTCCCCGACAGCGCGTCGATGTACTGCTCGTCCTCACCGGTGCCGAGCGTGGTCACGACCATCGCCTGGGTCTCGCCGCGGGTGAACAGCGCCGAGCCGTGGGCGCGGGGCAGCACGCCGACTTCGGCGACGATGTTGCGCACGGTCTTGGAGTCGCGGCCGTCGATGCGCTTGCCGGTGTCGAGGATGTTCCAGCGGACGATTTTGGCCTCGAGTTCCTTGAACACGCCGGCGATGCGGAGCTTGTCGTATTTCGGCTCCTGCCCTTCCGGGAAGTAGTGGGCCATCACCTTTTCCTTGGCGAGGCCGACGGCGGCATAGCGCTCCTGCTTCACGGGGATTGCGTAAGCGGCGCGCAGCTCCTGCTCGATCAAGCCGAGCATTTCCTTTTCGATCGCCGAATTGTCGATCACGGTGACTTCGCGCGGCTCCTTCGCGGCCTTCTCGGCGAGCTCGATGATCGCGTTGATCACCGGCTGGAAGTGGCGATGACCGAACATCACCGCGCCGAGCATGATGTCTTCGTTGAGCTCCTTGGCTTCTGATTCCACCATCAGCACGGCGTCGGCAGTGCCGGCCACCACGAGGTCGAGCTGGGTGTCGACCATCTCGTCCAGCGTCGGGTTGAGGACGAATTCGTCATTGGCAAAGCCGACGCGGGCTGCGCCGATCGGGCCTTTGAAGGGCGCGCCGGACAGCGTCAGCGCGGCGGAGGCCGCGACCATCGCCACGATATCGGGATCGTTTTCCATGTCGTGCGAGAGCACGGTGACGATCACCTGGGTCTCGTTGCGCCAGCCGTCGACGAACAGCGGGCGGATCGGGCGGTCGATCAGGCGGGAGACCAGCGTCTCCTTCTCGGTCGGACGGCCCTCGCGCTTGAAATAGCCGCCGGGAATGCGGCCGGCAGCGTAGGTCTTCTCCTGGTAATCGACGGTGAGCGGCAGGAAGTCGACGCCTTCGCGCGGCGCCTTCGCCGCGACGACGGTGGCAAGCACCACGGTCTCGCCATAGGTGGCGACGACGGCGCCGTCGGCCTGGCGGGCGATCTTGCCGGTTTCAAGCTTGAGAGGGCGTCCGCCCCAGTCGATCTCGACTGAATGCTTATTGAACATAGGAGGTCTTCTTTCATGGGTTCTCGAAAGAAGGGACGCTTCGAAAAACAAAAACCATGCGCAAGATTGCGGGACGCTGATCGGCGTGATGACCAGCGGCCTGCGATCCTGCCATGGTTTTTGGATTTCGGATGGCGTCCATCCTTTCGGGTCATACGGGCGCCTTGCCCGTTGTGCCCAGCCGCCGGATTGCTGCTGGACTGTCAGTCGGCACGAACGCGAACACCGAACCGTGGTCTTCGTCATCATGCCCCGGATGCCAACCGTCGACGGCTCGCATCCGACGCGCACGCAGCCTCAATCAAAAACCTTTAAAGAAGCGCTTTCGTTCGAAACCACGCGCGAAAACGCGCGCCAGTGGCGCGCGCAGGAACTCTTTAGCGACGAATGTTGTGCTTCTCGAGCAGCGCCTTGTACCGCGCCTCGTCCTTCTTCTTGAGGTAGTCGAGGAGCGAGCGGCGGGTGGAGACCAGCTTCAAGAGGCCGCGACGCGAATGGTTGTCCTTCACGTGGGTCTTGAAATGGTTGGTGAGATTGTTGATGCGTTCCGACAGGATCGCGACCTGAACCTCGGGCGAGCCGGTGTCACCGGCTTTGGTGGCATTCGTCTTGATGACTTCCGCTTTGCGTTCTGCGGCAATCGACATCGTCAACTTCTCTCGTTGCGACCGGGGCTGGCAGTCAGGCCGGTCAGGTTGAACACACGCTTGGGGATGATTTCGCCATTGCCAACTTCGGCAAGCGCCAAAAGACGGCCTGCCACCGTGACATAGACTGTGCCGCTACAAGTGGGCGCATCCCGTCCGCGCAACAAAACGGCCTGGCCCCGGTGGAGCCTTGCCGCATCAGCCCGAGTGACGGCCAGTGCCGGGATGTCGTCCAGCGCGGTCTCAACGGGCAAAAGCGCGTCGGCGAGGCTGCCCTCGCCGGACGCGGCTCTATGGCACAAAGCCTCCAACTGATCCAGCGGAATCATGTCGTTTTCGCCAAATGGGCCGACCAGGGTCCGCCGCAGCGCGCAGATATGGCCAAAAGTGCCGAGAATCCGGCCCATATCGCGGGCCAGCGCCCGCACATAGGTGCCCTTGCCGCACTCCGCCTCGAACACGGCCCGGTCGTTATCCGGTTGATCCACAAGGGCTAAATGATGAATCTCGACGGGGCGGGGCGCCAGCTCCACGACCTCGCCGTCGCGCGCGAGGTCATAGGCGCGCTCGCCCTGGACCTTGATCGCGGAATAGCGCGGCGGGATCTGCTCGATCACCCCGGTGAACCGGGGCAACAGGGCCAGGATGGCGTCCCGGGTCGGGCGCTGGTCGGAGGTCGCGGTCACCCGCCCTTCGATGTCGTCGGTATCGCGCTCCTCGCCCCAGCACACGGTGAACTGGTAGCGCTTGCGGCCGTCCATCACGAAGGGGACGGTCTTGGTGGCTTCGCCGAGTGCGATCGGCAGGCCGCCCGAGGCGAGCGGATCGAGCGTGCCGGCGTGTCCCGCGCGCTTGGCGTTGAACAGGCGCTTGAGCACCGCGACAGCTTGCGTCGAGGTCATCCCGATCGGCTTGTCGAGCACCACCCAGCCGTGGACGTCGCGCCGGTCGCGGCGCGGCTGGTTGCCCTTCTGCTGCTGCTTGGCGCGGGGATCGTTGTTGACGCGGCGCGGCTCCTGGTACGGCTGAGACTTGCTGCCCAGATCCGCAAAATTATTTGTCTGCACGTCGCGTTGATCGGCCTGTTCGCCGCTGATCGTGTCGTGAGCCGGGTCCATCGTCATCGTTCTTCTTCCCGATCCGAATCCGGATCCTGTTCCAGGTCCTTCTGCACCGCAGGTGTTCGCAAAAGCTTCTCGATCCGTTCCGCTTCATCGAATCGCTCATCGACGCGGAAGCGAATGTCAGGTGCAAATTTCAGGTTAACGCGCCGCGCCACTTCGCCACGCAGGAACTTCTTGTTGCGCTCGAGTGCGCTGATGACGATCTCGGTGTCGCGGCCACCGAGCGGCATCACGTAGATCGTCGCGAGCTTCAGGTCGGGCGACATCCGCACCTCCGGCACGGTGATGATGTGACCTTCGAGATCCGCATCATGCACGTTGCCTTGCGCCAGAATCTCGGCCATCGCATGGCGAACCTGCTCGCCGACGCGCAACTGGCGTTGCGAGCCTCCGCCGGGCGCGGAACTCTTCTTCTGATGATGGCGTGGCATTCTCGAAAATCACCTCGTCATGCCCGTGTTTGGGACACGGGCATTGTCGTTTGTCCTGTTGAAACGAAGAGGGGTGGATGGCCGGAAAATCCGGCCATCGCACTCCCGCAATCTCAGTTCAAAAAGGATCCGAACGCTTCGGTAAGATTTGGACTTACAGGGAGCGCTGGATCGTCTCCACGCGATAACACTCGATCACGTCACCGGCTCGCATGTCGTGATAGTTCTCGAAGGCCATGCCGCATTCCTGGCCCGACTGGACTTCCTTCACTTCGTCCTTGAAGCGCTTCAGCGTCGAGAGCTTGCCTTCGTGCACGACCACGTTGTCGCGGATCAGGCGCACATTGGCGCCGCGTTCCACGGTGCCGTCGGTGACGCGGCAGCCGGCGACCTTGCCGACCTTGGAGATGTTGAAGATCTCCAGGATCGCGGCATTGCCCAGCATGGTTTCGCGCAAGGTCGGCGCGAGCAGGCCGCTCATCGCCTTTTTCACGTCGTCCACGAGGTCGTAGATGATGTTGTAGTAGCGGATCTCGATGCCGTTGCGCTTGGCCGCCGCGGCCGCTTCCTTGTTGGCGCGAACCGAGAAGCCGATGATCGCGGCGTTGAAGCCTTCCGCGAGCGTCACGTCGGATTCCGAAATGCCGCCGACGCCGGCATGCAGGATGCGGGCTGCGACTTCGTCGGTGCCGAGCTTCTCCAGTGAGCCGAGGATCGCTTCCAGCGAGCCCTGCACGTCGGCCTTGATGATCAGCGGGAATTCCTTGCGGCCCGCGGTCTTCAATTGGGACATCATCTGCTCGAGCGAACCGCGCATGCCGGAGATCGAGGCAGCCGCGTTCTCGCGCTTCTGATGCGCGCGATAGCTGGTGATCTGGCGGGCGCGGGCTTCGTTCTCGACCACCGCGAGACGATCGCCGGCTTCCGGCGGACCGTTGAAGCCGAGCACCTCGACCGGCACCGAAGGACCGGCCTCCTGCACCGTCTCGCCCTGATCGGAGATCAGCGCGCGGACGCGGCCCATCTCGGCGCCGGCGACGATGATATCACCGACACGGAGCGTGCCGCGCTGGACCAGCACGGTCGCGACCGGACCACGGCCGCGATCGAGCTTGGCCTCGATCACAGTGCCTTCGGCCGGACGCTCCGAATTGGTCTTGAGGTCGAGGATTTCGGCCTGCAGCGCGATCATCTCGAGCAGCTTGTCGAGATTGGTCTTGTTCTTGGCGGATACCTCGACGTCGACGACTTCGCCGCCGAAGGATTCGACCTGAACCTCGTGCTGGAGCAGCTCGGTGCGGACGCGCTCGGGCTTGGCATCGGGCTTGTCGATCTTGTTGATGGCAACGATGATCGGCACGCCTGCCGCCTTGGCGTGGTTGATGGCTTCGACCGTTTGCGGCATCACGCCGTCATCGGCCGCGACCACCAGCACGACGATGTCGGTGACCTTGGCGCCGCGGGCGCGCATCGCAGTGAACGCAGCGTGGCCGGGCGTGTCGATGAAAGTGATCTTCTTGCCGCTCTCCGGCGACAGCACCTGATAGGCGCCGATATGCTGGGTGATGCCGCCGGCTTCGCCGGAAACCACGTTGGCATGGCGCAGCGCATCGAGCAGCGAGGTCTTGCCGTGGTCGACGTGACCCATCACGGTCACGACAGGCGAACGCGGTTCGGTATCGGTGGAATCGTCGACTTGGTCGAACAGGCCCTCTTCCACGTCCGAGGCGGCAACGCGCTTGACCGTGTGGCCGAGCTCTTCCGCGATCAGCTGCGCGGTGTCGGCGTCGATCACGTCGGTGATCTTGTGCATCGCGCCCTGCTTCATCAGCATGCGGATGACGTCGACCGCGCGCTCGGACATACGGTTGGCGAGCTCCTGGATGGTGATCGCTTCCGGAATCGTCACCTCGCGGATGAGCTTTTCCTTGGGCTCGTTCGAGGCGTGGCCCTTGAGGCGCTGGGTGCGGCGGCGGAACGAGGCGATCGAACGCTCGCGCACCTCATCGGCATTGAGCGCGGTGACGACGGTGAGGCGGCCGCGCTCCTTCTGCGGGCCGGGCTTGTGGGTGGTTTTGGGGGCGGCCGCAGGACGCGCGACACCGCCGGGACCGCGACGGATCTGGCGCGGACCATCGTCCTCGTCGGGTCCGGCCGCAACCGCGGGAGCGCGCCCCGCCGGGCCAGCCGGCCGCTGAGTGGTCGTTGTCGGGCGCGCAGTGGTGGTCGCCGCAGGTCGCGCCGTACCTGGCGCGGAGCGGGGAGCGCTAGTCGCCGGAGCTGCCGTTGCGGGACGTGCGGCAGAAGGCTGCTCGCCTTCGCCAAAACGCTTCTTGGCCTCGGTCTCGGCCTTCCGCTTGGCTTCGTCCTCGTGGCGATGACGCTCATCCTCGGCCTTGCGACGGGCTTCGGCGGCTTCGCGCTCGGCGCGTTCGGCAGCCTCGCGGGCAGCGCGGCGCTGCGCCTCTTCCTCGGCCTGGCGGCGTTCCTCGACCTCGCGCAGCTTGGCATCGGCCAGCGCGCTGGCGCGGGCCGAACGCTCGTCTTCGGTCAGGGTACGCAGCACCACCCCGGAACCGGCGTTGCGCGGTGGGGCGGGCGGCGGGGCGGAGCGCGAGGGCGCGGGCACGGCCGGTGCCGGTTTCGCGGTCACCTCGGGCGCGTGCGGCTCGGGGCCGTCGCCAATGCGGCGCTTGCCGCGCTTCTCGACCACGACCTGCTTGCTCCGGCCGTGGCTGAAGCTCTGGCGCACGGTGCCCGTTTCGACGCGCGGCTTGAGCGATAGCGTCTTGCTCGGAACGCTCAGCTTCTTGTCGCCAGGGGTCTTGGTATCAACCATTCAGCAGTCCTAATCCTGATCTGTTGTCGTTGTGCGTTGCCGCACCGTCATATCGGTTCGTCGTTGTCTCTCAGAAATCCTGGCCGTGTTTTTCGGCCGTCTTGTCATCGTCCGCCATCCGGTATCGGACCAGCATCTGGCTACGTGACAGGAATGACCTGCTCGCCGGGCCCGCGAGCAGCGCAGCATGTATCACATTTGACCGGGTCAGTGCCAAATCCAATTCTATCGATTTCAGCGCGGTGACGACGGGAATCTGCGGCTTGGCGCCGCGATTTCCGGCATTTTGACGCGCCAGCATGTCCAATTTGCGGATTCCGTCCGCGGCCCCGTCGCTGGCGTGGATCAGGACCTCGACCGTACCTTCCCGAAGGGCGCTCTCGACCTTGCCGAAGCCGGCCACGACCTGGCCCGCCTTGGCAGCGATCCCAAGGGCTTCCGTCACGCTCCGAACCAGGAGCGCTTCGATGTCGGCGGGAAGCGTCTGAGGGGCCCGCAGCTCGCGCTTGAAGGCCTTGTTAAATTGGTGACGCCGCACGGCTTCCGCAACCACCTGGCGTGAGGCGGTGATCCACATGCCGCGTCCGGGCAGCTTACGCTTGAGATCGGGAACTATGTCGCCTTGCGGCGAGACGACGAAGCGGATCAGCTCGTCGATCGGCCGGACCTTGCGGCTGACCGCGCACATGCGCATGGTCGCGGACCTTTCGGTCCGCGGCCCATGGTCGAGTTCGCTGTCAGTGCTGGCGAGCATCCGGGTGACATCCTCCTTCGCCTTCTAAGTCGCGTGTTCTTTACGCAAAACCGGCCTCCACTTTTGCTGAACACGCCTTAAGCCGGCTGATCTTCAGTCGCCTCAGCCTCCTCAGCGGGCTTGGCAAGATCGGCCTCGGTGATCCAGCCGGCCTTGACGCGGGCCTGCATGATCATCGCTTCGGCATCGTCGCGGGAGATGTCGATGCCGTCGAGCGCACCAACGTGCTTGGTTGGCTCGCTGCCTTCCTTGCGCTCGGTCCAGCCGACCAGATCGTCGGTGGCGCAGCCGGCGAGATCGTCGACCGTCTTGATGTCGTTCTCGCCGAACTTCACCAGCATTTTCGAGGTCACGCCGGGCACGTCCTTGAGGGCGTCCTCGACGCCGAGTTCCTTTCGCTTGGCCTCGAGCTCGGCTTCCTGCTGCTCGAGATGTTCGCGGGCGCGGTTCTGCAGCTCCTGCGCGGTCTCCTCGTCGAAGCCCTCGATGCTGGCGAGTTCCTTGACGTCCACCATCGCGAGTTCCTCGACCGAGGTGAAGCCTTCGGACGCCAGCAACTGGCCGACCACTTCGTCGACGTTGAGCGATTCCATGAAGACGCGGGTGGAATTTTCAAAGTCGGCCTGGCGACGCTCCGATTCCTCCTGCTCGGTCAGGATGTCGATGTCCCAGCCGGTGAGCTGCGAAGCCAGACGCACGTTCTGGCCGCGGCGGCCGATCGCCAGCGAGAGCTGGTTGTTGGTGTCGGGCACGACGACCTCGATGCGCTCGCGGTCTTCGTCGATGACGACCTTGGAGACTTCGGCCGGTGCCAGCGCGTTGACCACGAAGGTCGCGATGTCGGGCGACCAGGGAATGATGTCGATCTTCTCGCCCTGCAACTCGTTCACCACCGCCTGCACGCGCGAGCCGCGCATGCCGACGCAGGCGCCGACCGGATCGACCGAGGAATCTCGGGAAATCACGCCGATTTTCGCGCGCGAGCCGGGATCGCGGGCGACCGCCTTGATCTCGACGATGCCATCATAGATCTCCGGCACCTCCTGCGCGAACAGCTTCGCCATGAATTGCGGATGAGTGCGGGAGAGGAAGATCTGCGGGCCTCTCGTCTCGCGGCGGACGTCGAAGATATAGGCGCGGACACGGTCGCCGTTGCGGAAGACTTCGCGCGGCAGCATCTCGTCGCGACGGATGATGGCTTCACCACGGCCGAGATCGACGATCACGCTGCCATATTCGACGCGCTTGACGACGCCGTTGACGATGTCGCCGATGCGGTCCTTGAATTCCTGATATTGCCGGTCGCGCTCGGCCTCGCGCACCTTCTGCACGATCACCTGCTTGGCCGACTGGGCGGCGATGCGGCCATATTCCAGCGGCGGCAGCGTGTCGGCGATAGTGTCGCCGACCTGGGCACCGGGATTGGCGCGCTGTGCATCCACCAGCGAGATCTGGTTCGAAGGGTTTTCGACCTTCTCGACCACAAGCATGTGGCGCGACAGCCGCAGCTCGCCCTTCTTCGGGTCGATCTCGGCGTGAACGTCAGTCTCGCTGCCGTAACGGGCCCGCGCCGCCTTGGCGATGGCATCCTCCATCGCGGCGATGACGATGCCGCGGTCGATCGATTTCTCGCGCGCAACGGCGTCCGCGATCTGGAGCAATTCAAGTCGATTGGCGCTGACTGCCATGGCTAGTCTCCTTCGTCAGGCTCGATCTCGCCCCGTCGCGCACGTTCGGCGGCCAGGCGATGCTTCTTTGTATTGGTCGGTGCCGGCTTTTTTTTCGGCTTGGTGTTCTTGGTGATCTTCTCGCTGATCTGGGCGTGCGGCGCCGGAGGCGGCTCGAGGCCGAGATTGCGACGCATCTCGCGCGCCTCGGCCTTGCCGCGGCGCATGGATTCCGCAATCAGCTCATCGGTCAGCACCAGCCGCGCCTCGCCAATATCCTCCATGGTCAGGAGAACGTCGGCGTCATCGCCGGCCTTGACGTCATCGCGATGCAGATGCACGCGATCGCCTTCGACAGCACCGAGCGTGCCGCGGAACCGCTTCCGCCCCTCATGGGCGACCGCCATCTCGACCTTCACCAGATGTCCAGCATAGCGCTCGAAATCGGAGCGGCGCACCAGCGGCCGGTCGATTCCCGGTGAGGAGATTTCCAGCCGGTAGGCGCGATCGATGGGGTCGGCGACGTCGAGCACAGGCGACAGCGCCCGCGAGATCGCCTCGCAATCCTCAATCTGCATCGAGCCGTCCGGCCGCTCGGCCATGATCTGCACCGTGCAGCCGGCCTCTCCGGAAATACGGATACGCACCAGCCGATAGCCCATGCCCTGGAGCACGGGAGCTGCGACCGCGGCCACCCGGGCCGCGACGCCCGGCTCGACCACGAGCCGCGGCTCGGCCAGCAATTCGGCATCCGTGGAACCAGGGTTCGGTTCGGTCATAGCAGGGGTCAGGCGCTCGATGGTTAAGGCTGGGTTAATGTCAAAGCCCGCTTCGGAACTCTCCCGACAACGCATCGGGCCGCATCCTCCGCCAAGCCGCGTTCAGGTAATAAAAAAGAGCGGGTCCTTTCGGGCCCACTCTCACTACGCGGATCGTATGAGAAGATGAATTGCCGCTGATATAGCCCTTTCGCCCCTCCCGGACAAGGCCCATTGCAGGGCAGAGGACGCTTTTTGCGTCCTTTGGGCGGCTCGCCCCGCAACGCTTCCTTCATCAAGCAGGCCTAGATTCCCCGATTGTGGGGCGGCTTGAGCTATGGCGCGCCCACGGCGTGCCAGATCCCCGAGTTGCGTTTCATGATCGTTGCTACCTCGCTGATTCCTGGATTGGACGATATCGTCAAACGCGGCGATCCCCGACGTCGCGGCGAGATCGCGCGGGCCATCTCCGCATTATTTTTCCGGGATGCCGAAAAACTCCGTCCCGAGCTGATCGATCTGTTCGACAATCTCCTGATCGATCTCGTCCCGCATGCCGAACTCGCTTCGCGCGCCGATCTCGCCGAGCGCTTCTCGCGCCTCGGCAACGCGCCGCCGCATCTGGTGAACCAGCTCGCGCGCGAAAACGAGATCACGGTGGCCGGCCCCGTGCTGCGCCGCTCGCCCGTGCTCGATGAGGCAGCCCTGGTCGAGATCGCGCGGCTGAAGGGCCAGGGCCATCTGCTGGCGATAACGGAGCGCCCCACCTTGCCGGCGGTCGTCACCGACGTGCTGGTGGAGCGGGGTGATCGCGACGTGGTGCGTCGCGCAGCCGGCAATGCAGGTGCTGTCTTCTCGCCCGGCAGCTATTCCGAGCTGATCAAGCGTGCCGCGCAGGACGGCGTGCTGACGCTCAAGATCGGTCAGCGCAACGATCTCTCCGGCGAGCACCTGAAGGAGCTTCTCAACGGCACGCTCGACGTCATCCGCCGCCGCCTCTCCAGCGTGGTCAATCCCGCGCGCCAGGTCGAGATCAAGCGCGCGATGGAGGCCATCGAGGAGGCGGCGCGGCCGCCGGGGCCGCGCCGTGACTTCTCGGCGGCACAGCGAACGGTGACGGCCCTGCATCGCGAGGGCCATCTCGGTGAGAGCGCGCTGCTCGGTTTCGCCAAGGCGCTCAAATATGAGGAATCGATCGCCTCGCTCTCGGCGATGACCGGCGTCCGCCTCGCGATTCTCGACCGCCTGATCGCGGGCGATCGCTACGATCCGATTCTGATCCTGGGGCGCGTGCTCAATCTCGGCTGGCCCACGGTACGCGCGCTCATCCTGCTGTGGTACGGGCCGCATCGCACCCCGGCCGATGCCGACATCGAGGCCGCGCGCATGAACTTCACGCGCCTGATGCCGACGACCGCCGAGCGCGTCGTGAATTTCTGGCGCAACCGGCGGACGATTTGAAGTTCTCTCTCTTGTCATTCCGGGGCGGGCGAGGCCCGAACCCGGAAGCTCGAGCTTCCGGGTTCGATGCTGCGCATCGCCCCGGAATGACGACTAGACCCGCTTGAACCGCAGATAGGCCGCCTTGCGTCCTTCGCGCGCGGCCTTCCGGCCGTAGCGCGTCATTGTGTAGCCCACCCATGGCTGCCGAAAATCGTCGGCGCGTTCGGCAAGCCAAACGAAATCCGAAGAGCGGGCAAGATGCGACAGCGTCCAGGCGCAGTAATCGTCGACGTCGCAGACGAAACGGAATTCGCCGCCAGGCTTCAGCACGCGCGCCATTGCGGCAATGGTCCTGTCCTGGACGAAGCGCCGCTTCCAGTGCCGCCGTTTCGGCCAGGGATCGGGATGGATCAGGTCGATCCGCGACAGCGAGGCTTGCGGAAGCCAGGCCAAGAGCTCGGCGGCATCGCCGGCGAACAGGCGGATGTTGCTGATGTTGGCGGCGTCGATCTGCGCGAGGATTTTGGCCATGCCGTTGACATAGGGCTCGCAGCCGATGAAGCCGGTGGCGGGAAAGCTTTGCGCCTCGGCCGCCAGATGCTCGCCGCCGCCGAAACCGATCTCGAGCCGCACCTCGCTTGCCGCGGGGTCGAAGATCTCGCCGGCATTCGCCGGTGCCTCGCTCGCGATGTCGAGCGCAAGATGCGGCAGCAGCTGATCGATCAGCCCGGCCTGGTGCTGCCTGAGCTTGTGACCCTTGCGGCGTCCGAAGAAGGCGCGCTCGCTGTCATCGCGCGCGGAATCTGATTTGCGCTCGCTCATCGCAGCGTCTGGTACAGGCGATGGAGCAGCCGCGCGCGCGGCGCGAGCGAGGAGACGTAGAGCTGCTCATAATGCGTGTGTGCGCCCTTGCCGTCGACGCCGAGCCCGTCGAGCGTCGCGGTGTGCGCGGCGGTAAAGTTACCGTCCGAGCCGCCGCCGGTGTGGGTGTCGATCAGCTCGAAGCCGATCTCGGCGGCAAGCGTCTTCGCATGCTCGTAGAGCGCCGCGCCGGCATTGCTCTTCTCGTAAGGCGGGCGATTAAGCTCGCCGGCGACCGCAACGGTGACGCCGTCGGTCTTCGACGTGAGCGCGAGGATCTTGCCGACGAACTCGTCCGCATCCTTGAGGCTCAACACACGCAGATCGACTTCGGCATAGGCCTCTTCCGGCGTCACGTTGGGGCGCGTGCCGCCGCGCACCACGCCGACATTGACGGTGACGCCACGCTTGACGTCGTTCATCCCTTCCAGCGCCAGGATCACGTTGGCGAGCTCGCGGACGGCGCTGCGGCCGTCCTCCGGTCGGGAGCCCGCATGCGCGGGCACGCCTTTGATGAAGACGCGGAAGCGTCCGACGCCCTTGCGTCCGGTGACGATCCTGCCGCCGTCGCGCGCCGGCTCCGTCACCAGCACGTATTTGGCCTTGCGACCTTCCTGCTCGATCAGCGCACGTGAGGTCGGGCTGCCGATCTCCTCGTCGGAGGTGAACATGTGGGTGATGCCGAGCGGCGAACGGTCGCCGGCGGCGCAGAGCGCGCGAAAGGCATGGTAGGCGATGTAGGCGCCGCCTTTCATGTCGTAGATGCCGGGGCCGAACGCGCTGTCGCCTTCGATCTTGAACGGCAGGCGCTCGATGAAGCCCATGGGATGAACGGTATCGAGGTGGCTCAGCACCAGGATGCCTGGTCGGTCCTGGCCCCAGGTCGAGCGCGCCACAAGATGATCGCCGCAGCCATTGACCCCAGCGACGCGCTCGAGCGTGGCGGGCAGCTCGCGGTATTGCTCCGCGACCACGGAGATCAGCTTGTTGACCTGCTCGGGCGCTTCCGTCGGCGTCTCGATCTCAACCCAGCGGCGGATGCCATCGAGAATGGTTTGGGAATCGAACCAATTGGAGCTGGCCATGAACGCATCTATGCCCTTGAACTGCATCATCGGAGTGGACGCGCATCGAGGGCGCGGTCGCAAATGACGACATAGGCCAGATTTGGCGCAGTCTCAAATCGCCAATTGCGATGGGCGCGTCAGCGCTTGTCGGGGCCTTCGCGCGCGGCGATCTGCTCGACGAGATCGACGATGGAGCGGCGCATCTTGGAATCGGTGATTCGGGTGAACGCCTTGGTCAAGGCGAGTCCCTCTGATGTCGCAAGGAAATCTGAGACGTAAGAGGGCGAGGCGCCTTCGCTGAAGCCATCCGGGCCCGGCACACCGCTCGGCCCGCCCTCGAACAGGAACGACACAGGTACCTGGAGAATCTCGGCGATCTGCTGAATGCGGCTCGCGCCGACCCGGTTGGTGCCCTTCTCGTATTTCTGGATCTGCTGAAAGGTCAGGCCCAAAGCTTCACCGAGCTTTTCCTGGCTCATGCCCAACATGATGCGGCGCATACGCACGCGACTGCCGACATATTTGTCAACAGGGTTGGGCGCTTTCGACATTTCCTCAGCCCTCCAAACATCACCCTCGGCGCAATCATCAGGCCTGCCTCGGGTGCCAGCACCGTCAAATCGAACCCTCTTATTGGGAAACATTGCGGAGAAATTTAGCAATGTACCGCTGTCTTTCGCAGCCGGTGCAGAATGAGGAGCCCGCCTGCAGTCTGTCAACCGTGGGACTACGGTTGTCAAGGATTCCAGCCACGTCCGCTGCGAGGCGATCAGGGGTGCCGTTTGGCGACACGCCGGCGGACCGCCACAATCACCGCGAGCGCGACGAGCATGGCTGCGGGCACGTCGCCGACGCGCGCATAGACAGTCGATGGGATCGCGGCGGGCAGGTTTGCATCCAAAATGCCCTCGATTCCGAGACCGAGGCTGGCGATGGTGCGTCCCATCGGATCGATCACTGCGGAGATGCCGGTGTTGGCGGAGCGGACCAGCGGCAGGCCGAGTTCGATCGCGCGCATCCGCGCCTGCTCGAGATGCTGATAGGGGCCGGTCGAGATGCCGAACCAGCCGTCATTGGTGAGGTTAACGATCCAGCCCGGACGTTCGCTGCGTGCAGCCACCTCACCGGGAAAAATGGCTTCATAACAGATCAGCGGCAGCGCGGGCGGCGCGCTGGCGACCGGCAGCGCATGCCGCACGGTGCCGGCAATGAAGCCACCGCGCACGCGCGTCAGCTGCTCGAAACCGAGCTTCTCCATCAGCTCCTGATAAGGAAGAAATTCGCCGAACGGCACCAAATGCAGCTTATCGTACACTGCGAGCACGCTGCCATCGTGGTCGATCACGTAGATCGAATTATAGGCGCGCGTGATCGGTGTGCCCCGCGGCAGGTCCGGCGCGCGGACCGACCCCGTGATCAGCACAGTGCCCTTCGGCAGCAGATCGGCGATTTGCGCCATCGCGTCGGCTTCGCGGGTCAGGAAGAACGGAAAGGCGGATTCCGGCCAGATCAGGATGGTGGCATCGCGAACGCCGGTCGATTGCGGACCAGAGGCGCGGTCGGACAGCGCCAAATATCTCTTCATCACCTCCGCTTTGGCGGCGTAGTTGAATTTCGCGTCCTGCTGCAGGTTCGGCTGCATCAGGCGCAGCTTGGCGCCAGCAACCATCGTGGTCGGAGGCAGCGACAGGCGGATCGCGCCGAAAATGCTCATGACGATCAGAAGCGCGATTGCGGCGGCCGGTGCGCGCCATTGCAGGCGGCCATCGGGCGCGCGATCGATCAGCGTCGCAGGGCTCGCGAAGATCGCGACGGTCAGGAACGTCATGCCCCACAGGCCGATCAGCGATGCCGTCTGCGCCAGCGGCAGCGGCTCGGACAGCGCGTAGCCGAACGCGTTCCAGGGAAACCCGGTCAGCGCGTGGCCGCGCAGCCATTCGCTAATGGTGAGACTTGCTGCGAGCGCCAGCACGCGCGTGGCGTTCTTGGTCCAGAGCAGGCGCGCCAGCGCAAAGCCCATTGCCGTGAAGATCGAGAGATAGGCCGGCAGGCCCAGCACGGCGAACGGTGTGAGCCAGGCGAACACGTCGGCGTCGACGAAGAATGCGTAGCCGATCCAGTAGAGACCGGGGACGAAATAGCCGAGCCCGAACCAGTAGCCAGTCAGCGCCGCGGCAGGAACGCCGCCATATCGTCCGGCGCCGGCGCCGTCGATCAGCCAGACCAGCACCGGGAAGGTGAGGAACAGCACCGGAAACAGGTTGAACGGCGCCAGCGCCAGCACCGACAGCGCCCCGGCCGCCATGGCGATGACGGCGCGCTTCCATCCCCAGGTGAGGATGACGGCAAGCGCAATCTGCCGGAGTCGTTGCAATGGGCTCACTGCGGACCGGTCCCGTCGCTTGGCGGCGGGGTAGGCGTGTCACTGGCCGGTGGTTGGCCGCTCTCCGGCGCAGCCTCGCGGCGTCGGCTCTCGCGCTGGGTGCGGGGCGCGGGACGTTCCTTCCGCGTCGAGATGCGCAGCCGCTTGACGCGGCGCGGATCGGCATCGAGCACCTCGACCTCGTACGTGCCGGGGCCCGAGATCACTTCGCCGCGCACCGGCAGGCGCCCGACGAAGCTGACGAGATAGCCGCCCAGCGTCTCCACTTCCTCGCCGGCCTCGCCGGTGACGAAATCCTCGCCGATCACCGCGCGGACGTCGTCGAGGCTGGCACGGGCATCGGCGATGAAGGCGTTGTCGGGCAGGCGCACGATCGAGGGCGGCTCGTCGCTGTCGTGCTCGTCGTCGATCTCGCCGACGATCTGCTCGACGATGTCCTCGAGCGAGACCAGCCCGTCGCTGCCGCCATATTCGTCGACCACCAGCGCGAGGTGGATGCGCGTGGCCTGCATCTGCGCGAGCAGGTCGATCGCCCGCATCGAGGGCGGCACGTACAGCAGCTTGCGGATGATGCGCGCATCGTGAAGCGGCAGCGCGAGATCGACGGCGCGCAAATCGAGCCCGGCCGGCAGCGGTTTCTTGCGCTTGGTCTTGGTGGCCTCCGACACGCGCGCACGGGCGGTCATGAAGGCGAGCAGGTCGCGGATGTGGACGATGCCGACGGGATCGTCCAGCGTCTCGTTGTAGACGACGAGACGCGAATGGCCGGCGCTCTCGAAGCGGTCCATCAATTCGCCAAGCGGGATGTCGCGCTTCACCGCGACGATGTCGGCCCGATGGACCATGACGTCGGCGATGCGGCGCTCGTGCAGGCCGAGGATGTTGCGCAGCATGGTGCGCTCGACCGCGGAGAAGCCGGTGTCGTCGGGGGTGGCCGCGTTGAGCACGACCTGGAGATCGTCGCGCACCGATCCCGCCTTCCAGCCGAACAGCGTCCGGATGGCGCGCAGCAGCCAGCCTTCCGCGGTCGGCCGCATCACCTCACCTTGGGTCACGACGGCGGGTAAATTGCGCGTGTTGCGCGGGTTGTCCTGGATTGGATCGGAATCCGGCATCTCAGTTCGTCCCCGGGCGGTCAGCATAGGGGTCGGGGATGCCGAGATGCGCCAGGATCTGCGTCTCCAGCGCTTCCATCTCCTCCGCGTCGTCGTCGTTCTCGTGATCGTAGCCGATCAGATGCAGGAAACCGTGGACGGCGAGATGGCTCAAATGATGACCGAACGGCTTGTGTTCCTCGTCCGCCTCGCGCCGCATGGTCTCGTAGGCGATCGCGATGTCGCCGAGCATGCGCGGCGCATCGCCCGGCTTCCATTCGCCTTCGGGCTGGAGCGCGGGGAATGACAGCACATTAGTTGGCTTGTCGATGCCGCGCCAGTTGCCGTTGAGGGTGCGGATGCCGGCGTCATCGGTCAGCATCACAGCCACTTCCGCGTCGGCGAGGTCTTCGTCGACGCTCTCGGCGGCTGCCGCAAGCGCGCGCTGGATCACGGTCTCGGAATCGGGCTCGCTCTGCCAGCAATCGGCGACGACGAGGACCTCGGTGATGGGAAGGTTGGGATGGGACATTGTGCTGTCTGGGACGAAAAGGCGCCGTCCGCGCCCGCTTGGTCCGGCTGTTGTCTCGTCAGGATTGACCGCTGGCCGGCCGCTGCGGCGACCCTTCGTAGGCGGCGACGATCCGCGCCACGAGCTCGTGGCGGATCACGTCCTCGGCTTTGAAATGCACTTGCGCAATCCCCTCGACCCCGTTCAGGAGCCGGGTTGCTTCCGCCAGTCCCGAGGTCTGGCCGTTCGGCAGGTCGATCTGAGAGGGATCACCCGTCACGATCATGCGGCTGTTCTCGCCAAGGCGGGTCAGGAACATCTTCATCTGCATCGACGTGGTGTTCTGCGCCTCGTCCAGGATGATGGCGGCGTTGGTGAGCGTGCGGCCGCGCATGAAGGCGAGCGGCGCGATCTCGATCTCGCCGGTCTGGAGCGCCCGCTCGACGATGCGCGCATCCATGAGATCGTAGAGCGCGTCGTAGATCGGGCGCAGATAGGGATCGACCTTCTCGCGAAGATCGCCTGGCAAAAAGCCGAGCCGCTCGCCGGCTTCCACCGCCGGGCGTGACAGGATGATCTTGTCGACCTCCTTGCGCTCGAACAGCTGCGCGGCATGCGCGACCGCGAGCCAGGTCTTGCCGGTGCCGGCGGGACCGATGCCAAACACCAGCTCGTGGCGCTTCAGCGCGCGGATGTAGGAATCCTGCGCGGCGGTGCGCGCGCGCACCGGGCGCTTGCGCAAATTGATGCTGTCGAAGGTCGATTTGGCCGATTTGGCGTCGAACTCGAACAGCGAGCCCTGGGCGATCACGGCCCGGATCGCGCCCTCGACCTCGCCCTGGTCGAGATCCTGTCCCTTCACGGCTTGCGCGTAGAGCGCCTCCAGCACGCGGCGTGCGGCATCGCAGCCGTCGCGCGTGCCGCCGATGGTGATGTGGTTGCCCTTGGAGTCCACGACCACGCCGAGGCGCCGCTCGATCTGCGCGAGATGCTGGCCGTAGGGGCCGACCAGCGCGGAAGCGGCACGGTTGTCATCGAAATCGATGACGACCTGGGTCTCGGGCGGAACTTGCATGTCGCGGTCAAATTTGCGGCTGGGAGCGAACGAAGGCGAATCCGATGCGCTTTTTGGCAAGGGTTCAGGCTCCAGTGGCTTGCGATGAAGCGGGCTCGCGCGCGTTGCGCGGCGTCGCGAGGTCGCCGAGAAAGCTGTAGCGTTCGAGGCTGTCGATCCGGACCGGCAGGATCTGCCCGATGATTTCGGCCGAGGCCATCACATGCGCGGGCTGGAGGTAAGCGGTGCGGCCGACGATCTGGCCTTCCTTGCGGGCCGGACGCTCGAACAGCACGTCCACCGTTGAGCCAATCGCAGCCTTGTTGAAGGCCGATTGCTGGCTGTCGATCAGTTCCTGGAGCCGCTCCAATCGCTGGTCCATCTCGGCGGGGGACACCGTCTCCTGCATATCCGCGGCCGGCGTTCCCGGCCGGGCGGAGTATTTAAACGAATAAGCCGCAGCGTAGCCGATTTGCGTGACGAGCGCGAGAGTGGCGAGAAAATCTTGCTCGCTCTCGCCGGGGAAGCCGACGATAAAATCTGATGAAAAAGCAATGTCTTGGCGTGCGGTGCGGAAACGGTCGATGACCCGCCGGTAATCATCGGCGGTATGTTTGCGGTTCATGGCGGCCAGAATCCGGTCCGAGCCCGACTGCACCGGCAGGTGCACGAACGGCATCAGCGGGCCGAGATCGCGATGGGCCGCAATCAAACTGTCATCGACGTCGCGGGGATGGCTGGTCGAATAGCGCAGCCGCGCGATGCCCGGGATTTGCGCCAGATGCTCGAGCAATCGGCCGAGCGGCCAGGTTTTTCCGTCCGGCCCCTCGCCGTGATAGGCGTTGACGTTCTGCCCGATCAGCGTCAGCTCGCGCACGCCGTTGTCGGCGAGCCGCTTCACGTCCTCCACGATCTTCGCCACCCGACGGGAGACCTCGGCACCGCGCGTATACGGCACGACGCAGAACGTGCAGAACTTGTCGCAGCCTTCCTGCACCGTGACGAAGGCGGAGATGCCGCGCGCGCGAATCGCGTCGGACTTCGGCTGGGCCAAGAAGCCGAACTTGTCCTGAGCGGGAAATTCGGTCTCGATCGCGCGACCTTCGTCGCCCGCGCGCTTCAACAGCTCGGGCAGATGATGATAGCTCTGTGGTCCGACCACGACGTCGACGACGGGCGCGCGGCGCACGATTTCTTCGCCCTCGGCCTGCGCCACGCAGCCCGCGACCGCAATCTGCATCGCGCGGCCGCCCCGCGCCGCCTCGTCCTTGGCCACGCGCAGCCGGCCGAGTTCGGAATAGACCTTTTCCGAGGCCTTCTCGCGGATATGGCAGGTGTTGAGGATGACGAGGTCGGCGTCATCAGCGCTGGCCGTCTCCACGAATCCTTCGGGGGCCAGCGTGTCCACCATGCGCTGGGCATCGTAGACGTTCATCTGGCAGCCATATGATTTGATGTGCAGCTTGCGCGGCGGCGTCATGGAACCCGGAATTGAGGTGGAGGACGGCCCTCAGATATAGGTTGGAGCGGCGAAAATCCAGCGAATGGCGCCCCCTTGGGCCGTCATTCCGGCGCGACGCAGTCGCAAAGTCCGGAATCCAGAGGTTTTGGCGCGATTCCGGGTTCACGCGCCTCGCGCCGACCCGGATGGCGGTCAGAGACCGAAAATCAGCCTGCCAGGGCCTTCGCCTCGGCCGGCCGGATCAGCTCCGGCAGCCGATGCATGTCGGCAAAGAGCAGGTCGGCGCCGGCTTGGCGCAGCGTTTCGGCATAGCCCTCGCGGCAATGGCTGCCACCATAAAAGCCGAACACAGTCATTCCGGCCGCCCGGGCGCCGGCAATCCCGGCCAGGCTGTCCTCGATCACGACACAGCGCCCCGGCGGCACGCCCATCTGCTTTGCCGCGAACAGGAACAGATCGGGCGCCGGTTTGCCGTTCTTCACCTGCGAGGCCGAGAAGATGTTCGGCGCGAGGCGTTCGTAGAGGCCCGTGCTCCCCAGGCTCACGCGCATGCGCTGGTGCGAGCCGCTCGAGGCGACGCAGACGCGTTGAGCGACGATATCGAGCACATCATGGATGCCGCGGATCGCTTCGAGGTCGGCCTCGAAGGAGCGGAATAGCTCGTCCTGCAGATCGCCGTGATAGGCCTCGGGCAACTTGCGACCGAGCTCGGTCTCAATCTCGAGATTGGCCTGCCGCGTCGAGCGGCCAAGGAAGCGCTCGAACACCTGCTCGGACGTGATCGGATAGCCGTGCCTGGTCAGCACATCCGCATGCGCACGACAGGAGATCACCTCGCTGTCCACGAGCACGCCGTCGCAGTCGAAGATGATGAGCTCGATGGGCACTAAACTAAGACGTCGGCTTGTCGTCGTCGAGCGGGACGCAATAGAGCTCGAGCCGGTGATCGACCAGCTTGTAGCCGAGCTTGCGGGCGATCTCGGCCTGGAGCTTCTCGATCTCCTCCGAGGTGAACTCGATCACCTTGCCGTCGCGCAGGTTGATCAGGTGGTCGTGATGGCTGTCGCGCATCGTCTCATAGCGCGCGCGGCCTTCGCGGAAATCGTGGCGTTCTATGATGCCCGCATCCTCGAACAGCTTCACCGTTCGGTAGACCGTTGAGATCGAGATCTTGTCGTCGACGGCGACGCAGCGCCGGTACAGTTCCTCGACGTCAGGATGATCGACCGATTCCGCGAGCACGCGGGCGATGACGCGGCGCTGCTCGGTCATGCGCATGCCGGTGGCGGCGCACCGTGCCTCGATGCCGGACGCCTTGGATGCGGAAGAAGTTTTCAGTGCGGTCATGATTGTCTGCCTGACGGGGCGCTTTCTGCCATCAATGTTACGCCAAGTCACGTCGCATCAGAAGGGCGTTCAGCTGTTCCCCGGTCGGCTGCTTATAGTAGCGTTCGCGGCGTCCGACCACCGTGAATCCGGCCCGATCGTAGAGTCGACGCGCCGCTTGGTTATTTTCCTCGACTTCGAGAAATATTGTGCGCACGCCGCGTCCCGCGAGATGGCCGAGATGGGTCATCAGCAGCGTGCGGGAGAGACCGCGGCCGCGATGGGCCTGATCGAGCGCGATCGAGAGGATTTCCGCTTCGTCCGCGCCGATCCGCGACACCGCAAAGCCGATCGTCTTGCGGCCGAGGCGCAAGCGATGCACCAGCGTGTTGCGCTCGCTGATCATGCTCTCAAACTCGCCTTCGCCCCAGCCGCGTGCGAAACAGGCGCCGTGAAGCTGCGCCAGCCGTGCGGCATCGCGCGCGGACGCGGGCTCAACGGCGGCGGTGCCGCCGCGCCACCATTGCGAAAACCATCTCATCATGAGGTTGCGGCTTTTGCTGCGAGCTGTGGCTGCGCGGCCGGCTTGGCATCGGGTGCGCGCAGATAGAACGGCCGCGCTGGGGTCGCGTCGGGATTGGCCGCGGCGCCAAGCCAGGCGACCCAGGCGATATCAGGCGCAGCCTGTGCGTCGACCGCGACGGGTTGCGGTGCATCCTTCGGCCAGCGCTCGGCGAGAATGTTTGCGGCATTGCCGACCAGATGCGGCGCGCCGAATTGCGAGGCCGCGATCGCCTCATCGATGCCGGCGACCCTCGGTCGCACCAGCTGGCTGCCGTCGCCGGCGACGATCTGGAAATAGACGTGGGCGTGCCGCGCGTCGATCGCGGAGATCACGGGCGCCGATCTGTTCTGGCCGACGACGGCGGCGGCATAGGCCGACAAGGTGGTCAGGCCGATGGCCGGCCGCTTCGCCGCCAGCGCAAAGCCGCGCGCCGCCGAAATACCGACGCGCAGGCCGGTGAAGCTGCCGGGACCGACCGTGACCGCGATGCGGTCGAGCGCGGTGAAGCTGAGCTCTGCCGATTTCATCACCCGCGCGATCAGCGGCATCAGCGCTTCGGCATGCCCGCGCTTCATCGGCACCGATTCCTGCGCGCGAAGCTCGGCCGTTTCGGTGTCGAGCACCGCGGCCGCGCAGGCGTCGAGCGCAGTATCGATGGCGAGGATCAGCATAACGCGATCATAGCATTGGCAATTGGATGATGCCTAAAGTTCTGGCGGCCATGGCCGGGCTTGACCTGGCCATCCACGACTTTGCGGCCCCAAAAACGTGGATGCCCGGGACAAGCCCGGGCATGACGGAGCGAAATCGGTGCGCAGACCGTGCAACTCACATCGGCCGGACTTCGACGACGTCGGGCACGAAATGCTTCAAGAGGTTCTGGATACCGTGCTGGAGCGTTGCGGTCGACGACGGGCAGCCCGAGCAGGCGCCCTTCATGTTGAGATAGACGATGCCGTCCTTAAAGCCGCGGAAGGTGATGTCGCCGCCGTCATTGGCGACCGCCGGCCGCACCCGGGTCTCGATCAGGTCCTTGATCATATCGACCGTCTCGGCATCGGCCTCGTCGAAGAACTCGTCCTCGTCCTCGATCTCGGCATCGCTTTGCGCTGTGCCGTCGGCGAGCAGCGGCGCGCCGGACATATAGTGCTCCATGATGGCGCCGAGGATCGCGGGCTTGAGCTGCTGCCACTCACCGCTCGCCTTGGTCACCGTGATGAAGTCCGATCCGTAGAACACGCCGGTGATGCCGGGCACGTCGAACAGCTTTTCGGCGAGGGGCGAGCGGCTTGCGGCTTCGCGGCTCGAAAATTCCATTGGGCTGCCGTCGACCACGACGCGGCCGGGAATGAACTTCAGCGTGGCGGGATTGGGGGTGGCTTCGGTTTGAATGAACATGGTTCTCTCCAGACGTCGCCGGTTCAAGGCCGGCGCGTGCTCTCTTCCCTAGCAGATGGCGATGGCGAACGCACGATCAAGGGGAGAAGAGACATTAGTCAATGAAAATCAGAGGCTTGGGCCATTTACCCTGCCCTGGAGGGGGAGGCACCGCGCTACGATAGCGAATCCACGCTCTAGTCACTCAGCGCGCCGGAGATGATCGTCACCGGAACGGGAAACGTTCCAAGCGCATGCGCAAGCAGCGAGACCAATGGCCCCGGTCCCTCCGCACCAGGACTTGCGGCCAGCACCAGCATGGCGATGTCGGGGTCCTCGTCGATCACTGCGAGCAGCTGTTCCATCGCGGCGCCTTCCCGGATCACCCGTTCCGGCGTGATCGCGGCGATCCCGTTGGCGCGGCCGGCGGCGCGGTCGAGCGCGGCTTCCGCCGCTTCATGCGCCTCGGCGCGCATGATGTCGGCGACACCCAGCCATTCCTGGCTCTGCTGGTCGGGCTCGATGATGCGAAGCATCACCACGCCGCCGCCGCCGCGGATCGCCCAGCGGCTGGCGTAATAAACCGCCCGATCCCATTCGGCGGTGTCATCGACGATGACGAGGCATTTGGGCTTGTGACCCGGCTCGAAGCAAAGTCGCTTGCTGGTCATGCATGTCCCGCGTGTGCACGGCTGGCATGCTGCCACACTCCCGCAATGTTTGGGAGAGGGGAGTGGCCGGCGCTATGACGCCGGCCAGACGCGTTGATCAGCGCCGGCGGATGAAGCCGACGATGTCTTTCGAAAGCTTCATCGTTTCGTCGGCGATGGCGCGGGCCCGGTCCGAGCCTTCGTTCAGGATTGCGTCGATATGGCCGGGGTCGGCCACGAGGCGCTTCATCTCGCCCGCGATCGGCGCGAGCTTGGTGACGCACAGCTCGGCCAGCGCGTTCTTGAAGCTGGAGAATTGGCCGCCGCCGAAATCGCGCAGCACGTCGGCCTTGGAGCGGCCGGAGAGCGCGGCGAAGATGCCGACGAGATTGTCGGCTTCGGGGCGTGCCTCCAGGCCCTTCTCCTCGGTCGGCAGCGGCTCCGGATCGGTCTTCGCCTTGCGGATCTTCTGCGCGATGGTGTCGGCATCGTCGGTCAAATTGATGCGCGAATTGTCCGACGCATCGGACTTCGACATCTTCTTGGTGCCGTCGCGCAGGCTCATCACGCGCGTTGCCGGACCCGTGATCAGGGGTTCCGGCAGCGGGAAAAACAGGCCGTCATTGCCGCCCTGGCTGCGGATCGAGTCGCCGAAATCGTTGTTGAACTTCTGCGCGATGTCGCGCGACAGCTCGAGATGCTGCTTCTGGTCCTCGCCGACGGGCACGTGGGTGGCGCGGTAGAGCAGGATGTCGGCCGCCATCAGCACGGGATAATCGAACAGCCCGACCGAGGCGTTCTCGCGGTCCTTGCCGGCCTTCTCCTTGAACTGGGTCATGCGGCCGAGCCAGCCCATGCGCGCGACGCAATTGAAGATCCAGGCGAGCTCGGCGTGTCCCGAGACCTGGCTCTGGTTGAACACGATGTGCTTCTTGGGATCGATGCCGGCAGCGATGAACGCCGCGGTGACCTCGCGGGTGTTGCGCGTGAGCTCGGCCGGCCCGCCCCAGACGTCGACCCCTTGCGTGATCGCGTGCATGTCGACGACGCAATAGATGCAGTTGTGGGTCTCCTGCATCTTCACGAAGTTGACGATCGCGCCGAGGTAATTGCCGAGATGCAGATTGCCCGTCGGCTGGACGCCCGAAAAGACCCGTTCAACGAATGGCATGGTTAGTTTTCCTGGCAAGCCTTCCTGAAGCTATTCGGCCGTCGTTTCCAACAGCGGCGCAGCCCCGTCAAGGGCAATTCGAGGGGCTCGCGATTTAGGTCGGTCGTTTCAACGCGTTCACCGCCTCGCGCCAGGAGGCTGCGCCGAGAATTTGCAGGAGCAGGCCGTAGACGACGATCCCGGCCGCGATCTGCACACCCAGCGCGACGAATTTGATGAAGCCATAGGTCTCGGCAGGTACGAGACCCATGGTCAGCCAGAGCAGGGCGCCCATCGCCGAGGCGGCCAGCACGATCCGCGGCAATCGCGTGCGGGCGCTCGCGTCGACCGAGAAGCCGAACTCGCTCGTGCCTTTCCGGAGCAGCGAGAGCGCGCTGCTCCAGGCACCGGCCGCGATACTCGCCGCGATCCCACTCGCGCCGAAGATATGACCGAGCAGGAGCGCGAGCACGACCGTCACCACGACGCCTTTGGCGGTTGCGCGCAGCGGCGTCATCGTGTCGCTGCGGGCATAGAAGGCCGGTGACAGCGCCTTGATCAGCACATGCGCCGGCAGGCCCAGCGCCAGCCACACCAGTGCGTGCGCGGTGGCCGCGCTGTCATCGGCGCTGAAGGCACCGTGCTCGAACAATAGCCGTACGATCGGGTCAGCCAGCACGATCAGACCGAGCGTGGCCGGCACGGCGAGGCCAGTCGCCAGCTCCAGCGCACGCGATTCCGCGTGCGCCACCGCGACGCGGTCGCCGCTACCGACCGCGCGGGTCAGTTCCGGCACCAGCACCGTACCCATGGCGACGCCGACGATGCCAAGCGGTAGCTCGATCAGGCGGTTGGCGAAATAGAGCCAGGATACGGCCGACGGTGTTGCGGAGGCGATGATCGCACTCGCGACGATCAGCCATTGCGGGCCCGAGCTTGCGATCATGCCGGGGATAGCCTTGGCGAAGAAGGCCCGCATCTCCTTGTCAAAACTCACGCGCAGTGGCGTCGCAAGGCGCGCGCTTCGCTGCGATAGCAGCATCAGCAATTGCAGCAGACCGGCAATACCGACGGTGGCGGCGAGCATCCACGCCGCGAGGGCCGCATCGGCGTGCCACAGCAGCAGCGCCGCGATCGCGGCGATCAGCGCGATGTTGAACAGCAGCGGCGAGAACGCCGTCAGCGCAAAGCGCCCTTGCGCGTTGAGCAGTCCCATCAGCACGGTCACGGGTCCGGCGAAGGCGAGATAAGGCAGCATCAGCCGCGCGTTCTGCACAGCGAGATCGAGCGTGCCGCTTCCGAGAAATCCCGGCGCGATCACTGTGATGATCAGCGGCATCAACACTGCAATGCCGATCGAGATCGCAACCAGGGCCGCGCAGACCGTGCCGAGCACCCGTCCCGCGAATGCCGCCGCAGCCGTCTCGTCATCGCGGTCGCGGACCCGCAACCAGGCCGGGACCAACGCCGCATTCAGCGCCCCCTCGCTGAGCAGCCGGCGCACCACGTTGACGAGCTGAAACGCCGCCAGGAACGCGTCCGCCACGGCGCCGGTGCCGAGCAGCGCCGCAATCAGGGAATCGCGGGCAAAGCCCAGCAGCCGCGAGGCCAGCGTTCCCGTCGAGACGGTCAGGAAGGAGCGGATCATCGGGCGCAATATTACCGTTGCTTGCCCGCGAAGGGCTGGTCGTGATAGGCCGCGAGCCGGATTTCGGGCCGACAGGAAGCGGATTTCCCCGGTAATCGCAATCGGGCAACAGGATCAAGGTGAATGGCTGACGTGAAATATGACGTTCTCGGCATCGGCAACGCGCTGTTCGACGTGCTGGTCAGGACCGACGAGGCCTTTTTGGCCAAGCATGGCATGACCAAGGGCAGCATGTCCCTGATCGACGAGGCACGGGCGGCCGCCATCTACAAGGACATGGGCCCGGCGACGGAAGTCTCGGGCGGCTCGGCCGCTAACACCATCGTCGGCATCGGCAGTCTCGGCGCACGCGCCGCTTATGTCGGCAAGGTTAAGGACGACCAGATCGGCAAGCTCTATGTCCACGACATCCGTGCCGCCGGCGTCGCGTTCAACACGCCAGCCGCAACGGACGGCCCCGCCACCGGCTGCTCCTACATTCTGGTCACCGGCGACGGCGAGCGCACCATGAACACCTATCTCGGCGCGGCGCAGGACCTGTCGCCCGCCGATATCGATCCGGCCGATGTCGCTGGCGCTGGCATCGTCTACCTCGAAGGCTATCTCTGGGACCCCAAGAACGCCAAGGACGCCTTCGTCAAGGCGGCCAAGATCGCCCATGACGCCAAGCGCAAGGTGGCGCTGACGCTGTCGGATTCCTTCTGCGTCGATCGCTATCGCGACGAGTTCCTGTCCTTGATGCGCAACGGCACCGTCGACATCGTGTTCGCCAACGAGGCCGAGCTGCATTCGCTCTACACGACCTCCGACTTCGATACCGCGCTGAAGCAGCTGCGCAACGACGTCAATCTCGGCGTCGTCACCCGCAGCGAGAAGGGCTGCATGGTGGTGTCAGCGGAAGATTCCGTTGCCGCGCCGGCATTCCCGGTCGAGAAGGTGGTCGACACCACCGGCGCCGGCGACCTCTTCGCCGCCGGTTTCCTCTATGGCCTGGCGCGCAACCTGCCCTACAAGCAGTGCGGCCAGCTCGGCGCGCTCGCGGCCGCCGAAGTGATCCAGCACATCGGCGCCCGCCCGCAGGTATCGCTGAAGGAGCTGGCCGGCCAGCGCGGGCTGACGGACTAGCTTTTACCCTCCCCTGGGGGAGGTCGATCGCGCGCAGCGCGAGCGGGGTGGGGTGACGGTCTTTCAGCACGTTCGGTGCTGCGTTCTGGCCCGCGTGCATTCGCGGCTGTTACGTTGGCCTTCTATATGAGATCTTCGCCGCGGCCTCACCCCACCTCGGTTCGCATGCAGCTTTGCTACATGCGAACCTATCCTCCCCCTCCAGGGGAGTATGGGAGGAGGTTCACGTCTCTGCCGCCGTCTCACTTCGACACGGCCGATCCGCCGCGAATGGCGAGAGCATCAGCTCCTCACGCCGCCTTCTGCCCGCTACCAGCAGCATCGAGCCCGGCGTAAACCCCGCGCTCGAAGCCCGCGAACGCCTCCAAACACTTCGCGTCGGCGAACGGCAACAGCTGCATCAGGATCACGCCGGTGACGTCGCGCGAAGGGTCGATCCAGTAATAGGTGTTGGCGAGGCCCGCCCAGGCCAGGCTACCTGCGCTGCGCCCTTCAGCGGTCTTGGCGGTGTTGATCATGAAGCTGAGACCCCACTTCTTGATTTGCTCAGGGTAGAGATCGACGTCATTGGTGTACATCGGCGCCGCCGTGGTCATCTTGCCCATGGCAAGATCGCCGATGTGGTTCTGTCCCATCGTCGCGACCGTCTCCGCCTTCAGCACCTGGTTGCCGTTGCCGCGGCCCTTGTTGAGAATCATCTGGGTGAATTTGATATAATCGCCGGCGGTCGAATAGAGGCCGCCGCCACCCATGTGGAATTCCGGCTCCTGTTCGAGCTCGAATGGGATCGATGCGAGCTGGCCGTCCTCGCCGCGCGCATGCATGCCGACCAGGCGCTTGCGCATGCTATCGGTGATCTTGAAAGCGGTGTCGCTCATGCCGAGCGGCGCGAACATATTATCGCGCAAATAGGCATCGAGCCGCTTGCCGCTGACGGCCTCCACCGCCTTGCCGACGAAATCGATATTGGTGCCGTATTCCCAGCGCGTGCCGGGATCGGTCATGATCGGCGTCTTCAGCGCCGCGTTCTGGCAGGTGGTAATGGCGGGAATGCCGGTCTTGTCCAGATAGACGGCGAGATCGCCGTTCCACATGTTGTAGCAGAAGCCGGCGGTGTGGGTCATGAGCTGGCGCAGCGTGATCGGCCCCTTGGCCGGCCGCAACTTCGGCTCGCCCTTGGCGTCGAAACCTTCGAGCACTTGCGGCTCGGCAAGATCGGGCAGCACTTCACCGATCGGCGCATCCAGCGACAGCTTGCCCTGTTCGACGAGTTGCATCGCGCCGGCGGTCGTCACCGCCTTCGTCATCGATGCGATCCAGAACACGCTGTCCGCAGTCATCGCATCGGGCTTCGACAGGTCGCGCTTGCCGAACGCACCCTGATACAGCACGTCGTTGCCGCTGGCGGCGATGGCGACGACGCCGGGAATCTCCTTGGCGTCGCTCTTCTGACGCAGAACTTCGTCGATCTGGGCTTGGCTTTGCATGCGGGTTTCCTCCGGTTTGATTATTGTTGGAAGTGATCGATTGTCCTCCCGGAGGTCGCGTGCAGCAAGCATCTCGGCTGCCGCGGCGGTCGCGATGTCGTGACTTGACGGCCCGCGACCAGCGCAGCACGAGAGCGGCTGAACGGTGACGCAATCTGCGGTGGACGACCGCACCTCGCGCTCACCTTGGATGGCTTGAGGCAATATGTTTCGTGAGTTTTCGAACGCTTGAAACATTTCGTGAGCTGTCGCGTTCAGAACCCGGCCCGATCGATGGACCGATTAAGACTTGATGCAAATGTTGCCGACCGGCGAGGGGGACCTCAGATGATTTCGACCTGGAGTGAATGGAAGCGCTATCCCCGTCCCGGGCGGGGCGAGAATCTGGAGGCGCCTATTTCGCCAGGGATCTACGAAGTCCGCATCGCCGGTACCGGCGCGCTGTATTCCTTCGGCGCGGTCGACAACCTGGCGCAAGCGCTCGCACTGCTGCCGGTCGGTTCAAAATCCTGGTTCGGTCGCCGCGACACCTCTCATGTCCCCGAGCTTGAATACCGCACCTGTGCGACATCCTCGAAGGCGGACGCCAAGGCAGCAGCCGAGCGCATGATCGGCCGCCGCGAGACTTACCTGAGCGGCGCGGCCTAGCTAGTGCGGTGATCGCGATGCCTTACCTCTCCCCGCTGGAGAGAGGTAAGGGACCTGCGGCTCTCAGTTTAACTCCCAGCAGATGTGCGTTGCGGGGCGGTGCATTGCGCGCCGTCTGCCCCTATATTCCGGGCCAATCCGATCGCGCCCTGAGGAGTAACGCCATGACCCCGACCGCCGCCGCCCGCGCCCCGCAAGCCTCGTCCAATCTGCGCGACCGGTTGAAGGACCCGTCGCTGCTGAAGGAAGCCTGCTACATCGATGGCGTCTGGGTCGGCTCGCCGGTTTTCGCCGTCAACAATCCCGCCACCGGCGTCGAGCTTGCAAAAGTCCCGCAACTTGGCGCGGACGATACCACCAAGGCGGTCGAAGCCGCCGAGCGCGCGTTCCCGGCCTGGGCCAAGCTCACCGCCAAGCAGCGCTCCAACATCTTGCGCAAATGGTTCGAGCTGATCGTCGCCAACCGGGAGGACCTTGCGCTGATCCTCACCTCCGAGCAGGGCAAGCCGCTCGCCGAGGCGCTCGGCGAGGTCGACATCGGCGGCGCCTATGTCGAGTTCTTCGCGGAGGAAGCTCGCCGCGTCTATGGCGAGACCATTCCGACGCAGCGGAGCGATGCGCGGCTGCTCGCGATCAAGCAGCCGATCGGCGTCTGCGGCGCGATCACGCCGTGGAATTTCCCGAACTCGATGATTACGCGAAAGGTCTCGCCGGCGCTCGCAGCCGGCTGCACCGTGGTGCTGAAGCCCGCGAACGAAACGCCGCTGTCGGCGCTGGCGCTCGCGGCGCTTGCCGAGAAGGCTGGTGTGCCCAAAGGCGTGTTCAACATCATCACGGGCGACGCGCCGCCGATCGGCAAGGTGCTGTGCGAGCATCCGGCGGTGCGCTTCGTCGGTTTCACCGGCTCGACCGCCGTCGGCAAGATTCTCTACCAGCAGGCCTCCGTCGGCGTGAAGCGGCTCGGCCTCGAGCTGGGCGGCAACGCGCCGTTCGTGGTGTTCGACGATGCCGACATCGACGCCGCAGTCGAAGGCGCCATCGTGTCGAAATACCGCAACATGGGCCAGACCTGCGTCTGCGCCAACCGACTCTATGCCCAGGACGGGATCTACGACGAGTTCGTGCAGAAACTGTCGAAGAAGGTCGCGGCGATGAAGATCGGCGACGGGACCGAGAGCGGCGTCACGCAGGGTCCGCTGATCAACATGAAGGCGGTCGACAAGGTCGAGCGTCACATCGCCGACGCCGTCAAGCGCGGCGCCAAGGTCGTCACCGGCGGCAAGCGCAGCGATCTCGGACGCTCGTTCTTCGAGCCGACGGTGCTTGCCGACGTCAAGCCGGACTCGCTGGTGTCGCAGGAGGAAACCTTCGGTCCGCTCGCGCCCGTCATCCGCTTCAAGGACGAAGCGGATGTCATCGCGATGTGCAACGCCTCGCCGTTCGGCCTCGCCTCTTACTTTTACTCCCGCGATCTCGGCCGCGTCTGGCGCGTCGCCGAAGCGCTGGAATCAGGCATGGTCGGCGTCAACACCGGCCTCATCACCACGGAAGTCGCACCCTTCGGCGGCGTCAAGGAGAGCGGCCTCGGGCGCGAAGGCTCACATCACGGCATGGACGAATATGTCGAGATCAAATACGTGATGATGGCGGGGGTGTAGGCCGCCGCCGGTGTTGTCTTGAATATGAAGCAGGCGAGCGCCACGCCAGAGAGGCAGCCTCGCCCCTCAAAGTCGTTGCGAAATCGCTCCGCGGAGGCAGTCTGGATTTGCTTCGTCGCAAGAGCTCCTCGCAATGGCGGAGCGAGGTGCAAGAGCAGAGGCTAAATCTTCAGCTCTTTCCCAGTCACGCGGCGATACGCCTCAAGATAGCGCTTGCTGGTCGCCTCCACCACGCTCGCCGGCAGCGGGGGCGGGGGGGCGTCGCCGTTCCAGCGGCCGGCGCGGCGCTCAACGTCGAGATAGTCGCGCAAGGGTTGCTTGTCGAAGCTCGCCTGCGGCTGGCCGGGCTTGTAGGTATCGACCGCCCAGAAGCGCGAGGAATCCGGCGTCATGACTTCGTCGATCAGGATGATGCGGCCGTCCTTGTCGCGGCCGAACTCGAACTTGGTGTCGGCGATGATGATGCCCTGCTCGCGGGCCAGCTCCTCGCCAAGCGTGTAGATCGCGCGCGTCATGCTCTCCAGCGTGTAGGCAACCTCGTCGCCGACCACGGCGCGCATCTTCGCGATGGTGATGTTCTCGTCATGGCCGCTCTCGGCCTTGGTTGCCGGGCTGAAGATGGCAGGCTCCAGCTTCTCGCTCTCGACGAGCCCTGCCTTCAGCTTCTCGCCGGCCAGCGTGCCGCTCGTGGCATATTCCTTCCACGCCGAGCCCGAGAGATAACCGCGGATCACGCATTCGATCGGGAACACGGTGGTGCGCTTGCACAGCATGGCGCGACCGAGAATCTCGGCGCGGTGGGGCATCAAGGCCGGCACGGCCGAGATGATCGCGTCGGTGTCGGCGCTGATCATGTGATGCGGCACCACGCCTTCCAATTCGTTGAACCAGAACGCGCTGATTTGAGTCAGCACCGCGCCCTTCATCGGGATGGTCTCGGCCATCACAACGTCGAAGGCGCTGATGCGGTCGGTCGTGACGAGCAGCAGACGGTCGTCGTCGACGGCGTAGATGTCGCGCACCTTGCCGCGTCCGATCTTGGAGAGCGGCAGGTCGCTGGAGAGCATGTTGGTCATCGGCACAGCCTTCGCACAAGGAATCCGGCCGCGGCTGACAGCGCGGCCGAAAACCGGGATAGCCTATTCCGGCAGCGGAATGAACTCATGTTCCTGCGGAACTGCGGCGAAGCGGCCGGTTTTCCAGTCCTGCTTGGCCTGCTCGATCCGCTCCTTGCTGGAGGAGACGAAATTCCACCAGATGTGGCGCGGGCCCTCCAGTGCATCGCCGCCGAGAAACATCATCCGCGTGGCCTTCAGTGCCTTCACCGTGATGCGGTCGCCGGGGCGGAAGATCAAGAGCCGCGGCCCCTCGTAGCGCTCGTTCGCGATCTCGATCTCGCCGTCCACCACGTAGATCGCGCGTTCCTCGTGATCGGGATCGAGCGGCACGCTCGCGCCCGCTACCGCCGTGACCTCGGTGTAGAACCAGGGCGACACCATCGTAACAGGCGAGGCGATGCCGAACGAGGAGCCCGCGATCACCCGCGCGGTGAAGTCGCGCTCGGACACCATCGGCAGGTCGCCGGCGGCATAGTGCTGAAATGACGGCGCGATCTCTTCAGATCCGGCCGGCAGTGCGATCCAGCTTTGCAGGCCGAGCATCTTCTGACCCGCGGCGCGCTGCGCGTCGGGCGTGCGCTCGGAATGGGCGATGCCGCGCCCTGCGGTCATGAGGTTCATCGCGCCGGGCGCGATCTCCTGGACATTGCCTTCGCTGTCGCGATGCATGATCGCGCCGTCGAACAGATAGGTGACGGTGGCAAGCCCGATGTGCGGATGCGGCCGCACGTCCATGCCCTTGCCGGAGACGAACTGCACCGGGCCAAAATGATCGAAGAAGATGAAGGGCCCGACCATCTGCCGCTTGCCATGCGGCAATGCGCGCCGCACCACGAATCCGTCGCCGAGATCGCGCGTGCGCGGCACGATGACGAGATCGAGCGCATCGCAGGACATGGGATCGCCGAGCACGGGATCATTGGAGGGTTGCCAGCTCATGGATGGACTCCTTTTTGTCTTTATTCGGCGCGATCGTAGCACGATTTCGCATCGCCGTCGCGTCAGAGCCTGCTGCCATGCCCCGCGAAGGCGGGGCATCCAGTGCGCTGCAGCCTTTCGGTTGAATCGCAACCGTCTCGGAGTACTGGATCGGCCGGTCCCGTCTCCGCAACGCTGCGCCGGGCCCACAGCAATGCTCGGCCGGCGAAGCTTGAGCGAAGACGGCAAGCCGGACGAGCTGGAGCGCGAGAAGAACGTCATCGTGCAGGCCTGGCATCTGCCGCTGATCGCATTGTCGACGGGCAACATCGTGGTGTTTTGGCTGTTCACGCGCGCGCTGTTCGACGACGAGTTTCGCCTGCGCTGGTGGCACGGATTGATCTGGGGACTGGTGACCGCGTTCAGCCTCGTCAACTGTCTCTGGATCGCGCGGAGCGGAAACGTCCGGCCTGCTGTGACCATCGTCAATCTGATCGTGCTCGGTTTCATTGCGCTCGCGGTGGTGCAGACGATCAAGTCGTGGTCGGCCGATCTGGTCGAGCGTCGTCGCCGCGTTCGCGTCTTCATCGTCTGCGCGGCCGCGCTCTGTGGCGGGGTGAACGCGCTGCTCCAGATTGGCGTGGCCGGCACCGAGATTGGCGATATCGCCAAGATGATCAATGCGGGCGTGCTCGCCTGCATCGTTGCGGCCATCGCCTGTGCGATGATGCGCGTCGATGGCGCCGACCTGTTTCCGATTGCCGCTGAAACAGCGCGGCCTATTGTTTTGAGCCAACCCCCAGCGGCAGAGGACGCCGCCGACCAGAAGCTCACCGACGCCCTGATGCGGCTAATGGCGGACGAGCGGATCTATCGCCAGGAGAACATCACTATCGGCGCGCTGGCGAACCGGCTGAAGATTCCCGAATACCGGCTGCGCCGGCTGATCAACCAGCGGCTCGGCTACCGCAACTTCAATGTGTTCCTGAATAATCACCGGATCGAGGGTGCCAAGGCCGCGCTCGCCGATCCCGCCCAGGCCGAGGTCCCCGTCATCACCATCGCCATGGATGCCGGCTTCCAGTCACTCGGTCCCTTCAACCGCGCCTTCAAGGCGGTGACCGGCATGACCCCGACGGAATATCGGCGGCTCAAGGCCAGCCCGGCGTGATGGGCTCTTCGCTTCTCCCCGCAAGCAGCGCGAGGGGACTGAGCGCCGTTGCCGCGGCATTCCCTATAGTTCTGAAATAGCTCACTTATTTCAAAATCGGCCAGGCCATGCGCAATTCCGGCGAGGCCGTTTTCCAAATCCGGCGAGCAGTCCTCCCACGCCTCCTGCTTCGTCTCCGGCACACGCCCCAAAGCCGGAGACAGCCCGTGACCCGTCGCCGCAAGATCGTCCTCCTCACCGCCATCGCCTGTGCCGGCCTCGCGCTCGGTGTCGCGCGCGCCGGCGACGTGCCGAAGGTTGCCACCGGCTTTGTCGCCGGCATCCTGTGTTCGGAGACCTTCGTCTCCGGTCTCGATCCGCGGCGCACCTTCACCGAAACCAACGATGCGATGCCCGGGACCGGCCTGATCAGCTGGGCGATGGACTACCGGATCGATCGCGTGCGCAAGGACGTTACGGTGACACTGTTTGGCCTCGGCCGCAGCCATGCCGTCTATCGCGAGCGGCTCGGCTGCACGCTCGCGCATGGCGAGCCGCTTGCCGAAGTCATACCGCCGCCGGACGACAGGCAGCCCGCGCTGCTTTCAGAGATCGCCGGCCCCGCGATCGTGCCGCCGCAAAGTCCCGAGCTTGCTGCCGCGCTCGACCGCGCCTTTGCCGAGCCGGTGCAGCCGCCCTATCGCCGCACCCGCGCAGTCGTCGTGGTGAAGGCGGGCCGCGTCATCGCCGAGCGTTACGCCGACGGTATCGGACCGGAGACGCCGCTGCTCGGCTTCTCCATGACCAAATCGGTGATATCGGCGCTCACGGGCGTACTGGTGCGCCAGGGCAAGCTGAAGCTCGACGTGCCTGCGCCGGTCGTCGCCTGGAACGATCCGGATGATCCGCGCCATGCCATCAGCGTCGATCAATTGCTGCGCCACACCGCAGGGCTCGCGCTCGGCAGTTCGTTGCAGACCTCGCTCGGCTCCGCGTTCGAGCCGGTCAACCGCATGAAGTTCGTCGAAGCCGACATGGCGGCCTATGCCGCCAGCATGCCGCTGGCAACCACGCCGGGCGCGGCGTGGAATTATCACGACGGCAACACCATCATGCTCTCGCATCTGATCCGCAATGCGGCCGGTGGAACTCCCGCAGATGCACTGCGCTTCGCGCGCCGCGAATTGTTCGCCCCGCTCGGCATGCGCCATGTCACGCTCCAGCTCGACGGTGCCGGCACGATCGAGGGCTCGAGCGAGATGCTGGCATCGGCGCGGGATTGGGCGCACTTCGGCCAGCTCTATCTCAATGACGGCATCGCCGGCGGCAAGCGCATCCTGCCCGAGGGCTGGGTGAGCTATTCGTCCTCGCCCACGCCGAAGGCCTGGGTCGGCATCGGCGCCGGCTTCTGGACCAACCTGGGCGACAGTTTTGGCGCGAAGTTTCGCATCGCGCGCGGCTGGCCGCGCGATGCCTTCTTCGCCAAGGGTACGATGGGACAGTACACCATCGTGATCCCCTCGGAGCGGCTGGTGATCGTGCGGCTGGGACGTTCGCCGAACTGGCCGCCTGAAGCGGACGGCGTGTTCGATCTCGTGCGCGACGTCGTGGAAGCAACGCGCGAGAAGGGGAAGGTAACCGGGATGAATTGATGAAAGCAGAGCGAAGTGCCGCCTTTTCTTCCTTCTCCCCTTGTGGGAGAAGGTGGCGCGAAGCGCCGGATGAGGGGTCTGCATCGGCGAGTTCAACTGCTGAAGAGTTTGCGGAAGCAGACCCCTCACCCGTCTCGCCGCTATCGCGGCGAGCCACCCTCTCCCGTAAGGGAAGTAGGGTGCAGCGTTCGTGTGCGAGAGCTTACGACCTTCCCAGCTCCGTGGCCTTCGCCACGCGGTCGAACCGCTCCAGCGTCATGATCGCATCCGCAAACTTCTGCGCCCGCGCGTTCAGCACGGGCCGCGCCAGCGTCAAAAACTTCTGCTGCATCGCCTGCGTGTCCGGAAACGAATTCGGTTCGCCCGACGGGTCGGCATAGAGCCGCTCATGCACGCCATCGTCCGTCGTGATGCTGACGCGGGCGCCGAACGGATGGGTGCGGCCGATTTCGAGCCGGTCGTCCTGCACGACGTCGAACTTGTCGGCGAGCGCGTCGATGGCGGCATCGCCCAGGCGGCTGTAATCGTCCCAACCAAATGAGCCCTGGTCCAGCGCGAGCGCGCCGGTGAAGAACATCGAGAACTGACCGCCGACGATCGAGGTCGGATGCCGCTTGGTTGCGGCATCGCCGGTCAGCGTGATGCCGTTGCGATGCAGGCCGATCTCGACGCGCTTGACCTGGTCCGGCGTCAGATTGTGCTCGCGCCGCATCGCGATCAGCGCGTCGATCGCGGCATGGGTGTAGCGGCAGCTCGGATAGGGTTTGACGCCGATCTTCATGGTCTCGTAGCTCTTGCCGAGCGCGGCGACCGCCTTGTCCGGATGCGCGTCGTCAGTGTAGCCGGCGAGCAGGCCGTGCTTGCCCTCGACCGATTCCGTCGCGCCGACGAAATCGTTGCGCGCCAGTGTCGCGGCGATAACCCCGTTCATTGCGGCAGCGCCGACCTGGTAGCGCTTGTTCCAGGCGCCGTTGACCAGGAATTGCAGCGATCCGGCGGCCTGGCTGCCGGAGACGCCGAAGGCGGCGATGATCTGTTGCTCGGAGAGGCCGAACAGTTTTGCGGCGGCCGCGGCCGCACCATAGGTGCCGGCGGTCGCAGTCGGATGAAAGCCGCGCGCATAATGCGAGGTCGGATCGAGCGCATTGCCGAGCCGGCAGCAGACCTCATAGCCCGCGACGATCGCCGTCAGCACGTCGCGGCCCGACGCGCCAACCATCTCGCCGACCGCGAAGGCGGCCGGCACCACCGGAGCGCTCGGATGCAGCGAGGAATCGGCGTGGGTGTCGTCGAAATCGAGCGAATGTCCTAACGCGCCGTTGAGCAGGGCCGCCACCGCCGGCGTCCAGGTCTTGCTGTCGCCGAATACGGTGGCCTCGCCCTTGGTGTCGAGCGCGAGGGCTTCTAGCGTCTTCAGCATCGACGGGGTCGATTCCGCCTCGCTGCGGGCGCGGATGGCGCTGCCGAGGAAGTCCAGCGTCAGCACTTTGGCGCGATCCAGCACCTCCGCCGGAATATCCTGGTATTTCAGATTGAAGATATAGGCGGCGAGCGTTGCGGTTTCGTGGGCCATCGTGTTTCCTCGTTTTGGCCGGCAAGTTAGGCGGGCTGATTTCGCCTTTCAAGCGGCCATGCGGGGGCGGGCATCAGCCATGCTTTTGCCTGGCTCAAGAGGATTGGACCGGGACGTTGACGATGACACGCGCAAGAGAGCTGTTCGACCGGATCCGGTCACGACGGACGCAATTGGGGCTGGCGATCCGGGTCACCGTGGCGGCGGTCGCGGCCTATGCCATCGCCACCGCGCTGCATCTGCTCTTGCCGCTCTGGGCAGTGCTAACCTCACTGATCGTGACGCAGATGAGCGTCGGCCGCTCGCTGAAGGCGACGCGCGACTACATGCTCGGTACCATCGGCGGCGCCATCTATGGCGGCGCCATCGCGATCCTGATCCCGTACTCCAGCGAAGCGGGCCTGTTGGGGCTTCTGGTGCTCTCGGTCGCCCCGCTCGCCTTCATCGCCGCGATCAATCCGAGCCTCAGCGCCGCGACGGTCACGGCCGTGATCGTGCTTCTGGTTCCGACCATGCATCACTCCGATCCCATGACCTCGGCGATCGATCGCGTCAGCGAGGTCGCGGTCGGCGCCATCACGGGGCTGCTCGTTTCGTTCCTGGTGCTGCCGTCGCGCGCGGTGCGGCAGATCCGCGCCAGCGCAGCAAAACTGCTCGAGCTGATCGCCGATGCCTTTACCGAGCTGCTCGCGGGCCTCACGCGCGGGCGCGACAACGATGCCCTGCACCGGATCCAGGACGGCATCGGCGCTGCCATGGTCAGCCTCAACGCCATTGGCGCCGAAGCCGAGCGCGAGCGCGCCGCGCGTCTGTCGAGCGGGCCGGACACCGGTCCCTTGCTGCGAACCATCCTGCGGTTACGGCATGACGTCGTGATGATCGGCCGCGCCACCGTGGTGCCGCTGCCGGCCGAAGTGCAGATGCGGCTCGCCGCCCCGCTGATGGAGGTCTCGACGGTGATCGCGCGTTTCCTGCGCTCGGCCGCCGCCGCCTTGCGCGAGGGCGCCGGTGCGCCGCCGATCCATCCCGTCCACGTCGCGCTCCAGCACTACGCGGAGGCCGTCGCCGCCGTTCGCCACGACGGCCTGATCCGCGGCCAGCCCAGCGATACCGCCGAGCGCTTCTTCGCGCTCGGGTTCTCGCTGGAGCAGATGCACCAGAACCTTTGCGATCTCGACCGCGTTGTCGGCGAATGGTCGGAGGCTGCGGCCGACAAGCCGGCGCGGTTGGCGGAATGAGTTAGGGTATGTCCTCGTAGCGTGGGCCTCCGGCAGCAAAAGCGAATACGTTCAGCTACGAACCATGCTTGCAGGACAGGAAGAAAAAGGAAGGAGAGAGCATGTTAGGGAACGCAAAGGTAGCAACCCGGCTTCCGGCCAAAGACCTAAACCGCGCGCGGGCGTTCTACTCCGAGAAACTCGGGCTCGAGCCGGTTGAAGAGCGTGTGGGCGGGCTGCGCTATGTCTGCGCGGGAGGCGAGTTTGCGATATTCATCTCAGCCGGAATGCAATCCGGCACACACACACAGATGGGCTGGGAAGTCGAGAACATCGAGGCAACGGTACGCGAGCTTCGCACGCGCGGGGTCGAATTCGAGGAGTACGATCTGCCCGGCCTGAAGACGGTTGATGGGATCGCGGAGATTGCCGGGAATTATCCCAGCAAAGGAATAGGAGAGCGGGGTGCGTGGTTTCGCGACAGCGAAGGTAACCTCCTGGGTATCGGTCAGCCGACGTGAACTCGACGGACGATTGCATCGCATAACGACGCGCTCAAGTCTTTCCAACAAGCGACGTCGTGACATCTCGTGCGCAGCGTACAAATGCGCTGACGGCCGGGCTGAGCGTCCGGCCTTTCAAGACCACGATTTCCGCCGAAATTCGCGGCCCCGTGTCTTTCATCGGCAAAATTCTCAGGGCAGCTCGATGTGCACTTAGTGCCGCGACGGATTTCGGAAGAATTCCAACAAAGTCACCGCTGGCGATTAGCGACACCGTCAGCTGAATGGCTATCGTCATCACCAGCGGCTTCGGCGGTGCAAGCCCATTCGCCTGAAAGACCGCTGCGACGAGCGCGCCCGGCGCGCTGTCATAGGAGGGCAGAACCCAATTCGATGTCATGATGTCCTTGAGGGTCGTCCGCCGGTTTTGCGCGAATCCGCTGTTTGCGCCCACGACAAAGACAAAAGGCTCTTCGAAAAGAGCCTCGGAATGGAAGCCTTCCCGCACTCCTGTCGCCCTCGTAATCAGCAGATCTATCCTACGCTCGCGCAACTGTTGGATCTGATGCTCTCCGGGATTTGCGAGGTTCACCTCCAATTGCACGCCGGGATATTGCTTCGAAAATCTCCGGACGATCGGCGGCACCAGGCTGTTCAGGATGATGTCGGTGCACCCCAATCTGACCTGGCCGATAGTCGGATCGGATAGATATTCCAGGGAACGGAGACCCTGCTGCATCTCATCGAATATATTGATGCCGCATCGAAGCAGAACTTCGCCATGCGGTGTCAGCTCGGTCCCTTGCGATCCGCGGTCCAGCAATCGGACGCCGAGGGTACCTTCGAGATCCGATACCGTCTTTGAGATCGCCGGGTGCGAGATCCCGAGTTTGGCCGCTGCTTTTGCCATGCTGCCGCTGTCGGCGATCGCCATCAAGATGCGGAGGTCACGCAATTTGATCAGGCTGGCGACGCGGTCGGGCCGGTGGTGCATGCGAGGCAAGGCCTTAACCGAGAGGTTACAGGGATGTCGTGAGATTTAGCCTACCAGATAAGGGGCTCATCGACCAGAGTGGGCGGGTACACGACACGAGGTCGACGGAGGTCCCGATGACGACGCGACGGACGGCCATATCGCTGGCCTGCGGTAGTGCTCTTGCTTCGGTGTTTGCGGGCTTACCGTTTTCAGCGCGGGCGCAAACCAGCCACAATGTGGCACGTTTGCTGGTCGGATTTGGCGCGGGCGGCGCCATCGACGTGATCGCGCGTATGCTTGCCGGCGGAATGAAGGATTATCCAGCTTCATTCATCGTCGACAATCGCAACGGCGCGGGCGGTCGTGTCGCGCTTGGCGCTCTCAAGACCGGTCCGGCCGACGGCACGTCGATGATCCTGACACCGGCGTCCGCCATCACAGTATTTCCCCATGTCTACAAGAAGCTCTCCTACGACGCCTTCAAGGACTTCGCTCCGGTCAGTACGGTTTGCTCATTTCCCTTCTTGATCACCGCAGGACCATTGGTGCCCTCCGACGTGAGGTCGCTTGCGGATTTCGTCCGGTGGTGCAGGACCAATCCGAATTTGGCGACTTATGGCACGGCTGCAGCGGGTTCGATGCTGCATTTTACCGGCGTGAGCCTGGCCAAGGCAGGCGATTTTCAATTTGTGCATCTGCCTTATGCCGGACCAGCCGGTATTCAGGACCTCATAGGAGGCCGCATTGCCGCGACGATCTATCCTATCGGTACGGCGTTGCCGCACGTGCAATCCGGCGCTATTCGGGCGCTAGCCACAACGGGGCTTCAGCGATCACCCCTGCTTCCCGATCTGCCGACGGTTCGGGAAGCCGGATATCCTGGTCTGGAAGCGACCGAATGGTTCGGCGTATTTGTCCCGGCGAGCACTCCGCCCGAGACCGTGAGCCGCCTCAACGGCGCTATCCGCATGGCAGTCAATACTGAGGCGTTTCGGACGGGCCTGGCTAAACTCGCCGTCGATGCGATGGCCCTCACGCCGGAGGATTTTGCGCAGCTGATCAGGTTGGATTTCGAGCGCTGGGGACCCATTGTCCAGACTTCCGGGTTTTCACCGGAGGATTGAAGCTCATGACCACGCCGCCGGACTTGCCCGCCAATCGCATCGCGAGGCACCGAACGCCGGACCAGATATTAGGTCCATACTTCCCGCTTGGACGCCGTCATGTCGAACGCTGCGACCTGACCGCAATCGAAGGAGCGAACGGGATCGCGCAAGGGGAAATCATCGAAGTGGCCGGCCGCATCCTCAATCGCGAGGGTGAGCCTGTCTCCGGCGCGAGCGTGACGATCTGGCAAGCCAACACCTTTGGCCGCTATACCCATCCTGACGACACCAACCCAGCCCCGCTGGATCCGAATTTCGTCGGCAATGCCGACGTTCGGTCGGGCGCGGATGGAAGCTATCGCATCAAGACAGTGAAACCGGGTGCCTATCCCGCAGGTCCGGACTGGAAGCGTCCGCCGCACATTCATTTTGAAGTTCACGGGCAATTTGAACGGCTCATCACTCAAATGTATTTCCCCGACGAGCTCTTGAACGCGAGTGACCGGCTGCTCAATGCCGCACTCCGTCCTGATCTGCTGATCGCGTCCGTTTCTTCGCAGGATCAAAGTCGTCATCGCGTGTTCAGGTTCGATATCGTGCTTTCGCGAGGGTAAACCCTTATCCCCTCATCGAGCCGGCTCCACGATGCATCCCATCATGCTGCGCGCCACGAGCTTGTGGAATGGCTTGATGAGGGTGAGATAGGTCCGGCCGAATCGATTGTGCGTCTGCACCAGTGTGGTCAATGTTACGTGCCGGCTTGCGGCATCGCCGCTGACGTCGACGACGATGCGGAAGTTCAAGTGAGAATCGTCAAAGCCCGCGATCAGCCGCTCCGGTGTTTCGCTCCGCACTGGAAACAGGCCGATCATCCCGCCCGGCGCCGGAGCGCCTTCGCCCGATGTTTTCAGCCCGAACGGCGTCACCAGGATGTTGCGCAGGCGAATCAGCACACCGATCCAGCGCGGCCCGTGCAGCACCATCCGGATGCAGGCCTCACGGGCATTCACGGTCGCAGCGCCGATCTCGACGCGAAACGCGTCGACGAACTGCGCGCCTGACAGCAGCGTGCCGGCATCGACATTGGGGGTGACTTCGCGGACTGTCCCGATCATCCCGCCAATCTGCGCGTCAGCGTGCGGAAGCGCAAGATCAGGAGACCGGCATAGACGAAGGTCCCGACCGAGAACCCGATCCAGACGCCGACTGCGCCAAGGGCGGCGTTGAAAGCCAGCAGCCAGGCGATCGGGAAGGCGACGCACCAATAGCCGATCACCGCGAACAGCAGCGTCATCCGGGTGTCGTTGATGCCGCGCAGCGCGCCGCCCATGATGGTCTGGAGGCCGTCGGCGATGAAGAAGGTCGCGCCGACCACCAGCAGTGTCGCCGTCAGCTCGACGGTTGCCGCGCTTGTCTCGCTGCTGCCGAAGAACAGCCGTCCGAGCTGGTAGCGGCCGAGGATGATGGCGACCGTCAGCGCGGAGATCAGGACGATTCCGAGCACGGCCGCGACCAGCCCTGCGCGGTTCACCGCGAGCGGGTCGTGGCGACCGAAGGCGTGGCCGACCCGCACGGTGGCGGCCATGCCGATGCCGAGCGGCACCATGAACAGCACGGCGGTGACCTGGAGCGCGATCTGATGCGCGGCGAGCGCGGTGGTCGAGATCAGTCCCATCAGCAGCGCCGCCGAGGAGAACAGGCCGTATTCCATCAGCAGCGCGAACGAGATCGGCGCGCCGATCGCGATGAGCTGGCGCATCAAGGGCCAGTCGATCCGCCACAGTCGGGCGAGCGGGTGATAGTCTGCGAACGGTTTTCGCCATGCGGCAATGGCGAGCGCGGCGAGGAAGGTGCCGAGATTGACCAGCGTGGTCGCAAGCCCCGCGCCGAACAGCCCGAGCTTTGGCAGGCCGAACAGACCGTGGATCAGGACGTAGACCAGCGCGGCATTGGCGGGAATCGCGGCGAGCGTGATCCACAGCGGCGCCTGCGGCCGGTTCACCGCGCTCATCATGCTGCGCAGCGCGATGAAGCCGAGCGCCGGCGCAATGCCCCAGGCCAATCCGTTGAGGTAGCGCTGCGCCAGCGCGGCCGAATCCGGCGCTTGCCCGAGCGCGAGCAGGATGTGCTCGCCATAAAGCGGCGAGGCCATCATCGGCAGCGAGATCAGCAGCGCGACCCACAGCCCAACGCGCAAGGAGCGGCGTATCAGCCTGACGTCGCCGGCGCCAAACGCCTGCGCGGCGAGCGGCGACACCGCCGACATCAATCCGAGCCCGAAGGTGAAGCTGACGAAATAGACCGTATGCGCCAGCGCCGCCGCGGCCACCGCGTCCTCGCCGAGCCGGCCGATCATCGCCAGATCGGTCGTGATCATCGCGATCTGCCCGAGCTGGGTCAGCATCAGCGGAACAGCCAACCGCAACGTCTCGGCGAATTCCACGGCGAGATGATTTGACGGCACGCCGGCTTGCGGCTGCGAATGATGGACGGTGTCGAGCATGGCCGTCCTTAGCACAGCCACACGTCGAAAACATGGCCTGCGTTTTTCCCCTCTCCACTTGTGGGAGAGGGTGGCTCGCCGCGATAGCGGCAAGACGGGTGAGGGGTCTCTCTCCGCGAATTCAAATCAGAGTTTAGTTCACCGATAGAACCCCTCATCCGGCGCTTCGCGCCACCTTCTCCCACAAGGGGAGAAGGGAAGAAAAAATCACCCCTTCCTCTCCGGCACGCGCTTGATCTTGGCGCCGAGCGCGTTCAGGCGTTCCTCGATGCGCTCGTAGCCGCGCTCGATCTGGTCGGCGTTGTTGATGGTGGAGGTGCCCTCTGCGCAGACGGCCGCGAGCAGCATGGCCATGCCGGCGCGGATGTCGGGCGAGATCATCGATGCGCCGCGCAGACGGCTAGGACCGGCGATGATGGCGCGGTGCGGATCGCACAGAACGATGCGCGCGCCCATCGCGATCAGCTTGTCGACGAAGAACATCCGCGATTCGAACATCTTCTCGAACATCAGGATCACGCCCTCGCATTGCGTGGCGGTGACGATCGCGATCGACATTAGATCGGCCGGGAAGGCCGGCCAGGGCTGGTCCTCCAGCTTGGGCACGTGGCCGCCGAAATCGTCCTGGATCTTCAGCGTCTGGTTCGAGGGCACGATGAGGTCGTCGCCCTCGACGCGGCAGAGGATGCCGAGCCGCTCAAACCCCATGCGGATCGAGCGCAGATGCTCGACGCCGGCACGGGTGATGCGTAAGGATGAACGCGTCACCGCCGCAAGCCCGATGAGCGAGCCGACCTCGATATGGTCGGGCTGGATCCTGTAGGTCGCACCGCCCAGCGTGGCCTGACCGTGCACGATCATGGTATTGGTGCCAATGCCCTCGATCTTCGCGCCGAGCGCGACCAGGAAGTTGGCGAGGTCCTGCACATGCGGCTCGGACGCGGCATTACGCAAATAGGTGACGCCGTCGGCGGAGACCGCCGCGACCAGCGCGTTCTCGGTCGCGGTGACGCTCGGCTCATCCAAAAATACGTCCGCACCGGCGAGCTTTGGCGCGCGGAATTCGAGCCGGTCGGTTGCGGTCACCTTGGCACCGAGCTGTTGCAGCGCCAGCACATGGGTGTCGAGCCGGCGCCGGCCGATGACGTCGCCGCCGGGCGGCGGCAGCATCACTTCGCCGCAGCGGGCGAGCAGAGGACCTGCGAGCAGGATCGAGGCGCGGATGCGCACGCACAGCTCCGGGTCGAGATCGGCGGCACGGATGCTCTTGGCGTGGATGTGCAGCGTATTCCGCTCGGTCCACTCCGCCGCGGCACCGACCGAGCGGACCAGCTCGACCAGTGTCTCGGTGTCGCGGATCCGCGGCACGTTCTGAAGCGTCACCGGTTGCTCGGTGAGCAGCGCGGCCGCGATGATCGGCAGCGCCGAGTTCTTGTTCCCGGACGGCTCGATCGAGCCCGAGAGCCGGTGACCGCCCTCGACGATGTATTGGATGCGCGCCAAATGGGGTCTCGCTGTCTTGTTGGTGGGGGGCGGTTTTCGAGCCGGAAACTACAGAGAATTGAGTGCGGGAGCAATTGCGCTTGCTGCCGCTGACGTCCGTCCGTCAGCCCCCGAAAGGCTCAAAGCAGGCCGATGATATTGCCGACCAGATAGAGAATTGCGATCAGGATCAGCGCACCGATCATGACGAAGGAGATCTCGATCGCAATGGCGCCGGTGCCGAGAATGGCCGCACCGGCCAACGGTTCATGCCACTTCGTCGCGATGGCAGGTGGGCAGGTTCACCTTTCCGCCGGGGAGAGGTGTGCCCGCACCGAGCGCCAAGGAGAGGTGTGCCCGCACCGAGCGCCAAAGCGCAGCACGCCTCAGATATCGATCGTCGCGCTGAGCGAATGTTCCTGGATAAAGTCGCGGCGCGGCTCGACCACGTCGCCCATCAGCTTGGTGAAGATGTCGTCGGCCTCGTCGACCTCCTTGACCTTCACCTGGAGCAGCGAGCGCCCGTCGGTGTTCAGCGTCGTTTCCCAGAGCTGTTCCGGGTTCATCTCGCCGAGGCCTTTGTAGCGCTGGAGCGTGATGCCCTTGCGGCCGGCGTCGGTGACGGCCTCGAACAGATCGACCGGACCGTAGACCATGTGCTCGACATCTCTGCGCCGCAGCTTGCCTGGGCGGGCATAAACATCTTGAAGCTTTACCGTGTACTCGTCGAGCTTGCGGGCCTCGGCGGACCCCAGGAAGGCGTCGTCGATCACAGCGGCTTCCTTGACGCCGCGCACCGTGCGCTCGAACTGAAAGCCCTGGCCCTCGACATATTGCCCGACCCAGCCGCGCTCGACCTCCTCGGCCTGGTTGTCCAGCCGGCCCGCAATGTATTGCGCCGCAGCCGCGGCCTTCTCGGGATCGCCGTAGATCGCCTTGTTCAGCACGCCGGTAATGGCGGCCTGCTCGATGACCTTGCGGTTGTAGCGGCTGTGCAGGTTGCGCAAAATGCTGCGGACCACGCGGGCGTCGTCGACCAGCGAGCGCAGGTCGCGGCCCGTACGGTCGCCGCCGGTTCCGGGAACGAAGACGCAATCATCGAGGCCGGTGTCGATCAGATAATCCTCCAGCGCGCGTTCGTCCTTCAGATATTGCTCGGACTTGCCTCTGGAGACCTTATAGAGCGGCGGCTGGGCGATGTAGAGATAGCCGCCGTCAATGATGTCGCGCATCTGCCGATAGAAAAAGGTGAGCAGCAGCGTGCGGATGTGGGCGCCGTCGACGTCGGCGTCCGTCATCACGATGATCTTGTGATAGCGCAGCTTCTCGATCGAGAACTCGTCGCTGACGCCGGTGCCCAGCGCGGTGATCAGCGTGCCGATCTGCTCCGACGACAGCATCTTATCGGGACGGACGCGCTCGACGTTGAGGATCTTGCCGCGCAGCGGCAGCACCGCCTGGAATTCGCGGTTGCGGCCCTGCTTGGCGCTGCCGCCTGCCGAGTCACCCTCGACGATGAAGAGTTCGGATTTGGCCGGGTCCTTTTCCTGGCAGTCGGCGAGCTTGCCGGGCAGCGAGGAGACCGACAGCGGGCTCTTGCGGGTCAGCTCGCGCGCCTTTCGCGCAGCCTCGCGGGCCGCGGCCGCCTGGATCACCTTGCCGACGATCACCTTGGCTTCGCTCGGGTGCTCCTCGAACCAGGCCTGGAGCGCCTCGTTGAGGATGTTCTCGACCACGGGACGCACCTCCGAGGACACCAGCTTGTCCTTGGTCTGCGACGAGAATTTCGGGTCGGGCACCTTCACCGATAGCACGGCGGTGAGGCCTTCGCGGCAATCGTCCCCGGTCAGCGCGATCTTTTCCTTCTTGGCGTTGGCCTCGGCATAGCCGTTGACCTGGCGCGTCAGCGCGCCGCGGAAACCGGCCAGATGGGTGCCGCCGTCACGCTGCGGGATGTTGTTGGTGAAGCACAGCACATTCTCGTGGTAGCTGTCGTTCCACCACAGCGCGGCCTCGACGCCGATGCCGTTGGCTTCCGCGCGCACCATGATCGGCGCCGGCACGATCGCCTTCTTGTTGCGGTCGAGATATTTGACGAACTCCTCGACGCCGCCGGAATAGTGCATCTCCTCGCGCTTCTCGACCGCGTGGCGCATGTCGGAGAGGGCGATGTTGACGCCGGAATTGAGGAAGGCGAGCTCGCGCAGCCGGTGCTCGAGCGTGGCGAAATCATATTCGATGTTCTTGAACGTCTCGGTCGAGGCGAGGAACGTCACCTCGGTGCCGCGCTTGCCTGGGGCATCGCCGACGACCTTGAGCGGTGCGACGGCATCGCCATGGGCGAACTCGATGTAGTGCTCCTTGTTGTCGCGCCAGATCCGCAAGCCCAGCTTGCTGGACAGCGCGTTGACGACGGAGACGCCGACGCCGTGCAGGCCGCCGGAGACCTTGTAGGAATTCTGGTCGAACTTTCCGCCGGCATGGAGCTGGGTCATGATGACCTCGGCCGCCGAGATGCCTTCGCCCTTGTGGATGTCAACCGGAATGCCGCGGCCGTCGTCGCGCACCGTGACGGAATTATCGGCATTGAGGATGACGTCGACGCGCGTCGCGTGGCCCGCGAGTGCCTCGTCGATCGCGTTGTCGACGACCTCGTAGACCATGTGGTGCAGGCCCGAGCCGTCGTCGGTGTCGCCGATATACATGCCCGGGCGCTTGCGGACGGCGTCGAGACCCTTGAGCACGCGGATCGATTCCGCGCCGTAATCGCTCGCGTTGGAGAGCTCGTTTTCGGCAGCGGACTGCCGAGCAGGTTCTGTCATGAGAGGCCTTCGAGATGTCGCCCGAATCAGCGGCGCAAAAGGCGCTGATTTGCGGGCTATTTGTGCCATGAAAGAGGGTTTGCGCCTAGCGCAAAGTATGCTGTCGCAACCCTTTGAGCAGATAGGGTTTTTCGACCGATTTTCAAGGCTCGTGAGAGCCGATTCCAAGCCTCAAAAAAAGCGCGATTCGGGGAGGCGTTTACGGGCCCGGAAGGGCGTTCAATGCCGCTTTTGGCTTCGGGCAGAGACTCGTCCGTTTTCGACGTCAAAGACTTCGCCGCTGGCGCCGATCTCGGCGAAGGCAGCGGGGTCCGCGCCGGTCAGCCAGACCTGCGCGCCGAGCTTTTTCAGCTCCTCGAACAGCGCCGCGCGCCGGTTCGGATCGAGATGCGCGACGACTTCGTCGAGCAGCAGCAGCGGCGCGATGCCAGTCATCTCGGCAACCAGACTCGCATGCGCCAGCACGAGACCGATCAGCAGTGCTTTCTGCTCGCCGGTCGAGGCGTCGCGCGCCGGCATGCTCTTGGGCGCATAGACCACCTGGAGGTCGGTGAGATGCGGGCCGTCGGTGGTGCGGCCGGCGATGGCATCGCGCGGACGGTTATCGCGCAGGATCTGGCGGTAGCGGTCCTCGACCGACGTCGCGGTCTCGCTAAGCAGCGCGTTCTCCATCCAGCCGTCGAGCGCGATGTGCGCCGACGGGAAGGCGGAGGCCTGCGCGCGCGCATTGAGCATGCCGGTCAGCCGTGCCGCGGTCTGTCCGCGCATTGCGGCGACCGCGACCGCAAGCTCGGCGGTCTCGCGCTCGATCGCGTCACACCAATGGTCGTCGTAATTGCGCGTCTCGAGCAGGCGGTTGCGCGAACGCAAGGAACGCTCCAGCGCCGCGATACGGCTGGAATGGTCGCGGTCGATGGCGAGCACCAGGCGGTCGAAGAAGCGCCGTCGCTCGGAGGCCGCGCCCATGAACAGGCTGTCCATCGCCGGCGTCAGCCACACCATGCGGATGTGGTCGCCGAACGAAGCGGCGGAATTGACCGGCTCGCGGTCGATACGGCAGCGCCGGCTCACGGAGCTGTCGGGCCGCGGCGCATCGATGCCGGTGCCGAGCGTGGCGAGCCCGAGCGCGCCCTCGACCTGCGCCGACACCGCCCAGGAGCCGTCGCCCTGGTTGTCGGCGACATCTTCCAGCCTCGCCCGGCGCAGGCCGCGCCCCGGCGACAGGAACGAGATCGCCTCGATGCAATTGGTCTTGCCCGCCCCGTTCGGCCCGACCAGCGCCACCATGTCAGCCGCCGTCTCGAGCCCCGCCGCCCGGTAATTGCGAAAATGCGTCAGCGTCAGGCGATGAATGCGGGAGGGGGTCATCAGTTCTTCGTCGTGAACGGGATTCTTCCCCTCTCCCCTTGTGGGAGAGGGTGGCGCCTCACGTAGTGAGGCGACGGGTGAGGGGTATGTTACCGCCCGGCAAGCTTTGCAAGGATGTCCTCCAATACAGAGGCGGGCTGCTGTAGCACGTCATTATTCCAATAGCGCGCTATAGAGAAACCTTCCGCGGAGAGCGCGGCTTCACGAGCTGCATCGCGTTGCGATTCAACGTGCTGGCTTCCGTCGATCTCGATCACAAGACGCTTCTCGAAGCAGACGAAGTCGAGAATGTAATTCTTGAACGGGACTTGCCGGCGAAACTTGAAGTCCGACAGGCGTCGCTCCCTGAGCAGCCGCCACATCGCGCCTTCCGCATCGGTCGGCTCGCGCCGCATATTCTTCGCAAACGCGCGGAGATGTTTGGGGACCGGCCGATGGGACGGCTCTTGCGGCACTAACCCCTCACCCGACCGAATGTATATCTGCCAGCGGAGCTGCCCTCTCCCACAAGGGGAGAGGGCGCAATAATGCGCGTCGCGCCTGGCTCACGAAGGATTTCGGGGCCGAGAGCCACCTCCCTCACACCCGCATCGGCATCAGCACGTACAGCGCGCTCTTGTCGTCGCGGTCTTGCACCAGGGTGGGCGAGCCGGGGTCGGCGAGCCGGAGCGTTGCGACGTCGCCTTCGATCTGGGCGGCGATATCGAGCAGGTAGCGGGAGTTGAAGCCGATATCGAGGGCATCGGAGGCGTATTCGACCTCCAGCTCCTCGGTCGCGCTGCCGGAATCCGGATTGGTCACCGACAGCACCAGCTTGCCCGCCGACAGCGAAAGTTTTACCGCTCGCCCGCGCTCGCTCGAAATCGTCGAGACACGGTCGACCGCGTTCTCAAAATCCTTCTTGTCGACGACGAGCTCCTTGTCGTTGCCTTGCGGGATGACGCGGCCGTAGTCGGGGAAGGTGCCGTCGATCAGCTTCGAGGTCAGCACCACGTTGCCGATGGTGAAGCGGATCTTGGCCTGTGACAGCTCGATCGTCATCTCCGCCTCGGTGTCCTCGATCAGGCGCTGCACCTCGCCGACGGTCTTGCGCGGCACGATCACGCCGGGCATGCCCTCGGCACCCTTGGGCTGAACCAGGTCGAGCTGGGCGAGGCGATGGCCGTCGGTGGCGACGCCGCGCAGGGTCGCGGCCTTAGGCGTGCCGGCCGCATGCAGATAGATGCCGTTGAGATAGTAGCGCGTCTCTTCCGTCGAGATCGCGAACTGGGTGCGGTCGATCAGCCGCTTGACGTCCTTGGCGGCGAGCGAGAACGAGTGCGACATGTCGCCGGCGGCGAGATCCGGAAAGTCGTTCTCCGGCAGGGTCTGCAGCGTGAAGCGCGAGCGGCCGGCGCGGATCGCCAGCACCGCACGGTCGCCGTCGGCCTCCAGCACGATCTGCGAGCCGTCCGGCAGCTTGCGCACGATGTCGTAGAACATGTGCGCCGGCACGGTGGTGGAGCCCGCGGTTGCGGTCTCCGCCGGCAGCGTCTCGGTCACCTCGAGGTCGAGGTCGGTCGCCTTCAGCGACAATTTCGCGCTCTCGGCGCGAACCAGCACGTTGCCGAGGATCGGGATCGTGTTGCGGCGCTCGACCACGCGATGGACATGGCCCAGCGACTTCAGGAGTTGCGCGCGTTCAACCGTAACCTTCATTGCACTACTCGCCCGATCCCCAAGATGAGAAGGCCGGGCGGCGGGACGCGCGCCACGGCACCGAAGACCCCAAAAAGCCGGATCATCCTGCCGATATGACCAAAGCTGTCAGGGTCGCGCAAGGTGGCGCGGATGGCCTCCGGATTCAAGGGATCGGAGGCAGTTCCCCCACGATTTACCGCCCAGAACGAAGGCCGCCGCCCAGGCCTGGCCGGGGCGGCGGGAGCATGGCGGGAGCTCTAGGCGTTTATTCCTGAAGCTGGCGCTTCAGCGATTCCACTTCCTCGGACAGCGCGGTGTCCTTGGAAACCAGCGCCTCGATCTTGCGCACCGCATGCAGCACCGTGGTGTGATCGCGTCCGCCGAAGCGGCGGCCGATCTCGGGCAGCGAGCGCAGGGTGAGCGTCTTGGCGAGATACATCGCCACCTGGCGCGGGCGGACCACGTTGGCGGTGCGACGCGAGGACAAGAGATCGGAGCGGCTCACGTTATACTGCCGCGCCACCACGCGCTGGATGTCCTCGATCTTGATGCGCTTGGGCTCCTGCGGCCGGACCAGGTCGCGCACCTCGTGCTCGGCCATTTCCAACGTCACCGGCCGGTTGTTGAGTTTCGAATGCGCCAGCAGACGGTTGATCGCGCCTTCGAGGTCGCGGCCGTTGTGTGTGATGGTGCGCGCCAGATAGTGCAGCACCTCCTCGGGCACCTCGAAAGTTGCATGGTGGGCGCGGGCCGCCGCGACACGCGACTTGAGAATGCCGTGCCGCAGCTCCTCGCCGAGCGAGCCCATCTCGACCACGAGGCCGCCGGCGAGCCGCGAGCGGACGCGATCGTCCAGGCTCTCGAGGTCGGACGGCGGACGGTCGGCCGCGATCACGACTTGGCGGCCGGCGTCGATCAGCGCGTTCAGCGTGTGGCAGAACTCGGCCTGGGTCGACTTGCCTTGCAGGAACTGGAGATCGTCGATGACGAGCACGTCGATGCCGCGCAGCGCTTCCTTGAAGGCCAGCGCCGTCTGCGTCTTCAGCGCGGCGACGAAGCCGTACATGAATTTCTCCGCAGTGAGATACAGCACCTTACGCTCGTTGCCGGAATTGCCGGCCCAGGTCACCGCCTGCAGGAGATGCGTCTTGCCGAGGCCGACGCCGGCATGGATGTAGAGTGGGTTGAACATAACGGGGTCGCCGCGGCGTCCTTCGGCGACCTGGCGAGCGGCTGCATGCGCCAGCGTGTTGGAGCGGCCGACGACGAAGCTCGCGAAGGTCAGGCGCGGATCGAGCGGCGAGCCGCCGAGCGCGTCATGATTGGCCGAGACCGGCGCGGTCGCGGTCGAGCGCAGCTCCGGCGCCGGCGTGCGGCGCGCCTCGACCGGGGCGGGCGCCTCCTTCGGCTGCGCCAGCGGGCGCACCGCCGAGCGGACCGTGAGATCGATGCGATGCACTTCCGGCATCTCGGCCTGCCAGCACGACAGCACGCGCTCGGCGTAATGGGCCTGAATCCAGCTCTTCAGGAAGCGAGTCGGGACCGAGAGCCGCACGCTCTCGTCCTGCACGCCTTCCAGATCCATGCGTGCAAACCAGCTCGTGTAAACGTCTTCGCCAACGCTCGAGCGCAGCCGACCCTTCACGCGTGACCAGCGATCCTGTTCCATTGTCATCGTCTGAAAAACTTCTCTTGAGAGATAAGGTTGCGTTGTGAGCGCCATGCAGGGTTCCTGCCGGAATCCCTGGAATGGCACGACCTCAAGCGAGTCCATCGTCAGGCATGGCTCGACCGTCCGGCGAGAACGCCGCGTCCGATCAGCGATGTCAGAGATGAAGGGGGTCGCGAGGTCAGCGCGTACTCTGCGCGCTCTCACACGTGGGAGGCTGGCCGTATGACGGATCGGAGACGGCATCGCCGCAAGATGGACACTGTGTCAATACCGCGTTGAATCCGTAGGACATGATACCTCCCCGTCCCGCCGTGATTGCTCACGACAAGGTCCTGCGTGTGAAAGACAGCCGCACCTGAAAGCCCCAGTCGCGGATGCCCTGCCCGTCTATACTCGTCGTCCGCTCGACGTCGCCGCCTTGCGAGCCGGGGTAGCCTTGCGATGTCTCTCGTGAGCGCTTGGCGCGAGGCGGGAAGATCCCGCTTGGAGACATTCAGACAAAAAACTACCATTCCCATATTGCTATGGGTTTTGCACCGACATCGCTTGTTGAAGCGTCGCCTACGTGCCCATCGCCGCCGATTTGCACGCTCGCCCCGTTTCCTAAACCGCGCTGGTCTCAAGATCGTGGGCGCCGCTGACGACTTAAGGAATACACTAAGCGGAAAGACTCGCAATCGAATTGATTCACACTTGAGGCATCAAAAAACTTGATCTGCGTTAATGGCGCGCCCGAGTTGTTCACAGGCTCCGAAGCAAGTTTTTGGATTCGTGCACAGAATCGAGAACGCCGCGCCTCATGTGACAAATTCTCCGCCACTGCCAATTTTTTTTAACAAATTCGTCACGCCCCTGACGTGCCGGCGATTTTTCCAAACGCTTGCGATCACTATGTCGATAAGTGATTAGCGAGACATCGTTTTTTGAGTCTCGTTTTGCAGGGTAACTCCACGCCGACGTGCGTTCCTGTGAATCTACGGTGTGTAGAACTTTCGTCGCTCGCGGATTCAATTCGGGCCGGCAGCGCAGGGGTTTTTGCAACGCGGTGAAAGTTTCCGCTGTTGCAGAACATCTGCAGGTAGAATTACGGGACGAAGAATAGCGCAGACGATCCAGATCTTCCAATGCGAAGATCGAGCAATGGCGTCACTGCTTGCGTGAATATGAAGCCAACGAAAAAGCCCGGCGCGAGGCCGGGCTTTGTTTGACGTGCTGATCGGGTCGGCCGATCAGATTACGCCGCGCGATTACTTGGCGAGCTTGGCGATCTGCGCGGTGAGGCGCGAGACTTTGCGGCTGGCGTTGTTCTTGTGAATGATGTTGCGCTGGGCGGCACGCATCAAGGCCGGCTCGGCATTCGCCAGCGCCTTCACGGCAGCGGCGCGATCGCCGGTGTTGATGGCTTCCTCAACGGTGCGCACGGCGCCGCGCATCTGAGTGCGGCGCGACTTGTTGACGGCGGTGCGGCGGGCGATCTTGCGCGTCGCTTTCTTGGCGGAAGTGGTATTGGCCATGGTCTCAATGTCCTTTGCGGTACCGGTCGCGTCTTGGTCGGGTAGCGCCGGCTGCTTGACCGCTTAATCGACGCTCGGATTTAGGGTGTTCGGTTGCTGGGCCGTTCCCGGAACATGAGCGACGGCCTTGCGGCCGTCTCTGAGGCTCCAAAGAGTCTTAAGCTCAAGGTGCCTGCAACTGCTCAAAGAACAGCGGCGGCAGGATTGCGCCCACCGCCAGTTAGCGCCCTTATAGAGAGGGTCTTCGGCACCGTCAACGCTTTCGGAGTTGGAAAAGCGGCCGCGAACGGGCTGGAGGCCGGCCGTAAGGCCCTGAACAGGTTGAATTTCTGCCGTCGCCCGGCTATTGGCTGGCGACGTTCTGCAACGCCGTCCGCTCGGACGAGCATCGTAGGTGAGGCATGATCCGCGGCTTTTTTCGACTTATTGGGCTGTTGCTGCTCGCCGGCGGGTTCATTTTCATGGTCTATGACGGCGCCCGCTGGGTGGCCGACCAGACCCTCAAGTTCACCCGGTTCGGGCAGTTCTGGAACGACATCAATCAGGCCAGCCAGACCGCGTTCCGGACCTGGGTCGAGGCCAAGGCGCCCTGGCTCTGGACCTCGGTGATCCGCCTGGTGCTGGATCAGCCGGTGTTCGCCGTCCTCGGCGTTCTCGGCATCCTGCTGATGATCCTGTTCCGCCCCCGGAAACCGCTGATCGGCTATTCCCGGGATTGAGCGCGCGCGGGGGGCGTAACAGAGCTACCTCTCGCTGCGTAGATGCTTATATTCCCCACTGATCGCGAGCTCGCCGCCTGAGCGCCTGTCTCATGGACCGGTCGGCTCGTTGCGGAGACCCAACCATGCTGTTCATGCGCAAGACCACCGCATTGCCGAGCGCAACTGAGGCGCTGCCGGGCCGTGCGCAAGCCATCCCGACTGCGACCACCCATTTCGTCAACGGTGCGAAGCTGCAGCCGCCTTATCCCGCCGGTCTCGAGCAGGCGGTATTCGGCCTCGGCTGCTTCTGGGGCGCCGAGCGCAAGTTCTGGGAGCTCGGCGATGGCGTCCATGTGACTGCCGTCGGCTATGCCGGCGGTCACACGCCGAACCCGACTTATGAAGAGGTCTGTTCGGGCCGCACCGCCCACACTGAAGTGGTGCTGGTCGTGTTCGATCCCAACAAGATCTCCTACGACAGGCTCTTGAAGACGTTCTGGGAGAGCCACAATCCCACGCAGGGCATGCGCCAAGGCAACGATGTCGGCACGCAGTACCGCAGCGCGATCTACACCTTCAGTGACGCGCAGAAGAAGGCCGCCGATGAATCGAGAGCGCTCTATCAGAAGGCGCTTACCGCAAAGGGTCTCGGCGACATCACCACCGAGATCGCGCCCGCCGGCGCATTCTATTTCGCCGAGGACTACCATCAGCAATATCTGGCGAAGAACCCCGCCGGCTATTGCGGCTTAGGGGGCACCGGCGTGTCCTGCCCGATTGGAGTCGGTGTGGGCGCGTAATTGTAAGTGGTCGAACCGTGCTGCGCTTATCCTCCCTTGGAGGGTAGAGCAATCGCGTATACTTCCGGCAATGCCGGAGCGCACGCCTCGTCCTTCGAGACGACCGCTTCGCGGTCTCCTCTGGATGAGGCTAAGCAGCACCGTGCTGGTTGACGCTACTGCCACGCATTCCGTCCCTTATCCTGAGACGCCCGCCTAAAGCGGGCGTCTTGAAGGACGGTCACAGGAACCCGCTCTCAACCTCCAGGCGAGGGTACGAAACGCTTTATTAACCATAATCAGTGCAAGACGGGAGCTGTCTCGTTTCGAGGGATGGGTCCGGTGCCGGTTGCACGCGCGTTTCGATGGTCGAGTTTGGCAGCGTCCCTGGCAGCGTCCGCCGCGCTTGCCCTTGGCGGCTGCATGCAGGCCGCCGGCCCTGTCGCGGTGATGCAGCCGCGCCCCGACCTCGACTCCATGGCCTATGGCCAGCCCTATAGCGCGCCGCAGCCCGTTGTCGTCGCCGACGGTGGCGGCGCCATCGGCGCGCTGCGCAATTCCTTCGCCTCGTCGCCCGCGCCCATGCCGGTCGGCTACGCCGCGCCCAGGGCGGCGCCGGTGCGCTATGACTCTTCCTACCATCTCGATGCTGGCGACAAGCTGCGCGTCGTGGTCTACGGCCAGGAAGGTCTCACCAACAGCTATGCGATCGATGCCGGCGGCTCCATCACTATGCCGCTGATCGGCGCGGTGCCGGCGCGCGGACGCACCACGGCGGGCCTTGCCGGCGAAATCGCCGCACGCCTGCGCAACGGCTATATCCGCGAGCCCTCGGTCGCCGTGGAGATCGAGGCCTATCGCCCGTTCTTCATTCTCGGCGAGGTCCTCGCGCCCGGCCAATATCCTTACGTGCCGAACATGACGGTCGAAAGCGCGGTCGCCATCGCCGGCGGCTTCTCGCCCCGCGCCAAGCGCGATGTGGTCACGGTCACGCACACCGAAGCTGGCGGCGCTCTGCGCGCCATCGTCCCGCTCGGCACGCCCTTGGCGCCGGGTGACACCGTGTTCGTCGGCGAGCGCTGGTTTTAGGTTTCAGCCGAACCATCTCTGTCATCATTCCGGGGGCGCGCGTGAGCGCGAGTCCGGGATCCATTCCTCCACCAACTCCGTGGCACGATGGATTTTTCGGGTCTGCGCCTGTCGGCGCATCCCAGAATTGACGATGGTGAGAGTGGGGGCGCTACGTCCGCATTTCACCTTCGAAAATCCAGCCGCCCGTTCGGAAAACACCCGTCGATCCGCGTATCGTCGATCACGCGCCCGACCCATGGCCGTGTGATCGCGGGCGTGGTCAGGTTGATGTACTTGCCAACCAGGCGATCCGCGCCCTCCCGCGCCGCATCGATCAGCCCGTGCCGGCGGCCGTTGTCCCAGTCGAAGCGCAGGTAGATGCGGCCTCCCGTGATGCGGATTTCCGCGTGCCCTTCTTTCCATCTGTCCGATGTATCGCCGGCAATGGTCGGATCGGCGCCGCCATTCCAGCGGCTCTGCCAGCAGCCCTCGAGCGGATCAGAAGGCGAAGCGGCTATTGCCCACGCCGCCGCGTTGACGTCCGCGGCATCGCCGGACAGCGTGGCCGTCGCAGCATAGTTCCTCACTTCGGAATCATCGGGTTCTGGCACGTCCATGGTTCCGAACGGATTGCGGCGGACGAGGTGCGTGATGGGTTGCTGCATGGCGAAGCTCCGGAGCGAGTTGGCTTGATCGGCCAGCTCTATCGCCGCGCGGCCTGATGCAGCCACCCGATTTCCGCTCTCTCCGTCATGTCCGGGGCGCGACAACGTCGCGAGCGCGGAATCCATATCTTCCACGAACTCTGACGCACAACGGATTCCGGGCTCGCGCTCCGCGCGCCCCGGAATGACGGATGCTGCGCTCTACTTCAAATGCTTCGCGAAAAACTCCATGCTGCGCGGCCAGGCGATGTCGGCGCTGGCCTTGTCGTAGCTTGCCCGCTCGTCGCAATGGAAGCCATGCTGCGCGCCCGGATAGACGAAGACTTCGATATCGGGCCGCTTCGCCTTGATGGCGTCGACGTCGGTCAGGGGAATGCCGGCATCCTTCTCGCCGAAATGCAGCTGCGTCGGCACCTTCGGCGTCTCGTCCGCGAAGCGCACCACTGCGCCGCCGTAATAGCCGATCGCGGCCTTGAGACCCGACAGCCGCGTCGCCGCGAGGAAGGCGATGCTGCCGCCAAGACAAAAGCCGATGATGCCGACCGGGCCTACGCTTCTGGCTGCATCGATCGCCGCCTGGGTGTCGCGCAGCATCGCGGCCCAGTCCGGATTGGCGACGAATTTGCGCGCCTCCGCGATCTCGTCGGGCGAATAGCCCGATTGGAAATTCGGCGCGGTCCGATCGAAGATCGACGGCGCGATCGCGACATAGCCTTCTCCTGCAAGACGGTCGCAGACCGAGCGGATGTGGTGATTGACCCCAAAGATCTCCTGGATCACCACCACCGCGCCTTTCGGCGTGCCTGCGGGATCGGCGCGATAGGCGCCCAGCTGGAAATTGTCCGAAGCCGTCAGCTTGATGTCTTGTCCCACGCGGGTTGTCCTTCTTGGTTGGTCTTCGATTCGAAAGTTGTCTCCCCTCATACTGAGGAGCGCGTCAGCGCGTCTCGAAGGATGCCAGGCCGAGATGTAGCCGCGGGGCCTTTCATGGTTCGAGACGCGGCTTCGCCGCTCCTCACCATGAGGAGGTCCACCTCACTCCCACATCCAGTTCTCGCCGTAATCCTCCTTCCATCCTGCCAGCCGGCCGTGACGGAATTGCAGGAACAGGCGGTGGCGGTTGGGGATCAAGCGGCTGCCGCCGATGTTGCGCAAAGCAAGATAGATTTCGTCGCCGGGACGCCCGCGCACATATTGCAGCGGTTGGCCGAGGGCACGGGCGGTCTGTTCGGCATCCATGCCGAACGCGAGCGGCGTGTTGTTCGACAAGGTTGCGACGAAGGGCTGGCGCGGCGGCACCGCGCCGAACGGCTCGGCCTGCGCAGATATCGATAGCAACATCGTTCCAGCAGCCAGCATCGCCCGCTTCATTGCCTACGTCCTTGCTTGATCGGTCTATCCCGGCAAGTTCTTCAGGAAAGGCGCGATCGCGTCAACAAAAGCCTCGGGCTGATCGATGTTGACGGCGTGTCCGGCGGCGGGGATCACGACCTTTTGTGCGCCGGGGATCTTTGCCGCCATATAGTCGGACGCCGCCAGGAACGGCGTGTCGTCGGCGCCGACCACGATCAGCGACGGCACCGTGATGTCGGGCAATAGCTCGATCACGCGCGCGTCGCGCTGGGTCAGCATGCCGCGTGCGGCGAGCGCTAGCCCGTCGGCGTTGCGATGGCTGGCGGTGGCGCGCTCGCGCGTCGCCGATTGGAGGACGTCGAGGCCTTCGCGGTCGAGCCTGTCGGCGGTGGCAAGCGCGCGCGCGTTCCAGGCCTCGCGCGCATCGTCCTTCTTGAAGCCCGGGCCAGTGTCGATGATCAGCAGCGCGCGGGCGCGTTGTGGGTAGGCGCGATAGAACGCGAGCGACATGTAGCCGCCGAGCGAGAGACCCCCGATGATGGCGCGCTCAGTGCCGATATCGTCGAGGATCGCCGCCATGTCGCCGACCGTGAGTGCTTCACTGTAGGCATCGGGATCATCGGGGTAATCGGACTGGCCGTGGCCGCGCATGTCCCACAGCACGAGCTTGTGGTTCTTCGCGAGCGCATCGATTTGCCCATGCCACATCGCCGATGTCGATGAATAGCCGTGAGTGAGCAGCAACGGCGGCCCGTTGCCGTGAACCTCATAGTAGATCCCGACGCCGTCTCGATCGATCCTTGGCATTGCTTCCCGCCCTGTTGTTTCTGGTCTCGTCGCCGCGATAACGGTGCACCCTCTCCCCTTGTGGGGCCCCTTGTGGGAGAGGGTGGCTTCGCGGAGCGAAGCCGGGTGAGGGGTTCTCTCCTCACAAACGGTCTCGCGAGCCGAGAGATACCCCTCATCCGACGCTTCGCGCCACCTTCTCCCACAAGGGGAGAAGGGACACTGCGCCGCCATTTCGTTTCATCACTCTAGCGCGCCAAGTTACCTGGAAGAAACTGCCTGAATGCGATGGCACGCATGTCGGATGCGCTTGCTGTTGTGTCCAGTGGCTACACCGCGTTCTTGGCGCGGCGCACAACGAGCAAGTGCAGAGCTGGTTTTTTCGACCCATTCCAAATTGCATTTGCCTCCGCGCGTGAACGCGATCATGCTCGCCGTCTAGGCCGACGCCAGCCCGGTGGGCGTCCGCCGCACAAGTTGCCGCCGTAAGCGGCTTCATGCACCGGCAGGGGAAGACGCCTATGCCAACACTCACCATCAACGGGCGGAGTCTGTCCGTGGATGCGGCGAACGACACGCCGCTCCTCTGGGCGATCCGCGAGCAATTGCAGATGACCGGCACCAAGTTCGGCTGCGGCGCCGGGCTGTGCGGTGCCTGCACCGTGCACGTCAACGGCGAAGCCGTGCGTTCGTGCCAGACCATGGTCGGAGACGTCGCTGGCAAGAAGATCACCACCATCGAAGGCCTCTCCGCCAAGGGCGATCATCCCTTGCAGAAGGCCTGGATCGCCGAGCAGGTGCCGCAATGCGGCTATTGCCAGTCCGGGCAGATCATGCAGGCAGCCTCGCTGCTGTCGAAAAATCCCAATCCGACCAAGGAAGAGGTCGTCGCTCACATGGATGGCAATCTCTGCCGCTGCATGACCTATTCGAGGATCCAGAAGGCGATTATGCGGGCCGCGTCCGAGATGCGCACCGCATCCACGGCCACCGAACGGAGGCCCACATGAATAAGCACGTGAACAACGTCGCCCCAGAGGCGACCGATCTCAGCCGCCGCTCCTTCCTCGTCGGCACCGCCGCGACGGGTCTCGTGCTCGGCTACGCCGGCGTGCCCGGCATCAGCGACGCGCTTGCGGCGCCTTCGAACTTCGAGCCGAGCGTCTGGTATGCGATCTCGCCGGACGGTCTCGTCACCGTGACCTGCGGCAAGGCCGATATGGGCCAGCACATCGCCTCCACCATGGCGCAGATCGTCTGCGAGGAGCTGGGCGCGAAATGGAGCGACATGCGCGTGTCGCTTGCCTCCAACGACCCGAAGTTCAACGATCCCGTGCTGGGCGCGCAGATCACCGGCGGCAGCTGGTCGACCATGATGAACTTCGACGCCATGAGCCGCGCGGGCGCTGCGGGCCGCATGGCACTAACGGAAGCCGCGGCCGCCGCCATGGGTGTGCCGGCCTCGGAGCTCGTGGTGCGCGATTCCATGATCGTGCATCCGAAGTCGAAGAAGCAGATGTCGTTCGCCGATGTGGTGAAGAGCGGCAAGGCGACCAAAACCTTCACGCCGGATGAGCTGAAGGCGATCAAGCTGAAGACGCCGGATCAATACACCATGATCGGCGTGTCGGTGCCGCAGCTCGACATCCCCTCGAAGACCAATGGCACGGCAAAGTACGGCATCGACGTGATGTTGCCGGGCATGGTCTATGGCGCGGTGGTCACGCCGCCGGTGCGCTTCGGCGCCACGGTGAAATCGGTCGACGACAGCGGCGCCAAGAAGGTGCCGGGCTTCATCAAGGCCGTCACGCTCGACGACAAGACCGGAACGACATCGGGCTGGGTCGTCGCGGTGGCCAGCACCTACGCCAACGCCAAGAAGGCGGCGCAAGCGCTGAAGATCGCCTATGACAATGGCCCGAACGCCAAGCTGTCGAGCCAGTCGCTGCTCGATGAAGCCAAGCGGCTTCAGATGTTAGAGGATTCCGGCCAGTTCTTCGTCAAGGACGGCGATCCCAATGCAGCCCTCGGTTCGGCCGCCAAGGTGTTGGAGGCCGAGTACACCACCAGCATCAACATCCACGCGCCGCTGGAGCCGATGAACGCCACAGCGGAGTTCAAGGGCGACATCCTGCACATCTATTCCGGCAACCAGTTCGCGACACGCTCCGGCGCGATCGCCGCAGGTGCAGCCGGGATCGATCCGAAATTCGTGGTCATGCACCAGATGTGGCTGGGCGGCGGATTCGGCCGGCGTCTCGATGCCGACATGATGATTCCGGCGGTGCAGGCGGCAAAGGCGGTCGGCAAGCCGGTGAAGGTGATCTATTCGCGCGAGAACGACATGACGATGGATTTCTCGCGCCCGCTTACCTATCAAAAGGTCAAGGCCGGCGTGGACGGCGATGGCAAGCTCATTGCGATCAGCCACGACGTGGTCTCGGCCTGGCCGACCGCGCGCTGGGGAATCCCGGACTTCCTGACGCCGTCGGTCGATAAGAAAGGCCCGCTCGATTCCTTCACGGTGAACGGGGCCGACTTCTTCTACACCGTGCCCAACCATTATGTGCGCGCGATCAAGAACGAGCTCGCGCACAACGCCACGCCGTCCGGCCAGCTCCGTTCGGTAGCGCCGGGCTGGACCTTCTGGGCGGTCGAAAGCATGATCGACGAGATCGCGGCGGCGACGGGCAAAGACCCCGCGCAGTTCCGCATCTCGCTGCTCGATGGTGCCGGCAAGAACGACGGCGGCGCGCAGCGGCTGCGCAACACGCTGCTCGCCGCGATGGGATTGTCCGGCTATGGTACCAAGCAGCTGCCGAAAGGCGAGGGCATGGGTGTGGCCTGTGTGTCGTCGCAGGAGCGTGCGACTGCGAGCTGGACGGCTTGCGTCGCCCATGTCGCGGTGGCGCCATCGGGTGAGGTGACGGTGAAGAAGCTCACGGTCGCAACCGACGTCGGCACCCAGGTGCATCCCGACAACATCCGCGCCCAGGTCGAGGGTGCGGCGCTGTGGGGCCTGTCGCTGGCGATGTACGAGAAGGCGACACTCAAGGACGGTGGCATCGAGCAGACCAATTTCGACAGCTATACGCCCTTGCGCATGAGCCAGACGCCCGAAGTCGCCGTCGCCGTGATCGCCAATGGCGAGAAGGCAACCGGCGTCGGCGAGCCCGCGGTGACGGTGGTGGCTCCCGCCATCGGCAACGCCATCTTCAACGCCTCCGGCGCCCGCGTCCGGGCGCTGCCGATCACGGCCGAAGCCGTGAAGGCGAGCATGAAGGCGTAAGGCTGGCCAAGGCTGCTTGAGACGATCCGCCGGAGGGCAACCTCCGGCGGATTTGTTTTGGCGCCGCCTCCACACGCTCACTGTCATGCCCGGTCAAGGCGGGCGATGACAGCGGAGGGTGTGGCGATGGCGCCCAAAATACTCCTTACGCCTCAATGACATGGCTACTGTGCATGGGGTTGTTTTTCGACTTTTTTGTTTGGCGCCGCCCCACAGCGGAAATTCCTCAAATTGCCTCCAATTGCGCAGGGTTCCATTGAGCACGCCTCTTAAGGGCCAGAGAACCTGATCCGGCTTAGGCTTAAGGCCAATACGCCCGTGCTCTCGGTGCCCTTTTGGGGAAGTCATGAACGCCTCAGCCAAACCCGCCGCCAAACGCCGGCTTCTGCTCGCTTCCGACCGGAGCGACGAGAGCAGCGAGCTCGTCAGCATCCTGAAAGCGGTCGGCGAGGTCTCGACGGTGACGACCCAGGACATCCCCGACAAGCCGTCGCGGGATCTCTCCGGCCTCGTCGTCGATATCAATCTGCGCTCGCCCGAGAGCGTGCAGCGGGTGCGCAACAAGCTGCGCGGCGATGCTTATCGGTCGATGCCGCGCCTGTTCGTACTCGCCGATGCCCTCCACCACGGCACCATGCAGGCCTGGGCGCTAGGCGCCACCGACACCATCTCGCGCCCGCTGCAGGCGGACGCCATCCTTCAGCGCATCCACTCCGCCTTTCCGGACACCGCCCTCTATGACGCGACCGACCGCGGCAAGACGCTCAACCGCGGCGTCGAGGCGGCGCATGCCGTTTTGGCAAAGATGTTCGAGAAGCTTCCGCTCGGCGTGCCCCTGACCTTCGACGACGTCATTGCCGCCGAGAGCAAGATTCTGAAAGCGATCAAGCACTCCTCACTGCGCGAATGGCTCACCACGGTCGGCTGCCACCATGTCGGCAGCTATCGGCACTGCCTGTTCGTCACCGGCTTTGCCGTCGCTTTCTCGCAGCATCTCGGCATGCGCGAGGACGACCAGCGCCGCCTGACTCGCGCCGCGCTGCTGCACGACGTTGGCAAGGCCTTCGTTCCCTCCGCACTGCTCGACAAGCCCGGCAAGCTCACCGACGAGGAGATGGCCGAGGTGCGCCAGCATCCCCGCCGTGGCTATGACGCGCTCGCCGCGCAAGGCGGCTTCCCGCCGGAGATGCTCGACGTGGTGCTGCATCACCACGAGTTCCTCGATGGCTCCGGCTATCCGAATGGGCTGTCGTCGAACCAGATCAGCGACATCGTGCGGCTGACGACGATCGTCGACATCTACGCCGCTCTCGTGGAGAAGCGCGCCTACCGCATGCCCTTCACCCACTCGCGTGCGTTCACGATGATGGAAGGCATGGGCGGCAAGCTCGACCAGCAGCTGTTGCAGGCGTTCCGCCCGGTGGCGCTGGGATCGTTCTGAGCGAGACGTTGCAATTGCAGAGGCGCGCGGCCTGCTTACCCTCCCCCTCAAGGCCCCCTCAGGGGAGGGTGAAGTCACCCCACCATCTTGCGCAGCTCCGCCTTCGCCACCTTCTCCAGCGTCGAGCGCGGCATGTCGTCGACGAGCCTGATCTCGCGTGGCACCTTGAAGTCGGCGAGGCCGGCGCGGCAGGCTGCCATCACGCGATCATGCAGGTCGGGCGCCGCATCGGCGACGCCGCCCTGCGGAATGATGAAGACGACCGGCACCTCGTCCAGCATCGGATGCGTCTTCGCCACCACCGCGGCCTCGCGCACGCCGGGAACGAGCGCGATCACCTGCTCGATCTCGGAGGCCGCGACGTTCTCGCCGCCGACCTTCAGCATGTCCTTGGCGCGGTCGCCGAACTTGATGTAGCCGTTCGCCAGCCGTTCGACACGGTCGCCGGTGAGGAAGAAGCCGTGCTCATCAAAACTCTCGCGCGTCGCCTTCTCGTTGTGCAGATATTCGGCGAACAGCGATAGGCCGGGGATGCCCTTGATCGAGAGATTGCCGGTGCCGCCGACTTCCGTCGGCCGGCCGTCGTCATCGGTGATGCGGATCTGGTACTCCGGCGCGGCGCGGCCGATCGACATGGGTATGTTGGGCTGGTCGACCTCGCCGACGATGCCGTGGGTGATCGTCTCGGTCATGCCCCACCAGCCGATGATCTTGACGCCGAACGCGGCGAACGCCGGCGGCTCGTTGATCGCGCTACCCCACAGGCGGAATTTGTGATCATGGGGGATCTCCTGCTCGAGCAGCGCTTTCATGCAGAACGGAATCGTCGAGGTCCAGGTCGCGCCGTGCTCGCGCGCGACGCGCCAGAACCGGCTGGCGGAGAAGCGCGGCTGGATCACGCAGGTGGCGCCGACCCACAGCGTCGCCAGCATGGAATAGGCCAGCGCATTGGTGTGGAACAGCGGCAGGTAGGTCTGGTGCACGTCGCCGGCATGAAGGTCTTCATGCGCGGCGTTGATCTTGGCGCCCCACAGCGCGTTGGCGTGGGTCCACAGCACCGCCTTGGGGCGCGACGTCGTGCCCGATGTGTACTGCACGCTGCACGGCGCGAGCGGATCGGTGGCGCGCCTGGGACGGTCGGCACTGTCGGCGAACAGGGATTCAAAACTGTCGCCGCGTGCGACCGCTTGCGCGGGCGCTGTGCCCGCATCGTGCGAGGTCACCGCCATCCAGCGGATGTTGCGGCAGTTCTGCGCGACGACTTCCGCATAGGACGGCTGCGTGATCGCGGCGACCGCGCCGCAATGATCGGCGAAGTACGCGATCTCGGCTGGCGCCGAGCGGGTGTTGGTGGTCACCGCGATTGCGCCCAATTCGACGCAGGCGAACCAGGCCAGCATCGCCTCGATGCAATTGTCGAGATGGATGAGCACATATTCGCCGGGCTTGACGCCGCGCTTGGCGAGGCCCGCCGCGAGCGCGCCGACCCGCTCGTGAAACTCGCCATAGCTCCAGCGCCGCGCCGGCGCATCGAACGGCGCCCAGATCAGGAACGGATGTGAGTTGCGCACCTCGGCGCGCAGCTTCAGCAGCCAGGACACGTCGAGCCCGTCGAAAGGGCCTATGATCCCGGCGGTCTGTGGATTGGTCATGTGTCCTCCCGTGCAGCCTGCATCTTGATGGCGGCTGTCTTTGGATGATTGCGTCTTCCTGCCATTGGATCGCGCGGGGAGCAACTCGGCGGGGCGGCATGGATTAACCAGCGCTCGCTCTCTCACCGTCATGGCCGGGCTTGACCCGGCCATCCACGTCTTGCCGCACAAAGAACGTGGATGCCTGGGACAAGCCCGGACCTGATGACGTAGGACAAGCGCGAGCGCGCCCTAATCGGCGTAAGACGAGATCTCGATCAAGCTGCCGTCGGGATCTCGGCAATAGACCGAGCGCAGCGTGCCGCGGGCGCCTTGCCTCGGGCCCGGCCCTTCCTCGATCGTGACGCCGTGCGCCTGCAAATGCGCCATCACCTCTTCGGGCGCGGCGGAGGTGAGGAAGCACAGATCCTCGCTGCCGGCGGTCGGGTTGTCCGCGGTGAACCACTCCACCTTATCGCCATCGCGCGGCCGCACGTTGATCTTCTGGTCACCAAATACGAGCGAAGTCCGCGGCGCTTTGCCGCCGCCGGGGTCGAACACCTTGACTTCCATGCCGAGAATCCTGCGGTACCACTCCGCGGTCGCTGCGACATCGGCGACATTGATCACGAGATGATCCAGGGCATGAACCTTGACCGGCATGTCTTATCCTTTCGTCGTGATGCGCCCCGTGCACTTTCCGCCTGCGGCAAGCTTTGTTACAACCGCGCCGACGACGCTTTCAAGATATCCGGCTTTCAAGAACAACACTGGGAGAACCCTTGAGATGATCACTCGCCGTACCGCGCTGGGCCTGCTCGCCGCCAGTCCGCTTGCAGCCGCCCCGCTGTCCAAGGCCCTTGCCGCCGATTATCCGGCCCGTCCGGTGAAATGGGTGGTCGGCTATCCACCGGGCGGGGCCACCGACATCCTGGCGCGGCTGATCGGCCAGCGGCTGTCGGAAAGGCTAGGCCAGCAATTCGTGATCGAGAACAAGCCTGGCGCCGGCAACAATATCGCCACCGAATCGGTCGTCAACGCCGAGCCCGACGGCTACACGCTGCAGCTGGTCAATCCGGCCAACTACATCAACGCCTCGCTGTACACCAACCTGAAGTTCAACTTCGTGCGCGACATCGCCCCGGTCGCCTCGTTCCAGCGTGTGCCGAACGTGATGACGGTCAACAAGGACGTGCCGGCCAAGAGCGTCGCCGAGTTCATTGAATATGTGAAGGCAAATCCCGGCAAGGTGAACATGGCCTCGTCCGGCAACGGCACCTCGGTGCATCTGTCCGGCGAGATGTTCATGGCCATGACCGGCTGCAAGATGCAGCACGTGCCCTATCGCGGCGCGGCGCCCGCGATCACCGACATGCTCGGCGGCCAGGTGCAGGTGATCTTCGACAACATGCCCTCGATCATCCAGCACATCCGTTCCGGCAGCTTGCGTGCAATCGGCGTCACCACCACGGAACGCTCGGCGCAATTGCCCGACGTGCCCGCGATCGCCGAGACCGTCAAGGGCTATGAGGCCAGCGCGCTGTTCGGCATGGGCGCACCCAAGAACACGCCCAAGGAGATCATCGCCAAGCTCAACAATGAGGTCAACGCGCTGATGAAGGAGCCCGACATGACCAAGCGTCTGGTCGAGCTCGGCGGCGAGCCGCGGGTGCAGACGCCCGAGGCGTTCGGTGAGGAGATCAAGGCCGAAACCGAGAAATGGAAGAAGGTCGTCGAGTTCGCCGGCCTGAAGGTCGAGTAGAGATCTTGTGATCAACGCGATTGGAGCCCTGCCGTCCGGCAGGGCTTTTTTCTTGCCGCGCGCTACACTCGATCTGGAATAAATTGGCGCGACCAAACCTGATGAGGATGGTGGCGTATCTCACGCCAGCAGGAGAGGAGTTGGATCATGCGCAATATTCGATTGGCGCTGCTGACGCTCGGCATGACGGTCCTTGCCGGTTTCGCCGCCATTCCCCCAGCCGCCGCGCGCGACTATCCCTGGTGTGCCCAAGGCGGCGAGTACGACTATCCCGGTGAATGCGCCTACAGCACCTATGAACAATGTCAGGCCAGCGTCTCCGGCCGGCTGCTGTACTGCGATCGCAATCCCCGTTTCGGCTACGGCCAGCTGCAGCCGCTGCAACCTCAGCCGCGGATGCACCGCAGGCGGGCCGTCGCGCCGTATTAGCCGCGCCCCACGTCTCACTGACCGCTGCCTGATCACGCGCTCGTGCAGAACCGCGTGCGGGGTTTCTCGCTTGATGCGTCACCGCGCGCGCCTATACTAAACCTCATGGTTAAGTATCAGGACGAGACGCTGGACCGGACCTTTGCGGCGCTATCCGACCCGACGCGGCGTGCCCTGCTGGCACGGCTCGGCGAGCAGGACGGCCTGTCGGTGAGCGAGCTGGCCGCACCGTTCCCGATCTCACTGCCGGCGATCATGAAGCATCTCGACGTGCTCACGGATGCGGGTCTGATCGTCCGGGAGAAGACCGGGCGAACGGTCGCCTGCCGGCTCACCGCGCAGCCGATGGAGCAGGCGATGAACTGGCTCAATCGCTACGCCCAATTCTGGTCCGACAATCTCGATCGCCTCGCCGCCTTTGTGGAGGAAGAGACATGGCCAACGCAGCCGCCGCCGAACGCTCAACGGAACGCCCAAAGGAAAGTCCAAGCCTCACGCTCACGCGCCGGCTCCGCGCGCGGCCGGAAAAGGTCTACGCCGCCTGGACGCAAGCCGAGCAGCTAGCGCAATGGTTCGGGCCGCCGAACATGAAGCCGGCGACCCTTCGGGCCGAGCTCGACGTCCGCACCGGCGGCAGCTTTCGCATCGGCTTCACCCGTGACGACGGCGAATATTTCGAGGCCGGCGGTACCTATCGCGACGTCGTGCCGAACGAGCGGCTGGTCTTCACCTGGGCCTGGCATTCGACGCCGGAACGCGAATCGCTGGTGACGATCACGCTGAAGCCGGACAGCGCCGGCACCTTGATGGTCTTCCATCACGCCCAGTTCTTCGACGAAACCGCCCGCAACAATCATTTGCGCGGCTGGAGCTCGTTCTTCGACAAGCTCGACGCCTTCGTCGGCTGACCCCGATCAGAGGAGGATACCATGCAGCAACATCAGATCGTCTCGCGCGAGCAATGGATCGCCGCCCGCAAGGTTCATCTGGCCCATGAAAAGGAGCTCACTGCCGCCCGCGAGCGTCTGGCCGAGGAGCGCCGTGCATTGCCCTGGGTCAAGGTCGACAAGAACTACGTGTTCGACGGACCGAACGGCAAGCTGACGCTCGGCGATCTGTTCAAGGGCCGGCCGCAGCTCGTGGTGCAGCACGTGATGTTCGCACCCGATTGGGACGCCGCCTGCAAGAGTTGCTCGTTCTGGGCCGACGGTTTCGAGCGCATGGTGCCGCATCTGGCGGCGCGCGACACCAGCATGGTTGCGATCTCGCTCGCGCCTGTTGCCAAGCTCGACGCGTTCAAAAAGCGTATGGGCTGGACCTTCGACTGGGTCTCCTCGGGAAGCAACGACTTCAACTACGATTATGAAGTCTCGTTCACGCGCGAACAGATCGACAAGGGCGTGCCGAAGTACAATTTCGGCACCACGCCGTTCTATGGGCCCGAGCTGCCCGGCATCAGCGTGTTCTTTCGCAACGAGGCGGGCGAGATCTTCCACACTTACTCATGCTTCGCCCGCGGGCTCGATATGATGAATGCCGCCTATCAGTACCTCGACCTTACGCCGCTCGGCCGTCACGAGGACGGTTTGCCCTATCCGATGGACTGGGTTCGCCTGCGCGACGAGTACGAACCGCAGGCGGCGAAGGAGGCGTGCTGTCACGGCTGAGAGGCCGCCTCGTTCAGTAATGTCGTCCTGGCCTTCGTCGGGACGATGCCGGCGTGTGGGACGCCGCCAGCCGCCGTTCTACCGCTTCGCGTCGGCCTGCTCGGTCGCATTGCACGAGATCAGCATCGTGTAGGCGCGGGCATTGCCGGCGATGTCGGTAGTCTTGAGCTCGCCCTTCGGCTCGGCGGTCTGGTACGGCACCACGGAATTGTCGAGGAAATCGCGTAGCGCGCCGGTCTTGATGGCGAAGTTGATGTTCTCGGGAATATCGCCGGTCGCAGCGGCGATGCGCAATCCGGGGATCTTGCCGGTGACCACGCCCACGATCTGGCCGGTGGTGTCGAACAACGGGCCGCCACTATTGCCGGGTTGCACGGGTGCACTGATTTGCAGAAAGCGCGTGTCATTGCGCATGCCGCTGAGCGAGCTCACGATACCGGTCGTCACGGTGAAGTCCGAGCTGAGCAATCCGTGGTAGGGAAAGCCGATCGCGACGACGGAATCGCCGGAGTGAAACGAGCGGTCGCGGATCCGGGCAAAGTCCTTGAATGCCGTCGTCGACGGCGCCTGAAGGAGAGCAAGATCATTGTTGGCGTCGGTCGAAACGACGCGCAGCACCATTGCGGCCTCGCCGGTGAGGTTGCCCCTGATGTCGCCGACGCAGCCATTGATCACGTGATTGTTGGTGACAACATGGCCGCCGGCGCTGACCACAAAGCCGGTGCCGCTCCTTGCCCTGGCAACTTTGCTTCCAGCCGGCGGAGACGCCTGCTTCTCCGCCGTGGCCGCCGGCTTGGCCGCACCCTTGGTGAAGTCGCCGGCCTTGTCGAGCCCGTCGGCCTTCACCTTGCTCACGCAATTGGCCAATGCCGCGATGACCGGCCCGGTCGATGTCAAATCGAAATTCAGTACGGCGCGGCCGGCTGTTGCCACCATAAGGCTCGCCTTTTGAAACGTACGCACGACATTGAGCGGCATGATGGCCGTGAGCATGTTGGACTGATACGCCGTAGCGTACAGCCTAGCTTGCTCCTGCCCGTCAAAGGTCACGTCGATCGCGGCGTTCTCGCCCTTGTTGAAGCGGTAACCGGGACTCGCAAAGGCGAGCGACCAGGTGCCGGCGGCGTTTTGGCTCACGACGAGGATCACGCCGTTCGCATAGGGCGTCGTTGCAGCGCAATGGGAGAAGCCGTCCGTTTGGTCATTGCTGAAGGCGCCGCCGATCCAGTTGCCGACGTTGACGGAGCCGAACGGTCCCGCCGCATGCGCGGCGCTGATGACACCCACTTGCAACAAAGACGCAACGACAAACGATTTAAGCCACATACCAGCCCCCGGGAATGCTTTGGCTGCATCTTAGCCGTGGCGGGATCGGCAACGCAACCGGCAGTTGCTCGCGCGGACAACATCTCCTTGCCGCGACATTCGGGCTTGCCTTTACTTTGCAGTGCCATATACTTTGTAATACAAAGTGGCGGGAATAATCCCGGGAAGCATGAGCGGAACGAGATTTTGGCGTTGCCAATGCGCGATCTCGACAAGGCACTGGCCGATATCGTGGCGATCCGCAGCCAGATCGCGGCGGGCACCGCGTTCCGCGGCTACGGCCCGGCGACTATGGCGGCGACAGGTGCCGTCGCGCTCATCACCGCGATTCTGCAATTCTGGCTGCTTGGCGATCCCACCAGCCAGCCGCTCGCCTTCTTCATCGGCTGGTTCATTGCCGCCGCGCTCTCCGGCCTCCTGATCGGGATCGAGATGCGCGCGCGCTCGCGCCGCCATCATTCCGGTCTTGCCGATGCCATGATCCACCAGGCGGTCGAGCAGTTCCTGCCTGCAGGCGCTGCGGGCGTGCTGCTTGCGGTGGTGATGTGGAAGTTCGCGGCCGAAACGCTGTGGCTGTTGCCCGGCTTGTGGCAGATCCTGGTATCGCTCGGCATCTTCGCCTCCGTCCGCTCGCTGCCGCGCACCGTCGCGCTCGTTGGCGCCTGGTATTTCGTGTCCGGCTTTGCGGTGGTGGCGCTGGCGAGCCAGACCAAGATGCTGTCGCCATGGACCATGGGTCTGCCCTTCGTGATCGGGCAGTCGGTGATGGCCGCCATTCTGTATTTCGCATCCGGAGACCATGATGTCGAAGCCTGACAGCGCGCCCTTCTCCTATGAGGGGCTTGATCGCGTCATCCACGAGAAGGCGAGGCTCGGCCTGCTGACCTCGTTGATGGCGCACCCCAAGGGGCTGGCATTCGCCGACCTCAAGCAGCTCTGCGGCCTCACCGACGGCAATCTCAGCCGGCACATCGCCGTGCTCCAGGAGGCCGGCCTCGTCGAGGTGACCAAGGGTTATGAAGGCAATCGCCCGCACACGACTTGTCGTCTCACCAAGTCCGGCCGCCGCCGCTTCCTCGATTATCTCGCCGTGCTCGAACGCCTCGTGCGCGACGCCGCCAAGGCCGCCGGCCGCGAGGCGCCGCCGCTCGGCCGTCTCGGTTTCGCTTCGACTTGATCCTCTTTTTTTGACCGGAGACTTTGTAATGCAAAGTAAGCCTGTGTCCTGCGACGACAAGCTTCACGTCGGTATCATCATGGACGGAAATGGCAGATGGGCGACGCGGCGAGGCCTGTCGCGCGTGCGCGGCCACGAGGCCGGCGTCGAGACCATCCGCCGTATCGTCGAGGCCGCGCCCAAGCAGGGCATCGGCACGTTGACGCTCTACGCCTTTTCCACCGACAATTGGCGCAGGCCGAGGGCCGAGGTCGCCGCGCTGATGACGTTACTGCGCTTCTACCTTTCCAATGAAGTGCAGAGCCTGATCAAGAACGGCGTGCGCCTCACCGTGATCGGCCGCCGCGACCGTCTGCCCGACGGCATCGCCAGCGCGATCGCGCGTGCCGAAGAGGCGACCGCCCATGGCAGCACGCTGCATTTGCGCATCGCCGTCGACTATTCCGCGCGCGATGCCATCCTCAATGCCGCGGCGAAAGCAGCAGCGCTGACCAGCCTCACCCGCGAAGCGTTCTCGCAACTGGTCACCGGCGAGGCCAGCCTGCGCAACGTCGATCTCATCATCCGCACCTCGGGCGAGAAGCGGCTGTCGGATTTCCTGCTCTGGGAGGGCGCCTATGCCGAGCTGCACTTCACGGAGCGGATGTGGCCCGAATTCGACGCGGGCGATCTCGCCGAAGCGCTCGCTGCTTTCCACGGCCGCGAACGCCGCTTCGGCGGCCTCCAAGCGATCATGCCCGAGGAGGTGCCCGCGCTCTCGCGAGCGTGATGGAAACGCGCGCGCGATCGATCTTGGCCTGAGACGATCGCCGGCGGTGCCATGATCATCGCTGCGAGAGCACGCTGCGGCACGCATGGCGATCGGGTCGCGCAGGACTGGACCGGATCATCGAATTCTGATCTCGTGACGCACCCTCAACCGCTCTTGTCCGCATGACCTCCTTCAAGACCATTCGTGCCCGCGCCGAGAAACGCAAGGGCGGGCCCAAGGCGCTGGAGAAGTTGATGCCGGCAAGGCCAGACCTCAAGCGCCTGGCGAAGCTTGGCGACGACCGCATCCTCGCCGAGATGACCAGGCGGGTGTTCTGCGCCGGCTTTGCATGGAGCGTGATCGACTCGAAATGGGCCGGTTTCGAAGCCGCCTTCCTGCATTTCCAGCCGGCCAAGCTCAGCTTCCAGCCCGAGGATTATTGGGAAGGCCTGCTGCGCGATGCACGCATCGTACGCAATGGCGCCAAGATCATGTCGGTGCGCGACAATGCCGCTTTCGTGCAGGAGATCGCGAAGGAGCACGGCAGCTTCGGCAAGTTTCTGGCGAAATGGCCATCGTCCGACGAGATCGGCCTGCTCGATCTCCTCACCAAGCGCGGCAGCCGGTTAGGAGGCAATACCGGCCAGATGCTGCTGCGCTTTGTTGGCTGGGACGGTTTTGTGACTTCCAAGGACGTTGTCGCCTGCCTGCGCGATGCAGGTCTCGACATTGCCGAAGAGGTCAGATCGAAGGGTGATCTCGCCAAGGTGCAGGCGCAATTCAACGCCTGGGCCGAGGAGACCGGCCTGCCCTACACCTATCTATCACGCATCTGCGCGCTGTCGGCCGGCGGGGACCGGAGCGAGTAGCGGGTTAGTAGAAGGTCGTCGGGTCGCTGGATCGTGTGCTTCCTGTGGCGATCTCGTGCCGCGAGCGCGGCAGACGCGGCGCGCGATCACGAAATACATTTCTCAGGAACATTTGTGCGCAGCACTTGTTCGGACGTTTGAGCCAGGCGCATCGAGGCAGGGAACGACCGCTCTGGCTCAGCTCAACGAAACCCGACGTGACAGAACGGAGCAGCTCATGAAGCTCACATCCGAACAGGTGAAGCAGACCGTCAACCAACTCGGCGCTCAGGTGCTGCCCGACGAGCATCCGGCCATGCCGCAGCTCAACAGCATGTTCGGCGAGCACACCTTCTTCGTCGACGAGATGGGCCTCAAGGTCCTCGAGCCCACACCGTCGCTCGGCGCCGACCGCCAGAGTGGCGAGGTCGTCAGCCTCGCCGATTGGGGCGATTCCGACCTGACCCGCCTCATGGCGCACGAGCCCGAGCCGACCGGCGTGATCGTGGTGTTCGAGCACGTGAGGCATTGATCGGCCCGAGCGGATCGACTTTCACGGGTGGCGGGATTTGAAAAAATTCCGTCACCATCAGTCCCGGACCCGCCTTGCTCTCGAGGCGCAAGCGCCCGTTGAGCGATGAGACAACCAGATTGAACGCGATGTGGAGCCCCAGGCCGGCGCTGCCACGCTGCCGGCTGACGTAACGAACGGATCGAAGATGTGAGCCTGCAATGGCTCGAGGATTCCGACGCCTTCATCGGCGCAGACCAGGCGAACTGACGTCGGGTCCGGTTGGCTAACCGTAATGACAAACCTGCCGCCTCTCTTGTCAGGGTACGCGTTCGAGGCATTGTTGAGAGCGAGATTGCTGATCACCTGAGCGAGCGCTCCGGGATAGCTGTTGAGCGTGATTCCGGCCTGGCATTGCACGTCGACCGTCAGGGCGTGGTGCGACAATAGTGGCCCGACGCCTCGTCGAGCGACAACGGCTCGATGATGGGCGTGTGTTCGGCAAAGATGTCGCGGATTTGCCTGCTGATTGCCTTGTAGACCTCGAAGCGCGGCTTGACAAAGATCAGATCGGGGCACTGCCGCTTCGCAGTCACGGATGGCATGGCAGAGCGAACACCGAACTTGCGGGCTTCATAGCTGGCGGCCGCGACGACGCCGCGTTCCGCAGAGCCTCCGACTGCGACCGGCTTTCCGCGCAGGTCCGGACTATCGCGCTGCTCCACGGACGCATAGAAAGCATCCATGTCGATATGGATGATCTTGCGGACGGGCGAGGCTTCGCCGGTCATCGTGTCGGATCCGGTCATGGAAGGATAATACAATTGAGAGAAGCGAAGCGCGAGGTGAGGGACGTTTCAGTTGTCGCTCTTCGTCACCACCGTGTTCGGCATCGTCTGGCTGAACTCAGCCGTATGGCCCGACGCTGCGCGACGCTCTGGAATGTATCGGATCATCAACGGGCAATCTCAGGCTTGTGAGTGGCGAGCGCGGGCCTGCAATCTAATATAAGCCGGCGGAGGACAGCCAATGCAATACAGCTCCGAGCTCATTCAGACGATGCGGCAGGCGCTGGAGGCCGTGATGGCGAGCGTACCGGCCGATCAGTCGGTGTTCGGCCTCAAAGCGGCCGTAGCGGAATACGTCTTGAAGGCTGCGGCACACGGTCAGACGTCATATGACGGGCTGGTCTCGTCCGCCTCCGACCAGATCCAGACGATCGTCTCGATGCTGACCTAAGCGCCGGCATGAAAACGGCGACAAGGCTGGCGCACCCGACACGATTCGAACGTGTGACCTTTGCCTTCGGAGGGCAACGCTCTATCCAGCTGAGCTACGGGTGCAGTGAGCTTCATGTAGCCGATTGGGGAGGGGCGGGCAACCGCTTCTCACCGGCTCGCGATTAAGCCGATTTGCGCCGGACCGGCGCCGGAACCGGCTCGTCCTCCCGGCCAAGGTCGGCGAATTCGGCGAGCAGCCGTTCCGCGCAGATGACGCGGTTGCGGCCGAGCCGCTTGGCCGCATAGAGCGCCTGATCGGCGGCGCCGAGCAGCCGGTCCGGCCCGCCATCGGCTTCGCCGGGAATGTGGCTGGCGACGCCGACGCTGAGGGTGACGTGGTCGCTGGCGCCAGTGGCGCCATGGGCGATCCGCAAGCCCGTGACAGCGCAGCGGATCTCGTCGGCGACGGCGCAGGCGGCGTCGCAAGTCGTGTCCGGCAGGATCAGCGCGAACTCCTCGCCGCCATAGCGGCTGGCGAGATCGAGCGGCCGCACGGCGTGCCGGCTGACGGAAGCGGCGACCGCGCGCAGGCATTCATCGCCGGCCTGGTGGCCGTGGCGGTCGTTGAACAGCTTGAAATGGTCGACGTCGACGAACAGCACTGCCAGCGGCTTCTGCGTGCGCTGGGCGCGGGCCCATTCGCTCATCAGCATCTGGTCGAAGGAGCGGCGGTTCGACAGGCCGGTCAGCCCATCCTTGGTGGCGAGCTCCTTCAGCGCCATCTCGGCGCGCTTCTGGTCGGTGAGGTCGCGCAGCGTTTCCACCACCGCGATCAGTTGGCCGGCCTCGTCGTGGATCGGGCCGGCGTCGATGGCGAGATAGAGCTGGCTGCCTAGCTTCGGCATCACGCACCAGTTCTCCGCGGAAAAGCCGAGGCCGTTATGACCGCGCGCCGCATATTCCGAATAGAACTCGGGCAGCTGCTCCGGCCGGTCGAGCGCGACCAGGTCGGCGAGACAGGGGCGCTTGGTCTCGTAGAAGGCCTGCCAGTGCTTATTGGTGCCGATCACCTCCGAGGCGGCGACGCCGGTCAGCCGCTCGCATGCACGATTCCAGATCACGACGCGGCGCTTCGGATCGATCACGAAAGTCGGCACCACCAGATGCTGCATCAGCCGCACTGCGTAGGAGTCCGCGACGTCGACGATCTTGGAAGGACTCTTTGACTTGGTCATCACGCCACCGCCGCCACCGGCGCGGCATCGCCCGTGCGAAACAGCTTTCGCACCTCGCTGGCCGGCTTCGGCGCGCTGAAAAGATAGCCCTGCATCTCCGTGCAGCCGAGCTTGCGCAGCATCTCGCGCTGGGCCTCGGTCTCCACGCCTTCGGCGACCGTGGTCATGCTGCTGGCGGCGGCGATGTTCACCACGGCCTGCACGATCACCGGCGCGCCGTTCGTCTCGGCAATGTCGGCGACGAAGCAGCGATCGATCTTGATCTTGTCGAACGGGAAGCGCTTCAGATAGCTCAGCGAGGAATAGCCGGTGCCGAAATCGTCGAGCGCGATGCGCACGCCGATGGCGCGGAGCTGGTGCAGGATCGAGAGCGCCGCCTCGTCGTCGCGGATCAGCACGGCCTCGGTGATCTCGAGCTCGAGCCGGCGCGGGTCGAGCCCGGAGGCGGCGAGCGCGCCGGCGATCCGCAACGCCAGCGTGTCGCATTTGAGCTGCACCGGCGAGACGTTGACCGCAACCCGCACATGCGCCGGCCAGGTCGCGGCCTCGTTGCAGGCCATGCGCAGCACCCAGTCGCCGAGCTCGTTGATCAGGCCGGTGTCCTCGGCGATTGGAATGAACTCGGCAGGCGACACCATGCCGCGCTCGGGATGGCGCCAGCGCAGCAACGCTTCGCAGCCGGAGACTTCGCCCGAGCGTAGATCGACCAGCGGCTGGTAGTGAATCTCGAAGCCGCCGTTCACCAGGGCCTGGCGCAGATCCTGCTCCATGGTCAGACGCGCCTTGGCGCTGGCGTCCATCTCCGGCTCGAAGAAGCGGTGGGTGCGACGTCCTTCGGCCTTGGCGCCGTACATCGCGAGGTCGGCATTCTTGATGAGCTGATCGAGATCGGAGCCGTCCTGCGGTGCCAGCGCGATCCCGATGCTCGCGTCGGTGGAGAGCTGATGGCCGAGACAGTGATAGGGCTGCCGGATCGCTTCGTAGATCCGCGTCACGAACGACACCACGTCGGCGGAGGACTGGATCCCGGTCTGGATGACCGCGAATTCGTCGCCGCCGAGCCGCGCGATCAGGTCGCCCTGCTTCAGGCAGCCGCGTAGACGGCCCGCGATTGCCTTCAACAGCTCGTCGCCGACATGGTGGCCGAGCGAATCGTTGATGCCTTTGAACTCGTCGACGTCGATGTAGAGCAGCGCGAACTGCCCGCCGCCGGCGACCTCCGCCAGCTCGCGTTCGATCTGCTCGCGAAACAGCGTGCGGTTCGGTAGATCAGTCAGCGCATCGTAATGCGCCATGTGCGCGATCTTCTCGTCGGCGCGACGCCGCTCGGTGACATCATCGATGACATGAATGAGATAGCGCGGCTCGCCGGCTTCGTCATGGATGCCGATCCGGGTCGAAGTGATGTAGCGAAGCCCCATGCCTGGCATCTGCCAGGGATGTTCGTCCTTGAACAATCCCTTGGCCGATTTCAGCGCGCTGCTGTCGTCTTCGGTGATACGGGCGGCCGGCGCCTCAGGGAAGATGTCGAAAGCGGTCTTGCCGACGACATCCTGGCGAGACTGGCCGAACAATTGTTCGGCGACGCCATTGAGCAGCAGATATTGCCGCGTGCGCGCATCCTTCACCGTGATCTGCGAGGGAATGTGGTCGATGATCTCGCGCAGGAAGGTGTGGTTGCGGTCGCGCTCCTGCTCCAGGTTGCGACGCTCGGTAATGTCTTCGATCGTGGCAACCCATCCGCCTTGCGCCAGTGGCGTGTTGATGACCTGGAATGCGCGGCCGTTGGCTAGCTGATGAGTTCGCGTGGAGACCGTGCCTTCCGCCGCGATCCGCATGACCTCGGCGCAAAATTCCTCGACATTGCCATCGAACGCGCCGCGCTCCTTGCGGTGATACATCGCCTCGCGGATGTGGCAGCCGGGTTTGATGACGTCGTGCGAGAGACCGAACATGTCCGCGTAGCGGCGGTTGCAAATGACGACATATCCGGCGGCATCGTACAGGATCAACCCCTGCGACATGTTGTTGAGGGCGGTGTCAAGCCGCTGCCGCTCCAATTCGATTCGCTCCTGGGCCTCGCGGTTCTGCCGGTTGATCTGCCGGATGATCAGATACAGGATCAGCGCGATCATAACGGCCGAAAGCATCGCCGTCGTAACCATGAAACCGGTCTGCTGCCGCCAGTCGGCAAGCGCAGCCGACATCGTATTGGTGGCGACGATGACCAGGGGAAAATGGTTGAGGGACGCGGCCGAGCCCAGCCGCTCCTCGCCGTCGATCGGACTCCTGACGCGAAGCGTGTGCTGACCGCCGTTGGTCAGCGCCTTCCGCATCAGCGGGGCATCCTTGAAGCTCCGTCCGATCAATTCTTCGACGTGCGGATAGCGCGCCAGCATCTTGCCTTCGCGATCGAACAGCGAGATCGCCGTGCCCTCGGCAAGCGCGACAGATGCAAAATATTGCCGGTAGCTGTCGGGATCAATTCCCCGGACCATCGCGCCGAGGAAGGCACCGTCGGCGCCGTTCAGCCGCCGCGCGACGACCGTGGTCCATTTGCCGATGATGTAGCTGCGGACGGATTCCAGGATGACCGGCTCGGCCTTGGGATCGGATTTGAACGACTGGAAGTAAGCGCGAGAAGAGATGTTGATCTTCGGCAGCGGCTGGGCCCGCGACCAGTTGATCAGCTCGCCGTCGGCGTCGTAGATCGCGATGTCGCCAAGATAGGACACCGAACTGATCTTGCTGCGTAGCATCTGGTTGGTCGCGAGCCCGGACATGTGCTCGCGGAACATCGCGGGCGAGCTGATCTCCGGCAGGTTCATCTGCGCGATCACATCGGTGGCGACGACGTCGGAATCCTCGAATTGCTGATCGAAGTGCCGAGCGATCAGCTGCACCGTGTTTTCCAGCTCGCGTTCGCGGTTGGCCAGGGTTCGCTCGCGAAACTCGCCGACGGCCATGGCGGTCACGGTGAAGATGCCCGCGACCAGCAGCACGCCGCACAGGGTCAGCCACAGCACTGGCCCGCGCCGAATGGCCGCCCTCCAGCCGTTGCTCACGGCCTGCGACATTCGGGCAACGATCGTTGCAAATACCTGGCGCATTCCCCCTCCCGCAAGAGCAGGGATACACGACACAAATGGCCTAAAGCTTAGGAAAGCCAGTTACCTGAGCATTAATGCCGTCGCGCGATCACGGCTGTGCGCAGCGAACCGCTGCGCTGCATCACTAACAGCGGCTTAATGCGAGGCGCTGCCGCTCTTGGCGCTGCCGGCGTTGCGCAGCCGTCCGACCACGCCGGTCGGGAAGAAGTACACGCTGGCGATGAACAGCAGCCCGAGCCACAGCAGCCAGCGGTCGGGATGCAACAGCCCCGGCAGCAGCGGCAGCCCGGCTTCCGACGCCGCCTTGGACGCGAGGCCCATCAGCGACTGCAAATAGTTCTGCGCGAGGATGAAGATGGCAGCCCCGATGATCGCGCCGTAGATCGTGCCCATGCCGCCGATCACGACCATCAGCAGGATGTCCAGCATGATGGAGAAGCTGAGGGAGGTGTCGGGCCCGGCATAGCGCAGCCACAGCGCATTCAAGATGCCGGCGCTCGCGGCGACCGATGCGGCGATGCAGTTGGCGTAGGTCAGGTGGAAGACGGTGCGGAAGCCCAGCGCCTCGGCGCGAAAACGGTTCTCGCGGATGGCCTGGAGCACGCGTCCGAACGGTGAGTTCACCACCCGCAGCAAAGCGAGGATCATCAGGGCGGAGATGGCGAATACCAGGTAGTAGGTGAGGATGCGGCCGTTGATCTCGAAGCCGAACAGGTTCTTGGAGACCAGCACCGTGCCGGGTCGCAGCAGCTCGGGCAGCTGAAAACTGCGCCCATCCTCGCCGCCGGTCAGCCAGGACAGCTGCGAGGCCAGCACCTGGAAGGCGGAGGCGACCGCGAGCGTGATCATGGCAAAGAAGATCGCGGCCACCCGCAGCGAGAACAGCCCGATCGCGAGCGCCAGCAGGGCCGCGAGCGGCAGGCCGATGACGATGCCGGTTGCGACCGCGGCCCAGTTCGGGCCCATCCCGTACAGCGCGATCGCGATCGCGTAGCTGCCGATGCCGTAGAACATGGTGTGGGCGAACGACACCGAGCCGGTATAGCCGAGCAACAGATCGTAGGATGCGACAAGGGCGGCGAAGACGCAGATCTTGGCTGCGACGTTGAGCGCCTTGGCGCCTGGGAACAGGAATGGCGTCGCCGCCAGCGCCAGGATGATGAGGACGAGAACAAGCGTGAGAACACGGCTGCGCGGCGGGTCGCCTGAGAGAATCATCATCGGCTGGTCACCGCATAGAGGCCGCGCGGCCGCCACATCAGAATGGCGACCATCAGCAGGATGTTGGAGACGAGGGCGAGCTTCGGCACCAGGAAGCCGCCGTAATTGGCAACCATGGCCACGAGGATGGCGCCGATGAAGCAGCCGCCGATCGACCCGAGCCCGCCGATGATGACGACGATGAAGATCAGCACGGTGAGCTCGTCGCTCATGGAGGCATGGACCTGCTCGCGATAGAGCGCCCACATCACGCCGCCGAGGCCCGCGAGCGCCGATCCCGTCATGAACACGCCCAGGAACAGGCGGCGGATACGATAGCCGAGCGCCTCGACCATCTCGCGGTTCTCGACGCCGGCGCGGATCAGGAGGCCAAGCTTGGTGCGGTTGAGCACGAGCTGGATCGCGATGAAGACGGCGAGGCCGATCAGCATCGCCAGCGCGCGGTATTTGGCGATCGCGACTTCGCCGAGAATGAAGGAGCCGCGCAGCGAGGTGGGCAGCGGCATCGGGATGATCTGCGGTCCCCACAGCGCATACAGCGTCTGCTCGGCGACGATCAGGCCGCCGGTCGTCATCAGGATCTGCTTCAGATTCTGGCCATAAACAGGAAGGATCAGCACGCGCTCGACGACCAGGCCGAGCGCGCCGGACACCGCCATCGACAGCAGCGCTGCCGGCGCCAGCACCGCGAGGTTCACCCACAGCGAATCGGCCTGGATCGAGGCTGCAAACGGCGCCAGCACCAGGGTCGCGACGTAGGCGCCGACCGCGATGAAGGCGCCGTGGCCGAAATTGAGCACGTCCATCAGGCCGAACACCAGGGTCAGACCGGAAGCCATGATGAAGATCATCATGCCCATGGCGAGGCTGGCGGCGGTCAAGGTCAGCCAGGTGCTGGGCGAGCCGATCAGCGGGATCATGACAAGCGCGAGCGCGACCGGCAGCAGGATCGGTGCGATGTCGCGCTTCGGCTTCGGCAGCGGATCATTTGCGGCGAGGTCAGTCACTGATGCGCCTCCAGGCTCAGGCCGAGCAGTCGCTCTTGCAGCGGCATGTCGGCGGCCAGCGCCGCCATCTCGCCGCGATGGACGATGGTACCGTTGTCCATCACCAGCACGTTGTCGCCGAGCTCGCGGGCGGCAAAGAAATTCTGTTCGACCAGCAGGATCGTCGCGCCCCTGCGCTTGATCTCCTTGAGGCACTCGATCAGCGCCATGACGATGGCAGGCGCGAGGCCCTTGGTCGGCTCGTCAATCAAGAGTAGCTTGCGCGGCTCGACGATGGCCCTTGCGATCGACAACATCTGCTTCTGCCCGCCCGAGAGGCTTCCCGCACGCGACAGCCAGAACCGGCGCAGCGCCGGGAAGAAACCAAAGATCCAGTCGAGTTGGGCATCGTCCAACGGACCATCGCGCGCCGCCAGAACCAAGTTCTCTTTCACCGTGAGGTCGGAAAACACGGCCATGCTCTCAGGCACGTAGCCGACGCCGAGCCGCGCGATGTCGGGCGTGGCGCGGCTCTCGATCCGCTCCCCGGCGAAGCTGATCTCGCCGTGCGAGGCCCGCCAGAGCCCCATGATGGTGCGCAGCGTCGTGGTCTTGCCGGCGCCATTGCGGCCGAGCAGCATCGTGGTCTGCCCCTGCGGAACCGCGAGATCGATGCCCTGGAGAATGTGATAGCGGCCGATATGGGTGTGCACGCCGGAGAGTCTTAAAAGGTCGGTCATGCTGCACTCCCTGCAGCCGTCTTGGGCGCCACGCCGAGATAGGCCTCCTGCACGATCGGCGAGGCGATCACTTCGGCAGGCCTGCCGTCGGCGACGAGCTGGCCGTTATGCAGCACGATGATGCGGTCGGCGAGCGAGCGCACCACGTCCATCTTGTGCTCGACGAGCAGGATGATCTTGTTTCGGTCCTGTTTGAGCTGCGCGATCAGGTTCAGGACGACGGGCACCTCGTCGATGCTCATGCCGGCGGTCGGCTCGTCGAACATGAAGACCTCAGGCTCCAGCGCCATCATCAGCGCCACCTCGAGTTTGCGCTGGTCGCCATGCGACAGGGCGGTCGCGGCGACCCCGCGCCGGCTGCCGAGCGCGACCTGGTCGAGGATGCTGTCTGCGCGGGTGATCAGGTCGCGGCGGACCATCCAGGGCCGCAGCATGTCGTAATGGGTGCCGTTCGAAGCCTGCACCGCGAGGCGGACGTTCTCCTCCACCGTGAGGTTCGGGAAGAGATTCGTGAGCTGGAAGGCACGCCCAAGGCCTGCGCGCGTCCGCATCGGGGCGGACTGCCCCGTGATATCGATGCCGTCGAACAGGATGCTGCCGCTGGATGCGCGCAGCTGACCCGAGATCAAATTGAAATAGGTGGTCTTGCCGGCGCCGTTCGGCCCGACGATCGCGGTGAGCTCGCCCGGGCGGAACGTGCAGGTGACGTTGTTGACCGCGACATGGCCGCCGAAGCGGATGGTGAGGTCGCGAGTTTCGAGGGTCAGCGGCATTGGAGTCCGGCGAATGATGGGAACGGAGATATATCCGCGATCACGCTGCGCTCCCTCCCCCGCTTGCGGGGGAGGACTGGGGAGAGGGCTGTTTCGACAATCGAGAATCCCTAACAGGAAAAACCCTCTCCCGGCCTCTCCGGCAAGCGGGAGAGGTGAAGCACCACCGCCCTACCGCTTGTTGCGGACCGGCACGTCCATGTCATCGATCTTCAGCTCGCGCACCGGCTCGAGCACGGCCCAGGCGACGTTCGGATCGACCTTGACCTTGAAGTGATACATGCTCTGGAGCGCTTGATGGTCCTCTTTGCGGAACACCATCTTGCCCTTCGGCGTGTCGAACTCCAGGCCTTCCATTGCCGTGATCAGCTTCTCGGTGTCGGTCGACTTCGCCTTGGTGACGGCGGCGACGACGGACATCGCGGCGGCAAAGCCGCCAGCGGTGAAGAAGTCCGGCGGCGCTTTGAAGCGCTTCTGGTGCTCGGCGACCAGCCAGTCGTTCACCGGGTTCTTCGGGATCTCGTAGAAATAGTAGGTCGCGCCTTCCATGCCGGGCAGGCCCTTATAGGCCGCGAGCGCCGGCAGGATGTTGCCGCCGGTCGACAGCTCGATGCCGTAGCGCTTGGGATCCATGTCCTGGAGCTTGGCCAGCGGATTGCCCGCGCCGGCCCAGATCACCCAGATCACCTTGCGGCCCGGCTTGTCCTTCAGCGCGTCGAACAGGCGCTGGCCGACGGCGGTGAAGTCGGTGGTCGAGGTGGGCGCGTATTCCTCGGCGGCGAGCGTCGCGCCGGTCTTGGCGAGCGCCTCCTTGAAGGCGGCGACGCCGTCACGGCCGAAGGCGTAGTCCTGCGCCAACGTCGCGACTGTGACGCCCTGCTTGCCGATGGCGACGGCGTTGGAGATCGCGTCCTGCGAGGAGTTGCGCGCGGTGCGGAAGATGTAGCGATTCCACTTCTCGCCGGTAATCTGATCCGCGACCGCGGGCTCGACGATCAGGATCTTCTTGTTCTCCTCGGCCACGGGAAGGATGGCGAGCGCCGCGGCCGATGAGGTCGTGCCGATCGCGATGTCGGCCTTGTCGTCCTGATAGGCTTCCGCGAGCGCGGCCTTGGCGAGATCGGGCTTGCCCTGGTCATCCTTGGTGATGACGACGATCTTGCGGCCGTCGAGCGTCATGGTGCCCTTGGTGGCGTATTCAAAGCCCATTTGCAGACCGGTCTCGGTCTGCTTGGCATAGGCCTCGAGCGGACCGGTCTTGCCGTAGATCAGCGCGATCTTGAGATCGTCGGCCCGTGCGGACGCGCCCGCGGCGAGCGCGAGGACGGCTGTTGCTATGATAAATGATCGACGCACGATATTCCCTCCTGATTTAAAGCTTCTGGCAACAGCGATTTGCACACGCCGAGAAACTTTGCAATTCCCCCTTACGGTGGTCTGGCGCGTGAGACCATGTGTGAGAGCGACTTGATCGCCGGTTGCGGCCTGCCCAGGAAATCGGCAGAGCAGATCTTACAGGTACGCCGCGATCATCTCGGGATCGGGTTACCGGGTTTTGAATCTACCGCCTGAAAGCAATCCTTATCGCCGGTACCCGCTCGCCCGCGAATAGCCTTGGCGGTTCTGCTGCGTCGGGCGGCTCACCATGTTGACCCGCGCTTCGCTGGAGATTGGCGTTACGAGCTTCAGCTCCTCCAGGAAGATCGGCCGGGAGAAGTAATAGCCCTGCGCGTAGCGGATCTTGGTCGCGGCCTGGAGATAGGCCAGCTCCTCGTAGGATTCGAGGCCTTCGGCAATCACGGTCATGCCGAGCGCTTCGCTCAAGGATTCGATCGCGCGCAAAATGCCCTGGCTGCGCGGACGCTTATGGATGTCAGTGATGAAGGAGCGATCGATCTTGATCTCGTCGGCGGTGATGTCGGCGAGCGCCGAGAGGGAGGAATAGCCGATGCCGAAATCGTCGATCGAGATGCCGACGCCGAGCTTGCGAAACATCGGCAGGATTTCGGCCTGGAAATGATTCTTGGCGACAAAGGCGTCTTCCGTTACTTCGATCATGAAGCGGCTGGGAAAGCCGGTGTCGTCCAGCGCTTGCGCGAAGCTGCGCATGAACTCGGGGTTGCCGGCCTGCTTGGCGGCGACGTTGATGCTGATGGTTGCTTCTGCGCCGAAGGTCTCGTTGATCAGGTCGATCGACTTGACGATCTCGGCCAGCACGAGATGGGTCAGCTCGTCGATCAGTCCGAGCTCGCTGGCGAGATTGATGAACGAGCCGGGCGCCTGGATCACGCCTTCGTCGTCACGCAGGCGCACCAGGGCCTCGATGCCCGTCACGGCCTGCGTCCTGATGTCGACCTTGGATTGGAATGCGCAGCAGAAGCGCTTCTCCAGGATGGCAAGTCGCAGCGACTGCTCGACCTTCATCCGCGCCAGCGCCTCTCGCTCCATGCTGGAATCGAAGAAAGCCGCCGACCCCTTGCCTTCGTTCTTGACGCGGTACATCGCGATGTCGGCGTTCTGGCGCAGGGTTTCGAAGCTGCGTCCGTGATCGGGGTAGAGGCTGATGCCGACCGAGGTGGAGGCGAAGACTTCCGAAGTGTCGATGAAGAACGGCGCGGTGAGCCGCTCCAGGGTCGATTGCATGAATTCGGCGACTTCCTCCTGGCTCTGGATCGGCGACAGCAGCAGGAGGAATTCGTCGCCAGAGATGCGCGAGAGCATGTCGGAATCGCGCAAGTCGCGTCCGAGCCGCTTCGACAGCTCGACCAGCAGCGCATCGCCGACGGCGTGGCCGTAATAGTCGTTGATGTGCTTGAAATTGTCGACGTCGAGAAAGGCCAGCGCAAACCGCTCGCCGCCATCGCGCGCGAGCAGGCCGTTGGCGTGATGCTCGATCACGCGCCGCGAGGGCAGCCCGGTCAGCTCGTCGAAATAGGCCGAGCGGAACAGTTGGTCCTCGAAGTTCTTCTGCTCGGTGATGTCGGAGGAGGCCGAGATCAGGAGCTCGCGTCCGGCGAGGCGGACGGGACGATGGGTCGTGAGCAGCACCTGGCGCGCGGCGCCGTTGTGAATGGCTTCTTCGATGACGACTGCCTGGCCGGCGCTCAGCGCCTGCCGACAGGCTTCGCGGCGCGGCGACAGATCGGGCGAGGGACGGCTGCCGTCCATGCCGAGCTGGGCAGCCGCGGCGTCGTTAACCAGCAGCAGCTCGCCGTGCGCGTCCTGCACGGTCAGGCCGGCCGGCAGCATTCTAACGATTTCCTTGAGAAATCCGAGCTCGGCTTCGCTCGCGCCAGAATATCTATTGTCGTTCATAGAAGTCATGAATCTTGTTGTTTCAGCGCGCTTTTGCAATGGGCGCGATCTTGCGCGGTTCCCTCTTAGGTTTGGTTAAGGGGTCAGAAGAAATACGGGGGTGTTTTGGCCGAAACTTGCGACGATGCGACGCGCGATGTCGATCGTCATTAACAGAGCGTCAATGCGCCCAGGGAAACTGCAAGCAGAGTGCGCGATCCACTTTCGCTTGTATCGAACCGGATCGCGATGAGCTTTGGCTGAACCGATGCGAGCCTCGGGCTCGATCACCTCTCCCGTAGGGAGAGGTCGGATCGCATCGCAAGATGCGATCCGGGTGAGGGGTTAAGCTCTCACTGAACGCTGCGGCCCCTCATCGGGATTGCTGCGCAATCCGACGTGTCCCCGCCGGGGAGAGGTGGCCCGATCGACCGAGCTTTGTTGTCTGTCAGCCGCTCTTGGGGATACGGCATTGCATGATGCAATGAAGGCCGGTCTTCAAGAATGAGAGCTCGGTCTTGCCGTCGAAGGCGGTAAGCGCCGACTTCAGCAATTTGGTGCCGAAGCCCGGTGCCGACACCTCGCCGATGCTCGGCCCCTCGGTCTCATCCCAGGTGATGGTCAGGCGATCGCCGGTGACCGTCCAGGACACCTGCAACAATCCGCGCGGCGCAGAGAACGCGCCATATTTGCCTGCATTGGTGGCGAGCTCGTGAAACATCAGTGACAGCGTGACCGCGAGCTTCGGCGGCAGGAACAGCCGGTCGCCGTTGAGGGTGAAGCGCACATGGCCGTAAGGCCCGAGCTCCGCGATCAGGAGGTCGCGGATATCGCAGCCCGCCTTGTCGATCCGTGAGATCAAATCGTCGGTGCTGGCCAGCGACCGCAGCCTCGGATCGATCCGGGCCCAGACCTGCGGCTGGTCGTGCAGCACCTGATGCAGCACGGCGTGCACCGTCGACAGCTTGTTCTTGAGTCGGTGCTGGAGCTCATCGACCAGCAGCTTGCGATAGTCTTCTTCCTCGATCAGGCGTTTGGAAATCCGGCGCTGCTCGATCAGCAGGGTGCGATAGTGCTCGACACCCCAGATGGTGAGCGCACAGACCACCCAATAGAGCGTCAGCAGCGCAAACCGGGCGCGGTCGGCAGAGGCATCGCCGAAATTGACGATCACGCCGAGCACGCCGCCGAAAAGTGCCGTCACGATGCCGATCCGGAAGCCGCCGAACGCGGCGGCGAAGAACACGGCTGGGAAATACGGGGTGAAGTAGACGTCTGGCCGGATATGGGCGAGAGCCCAGCGCGACAGCGTCGCGAGCAGCAGGCAGGCGACCGCGAAGGCGATGCTCAGACCGAGCGATGGCGGTGCCACGCCCTGCCAACCCTTGCGGAACTCGTCGATCAGCTTCCCCATGCCCAGCCCGGTCGCGATGCCCGTCCGAAAGTCGAGCCATGGGTGCGAATGTTACGCATGTCGGACACGCAAGCAAAGCTTGCCTTGCCGCGGGCCGGCGGGAATAGTGACCGTCGCGGCGCCGTCATCTGTCAGTGTCCGCCATCTGAAAATCAAATCATTCGAAAACGGGAACATTCCATGGGCAGGTTGGACGGCAAGGTTGCGATCATCACCGGCGCGACGAGCGGGATCGGATTGCGTACCGCGGAAGTCTTCGTTGCCGAAGGTGCCAAAATTGTGATCGCCGGCCGGCGCGTCGCCGAAGGCGAGGCGCTGGCGAAGCAGCTCGGGCCGACGTGCGTCTTCCGCCAGACGGACGTGACGGTCGAAGCGCAGATGCAGGCGCTGATCGCGCTCGCGGTGGACACATTCGGCAACATCGATTGCCTCTTCAACAATGCCGGCGGTCCGGCGCAGACCGGCGGCATCGAAGGCCTCGAGGTCGAGCGGTTCGACGCGGCGATGGCGACGCTGGTGCGCAGCGTCATGCTCGGCATGAAGCACGCGGCGCCCCACATGAAGAAGCAGGGTTTTGGCAGCATCATCAACAATGGCAGCATCGCCGGCCGTCTCGCCGGGTTCTCGTCCTCGATGGTCTATAGCGCGGCCAAGGCGGCGGTGATCCATCTCACCAAATGCGTGGCGATGGAGCTCGGCGAGTCAAACGTGCGCGTCAACTCGATCTCGCCCGGCGCGATCGCAACCGGCATCTTCGGCAAGGCACTGGGGCTGTCGACCGACGCCGCCGAGAAGACGCCGGCGGTGATGCGCGAGGTCTACAAGACCGCGCAGCCGATCCCGCGCGCCGGTCTCCCTGATGACATCGCTCAGGCCGCGGTGTTCCTGGCGAGCGACGAGTCCAGCTTCATCAACGGCCATGACCTCGTCGTTGACGGTGCAATGACCGGCGGCCGCAACTGGAGCCAGCAGCAACAGGGTTACGTGGCCTTGCGCAAGGCGTTCGATCAGGGGGCGTAGCGGCGAGCGGGCGGCGAAGCATCCAGCCTGTTTCCGCGGAGATAGTCTGGATTGCTTCGCTTCGCTCAATGACGGTGTGGCGCTAAATCGCCTTCACCCGCACCTGCAAGCCGTCCCGCGGCTTCGGGATCGGCCACATCTGCCAGTCCGGTTTGTAGCCCGGCTCCAGCGACACCTCGATGTTCTGCAAAAAATGCCGCGCGAAGCATTTCGCCTGCATATAGGCGAAGTGCAGGCCGAGGCACATATGCGCGCCGCCGCCGAACGGCACAAAGGCGAAGCGGTGGCGATTGCGCTGGGCTTCCTCGGTGAAGCGCAGAGGATCGAAACGGTCCGGCTCCGGCCAGATGTCCTTCATGTGATGTGTGTAGAGCGGATTGACGCCGACAGCGGTGCCGGCCGGGATCGTAAAGCCCTTGAAAGTGAAATCGCGCATCGCGCGGCGCGGCATCGATGGTACCGGCGGCTTGATCCGTAGCGCCTCCTTAAACGCCATCTCCGACAGCGACATCTTTTCGAGATCGTCGAAGCTGCTCGGCGCATTCGGAGCGAGCCCCAGCGCGAGGATCTCCTCCCGCAGCCTGTTCTGCCAGCCCGGATTTGCCGCGAGCTCGCCGATGAAGGAGGTCAGCGACGAGGTCAGCGTGTCGTGCGCCGCCATCATCAGGAAGCTCATATGGTCGACGATATCCTGCTCCGACAGCAGCGCGCCGTCTTCATGGGTGGCGCGGCAAAGCTGCGAGAACAGGTCGTCGCCGCCGTGATTGCCGCGTCGCAGCGGAATCTGCTCGCGGAAATAGGCGACGATGCGTTTGCGTCCCTTCACGCCTCGCGCCATCTGGGTGCCCGGCAGGGGGCGGCGGATCGGGGCGACGGCGGCCGCGACCATGTCGACGAAGGCACGGTTGATCTCGTCGACTTCCGGTCCGATGTCGGCACCGAGGAACGAGGCCGCAGCGAGATCAAGCGTGAGCTGCTTCATCGCCGGATAGAGCTGCATCTCGCCGGGCTTGGCCTTCCACTGCGCGACGCGCGCGGAAATGCCGCGATCGAGATCGCGCAGATACGACTTCATCGGACCGGACTTGAACGCGACCGATAGCGCCTTGCGATGCAGGCGGTGCTCATCGAAATCGAGCAGCATCAGCCCGCGCGGAAATAACAGACCGAGCACCCTGTTCCAGCCGTGTGTCGACGAGAACAGCTTCTGCTGGTCGAACAGCACGAGCTCGTTCGCTTCCGGACCGAGCAGCACGACATTGGTCTCGCCGAAAATGTGCGTGCGGTAGACCGGGCCGTATTTGGCGCCGTTCGCCTCGACGTGGCCCTTGGGGTCGGCGAGCACCTGAAAGGTCTTGCCGATAATCGGCCAGCCCTCGTCGCCGGGGATGTGCGTCAGCTCATTGCGCCTCGGTGGGCTGACGGCAAGCGGAGGGGCGGCCACATTCTGCATCGACATGACGATCGCTCCGGTTGGCGGACACGGTCAGCATAGCACAGCCGATTGCGGTGACGCGGCGGTCGTTTGCGCACAAAATCGTCACACGCACGTCGTTGTCGTCCCGGCGAAGCCGGGACAATCGCATTTGAGAGCGGTCCTTGCGACCGATCCTTCGAGACACCCGCCTTTGGCGGGCCCTCAGGATAAGGACTGAGCTCGCGGCAGCAGATTCGGCGGAGGCCGATGCCGCTTAGCCTGATCCCGAGGAGACCGCGCAACGGTCGTTAAGGACGAGGCGCTCGCTCAGGCGCCGCCAAGTATATGAGATAGCGCTCTGCGGGAGTGCGCCTACCGCTTCGCCGCTTCCTTCTGCAAATCCGGTGCGTTGACGGCGGGAATCGCGACGCGGCCGGGGCCGGTCACCTTCAGCGCCTCGGCGGCCTTCTCGTTCTCCATGATCTTGGCCATCACGGCCTGGCCCGCGCGCTCGAAGATCGCGCGATTCTCGATCACGAATTTTTGCGACCTGCGAAGACCGTCGATATAGCCGTTGATCTCCGGCACGACGTAGCGCGCGACCATGTCCCAGCTGCGGCGCGTATTCTCCGGATTGGCCCAGTCATGCACGAAGCCGATGATGGCGCCGACGCCGCCGGACACTTGCATCACATTCTTGATGGTTTTGACGAGATCGTCGGGCGTGCCGATGGTGGATGCCGCGCCTTCGACGAAGGCGGTCTTGTCCACGGCCTCATCAGGTGAGGAAAAAGCCGTGAGGCCCGGACGTTGCAACGTGCCGACATTATATTCGTTGTGCCAGCGCATCAGCCCTGCACCGGCCTCGCGGCGCGCCTGCTCGCGTGTCTCGGCGATATGCCAGGTCAGGAGCACGCGCCAGTCGGCGCGGCTCACATTGGTGCCGTGTTTTTTCGCCGCGTCCTCGGCGAACTGCCATTGCTGCTGCAGCGACATCAGTCCCTGCGTCGTCATCGAGCCCAGCGAGATGATGCCGATGCCGTATTTTCCGGCGAGCGTCATGCCGGAGGGAGAGATCTGCGAGGCCACTACGAACGGCATCTCCTCCTGCAAGGGCAGGATCTGGAGCGCGGCGTCGTTCATGGTGAACCAGTCGCTCTTCGCGGTGACGCGCTCGCCGTTGAAGAGGCGGCGGATCACGCCGATCGCCTCGTCCTGGCGGTCGCGCTGCGTCATCGGGTCGATGCCCAGCGTGTGCGCGTCGGACGCCAGCGCGCCCGGGCCGGAGCCGAAGATGGCGCGGCCGCCGGTCATATGGTCGAGCTGCACCATGCGCTGGGCGACGTTGAAGGGATGGTGATAGGGCAGCGACACCACGCCGGTGCCGAGCTTGATCCGCTTGGTGCGCTCGCCGGCCGCGGCCAGGAACATCTCGGGCGATGCGATCATCTCCCAGCCGGAGGAGTGATGCTCGCCGCACCAGAACTCGTCATAGCCGAGGCTATCCAGCTGCTCGACCAGGTCGAGGTCGCGCCGGAACTGGAGCATCGGATGCTCCCCGATCGGATGATGCGGGGCAAGAAAGGCTCCAAACTTCAGGCGTGCCATGGCATTCTCTCCGGCTTTGATTTTCTGTTTGTTGAAGCGGCGAGGCTACGTGCTCGCGGAAGCGAACGCAATCGCACGATGTCCCGCATGGCGGAATGCACGCATGCGTCTGTCTTTTTCCTCTCCCATTCTTGCGTGCAGGCGCTTACGGCCGGGCTTGTCCCGGCCACACCCGCGACCTTTGTCAGGGAACGAAGAACGTAGATGCCGTGCTCTGCGCCGGAAGGCGATCGCGTTTGATCATTCACAGGAGATCGTCATTCTCCGACGGTGGCTGGCGCAGGGCGCGACCGCCGCCTTGATGGTGCGAGCAGGTGCCGGCGATGTTGCATCTGTTGGTCACCCTAATGGGGCTGCCGGGCCTTCAGCGCGCAGGATTTCTCGTCTCGCTTGGGCTGTCTGTCACATTCACATGATCTGCGCCGCATTTCTGGCGTGAATGCGCCCCGCATCGGCACGAACTCAGGGCATTGCGGTTAATGAGCGCAGATTCCACGGGAAATCCTGTCGATTCTGCAGGATTGACAGCACACGGCCTTTTTATTTCGCAACGCAGCAACTATCTGGTTTGGCTGGAGTTGAACCTCGCTCATCAGGAAGTTGCAGTGTCGTTAGCCAGAAATGTCGATCTCTTGAGACGTCTGCCAAAGCTGGATGGTCTGCGCTTTGCCGAACTCGGCCGCAGCGCAGATTCATCCAGCCCACTGCAAGAGGTCACGGGCTTCGGTGTCAATCCCGGGGCCTTGCGCATGTTCGCGTTCGTGCCGGCGCAGCTTCAGCAGCCGCGCGCGCTCGTCGTCGTGCTGCACGGCTGCGGCCAGACCGCTTGCGGCTACGATCTCGGCGCCGGCTGGTCGACGCTGGCGAAGCATTACGGCTTCGCGCTGCTGATGCCCGAGCAGCAGCGCATCAACAACGGCAACACCTGCTTCAACTGGTTCAATCCGGAAGACACCGCACGGGACAGCGGCGAGGCGTGTTCGATTCGCGAGATGATCGCGCACATGGTGGAAGCGCATCGCATCGACCCCAGGCGCATCTTCATCACCGGCCTGTCCGCCGGCGGCGGCATGACCTCGGTGATGCTCGCGACCTATCCGGAAGTCTTCGCGGCCGGCGCGATGATCGCCGGCTTGCCCTATGGCATTGCCTCGAACCTGCGCGAGGCGCTGGACGGCATGTTCCATTCCCCGGCGCGTCCGGCGCGCGAGCTCGGCGATCTCGTGCGCCGCGCCTCTGATTATCGTGGTCCCTGGCCGAAGGTGTCGGTGTGGCACGGCAGCGCCGACCGCACCGTCAACCCCGGCAATGCCAACGAGATCGTCAAGCAATGGCTCGATTTACACGATCTGCCCGAGGTGCCGATGGCGGAGACCATTGTGGACGGCTATCCGCGTCAGGCCTGGTGGAACGAGGACGGCGAGACGCTGGTCGAGTCCTACGCCATCACCGACATGGCGCACGGCACGCCGCTTGGTCTTGCCGACAACGATCAGCGCTACGGCATGGAAGGCGCATTCCTGATCGAGGCCGGCATCTCCTCGTCCTATCACATCGCAAAGTTCTTCGGTCTCACCGGCTGGATTCCGGAGGCGAAGAAGGCGCAAGCCAAGTCATCGAAGCCGGCGCTGACGCCCGCGCCGCATCTCGCCCGCTCGATCCTGACCGCTGTCGCCGAAAAGCCGGCCGAGCCGAAGCGCGAGAGAACACGCAGCTTCGATCTCGGCCAGATCATCACGCGCGCGCTGACGGCGGCGGGGTTGATGAAGTAGTTTGTCGCGCAGGCAGGTGATACTCACTACGCCGTTGCGCCAATCATCTCGATCGGCGTCACCGTGACCTCGCCGCCGGCCACCTTGCGCGTCATCTCCTGATAGGCTCGAAAGAAGTCGCGCGATTGCAGGGTTTTTTGCGCGGTATCGTCCATGACGCTGGCGAGGTGGATATAGCTGCCGTCGTCGCGGTGCTTCAGGACACGATAGCCGATCCGCCCTTTCAGCTCCGGATCGCCGTCGATCGCCTTGATGAAACGGCCGACCTCCTGGTGCCAGGCCTCCGTCGTGCCGCTCCTGAATTCATACTTGATCATGAAGTGCTTCATGTGACGCTCCCTGTTCGTCATGTGCGTCATCATCTGCGCCTTGCAAGCGATCCTGCAAGTATGGACAAAATTGATAGTATGGATTTTTTCGGCGCCGCCCCTATTCTCGTCAAGCTGGATGCGCATGGAGGAGACGACATGGCCACGGCAATGGTGAAGGCAACAGCGAACCCGGCGCGCACCTGTCCGGTCGCGGCGTTTCAGAAGATGATCAGCGGCAAGTACAAGCTGCGCATCGTCTGGGATTTGAAGGATGGTCCGCGCCGCTACGGCGAGATCAGGAGCGGTCTGCTCCGCGGTACGGAAGGCAGCGCGGAGATCACCCCGCGCGTGCTCAGCCGCGAATTGAAGGCGCTGACGGCGAGCGGCCTGATCGACCGCAAGGATTTTGGCGAGGTGCCGCCGAAGGTCGAGTATCGCCTGACCAGCAAGGGCAGGAGTTTTGTGCCGGTCGTCGCCGCGATCCGGGAATGGGGCGACCGTAACCTGAGCGAACCCGCGGCGCTGGCGGACGCCGCCGAGTAGAACCTTACATCTCGCCGGTGATGAACGGATTGGTCATCCGCTCCTGGCCGATGCTCGAGCCGGCGCCGTGTCCGCAGATGAAGCCGACGTCATCGCCGAGCGGCAAGAGCTTGGTCTTTATCGAGTTGATCAGCGTGGCGTGACTGCCGCCAGGCAGGTCGGTGCGTCCGACCGAGCCGGCGAACAGGACGTCGCCGACATGCGCAAAACGCAAGTCCTTGTTGAAGAACACCACACTGCCGGGCGAGTGGCCGGGGCAGTGCAGGATGTCGAACTGCAAGCCGCCGATCGAGACGCTGTCGCCTTCGTCGAGCCAGCGGTCCGGCGCAAAGTTGCGCACCCCCGTCATGCCGAAGCGCGCGCCGCTCTCGACCACATTGTCGAGCAGGAACTTGTCCGCTTCATGCGGGCCCTCGATCGGCACCTTCAGCGCCGCGCGCAGATCGGCCGCGCCGCCGACATGGTCGATATGGCCGTGGGTCAGCCAGATCTTCTCCACGGTGACCCCGGTCTGCTTGATCGCATCCAGAATCTTCGGCACGTCGCCGCCGGGATCGATCACCACGGCCTTTTTGGAGGGCTCGTCCCAGATGATGGTGCAGTTCTGCTCGAACAGCGTCACGGGAACGATGATCGCCCCGGCTTTGGCTTTGGTGTCATTTTGCTCGGTCATGGCCTCACAATGCCGATTTTTGCCAGGCCGCCAAGCAAAAGATTCGGGCCAAACAGCCGGAACGAGTCCGGGAACAATCGTCACACGGCGGTCCCAATTGATCTGCCAATTTGAACCGGGGCGTCGCTGTCGCGTTCTCCCGCGCGAGGGCGCAGATTTGGGTGGTCTTTCGGCATGGCTCAAGGCAATGCGAATTGGTGGCGCGACGGCATCTTCTATCAGATCTACCCGCGCTCGTTTCAGGATTCGAATGGCGACGGCGTCGGCGATCTCGCCGGCATCCTCAGGCGGCTGCCTTACGTCAAATCGCTCGGCGTCGACGCGATCTGGCTGTCGCCGATCTTTCCCTCGCCGATGGCGGATTTCGGCTACGACATTTCCGACTATACCGGCATCGAGCCGCTGTTCGGCACGATGGACGATTTCGATGCGCTGCTCGCGGCCGCCCATGACAACGGCCTGAAGCTGATCCTCGATCTCGTTCCCAACCACACCTCGGACCAGCATCCCTGGTTCATCGAGAGCCGGTCCTCACGCGACAATCGCAAGCGCGACTGGTACATCTGGCGCGATCCGGCGCCGGATGGCGGCGTGCCGAACAACTGGCTGTCCGAGTTCGGCGGCAGCGCGTGGCAATTCGACGAGACTACGGGCCAATATTACTACCATGCTTTCCTGGCCCAGCAGCCGGATCTCAACTGGCGCAATCCGAAGGTTCGCACGGCGATCTACGACGTGATGCGGTTCTGGCTGGAGAAGGGCGTCGACGGCTTTCGCGTCGACGTGATTTGGCACCTGATCAAGGACGCCGAATTCCGCGACAATCCACCGAACCCGCACTACGTCGAGGGCCGGCCGCCGAACGAGAAGATACTGACGCAATACTCGACCGATCAGCCGGAGGTGCATGACGTAATCGCGCAGATGCGGCGTGTCACCGATGCCTTTGGCGCGCGCGTCTTGATCGGCGAGATCTATCTGCCGCTGCATCGCCTGATGGCCTATTACGGCAACGATCTGACCGGCGCGCAGATGCCGTTCAACTTCGCGCTGCTCTCGACCTTCTGGAGCGCGCGCTCGATCGAGAAGATCATCGAGGATTACGAGAAGGCGCTGCCGCGCGGCGCCTGGCCGAACTGGGTGCTCGGCAATCATGACCGTCCGCGCGTTGCCAGCCGCGTCGGTCCCGAGCAGGCGCGTGTCGCCGCCATGCTGCTGCTGACGTTGCGCGGCACGCCGACGCTCTATTACGGCGACGAGATCGGCATGCATCAGCTCGCGATCGCGCCCGAGGACGTGCGCGACCCCTTCGAGAAGAACGTGCCCGGCCTCGGTGTCGGCCGCGACGGCTGCCGCACCCCGATGCAATGGGATTCCTCCAATTTCGCCGGCTTCTCGGAGGTCCGGCCGTGGCTGCCGCTGCCGGAAGATCACATCCGCGAAAACGTCGTCAGTCTCGAAGCCGATCCACGCTCGATCCTCACGCTGTACAAGCGCCTGATCGCGTTGCGGAAAGCCTCCCCGCCGCTGGTCGCGGGTGATTATCACCCGATCTCGGCGCAAGGCGATCTCCTGATCTATTGCCGCGAGGCCGGCGGCAAGGCGGTGATCGTGGCGCTCAATCTCGGCGCCGATCCGATCGCTGTCACCACCAGCGCCATCCGCTTCGGCAGCGAGATCCTGCTGTCGACGTTTCTCGATCGCGAGGGCGAGCAAATCGAAGGCGTGCTGAATCTGCGTGCCAATGAGGGCGTGGTGGTGGCGCCGTCTTCGTAGCCCTTGCCTTCGGCAGAAGAACGGTGGAGGAGATGACCACCGCTATCTCCTCGTCATTGCGAGCGCAGCGAAGCAATCCAGAATCTTTCCGCGGAGGCAGTCTGGATTTGCTTCGCTGCGCTCGCAATGACGATCGTTGAAACGGCGGAGCAAACTAAGGCATCCCCGCTTACCCCGGATGCTTCTTCGCCCGCACCGTACTCCCGTCGATGTCGCTCCGCTTCAACAGATAATCCAGCCCGCCGACGCGATACCAGCGATAGCCGTAGGGCTCCAGCACGACGCGATGCTGGCCGCGCTTGTCGGCGTGGCTGTGGTCTTCCGCGAGCAGATTGATGAGGTGCGCGCCGGCCCCATCAGGCAATCCGGCCGAGAACGCGATCTCGCGCGGCTTCTCGTCGAGATTGTGCACGAACAGCACCGAATTGTTGCGCCAGTCATAGCGCATGATGAACACGGCGGGATCGCGCACAGGAATGATCGCGAAATCGCCCCAGCCGACTTCCGGCACCTCCTTGCGCATGCGCACGATGCGTTCGGTCCAGTTCAGCATCGAGTTGGGATCGCGCCGCTGCTTGGCAACGTTGACGTGGTCGTAGCCGTAAGGGCCCTTGTCGATGACGGGGCATGCCGGCTTGTTGCTCTTGGTGAAGCCGCCATGCGGCTCGGTCGACCATTGCATCGGCGTGCGCGCGCAGTTGCGTTCGGGCAGCGAGAGATCGTCGCCCATCGCGATCTCGTCGCCATAACGGATGACGGGCGTCCCCGGCAACGTGCACATCAGGCTGTAGGCGAGCTCGAGCCGCCGGCGGTCGCCGCCCAGCATCGGTGCGAGGCGTCGCCTGATGCCGCGGTCGTAAAGCTGCATGTCCTTGTCGGGACCGAAGCATTTGAACACGACCTCGCGCTGTGCCTTGGTCAGGCGGCCGAGATCGAGCTCGTCGTGATTGCGCAGGAACAGCCCCCATTGCGCGGTGGCAGGCCGCGGCTTGGTCGCCTTGAGCGCCTTCGCCAACGGCCGCGAGTCGGCCGAGGCCAGCGCGTAGAACAGGTTCTGGTTGACGTGGAAGTTGAACATCATGTGCATGCGATCGCCGTCGCGCCCGAAATATTCCATGTCCGTCTTCGGCAGCACGTTGGCTTCGGCAAGAATGATGGCGTCGCCCTGGCGCCATTGCAGGAATTCGCGGAAGGCGCGCAGCATGTCGTACTGCTCGACCGGCTTCCTCACCTTCGCGCCCTTGGTCGCGATCACGAAGGGCACGGCATCCATGCGGAAGCCGGAGACGCCGAGCTGGATCCAGAACCCCATGATCTTGAGGATCTCGGCCTGCACGCGCGGGTTTGAGGTGTTGAGATCGGGCTGGAAATCGTAGAAGCGATGAAAGTACCAGGCACCGGCTTCCTTGTCGCGCGTCCATGTCGATTTCTGCACGCCTGGAAACACCATGCCCTCGTTGGCGTTGGCCGGCTTCTTGTCGGACCAGACATACCAGTCGCGATAGGGCGAGTTCTTGTCGCGCCGCGCTTCCTTGAACCAGGGATGCTGATCCGAGGTGTGGTTGACCACGAGATCGATGATGATTCGGATGCCGCGCTGCTTGCAGCCATGGGCGAACTCGACGAAATCGCCGAGCGTGCCGTAGCGGGAATCGACGCTGTAATAGTCGGCGATGTCATAGCCGTCGTCGCGGCCCGGTGAGGTCTGGAACGGCATCAGCCAGATCGTGGTGATGCCAAGCCCGTGCAGATAGTCGAGCCGGCGGAGCAAGCCCTTGAAGTCGCCGATGCCGTCGCCGTTGGCGTCCATGTAGGAGCCGACGGACAGGCAATAGATTATGCCGTTCTTGTACCAGAGATCGTCGATCATGCGCCGCAGCCTCGATGGATCCGCCCGGGCGCGGCGGCTGCGTGATAAGTGTGAAGGAGAAGGGAGGTTCCGCCTTCTCGCCTCACACTCGCTGTCGTCCGGGGCGCGTAGCGAGCCTGGGACCCTTAACCCCAGGAAGAAGCCTGACGAAGATTCGGAGTGACCGTTTTGGCTAAGCAACCACTCCCTGTGGTTATGGATTCCGGGCTCGCACCAAGCGGGCGCGCCCCGGAATGACGGGTGGGGAGACAGTGTCCGTCCCTCATGGAATCGGCTATCCTCCTCCCATGGACAACACCGCCCGCAACATCGCCTTCGTACCGCCGCCGGACCGTCGCCAGTCGGAGACGGCGCTTGCGATCGCGCGCGGGACGGCGCGGCTGTTGCGATCGCTCGGCTTCTCATGCATCAGCGAATTGCCGCTGCCGTCGGGCCGCCGCGCCGATCTCGTAGCGTTGAACGAACGCGGCGAGATCTGGATCGTCGAGATCAAGTCGTCGGTGGAGGATCTGCGCGCCGATCAGAAATGGCACGAATACCGCGCCCATTGCGACCGGCTGTTCTTCGCCTTCACGCAGGATCTGCCGTGCGAGATTTTTCCTGAAGGTACCGGCCTCATCATTGCCGACGCCTACGGCGCGCACATGCATTGCGAGGCGCCCGAGCACAAGCTTGCTGCCGCCACGCGCAAGCAGATGACGGTGCGCTTCGCGATGGCGGCAGCGCTGCGGATCAACCGCCTGGTCGATCCGCAGGGACACGCGGATTTCTGGGAGTAGCGGCGCTACGAGCAGGCGCCGTAGGGTGGGCAAAGCGTAGCGTGCCCACCATTCAACATCAGAATTGAGGCAGAAGCAGTCGGCACGACGCTACGCGCCTTTGCCCACCCTAGGAGACCATTACCTCGGCGCGCGCTTGGCCAAAATCCGCTGCAACGTGCGGCGGTGCATGTTCAGCCGGCGCGCCGTCTCCGAGACGTTGCGGTTGCACATTTCGTAGATGCGCTGGATGTGTTCCCAGCGCACGCGATCGGCCGACATCGGATTGGTCGGCAGTTCGGATTTCTCCGCGCTGGTCGAGAGCAGCGCCGCGACGACGTCGTCGGCGTCCGCGGGCTTGGAGAGATAATCGATCGCGCCCATCTTTACCGCGGTCACGGCGGTGGCGATGTTGCCATAGCCGGTCAGCACGATCGCGCGCGCGTCCGGGCGCTTCTTCTTCAGCGCCGAGACCACGTCAAGGCCGTTGCCGTCGCCGAGCCGCAAATCCACCACGGCGAAGGCCGGTGCCGATTTGCCGATCTGCGCAAGACCGTCCGAGACGGTGTCGCAGGATGTCACGGCAAAGCCCCGCGTCTCCATCGCGCGCGATAGCCGCTCCAGAAACGGCTTGTCGTCCTCCACGATGAGAAGCGAGCGGTCGGTCTGTTCGTTCAGTTCGGCGATGGCGTTCAAGGTGTTGTCCTCTCTCCAGCGCATTGACATATGGCGTCGCAATCGTTCGGTGCCAAGGCGGCAAATAGTCGATCGGCCCCGTTGTGCGACGCAAGGTCGCGGCCTATCCTATTGTTTCTTCAAGCGTCTCGATAGCCTCAAAACGCTCTCGCGGCCAATTGATCTGGACCACCGCGCCGTGATCCGGAAAGGTCCGGTTGGTAAACGAGACCTTGGCGCCGGTGCGTTCGAGCAGCGTGCGCGCGATGAACACGCCGAGACCGAGGCCGCGCCGGTCGCCGCCGCCTTCATCCTGGGTGCGCCGCCGCGACAGATAGGGCTCGCCGATCCGGTTGAGGATGTCGGGCGGGATGCCGGGGCCGTCGTCGGAGATCACGAGTTCGATATGGTCCTTGTTCCACCAGGCGTTCACCTCAACGGTGGTGCGAGCGAAATCGACTGCGTTCTCGACGATGTTGCCGATGCCGTAGAGGATCGCGGGGTTGCGTGAGCCGACCGGCTCGGCCGCGACGGCCACCGCGATCCGCACCTTGATCTCGACACCGAAGTCGCGATGTGGCGCAACCACCTCCTCGATCAGCTCCGACAGCTTCATGCGGTCGAACGGCGCGCCGGTGGAGGACAGCTGCGTGATCTTGCTCAAGATGTCGCGGCAGCGCTGGGTCTGCTCGCGCAGGGTTTTCAGGTCGGCGGCGATGGCCGGATCGTTCACCGTCTTTTCCAATTCGCGCGAGATCAGGAAGATGGTCGCAAGCGGCGTGCCGAGCTCATGCGCGGCTGCGGCAGCTAATCCGTCGAGCTGGGTCAGATGCTGCTCGCGCGTCAGCACGAGCTCGGTTGCAGCCAGTGCGTCCGCAAGCTTGCGCGCCTCCTCGGTCACCTGGAAGGAGTAGAGGCTGGTGACGCCGATCGCGAGCGCGATCGAGAGCCAGACGCCGATCAGATAGATCGGCGGCAGCACCAGGGGATCATCGGAATCCCAGGGCAGCGGCAGATGAAAGAAGAACAGGATCGAGGCGCAGGCAACGGCGAGCAGGCCGAGGCCAAAGGTGAAGCGGGCGGGGAGCGCCGTGGCCGAGATCAGCACGGGTGCGAGGAACAGGAACGAGAACGGGTTCTGGAGGCCGCCGGTGAAGAACAAAAGTCCAGCCAATTCCACGATGTTGAGCGCCAGCAGTCCGGCCGCCTGCATCGGCTCCAACCGCTGCATCGGATTGGCCACCGTCTGGAGCGCCAGGTTGAGTGCTGCCGACAGGAAGATGATGCTGACGCAGGGGACGATCTCGACGTCGAATTCCAGCCCCTGCGCCACGATGAAGATCGCGGCGAGCTGCCCCAGCACCGCGAGCCAGCGCAGCCGCAGGATCGTGTCCAGGCGGATATGCCGCTGCGCGTGGCGAAAGCCGGAATCGGCAATTTCGGTCATGTCGGCCAATGTGCAGGTGCCTTCTCGATCACAAACGCTGGGCTCACGGAACCACCCAGGAATTACAAGCCTTGCGCTATCGGCTGCAATAGCAGAAGAACGGCCAGCATGACTGAGATTGACAAGGCTTCAAGTCGGCCGACTGTCGCGGATCGCAGCGCACCTGCGGCGATTGCGGTCGATCATCTCGTCAAGGTCTACAAGCAGACCCGCGCCGTCGATGATATCTCCTTTTCGCTGCCGCGCGGCAGCATCACCGGGCTGCTCGGCGGCAACGGCGCCGGCAAGACCACGACCATTGCGATGATCATGGGCCTGGTGCTGCCGACCTCCGGCCGTGTGCAGGTGCTCGGGCGAAGGATGCCTGAGGAGAGCGCGTCCGTGCTGGGGCGGATGAATTTCGAGAGCCCCTATGTCGACATGCCGATGCGGCTCACGGTGCGACAGAACCTCACCGTGTTCGGCAAGCTCTACGCGGTGAAGAACCTGTCCGAGCGCATCGCCGAGCTCGCCGATGATCTCGACCTCGGCGATTTCATCGACCGTGCCAACGGCAAGCTCTCCGCCGGGCAGAAGACCCGCGTCGCGCTGGCGAAAGCGCTGATCAACCAACCCGAGCTGCTCTTGCTGGACGAGCCGACCGCCTCGCTCGATCCTGACACCGCCGATTGGGTGCGGGCGCATCTGGAGCGCTATCGCCGGCACCACCACGCCACCATCCTGTTGGCCTCGCACAACATGCTCGAGGTCGAGCGGCTATGCGACCGCGTCATCATCATGAAGCGCGGCCGCATCGAGGACGACGACACGCCCGAGGCGATCATGGCCCGCTACAACCGCACCACGCTGGAGGAGGTGTTTTTGGACGTCGCACGCGGGCGGGTGAACGGTGCGCGAGAGGAGGCGGCGAAGTGAGACGGCAGCGGGTGCTCCTTTCGTCATTGCAAGCGAAGCGAAGCAATCCAGAATCTTTCTGCGCAAGGACTCTGGATTGCTTCGTCGCATCAGCGCAAAATTGCTGCACAATTTTGTCGCGAGCTCCTCGCAATGACGTCTTGGATAGATCGTGCGCGGCATTTCCATCGCTATGCGGGAGGGTGCCATGAGCGAGCTCTCCCTCCACCGCGGCATCTCCGCACATCGCATCGGCGCGATGGTCCTGCGCTATTGGTATCTGTTGATGTCGTCCTGGCCGCGGCTGCTCGAGCTGTTGTATTGGCCGGCGCTGCAAGTCATCACCTGGGGCTTCCTCCAGCTCTATATCGCCGAGAATGCCAATTTCTTCGCGCGCGCCGGCGGCACGCTGATCGGCGCCGTTATCCTCTGGGACATCCTGTTCCGTGGGCAACTCGGCTTCTCCATCTCGTTCCTCGAGGAGATGTGGGCGCGCAACATCGGCAACCTCATGATGAGCCCTTTGAGGCCGATCGAATTTCTGCTGTCGCTGATGGTGATGAGCCTGATCCGGCTTGCGATCGGGATCATTCCGATGACGCTGCTCGCGCTGTTCCTGTTTCACTTCAATGTCTATGCCCTCGGCCTGCCGCTGATCGCCTTCTTCTGCAATCTGATCTTCACGAGCTGGTCGGTCGGCATCTTCGTCTCGGGCCTGGTGCTGCGAAACGGCCTCGGCGCCGAGAGCATCGTCTGGACCTTGATGTTCGCAATCCTGCCGCTCGCCTGCGTCTACTATCCCGTCAGTGTGCTGCCTGCCTGGCTGCAATACGTCGCCTGGGCGTTGCCCCCGACCTACGCCTTCGAGGGAATGCGCGCGCTCCTGATCGAGCAAACCTTTAGGACCGATCTGATGCTGGAGGCGTTGGCCATCAACGCAGTGCTGCTGGTCGCATCTTTTGGGGCATTCCTTGCCCTATTGCGAAGCGCCAGGAAGCACGGTTCGCTGCTCTCGGCTGGCGAATAACGTCACTTTCCCGTGGATTCATGCTGGTTTTGGCGTTTCCGCTACGTAGATGTACGGAACCATGCATTGACGCAATATTGCGCATTCGGCAGTATGCTGCGATGCGAAGAGGAATATAAGCGATGCCTATTGGTGAGTTTGGCGGCGCGCCGCCCCTGGCGGCTGAAGGCAGTCCGGTCCTGACGACGCCGATGTACTGGATGTACGAGATGGCGCAAGCCTCTCTCAATCCGGCGCGCGCGGTCACCGATGCGACCAAGCTCCTGTTTCAGAATCCTCTCAATCCCTGGGCGCGGACCGAGGTCGGCAAGTCGGTCGCCGCGGCCTGCGAATTGTTCGAGCGCACCACGCGCCGCTACGGCAAGCCGGAATGGGGCCTCAACGACACCGAGGTCAATGGCATCCGCGTCCCCGTCGAGATCCGCTCGGTCTGGGAAAAGCCGTTCTGCAAGCTGCTCTACTTCGATCGCAAGTTCGCTCGCCCCTTGCGCAGTCCGCAGCCGCGCGTGCTGATCGTGGCACCGATGTCCGGCCATTATGCGACGCTGCTGCGCGGCACGGTCGAGGCCTTTCTGCCCGCGCATGAGGTCTACATCACCGATTGGGCCGATGCCCGCATGGTGCCGCTCAGCGAGGGCCGCTTCGATCTCGACGACTACATCGACTATGTCATCGAGATGCTGCACGGTCTCGGCGGCAACACTCACGTCATGGCGGTGTGCCAGCCCTCCGTCCCCGTCGTCGCCGCCGTCTCGATCATGGAAGCACGGCGTGATCCCTTTGTGCCGACCTCGATGACGCTGATGGGCGGGCCGATCGATACCCGCCGCAATCCGACCGCGGTGAACAACCTCGCCCAGGAGCGCGGCATCGACTGGTTCCGCAACCACGTCATCACCAAGGTGCCGTTCCCGCATCCGGGCATGATGCGCGACGTCTATCCGGGATTCTTGCAGCTCAACGGCTTCATCAGCATGAATCTCGACCGGCATATGGATGCCCACAAGCAGCTCTTCGCCAATCTGGTGAAGGGCGACGGCGATCTCGTCGACAAGCATCGCGAATTCTACGACGAATATCTCGCAGTCATGGATCTCTCCGCGGAGTATTATCTGCAAACCGTCGACACGGTGTTCGTGAAGCACGCACTGCCGAAGGGCGAGATGACCCATCGCGGAACACGCGTCGATCCTTCGAAGATCACGCGCGTGGCCTTGATGACGGTCGAAGGCGAGAAGGATGATATCTCCGGTCTCGGTCAGACCGAAGCAACGCACACTTTGTGCAGCGCGATTCCCGATCATCGCCGCGTTCATTACGTCCAGAAGGGCGTCGGACATTACGGCGTGTTCAACGGCTCGCGTTTCAAGTCGGAAATCGTGCCGCGGATCCATGATTTCATGGTCTCGGCGGCGAATCCGACCTCGCTGCAGGCGCTCGCGGCCGAATAGTCGCGTATTTCGGCTTTCCCGTCGAAAATTCAGGCCCTGTCGGAGCCTCCTGGAGAGCACGGTTCCGTCCAGATTCGCGGTATTGAGGTAGCCTCATAGGAGTGAGTCGCCACTCACCCCTTGGGGGCGCCTCATGCGTCCAGCGGGGGCGAAAATTGATGGTTCCAACCCCAGTCTGTAGGGTCTCCCGGACGCCTGACCGCTGTATATTGGGCAAATGATTTGTTTTTGCGCCGAGCGCTTCCCATGGCGGCGGTTATGGCAGAATCCGGGCGCCCTCCTGCCCCCCGGACTGACAGACATGGCCACTCGCGCGCTCCTTTATCGGCGGCCCCACGAACCAAAGACCCTCGTCATCACCCACGGCTCGCAATTTTTTGCGATCCGGCTGCGCCGCCACAGACGCGCGCGACGCTATACGCTCAGAATCCATCCGAGCGACCGCGAAGCCATCCTCACCATGCCGCCGCGCGGCACGCTCGCCGAAGCAAAAGACTTCGCGCAGCGTCACGGCGCATGGATCGCCGCACGCCTCGGCCGGTTGCCGAAGGCGGCGCCGTTCCAGCCAGGCACGGTGATACCGTTGCGCGGCACGCCCCATCGCATCGTTCATCGCGCCGGACAGCGCGGCACGGTGTGGACCGAGATGCGCGAGTCCGGCGAACGCATTCTCTGCGTCGCCGGTGGTCTCGAGCATGTCGACCGCCGCGTCAGCGACTTCCTCAAGCGTGAGGCGCGCCGCGATCTCCAGCGCTCAGCCGAGGCCTACGCGGCCGAGCTTGGCGTCAGGGTCAAGCGGCTCTCGATCCGCGACCAGTCCAGCCGCTGGGGCTCCTGCACCTCGGCGGGCTCGCTGTCGTTCTCCTGGCGGCTGATCCTCGCACCGCCCTTCGTGCTCGACTACCTCGCTGCCCACGAGGTTGCCCATCTCGTCGAGATGAACCACTCGGCGCGGTTCTGGCGCGTCTGCGGTAAGATCTGCCCGTCAATGGAACGCGCCAAGAAGTGGCTCGACACGTACGGGAATGATCTGCACCGGTATGGGGTCGAGGATTAGGCCCTGCTTTTGTCGGGCGCTCGCGCACTGGAGCGGGCGATCCGGTATTCGAGAGGCAGTGATTGTTTGGTCGAGAAGCTGCTGCGCTGGATCAAAGCCCAGCCAGCATCGGCCTCGCCGAACGCTGCTGTTTTGAGCCGACGTGTCAAATGGTCTTGCCGCCAGCGTCGGCTGTTCTGCGATCCGCGTAAGCCGTTGATTCCTCTATCACCGGCTACTGTGCATGGGGTTGTTTTCGCAGTTTTGTTTTGATGCGCTCAGGACCTCAACCCGAACCTATCGATTTCCGCCGAACAGCCGGTCCATCAACCAGCCGTCGAGCCCTGCCGCCGCCTCGGGGCGTACGTTGGCGCGCGTCGGAGGCGGCGGCCGATAGCCGCCATTGTTCGTCGGGGCCGGTCCGGCCGAGGTCGGCGCGGAGACCTGCGAGGCGGCCTGCGCAAGGTTCGAAAGGCCCCAGCCGCCTGGTGAGCTCGGCAAGGCGGCCACCGGCACACCCTCATGTGCCGTGCGCATGAAGCGCGTCCACACTTCCACCGGCAGCCCGCCGCCGGTCGCCTTCTTGGTCGGCGAGTTGTCGTCATTGCCGAGCCAGACGCCGGTGACGAGGTTGGCGGTGTAGCCGATGAACCAGGCGTCGCGGTAATCCTGGCTGGTGCCGGTCTTGCCGGCCGCCGGCCAGCCCGGGATCTCGGCCTTCTTGGCGGTGCCGTTGATCAAGGTCTCCCGCATCATCGTGTTCATCATGCCGACATAGCGCGGGTCGATCACCTGGTTGCGCTCGTCCGGCTGGCGCATGTAGAGCAGCTTGCCGCCGAGCGTCTTGATCCGCGTCACGACATGCGGCGCCACCGCGAGGCCGCCATTGGCGAACGGCGCATAGGCGCCGACCAACTCGACGACAGAGACTTCCGATGTTCCGAGCGCGATCGAGGCGTTCGGCTCGAGCTTCGAGGAGATGCCGAGCCGGTGCGCCGTGCGCACCACGTTCTTCGGTCCGACCTCGAGGCCAAGGCGGATCGCGACCGTGTTGAGCGACATCGCCAGCGCCTGCGTCAGCGTCACCGCGCCGAAATATTCGTGGGTGTAGTTCTCAGGCCTCCAGCCCTTGACCTCGATCGGGGCGTCCTGGCGCACGGTATCCGGCGTCAGCCCCTGCTCGAGCGCCGTCAGGTACACGAACGGCTTGAACGAGGAGCCCGGCTGGCGTTTTGCGGTGACCGCGCGATTGTATTGGCTGTCGGAATAGTTCCGCCCGCCGACCATGGCGCGCACCGCGCCGTCAGGCGTCATCGCCACCAGCGCACCCTGGCTGACGTTGAACTTCACGCTCTTGGCCGCGAGCTCGTCGATGATGGCGGCTTCCGCCACGCTCTGCAGCTTCGGATCGATCGTGGTCTCGACCTTGATGCTCTCGTCGATCTGGCCGACGAGATCGTCCAGCACCTCGCCGATCCAGTCGGCAACGTAATTGACCGTTCCGGCGCCGACCGGCTTCACGTTATAGGAGGGGTGGCCGATCGAGGCCTTGGCTTGCGCGTCGGTGATGAATTTTGCATCCGCCATCGCCGCGAGCACGATTTGTGCGCGCGCTTCCGCGCCCTCGGGATTGCGGTTCGGCGCAAGGCGCGAGGGCGATTTGACGAGGCCCGCCAGCATCGCGGCTTCGGCGATCGTCACGTTCTTGGCCGACTTGCCGAAATAGCGCTGCGCCGCGGCCTCGACCCCATAAGCGCCGGAGCCGAAATAGACGCGGTTGAGGTAGAGCTCCAAAATCTCGTTCTTGGAATGCTTGCGCTCCAGCCAGATCGCGAGCTCCGCCTCCTGCAGCTTGCGCTGCATGGTTCGCTCCTGGGTCAGGAACAGGTTTTTGGCGAGCTGCTGTGTCAGCGTCGAGCCGCCCTGCGAGACGCCGCGATGGAGCACGTTGGTGACGAGGGCGCGCAGGATGCCGACCGGGTCGATGCCGAAATGGGAATAGAAGCGGCGGTCCTCGATGGCGATGAACGCCTTGGGCAGATAGGGCGGCAGGTCCTTCAGCGCGACGTTGGCGCCGGCCATCTCGCCGCGCTGTGCCAGCATGCTGCCGTCGATGCCGACGATCTGGATCGTCGGCGGGCGCTTAGGGATTTCCAGCGACTGGATCGGCGGCAGATGGGCGCCGACATAGATCACGACGCCGATCACGGCGATCACGCCCCACAAGCTCAGCACCGCGCTCCAATAGACCAGACGGCCGAGGCTGAAGCCTCCGCGCGACTTTGGCCGCCGCTTGGCGCCGCTACGGCCGGCCGATGCCTTGCGTTCGCGCGGCGGCTCGTCGCCGGCATCGTCGCTCTTGCGCTTGGCGGATGATTTCGCTGATTTCTTGGGCTTGTCGTCGCCACCGGGAATGCGGTCCGCCGCGGTCAGGCGCAGGTCGGCGAGCGCCGCAGGCAAGCCGAATAGCGGCTCCTTCCGCCCACCCTTCTTCTTTCCCCACGCCATACGCCAAACGCCCGGTCAGCCCGCCCCGCCGCACGCTAGCGGTTGCTGTTTAAGGCCCGGTTAACCAGAGCTTAACGCGCAATTAGGAGGTGCGGCATTCGCCGGCCGCAGTTCCGCTTCTGGAGCGCCAGAGCTAGGATCGCTCGCATCAAGAAAAAGGAAACTCGCATGGGCCATATCGATCCGACCAAGGAGATCTTCGCGCAATTCCGGGAGAACGACCGCCCGGGCCCGATCCACATGCTCAATCTGGTGCGGCTGCGCAAAGAGGCGGCCTATCCGGACGGCCGCAAGGCGAGCGGCGCCGAAGCCTATGCGGCCTATGGCCGCGAGAGCGGCCCGGTGTTCGAACGCCTCGGCGGCCGCATTGTCTGGCAAGGCAAATTCGAGCTGATGCTGATCGGTCCCCCGGAGGAGCGCTGGGACCATTGCTTCATCGCCGAATATCCGAGCGTCTCAGCCTTCGTCGAGATGATCCGAGATCCCGTCTATCGCGAGGCGGTGAAGCATAGGCAGGCAGCGGTGGAGGATTCGCGCCTGATCCGACACGCGGTGTTGCCGGTGGGGAAGAATTTTGGGGAGATACCGGAGTAGGCCCCGTCATTCCGGGGCGATGCGAATGCATCGAATGATGGTGCGCACTTGCGCACCTGAGAATCTCGACATTCCGGGTCTGGCGCTTGCGCGCCATCCCGGAATGACCGTTTAGCCTAGCCCGACGGCCCCGTGTCCTCGATGACCGGCCCGAACAGCTCCCAGCGTTCGCCGTTGAATTTCATCATCTGCATCTGCTTGTTGACGCGGTAGTCGTTGGGACCGGTGGTGATCTTGATGCCGGGCAGCGCCAGGCTCGGCGTATAGCCCTTGATGTTGGCGACCTGCTTCATGACGTTCTCACGCGTCAGGTCGTCGCCGCATTGCTTCAGCACCTGGACCAGGAGCTCCGCCACCGAATAGGCATAGGTGTTCACGGTGTTGAGCTTGTCGCCTTCCGGGAAATACTTGTCCATGAAAGCGAAGAAGGCCTTCACACCCGGATCGTCCTTCCACTGGGGATCGCCGGGGTCCTTGCCGTAATTGGTCGAGATGATGCCCTTGGAAATATCGAGGCCGGCCGGCTTCAGCGTCGCCGACACCGGGCTCGCATTGATGTCGAGGATATGCACCGGAGACCAGCCGAGGTCTGCGAGCTTCTTGATCGCCTGCGCCGCGAATTTTGGCGTCGAAGCGTCATAGAACAGATCGACGCCCATCGACTTCAGCTTGACCACCTGGGAGTCAACGGTCGGATCAGTGACCTCGTAGGAGACCTCGCCGACGATCATGCTGGCGGCCTTGTCACCGAGGCCGCTCTTGAGGCCCGCGAGATAGTCGCGGCCCATGTCGTCGTTCTGGTAGAGCACGCCAATCTTGGCATTGGGGTGATTGGCGAGAATGTACTTGGCGTAGATCCGTCCTTCGGACACGTAGTTCGGATTGTAGGCAATGGTCCAGGGAAAGTTCTGCGGATCGTTGAAACGCGCGGCGCCGGTGGACGCCAGCAGTTGCGGCACCTTCTTGCCGTTGAGATATTTTTGCACGGCGGCATTGGCCGCGGTGCCGATCAGCTGGAAGGTGAACAGCACCTCGTCGCCTTCGACCAGCTTGCGGACCTGCTCGACCGTCTTCGGCGGCGAATAGGCGTCGTCATACTGGATCAGATTGATCTTGCGGCCGTTGATGCCGCCCTGATCGTTGATCATCTTGAAATAGGCGGCCTGGGTCTTGCCGATATTGGCGTAGACCGAGTAGGCACCGGAGAACGGAACGGTCTGGCCGATCTTGATCTCGGTGTCGCTCGCGCCGGTGTCGTATTTCTTCTGGGCGAGGGCTTGGCTCGCGGAGAATGCGAAGGCGAGCGCCGCCGTGGCAGCTAGGAAGGCTCTGCGATTGTTCATGTTAGTTCGTTCCTCCTGACGGAATTATCGATCGATGGTCTTTGTCCGTTGATTGCAACGGTCGCCATCGCTGCCAAAGATTGTGGAGGAACGTTCGCCGCCGCGCAAGGATCACGGCGCTGCGCCGTAGCGTCTCAGGCTAAAAACTAGGCCAGGAACAATGCCATCAGCGCAAACCGTCGCCGGCCACGTCACGCACAGCTTTGTCCGGAAACGCTAAGGTTGGCGATCAAAATCAGGTTGGCTCCCCCAAAGCGTCAGCTTTCGGGTGGACGATAGTACGGCCGGCGTGGCAAGTCCGGCGGCGTGTTTCGATGCAATGGTGCCGCAATGCCCGCTGGACCAACCAAAACGCCTGAACGCTTTGGTCTCGATCGCCTGGTGACGCCGATCGGGATCGCCCTGCTCGTCACAGATGCCGATGGTGCCTTGCGCGCGCTCGACTGGGCGGATTACGAGCACCGCATGCGCGAGCTGTTGCGCCTGCATTATGGGGTGGTGGATCTGAGCGATCAGCCTGCGCCGACGCAGATGCGGGCTGCGCTGTCGGGCTATTTTGAAGGCGATCTCGGCCAGCTCTCGGGCGTCGCATGGCGTATCGGCGGCACGTCGTTCCAGCGGAAGGTCTGGACCGCACTTGCGCGGATTCCCGCCGGCACCACGATGAGCTACGGCGCACTCGCGGCAAAGATCGGCATGCCCAAAGCCATTCGCGCCGTCGGCCATGCCAACGGCTCCAATCCGATCAGCGTGGTGCTGCCGTGTCATCGCCTGATCGGCGCCGATGGCTCGCTGGTGAAATACGGCGGTGGGCTCGAGCGCAAGCGCTGGCTGCTGCGGCATGAGGGGGTGGAGCTTTAGGTCTCTCCTTTTCGTCATTCCGCGGCACCCCGGAACAACGGACGAGATCACGCCGCCGGCTGCACCGCCTTGTCGCCGGCCATCACATGGGTCAGCGCGCTCTTGATCGCGGCCTGGCGGGTCGGCGCGTTGATCTGTGCGCCCAGGAGGTCGGTGACGTAGAACACGTCGCGCGCGCGCTCGCCGAAGGTCGCGACATGCGCCGAGGCGATGTTGAGGTTGAGCTTGGAGATCGCGGTGGTCAGCTCGTAGAGCAGGCCGGGGCGGTCGAGGCCGGAGACCTCGATCACGGTGTAGCGGTCGGACCATTGGTTGTTGATGGTCACTTCCGGCTCGATCACGAACGGCTTCGCCTTGCTGCGCACGGTGCGCCGCGCCACCACTTCCGGCAGGCGCAGCTTGCCTTCCAGCACGTCCTCGATCATCTCGCCGATCCGGGTGGCGCGCCGTCCCTCGTCCTCGTCGCGGTCATACTCCCGCGAGATCGAGATCGTGTCGAGCGCACGGCCGTCGGTGGTGGTGTAGATCTGGGCGTCGACGATGTTGGCGCCGGCCGAGGCGCAGGCTCCGGCGATGATCGAGAGCAGCCAGGGATGGTCGGCGGCGAAAATCGTGAGCTCGGTGACGCCACGCACCTCGTCGAAGCCGACATTGATCGCGAGCTTGTGGCCGGCCTGCTCGCTGGAGCGGACGAAGCGGGCATGGCGGATTTTTCGCGGCAGCTCGACCTTGAGCCAATAGGCTGGATAGTGCCGGCCGATATAGGCATCGAGCTCGTCAGCCGGCCATTCGGCGAAGGCCATGCGGAATTCGGCGTACGCAACGGCGAGGCGCTTTCCGCGGTCGACCTCCGAGAAGCCGCCGGTGAGCACCGGCTCGGTCTCGTAATAGAGCGAGCGCAGCAGCTGCGCCTTCCAGCCGTTCCACACGCCCGGGCCGACGCCGCGGATATCGGCGGTTGTCAGGATGGTCAACAGCTTCATCTGCTCGACCGATTGCACCACCGCGGCGAAATTCTCGATCGTCTTGCGGTCCGAGAGGTCGCGCGACTGCGCGACCGTGGACATCGTCAGATGCTCCTCGATCAGCCAGGCCACGAGCTCGGTATCGGCCGGGCTGAAGCCGAGCCGGGGGCACAGCCGCCGCGCCACCTTGGCGCCGGCAATGGAGTGATCCTCGAGGCGGCCCTTGGCGACGTCGTGCAGCAGCGTCGCGATGTAGATGACAGGCCGGTGCTCGGGCCTGATCTTGCGGAACAGGTCGCTGGCCAGCGCGAACTCCTCGATCCCGCCGCGCTCGATGTCCTGAAGGAAGCCGATGCAGCGGATCAGGTGCTCGTCGACCGTGTAGTGATGATACATGTTGAACTGCATCATCGAGACGATCTTGCCGAAGGCGCGGATGAAGTGGCCGAGCACGCCGGTCTCGTTCATCCGCCGCAGCACGATCTCGGCATTGTCGGAGATGAGGATCTCCATGAACAGCCGGTTGGCCTCGGGATTCTCGCGCAGCTGGGCGTTGATCAGGCCCAGCGAGCGCGTCACACCGCGCATCGCATCCGGATGGAAGGCGAGGTTGTTCTTCTGCGCCAGGCGGAAAATGCGGATCAGATTGACCGGATCGTGCTTGAAGACGTCGGGCGCGGCGATGTTGATGCGATTGTTGTCGACGATGAAGTCGTCGCTGTCAGGCACGCGCCGCTTCACGGTGCTGGGCCGCAGCCGCGCCATCATCCGGCTCAGCACCGGCGCGGGCTTGGCCTGCTGGTCCTCGAGCTTGGCGCAGAGAATGGCGGTGAGGTTGCCGACTTCCTTGGCGACCAGGAAGTAGTGTTTCATGAAGCGCTCGACGTCCTGCATGCCGGGATGCGAGGTGTAGCCGAGCCTGACCGCGATCTCGCGCTGGAGGTCGAAGGAGAGGCGCTCTTCGGCGCGATTGCAGTAGAAATGCAGATTGCAGCGTACCGACCAGAGGAAATCGGCGCAGCGGCGGAAGCTGCGATATTCCTGCGCGTCGAACACGCCGCGCTCGACCAGCTCGTCGGTATCGCGGACGCGATAGACGTACTTTGCGATCCAGAACAGCGTGTGCAGGTCGCGCAGGGCGCCCTTGCCGTCCTTGACATTCGGTTCGACAAGATAGCGCGACTGGCCGCCGCGGCGATGCCGCTCCTCGCGCTCGGCGAGTTTTGCGGTGACGAATTCGGACGCGGTGCCCTGCACCACGTCCTTGTCGAAGCGCTCGACCAATTCGTCATAGAGCGGCTTGTCGCCGGTCAGGAAGCGCGTCTCCAGGATCGCGGTGCGGATCGTCATGTCGCCGCGCGCCTGCCGGATCGACTCGTCGACCGAGCGCGTGGCGTGGCCGACCTTCAGCCCCATGTCCCAGAGGCAGTAGAGGATGGCTTCAGCGACCTGCTCGCCCCAGGCGGTCTGCTTGTAGGGCAGGATGAACAGCAGATCGATGTCGGATTCCGGCGCCATCAGCCCGCGGCCATAGCCGCCGGTCGCCACCACCGCCATGCGCTCGGCGCCGCTCGGGATTGGCGAGCGGTAGAGATGCCGGGTCGCGGCCGAATACAGGATGCGGATGATCTCGTCCTGGACGTGGCACAGTCGCTCGGCGCAGCGCCTTCCGTGGCGGTCCTTGAGCAGGATCGCCTGTGCGGCGGCGCGCGCCGCGATCAACTCGGCCTTGAGCAATTGCGCCATGGCGGTGCGGAACGCGTCCTCGCGGCCCTCGTGCTTTTCGGCGAGCGCATCGACCGCGGCGGTGATCCGCGCGCTGTCGAAGCGGTCATCCGTTTCGGGCTTCTGCTCAGTCGCGATGCTGTCCATGCCTCACCGGATATAAGAGGCGGCAGGCGCTGTCACCCGCGATTCTCTGGCAATAGTCGTTCCATGCTGGAAAGCTGCGGCTTTGGGCAAATCTGTTCTCGGGCTGCGCGCTTGCAAGGGACGGATTTTCTCGTTGACCTCTAGAAATAACTCCTTGAAAAACAATGAAATTTTGGAGGAGCTGGGCATGACCAGGATTACACGACGCATTCTGTTGGCGGGAGCCGTAGCGCTCGCATTGACCCCTGCGGCACGGGCGGCGGATCCGCTCAAGGAGATCCGCATCGACTGGGCGACCTACAATCCGGTGTCGATGGTCCTGAAGCAGAAGGGACTGCTGGAGAAAGAGTTCGCCAAGGACGGCATCACGATCACCTGGGTGCAGTCCGCCGGCTCGAACAAGGCGCTCGAATTCCTTAACGCCGGCTCGATCGATTTCGGCTCGACCGCGGGCTCGGCCGCGCTGGTCGCCCGTATCAACGGCAATCCGATCAAGTCAATCTATGTCTATTCGCGTCCGGAATGGACGGCGCTGGTGACATCAAAGGATTCCAAGATCGCTGGCGTTGCCGATCTCAAGGGCAAGCGCGTTGCGGTGACGCGCGGCACTGATCCGCACATCTTCCTGGTCCGCGCGCTGCTTGGCGCGGGTCTCACCGAAAAGGACATCACGCCGGTGCTGCTCCAGCACGCCGACGGCAAGACCGCGCTGGTCCGCGGCGACGTCGATGCCTGGGCCGGTCTCGATCCGATGATGGCGCAGGCCGAGGTCGAAGAGGGCGCAAAGCTGTTCTACCGCAAGGCCGATGCCAACACCTGGGGCATCCTCAATGTGCGCGAGCAGTTCCTGAAGGATTATCCGGACACTGCTCGCCGCGTCCTCGCGGTTTACGAGGAAGCGCGGAAATACGCCCTGGCGAATTACGACGAGCTGAAGAAGACTTTCATCGCGGTCACAAAACTGCCCGAGGCGGTCGTCGACAAGCAGCTCAGGGAGCGCACCGAGCTCACCCATAGCCGCATCGGCGCGCCCCAGCGCGAATCGATCCTCGCCGCGGGTCTCGCGCTCCAGCAGGCAGGCGTCGTCGACGCCAAGGTCGACGTCAAGGCGACGCTGGATGCCCTGATCGACGACCAGGTTCCGCTGCCGACGAATTGAGGCTCCTTGCATTCCCCGACCAGACGCGCTTGCTATGGCCATGATCTCCGACGCGCCAGTCCTGCAACAATCCTCGGAGCCGGCCGAAACCGCGGCTGCGCCTTCGCGCATCGCCCGCTACGCGCGGCCGGTGCTGGGTGTGCTGCTGCCGCTGATGCTCGCGCTTGGCTGGGAGCTCGTGGTCTGGCTCGGCTGGTCCAACGGGCGGCTGGTGCCATCGCCCTCGCGCGTGTTTGCCACCATCACCGAGCTCGCCCGCTCCGGCGAGCTGGTGCGCCACATCACAGCGACGCTGTGGCGGGTCGCTCTCGGCTTCGCCTTCGGCGTGGTCGCGGGCACGCTGTTAGGCGCCATCTCCGGCTATTGGTCGCTGGCGCGGCGGCTGCTCGATCCGACCGTGCAGGCGCTGCGCGCGATCCCTTCACTGGCCTGGGTGCCGCTTTTCATTCTCTGGCTCGGCATCTTTGAGACCTCGAAGATCGCGCTGATCGCGGTCGGCGTGTTCTTTCCGGTCTATCTCGGCGTGATGGGCGCGATCCTCGCGGTCGACCGCAAGATCGTCGAGGTCGGCCGCACCTTCCGCCTCTCAGGGCCGGCCATGATCCGGCGCATCCTGTTGCCCGCGGTGCTGCCGGCCTATGTCGTGTCCTTGCGCGTCGGCCTCGGTCTGGGCTGGATGTTCGTGGTGGCGGCCGAGCTGATCGGCGCCTCCGAAGGCCTAGGCTATCTCCTGCTCGACGGCCAGCAGCTCGGCAAGCCCGCACAGATCCTCGCGGCCATCGTGATTTTCGCCATCCTCGGCAAGCTCACGGACTGGCTGATCGAAGTCGCGGCCGCGCCCTTCCTGCGCTGGCAGGATGCCTTCGGACGCGCGAAGGGAGCGTGACGCGATGCTGGCGCTCCACCGGGTCAGCAAGACCTATCCCAACGGCGTGGAGGCGCTGGCGCGCTTCTCCGCCGAGATCCGCCAAGGCGAGATCGTCGCCATCATCGGCGGCTCCGGCTGCGGCAAATCAACATTGCTGCGCGCCATCGCCGGCCTCGATCGCGCCAGCTCCGGCACAGTGACGCTCGACGATGAGGCGATCGCCGCGCCGCACGCCAAGATCGGCATCATCTTCCAGGAGCCGCGGCTTTTGCCCTGGCTCAGCGTCGCTGACAATATCGGCTTCGGACTTGCCGATCTGCCCGCAGCCGAGCGGCGCGAGAAGGTGGCGCGCGCGCTCGAACGCGTCGGGCTCACCGAGAAGGCGCAGGCCTGGCCGCGCGAGCTCTCCGGCGGGCAGGCGCAGCGCGTCGCGATCGCACGCGCACTGGTGCCGCAGCCGGAGGTGCTGCTGCTCGATGAGCCGTTCTCGGCGCTTGACGCCTTCACCCGTCGCGACCTTCAGGATCATCTGCTCGACCTCTGGGCCGATACGCGGCCGACCTTGATGCTCGTCACACATGACGTCGACGAAGCCGTCGTGCTGGCCGATCGCGTGCTGGTGATGCGGCCGCGGCCCGGCCGATTGTTCGATCAGATCGAGATCAATCTGGGTCGGCCGCGCGACCGCAATTCGCCGCTGTTCGAGAACTTCAAAAGAAGTGTGCTGACCTCACTCGACCGCTCACTCGACCGCAGGGTGCCTGACCGTGACGCAACCCAGGGTCCCGGTCAGGCCATGTGGTGGTGACAATTCGTCTCCAAGCCGGTACATCGAGGGGAAATCTTCCGGGAGAGAACGAACATGGACGCTGCCCAATTGCGCCAGATGCAGGCCCCGATCAAGGAGCGCTACAAGACTGATCCGAAGGCTGCGCTGATCACGCTGAAGGCGAAGGGTTCGACAGACAGCGAAGGCATCGCCTGCAAGGTCGAGACCGGACGCGCCATTGCGATGGCCGGCCTGCATCCGGCCACCGGCGGCTCCGGCCTCGAACTGTGCTCCGGCGACATGTTGCTGGAAGCGCTGGTCGCCTGCGCCGGCGTCACGCTGAAATCGGTTGCGACCGCGATCGAGGTGCCCTTGAAGACCGGCAACGTCTATGCCGAGGGTGATCTCGATTTCCGCGGCACGCTCGGCGTCGATAAGGAGACCCCGGTCGGCTTCGCCGAGATCCGGCTGCGCTTCGAGGTCGACACCGACGCGCCGCAGGACAAGCTCGATCTGCTGCTGAAGCTCACCGAGCGCTATTGCGTGGTCTATCAGACCATCAAGAACGGCCCGAAGGTGTCGGTGTCGATGCAGCGGATGTAGCTGCCCACTTCCATTGCGAGAGGTTGCGCCGACGGCGCGGGTGAGGGGCGTTCTCTCGTGGGGACCTGAAGTCCTCACCCGATGTGCTGTGCAAATCGACCTCTCCCTCCGGGAGAGGTGAACGAACCCGCGGCTAATTCGCCTCAACGAAAATCATCCCGCGCTAGATGTCCCCCGATCTCCACCTCATCCTTTTCCTTCTCCTGCGCATGGCGATCGCGGCGGCGTTCGTCGTGACGGCGTCGATCATCACCGAACGTTCCGGCCCAGTGATCGGTGCGCTGGTGGCGACGCTACCGATCTCAGCGGGCCCTTCCTATGTCTTTCTCGCGCTCGACCATAACGCCGCCTTCATCGCGCAAGGCGCCCTGTCGAGCCTTCCCGTCAACGCCGCGACGATCGTCCTTGGCCTCTGTTATGTCGTGCTGGCGCAGCGGCACAATCTGCTGGTGAGTGCCGGCAGCGCGATCGCCGTGTGGATCGTGCTGGCCTCCATCATCCGCCTGTTCGACTGGACCTTGACGGCCGGACTCGCCGTGAACCTGATTGCCTTCGGCATCTGCATTCCGCTGCTCGCTAAGTACCGCCATGTGAAGATGCCGTTGGTGACGCGTCGCTGGTACGATATTCCGTTCCGCGCCGCTTTGGTGGCAACGCTCGTCGCCATCGTGGTTTCCACCTCGGGCTGGGTCGGCCCGCGGGTCTCCGGTGTCATCGCGCTCTACCCGATCGTCTTCACCAGCATGATGGTGATCCTGCATCCGCGCATCGGTGGCCCGCCGACCGCCGCGGTGCTTGCCAATTCTGCCTGGGGCTTGCTCGGGTTCGGTATGGCGATTGCGGTGATGCATGTCGGCGCCGCAAACTTCGGCTCCGCGATCGGCCTCAGCATGGGGCTCGCCACCTGCATCGTGTGGAACCTGACGCTGTGGTGGAATGGACGAAGGAAGCGGCTGGCGCACTAACCTCCGTCGTTGCGAGGAGCGAGGCGACGAAGCATCCAGACGATCACGGGGAGAGAGAATGGATTGCTTCGCTCCGCTCGCAATGACGATTGCGGTCGCGGCGTGCTTATTGCTTCGGCAGCTTGGCCTTCAACGCATACAGCGCATCCAGCGCCTCGCGCGGCGACATTTCGTCGGGATGTAACGCCTTCACCGCTTCCATTAGAAGCTCCGCTTCGCTCGGCGGCGCGGCCTCCGCCGCGGCGCGCGAGGGCACGGCGAACAGCGGCAGATCGTCGGCGGGGGCGCGGGCGGTCTGGCCGCGGTCCTGGGCCTCCAGCTTGGCCAGCACCGATTTGGCCCGCGTGATCACGGCCGGCGGCAGGCCGGCGAGCTTGGCCACCTGAATGCCGTAGGAGCGATCGGCCGAGCCCGGCAGCACCTCGTGCAGGAACACGACATTGCCCTGCCATTCCTTCACGCGCACGGTGGCGTTGAACATGCGCGGCAGTTTTGCCGAGAGCGCCGTCAGCTCGTGATAATGCGTGGCGAACAGCGTGCGGCAGCGATTGCTCTCGTGCAGATGCTCGATCGCGGCCCAGGCGATCGAGAGGCCGTCGAAGGTCGCGGTGCCGCGGCCGATCTCGTCGAGGATCACGAGTGCGCGCTCGCCGGCCTGATTCAGGATCGCCGCGGTCTCGACCATCTCGACCATGAAGGTGGAGCGGCCGCGGGCGAGATCGTCGGCCGCGCCGACCCGCGAGAACAGGCGATCGACGATGCCGATCCTCGCCCGCGCGGCCGGCACAAAACTGCCGATCTGCGCCATCAGGGCGATCAGCGCGTTCTGGCGCAGGAATGTGGATTTACCTGCCATGTTGGGACCGGTGAGCAGCCAGAGTTGGCCTGACTTCTGTCCGGGCGCCGGCGAGAGGTCGCAGGCATTGGCGATGAACGGCTCGCCATTGCGCTTGAGCGCCTGCTCCACCACGGGATGGCGGCCGGCTTCGATCGCAAAGCCGAGCGAGGTGTCGACCTCGGGCCGCACGTAGTTCTCGTCGACGGCCAGCTTGGCCAGCGACGTCGCGACATCGAGCAGCGCAAACCCGTGCGCGGCGGCGCGCAAGTCTTCACTGATCTCGAGCGCCTTGGCGCAGAGCCGCTCGAAGATCTCGAGCTCGAGCCCGAGCGCGCGCTCGCCGGCATTTGCGATCTTGGCCTCGATCTCGCCAAGCTCCGAGGTGGTGAAGCGTACCTGGCCCGCCAGCGTCTGGCGATGAATGAAGGTCGCATTCAGCGGCGGCGACATCAGCTTGTCGCCGTGCTGCGCGGTCACCTCGACGAAATAGCCGAGCACATTGTTGTGCCGGATCTTCAGGGCCTTCACGCCGGTTTGGTCGGCGTAGCGGGCTTGCATTGAGGCCACCACCAGGCGCGAAGCATCGCGCAGGTTGCGGGCTTCGTCGAGCGCAGGCTCAAAGCCTTGACGAACGAAGCCGCCGTCGCGCTTGATCAATGGCAGTTGCTCATCGAGCGCGCCGGCAAACTCCGTCGCCAGCGCGCGAGATGGCTTTTGCAGCGCCGCCATCACCGCCACGATCTCCTGCGGCGGCTGGTCGAGTTCGGACAGCCGCGTCAGCACCTGGTCGGCGGCGATGATGCCGTCGCGGATGCCGGCGAGGTCGCGCGGTCCGCCGCGGCCGACGGAGAGACGGGCCAGCGCCCGCGACATGTCCGGCGCGCCGCGCAGGATGCTGCGGATGTCTTCGCGCGCGGCGGAATCGGCAACGAAGGCGCCGACGGCGTCGAGCCGCCGGGCGATCGCCGGCGCATCGGTCAGTGGCGCCGCCAGTCGCTGCGCCAGCAGCCGAGAACCGGCCGAGGTCACCGTGCAGTCGATGGCGTCGAGCAGCGAGCCGCGGCGTTCGCCGGCGAGCGTGCGCGTCAATTCGAGATTGGCGCGGGTGGCCGGATCGATCGCCATGGTTGCGCCCGAGGCTTCGCGCGCCGGCGGCGACAGCGGCGGGTGCTTGCCGACCTGGGTGCGGTCGACGTAGGTGACGGCGGCGGCCGCCGCGGTGGCTTCCAGACGCGTGAGCTGCGCCAGCCCATCCATTGTGGCGACAGCGAAATAGTCGCACAGCCGCTTCTCGGCGGTGGCGCCGTCGAACACGTCGCGGGTCAGCGGCGTTACCGCCGGCAGCTCGCGCAACGTCTGTCCGAGCTCGCTGTCATTATAGAGCGCGTCGCTGACGATCGCCTCGTTCGGATTGATGCGCGCCAGCGTGGCGGCGAGCTCGCCGCCGCCGCACTCCGTCACCATAAATTCGGCAGTCGAGATGTCGATCCAGGCAAGGCCGAAGCGGTCGCCACCGGCGGAGGAGCGGGCGCGCGCGATCGCCAGCAGGTAGTTGTTCGCCCGCGCGTCCAGCAGGGTGTCCTCGGTCAGCGTGCCCGGCGTGACCAGCCGCACCACGCCGCGGCGCACCACGCTCTTGTTCCCGCGCGCCTTGGCCGCAGCGGGATCCTCGGTCTGCTCGCAGACCGCGACGCGGTGACCGGCCGAGATCAGGCGGTGCAGATAATCCTCGGAGCGTTCGACCGGCACCCCGCACATCGGGATATCCGTGCCCTGATGCTTGCCGCGCTTGGTCAAGACGATGCCGAGCGTCTTCGAGGCAATTTCGGCATCCTCGAAGAACAATTCGTAGAAATCGCCCATCCGGTAGAACAGCAGCAAGCCTTGATGCGCCGCCTTGATCTCGAGGTACTGTTCCATCATCGGCGTGACACGCGCGGCAGCTTCCGCCTGCGGCGCGGGCGTGTCGTCGGGAGGCGGTACAGGTATTGGCTGTTGCATTGTCATGGGCGGTGCAACCTACAAAATTTCGGCACCTGCTCCTATCGCTTTGGCCGCAGCGGCGAGGTTTTCCACGTTGTCCGCATTGCGGCATGCGTGGCTGGCGTGCGCCCCATCGGAACACGCGCGTATCAGTCAATTGACCGGCTGCGGGCGGCCTCCTAAAACTCCGCCGTCATTGAAGAATTCCGGCCGAACCACGGCATTCAGGGAGAACAGCGATGCGTGACGTCTTTATCTGCGATGCCGTGCGGACCCCGATTGGCCGTTTCGGCGGCTCGCTCGCCAAGGTGCGCGCCGACGACCTGGCGGCCGCGCCGATCAAGGCGCTAATGGCCAAGCATCCCAAGCTCGACTGGGCCCAGGTCGACGAAGTCTTCTTCGGCTGCGCCAATCAGGCTGGCGAGGACAATCGCAACGTCGCACGCATGGCGCTGTTGCTGGCGGGCCTGCCGGATTCGGTTCCGGGCCAGACCCTGAACCGGCTCTGCGCGTCCGGGCTGGATGCGGTCGGCGCCGCGGGGCGCGCCATCCGCTCCGGCGAGATCGAGCTTGCGATTGCCGGCGGTGTCGAATCCATGACCCGTGCCCCCTTCGTCATGGGCAAGGCGCAGGAGGCGTTCTCGCGTTCGGCCGAGATCTTCGACACCACGATCGGCTGGCGCTTCATCAATCCGCTGCTCAAGGCGCAGTATGGCGTCGACGCGATGCCGGAGACCGGCGAAAACGTCGCCGAGGAGTTCCAGGTCTCGCGCGCCGACCAGGACGCCTTCGCGATCCGCTCGCAGCAGCGTGCCGGCGCGGCGATTGCATCCGGCTATTTTGCGGAAGAGATCACGCCGATCACCATTGCCGGTGGCAAGGCCGGCCCCATCACGGTGGACCAAGACGAGCATCCGCGCCCCGAGACCACGCTGGAGGGGCTCGCCAAGCTGAAGCCGATCGTGCGCAATCCCGGCACGGTCACTGCCGGCAACGCCTCCGGCGTCAATGACGGCGCCGCCGCGATGATCCTCGCGTCCGAAGCTGCGGTGAAGAAGCACGGGCTGACACCCCGCGCGCGCATTCTCGGCCTCGCCTCGGCCGGCGTGCCGCCGCGCATCATGGGCATTGGACCCGTGCCGGCGACGCGCAAGCTGATGGAGCGGCTCGGCAAGAAGATCAGCGATTTCGACTTGATCGAGCTGAATGAAGCCTTCGCCTCGCAGGGCATCGCCTGCATGCGTCAGCTCGGCGTGGCTGATGACGCCGACTTCGTCAATCCGCATGGCGGCGCGATCGCGCTCGGCCATCCCCTCGGCATGAGTGGCGCCCGTCTCGCGCTCACCGCCGTGCATGGCATGGAAAAGCGCGGCGGCAAGCTCGCGCTTGCCACCATGTGCGTCGGCGTCGGCCAGGGCGTCGCGGTCGCGATCGAGAAGTTGAACTGACGGAGCGCGGCGCATCTCGTCATCCCCGGGCGCGGTGCGCTTGCACCGAACCCGGGATCTCAGGTTCAGCCCTCTCGGGCTGCCCCCGGAAACAACAAGTAATAGGGGCTGCGAAACCCGCTTCCCCAAATTAGTTATGTCCTATAATGATTGTCGAGCGTTGACCGGCCCCAGAACGGCCGGGGAGGAGTTCGCCAATGACATTCGTCTATCCCGTCGACAGCAACAAGGCGCATCCGCTGCCGCTGTCTCCCGAGTACAAGAGCTCGATCAAGCGCGCGCCGCACCAGCCCGTGATTCCGATGCGCCACACCCTGTCGGAGCTGACTGGCCCGGTCTATGGCCACGAGACCGTGCGCGAGGGCGACAATGATCTGACCCGCCAGCACAGTGGCGAGCCGCTCGGCGAGCGCATCATCGTGCATGGCCACGTCCGCGACGAGGACGGCCGCGGCGTGCCGAACTCGCTGGTCGAAATCTGGCAGGCCAATTCCTGCGGCCGCTATGTCCATGTCCGTGACCAGCACCCGGCACCGCTCGATCCAAATTTCACGGGCGCCGGCCGCACGGTGAGCGATGCCTCCGGTTACTACCGCTTCGTCACCATCAAGCCGGGCGCTTATCCCTGGGGCAATCATCACAATGCGTGGCGGCCCGCGCACATCCACCTCTCGGTCTTCGGCCACTCCTTTGTCACGCGCCTCGTGACGCAGATGTATTTCCCGAACGATCCGCTGTTCCCGTTCGACCCGATCTTCAATTCGGTGCCGGACGAAAAGGCGCGGGCGCGGATGGTCTCGTCGTTCGATCTCGAGAACACACAGCCCGAATGGGCGCTGTGCTATCGCTTTGACATCGTGCTGCGCGGCCAGAACGCGACGCCTATGGAGAACCATTAAGTGCAGGATTCTGTGAAGCCCAACGGGATCACCCCATCGCAAACCGTCGGTCCGTTCTTCAAGTACGGCCTGACGCCGAACGGCGAATACGCCTGGAACGACGCGTTCACCAACTCGACGCTCACGCCCGACGTTTCCGGCGACCGTATCCGCATCGAGGGCCGGGTATTTGACGGTGATGGCGTCGCCGTGCCGGATTGCATGCTGGAGATCTGGCAAGCGGACGCGCAAGGTCGCTTTGCCGACCCGCAGGACAAGCGTGCGCTGCCGAATGCGAGCTTCCGCGGCTTTGCCCGCTGCGGCACCGACAAGGACGGCAATTACGCCTTCGAGACCATCAAGCCCGGCGCCGTGCCGGATCCCGACGGCAAGCCGCAGGCGCCGCACATCCTTCTTGCGGTGTTCGGGCGCGGCATGCTCAGGCATCTCTATACCCGCATCTATTTCAGCGATGAGGCCGGCAATTCCGCCGATCCCGTGCTGGCGCTGGTGCCCACTGAGCGCCGCGCCACGCTGGTTGCGACGCGCGAGGCCGGCAAGGCGGTTTACCGGCTTGACCTGCGGCTCCAGGGCGACGACGAGACGGTGTTCTTCGACGTTTAACTCCCGCGTCGTCCCGGACCTGCGGACGGCTGAGACGCGCTTGTCCGGGACGACGGCCTGGCGCCTTCCGTATCGGAAGCCGCCCCTGACCGCTTTTCCCGTAGTTTCCCCGGAGTTCGCCGAGCGCAATTTCCGCGCGTAGCAATCCCGTGTTTACCGTAGTCGTTTAGCATCCATTTGGATTTCGACCGCGCGATCGGATTGTTCCATGAAAATTCGTTTTTCGCTTTCCTTGGCGATCATTGCATTCGGCATCGTCCTGGCCCTCGGCTTTACGGCCGTGGTCTCCACCAGCCTCTACGCCCTAAAAGAGCTCAAGGTCGGCGGCCCGCTCTATTCCGACATCAAGCTCGGCAACGACCTCATCGCCGATATCCTGCCGCCGCCGGAATATGTCATCGAAGCTTATCTCGAGGCCACGCTTGCCATGCGCGAGCCGGACCAGCTTGCCGCTCATGGCGAGCGCCTGGTTCAGCTCCGCAAGGATTACGACGAGCGCAAGGCAATCTGGGTCTCCTCCAGTCTCTCGGCAGACCTGAAGACCGCGCTGGTGTCGAAGTCCGATGCCGAGGTGCAGAAATTCTGGAAGGCGTCCGACCAGCTCCTGCCAGCCCTCAAGGCCAAGGACGCGGTCGCTTCCGAGCGCGCCTATGCGCAGCTCAAGGGCGCATACACCGCGCATCGCGCCGTCATCGACAGCATCGTCGAGAGTGCCAACAAGCAGAATGCCGCCATGGAGAAGCTGGCCGCGGAGCGCGACAGTTCGATGCTCTACATCCTCCTCGGCGTCTCCGCCGCCGTCCTCGCCTTCATTGCCGCAGGCCTGCTCGGCGTTGCGCTCGGCGTGGTGCGCCCGATCGTCCGCATGACGGACACGATGCAGAAGCTCGCGACCGGCGATCTCGCAGCCGACATTCCTTTCGCGCACCGCCAGGACGAGGTTGGCTCGATGGCGGGTGCGCTGCTGGTGTTCAAGCAGGCGGCGGTCGAGAATTCCCGCCTGCGCGAGGAGCAGTTGCGGCAGGAACAGGAGGCCGCGCGCGCCAAGCGCGGCGCCCTGCAGCAGATGGCCGAGACCGTCGAACGCGAGACCGGCCGGTCGGTCGACACCGCGAGCACGGCGGCGCACGGCGTCGAGCGGGTCGCCACCAGCCTGTCCGAGATCGCAAGTTCGCTCTCCGCGCAGTCGCAGGCGGTCGCCGCGGCCTCCACCCAGGCCCTCGGCAGCTCGCAAACCGTCTCGGCTGCGGCCGAAGAGCTGAGCGCCTCGATCCGCGAGATCGCGAGTCAGGTCGCGAGGACCAGCACGGTCACCAAATCTGCGGTCGCCGGCCGTGAGCAGGCGCGCTCGACCATTCAGGCGCTGGCCGGTTCGGTGAGGAAGATCGCCGAGGTCTCCGATCTCATCGGCGGCATCGCCGGGCAGACCAACCTCCTGGCGCTCAATGCCACGATCGAGGCGGCGCGTGCCGGCGAGGCCGGCCGCGGCTTCGCGGTGGTCGCCACCGAGGTGAAATCGCTGTCCGATCAGACCGCCAAGTCCACCGAGGAGATCGGGCGGCTGATTGCCGAGATCCAGACCGCGACTCAGGCTGCCGTCGACGCCGTCGAGACCATGGGGGGCCACATCGCCGAGATCGACGGTGTCGCGACCTCGGTTGCTGCCGCGATGGAAGAACAGGACGCCGCGACGCGTGAGATCACGCGGTCGATCTCCGAATCCGCGTCGGCGGCGAAGGAGGTCTCGGCCAAGATCGGTCATGTCAGCCGCGACGCCGCCTCCGTGAACGAGCGCGCCGCGGAGGTCAGGCAGGCGATCGCCGGCATGGCGGCCAATCTCGAGCAATTGCGGTCGGTCGTGGTGCGGACCGTGCGGGACTCGACGGCCGCGGCGTGACGCCCGGCGCGATGCCTGCCGCTGGTGCCGGCGGTTGTGATCGTGCAGTATGGCGCGGCACAGGGGCATCGTGGTTTTCATGACGAATGCGCAACTGCCGGCGGTTGCCGAGCCCGCTTACCTCACGGCCGCGCTGCGCAGGGCCGGCGCGCTGGACGCCGGTGCCGTGCGTGAGGTGAAGGTGCTGCATCAGCGCGACACCATCGTGTCGCATATCGTGCGTCTCGGTTTGCGCTATGTTGGGGAGTCCGCTGGCGCCCCACAGTCGCTGATCCTGAAGACCGCGCATGCAGGCTTCGCCAAGTCGCTCGCAAATAGCGGCCGGAACGAAGTCGCGTTCTACACGCAGCTTGAGCCAGAAACGCCGCGGGGTCTCGTGCCGCGCTGCTTCGACGGACATTTTGACGAGGACGGCCTCACCTGGCATCACCTGCTCGAGGACCTCACCGACAGCCATGAGGTTGCAACTCAATGGCCGCTGCCGCCGTCGCGAGAGCAAGCAACGGCGATCGTGACGACACTCGCGCGCTGGCACGCGGCGTGGTGGGACCACGATAGCTTCGGCGATACTATCGGCACCTGGATGAGCACCGACGACAGTGCGAAGCTGATGGCGACCTTCGCTGGTCACTACGATCGTTTCGCCGATCTGCTCGGCGACCGCCTCAGCGAGGAGCGCCGCATTCTCTTCCGCCGCTTCATCGAGCAGTCGGAACGGTTGTTCGAGCGTTATCATTCGCGCCGGCATGTCACCATCGCTCATGGCGACGCCCATACCTGGAATTTTCTGTTGCCGCGCACAGGCGTTGCCAACACCGTTCGCATCTTCGATTTCGACCAGTGGCGCATCAACGTGCCGACCGGTGACCTCGCCTACATGATGGCGACGCAATGGTATCCGGACCGCCGGCAGGCACTCGAGCGGCCCCTGCTCAACCTCTATCACGAGACGCTGATACAGCACGGTGTCACTGGTTACACGCGCGGCGCGCTCGATCAGGACTATCGTCGGTCGGTGCTCTGGCACATCACCAAGCCGGTCTGGCAATGGAGCATCAACATCCCGCCGCTGATCTGGTGGAATAACCTGGAGCGGGTGATGATGGCGGTCGAGGATCTCGGGTGCGAGGAGTTGTTGTAGCGCGCTCGTGCAGCAAGCCGTCATTGCGAGGAGCCCTTGCGACGAAGCAATCCAGACTGCCTCCGCAGATACAGTCTGGATTTGCTTCGCTACGCTCGCAATGACGAAGGTGGTCGCGAGGCCTCTATTCCATCACCGCATGCTCCGGCCCGGCGGCCTGCTTGCGCAGTGTGGCCTTGGTGGAGCCGATCAGCAAAGCGAGCGGGATGGTGCAGAGGATGAAGACCATCACCAGCTGGTAATCGTGCGCGAAAGCGATGATCTGCGCCTGCACGCTGACCATCCTGTCGGCCATGGCGCGGCCGGCATCCGTGGAAAGATTGATCATGCCGCTGACGCTGGGCATCTGGAGCGCGTGGTTGAACGGGTTGATGTGCTCGGAGAGAATCGCATAAGTCCGCCGCGTTCCCTGCGTCAGCTGGGCGATCACGACGGAGATGCCGACTGAGCTTGCGACGTTGCGCATCAGGGTCAGCATCGCGGTGCCGTCGGTACGCAGCTCGTTCGACAGCGTCAGGAACGCCACGGTCGAGAGCGGCACGAAGACAAGGCCGAAGCCGAAGCCCTGGATGACGCTGACCGTGACGATCTCCGGTACCTGGGTCAGATCGGTCCAGCCGGTCATCTGGAACAGCGAGCCCGCGGTCAGCGTGAGGCCTGCGATGATCAGCGTGCGGGCCTCGATATAACGCATCATGCGGCCGACCAGCATCATGGCGAAGAAGGTGCCGATGCCGCGGCTCGCCAGCAGCAGGCCGGCGGTGATGATGGGATAGCCGATCACGTTCTGCATGTAGGGCGAAGCCAGCGCCATGGTCGAGAACAGCACGAGCCCCATCACGACCATGAACACGCAGCCGGTGACGAAGTTGCGATCCCGAAACAGCGCGAAGCGGATGAACGGCGTCGATGTCGTGAAGGAGTGCGCGTGGAAGAAGTAAAAGGCGACAGCGGAGACGATGAATTCCGCCAGGATCTCGCTCGACTCAAGCCAGCCCAGCTGCTCGCCGCGGTCGAGCGCAAGCTGAAGTGCGCCGATCGCGATCGCCAGCGCGGCGAAACCGAACCAGTCGAACTTGAGGCTGAAATCCTTCCGGGTCTCGTCCATGAAGACGATCAGGCCGAGCACGGTGATGGCGCCGAACGGCAGGTTGACGAAGAACACCCAGTGCCAGGAATAGGTCTCGGTGAGCCAGGCGCCCAGCGAGGGGCCCATGATCGGGCCCATCATCACGCCCATGCCCCAGATCGACATCGCCTTGGCGCGTTCCTGGAGCGTGTAGTAGTCGAGCATCACCGACTGTGACAGCGGCACCAGGGCGGCGCCGAACACGCCTTGCAGCAGGCGGAACAGCACCATCTGGTTGATGTCCTGCGCGAGACCGCACAACACCGACGCCATGGTGAAGCCCGCCGAGCAGATGATGAAGATGCGCTTGCGGCCGAAGCGGTTGGCGATCCAGCCCACCGGCGCCGTCATGATCGCGGCAGCGACGATGTAGGAGGTCAGCACCCAGTTGATCTGATCCTGCGAGGCCGACAGCGTGCCTTGCATGTAGGGCAACGCAACATTGGCGATGGTGGTGTCCAGCGCCTGCATGATGGTCGCGGTCATGGCGCAGATCGTCACCATGTTCCGGCGCAGGCCGGGGACCATCAGACTGGCATTGGGGCCGGACATCGGATCAATCTTTGTCTTGTTAGTTTAAAGCGGAATGGCGTAGGTCGAATCGATTGCCGCGGCGCGTTCACCTCTCCCGCTTGCGGGAGAGGTCGCGCCGAAGGCGCGGGTGAGGGCTTTTTCCTCCTGGCGAGTCTTCGTTGTTGAGACACCCTCTCCCCAACCCTCTCCCGCAAGCGGGAGAGGGAGCGCACCTCCGTCGCAGCGCCAATCGAGCCTCATGCATCGTGCTTTAGTCTTTGTCCTGGCTCGCGGTCGCCGACAGGCCAAACAGGCCGGCGAGCGAGCGTCGATGGCCGGTGTCGATGGTGGCGTAGACGCTCATGCCGGCCTTCAGTTTCCGCACGTATTTGTCGGTCTCGTCGAAGTAGATCCGGATCGGCACGCGCTGCACCACCTTGACGAAATTGCCGGTGGCGTTCTGCGGCGGCAGGATCGCGAATTGCGCGCCGGTGCCGGGCGAGAGCGACCCGATCTTGCCCTTGAAAAGGTGGTTCGGAAACGCGTCGACCTCGAGCGTGACGGGCTGTCCTTCGGTGACGTAGGTGAGATCGCTCTCCTTCGGATTGGCATCGACCCAGGGACGGGCGACGTCGATGATGGAGAACACCGGCGTGCCGGCGGCGACGTAGCGGCCGAGCTGGATCTGTTCCACTTGCGTGGCCACGCCGTCCATCGGCGCGCGCAGGACGGTGTGGTCGAGGTTGCGCTGGGCGTCGTCCAGCTTGGCTTTCGCCTGCGCGTAAGGCGGGAACTGCTCCAGCGGCAATGCGGGATCGCCCAGCAATTGCGTCTTGGCGTTGGAGAGCTGCTGCTTGATGTATTGCGCCTGTGCGCCTGCGGTCACCAGCGCGTTGGCAGCGTTGTCGAGATCGAGCTGCGAGCCGTAATTGTTCTTCACCAGCGCCTGCTTGCGCTCGACATCGCGTTGCTTCAGGTCGACGCCCTGCTGGGCAAGGTTGAGCATGTCGCCGTAGATCTTGATATTGGCGACGAGGTTCTCATAGGTCGTGCGGGCCTGCGCGAGCTGCGCCTTGGCTTCATCCACTGCGTGGCGGAACGGAACGGGGTCGATCTCGAACAGTTCGTCGCCCTGCTTGACGGATTGTCCTTCTCTCACGATCACCTTCTGAATCTTGCCCGAGATGTCGGGCGTCACCAGCACCTTCTGCGCACCGACATATGCGTCGTCGGTGCCGACATAGCGGCCGCCATGGAGATAGAAGGTGATGCCCCCGATGACGACGGTGACCGGCAGGACGACCAGGAGGAGGAAGCGGCGGTAGCGGCGCAGGCCCGCCGCCAGGCGGCGGCGCGGATCCGTGCCGGCCTTCTTTGTGGGCTTGCCGCCGTCGATCTTCTGCTCGGGCTGGAACTTGAGAACCTGATCAGCCATAGCGCTGCTCCTTGCGTGCTTGTTCCGCTCCGGATGTCTGGATCGCGGTCCGCACGTTTTCCTTGATCGTTTCGAGCTGGGTGAGGAGGCGGTGGGCATCGGCCGCGTTGATGCCGTCGAGCGCGTTGGCGGTGATTTCGGACTTCAGCCCGCTCATCCGGCCAAGCAACGTCCGGCCCGCCTTCTTCAGATACAGGCGCTTGACGCGGCGGTCCGAGGCGTCGCTGCGGCGCTCGATCCAGTCATTCTCGCAGAGCTTGTCGATCAGGCGCGTCAGCGTGATCGGCTGCATCTCGAGGAGCTCGGCGAGCTCCGATTGCTTCATGCCCTCGCTGCGCTCGACTTTGGACAGCACGGCCCATTGCGCGCGGGTGATGCCGAAACGGGACGCCTCCTTATCGGCATAGACACGCAACAGGCGGTAGAGCTCACCCAGCGTGAACAGGAAATTCTGATCGACCGACCCTCGGGTCATGAGCTTCGTCTCCAATAAGCCTAGAATATAATAAGCAAGCTTATGATTATTTCATGGCGGATTAGCGGGAGGCCGTCCCGCTCCAAGAGCATGGCTGGCAGCCGCGCTGCCGGTCGCGCTTTGGGTTCCATCAGCAAAATGCTAGAACGCGTCCCGCATGACCCTCGCAAAGACGGCATTTCCCGCGCCCGATCACGATCACGACCGCTGCACTGCGGATGCGCTGGCGCATGCCGAACAGGTCTGCGAGCAGCGCGCGCAGAAATTCACGCCGATCCGCCGTCAGGTGCTCGGGGCGCTGCTCTCCAGCCACCGCCCGCTTGGCGCCTATGAGGTGATCGACGAACTCGCCAAGTCGATGGCGCGACCAGCGCCGATCACGGTCTATCGTGCTCTCGATTTTCTGATGGCCAACGGCCTCGTGCATCGCATCGAGAGCCGCAACGCCTATTTGGCCTGCGCCGCCCATGACCACGACGCGACCTCGGCGGTGGCGTTCCTGATCTGCGAGCGCTGTGGCCTGGTCGGCGAGATCCCGTCGGCCTCCTTCGCAAAGGAGCTCAATGCCGCTGCGCGCAGCTCAGGCTTCGCTCCCAAATTGTCCGTGGTGGAGATCACGGGCGTCTGCACCCATTGTCAGAAAGCTGCCTAAAGTAACAACGGCACAACGCCGGTAGTCGGGAAGAGATGTCCTCACCACAAGTTATATCCTCCGCCGGTCGCCCGCTGAGCGCCGGCGCCATTGCCCTGATGCTGATGCTGTGCCTGACCTGGGGCTTCAACCAGATTGCGGTGAAGCTGGTGTTGCCGGATATCCCGCCGATGCTCCAGGCCACGATCCGCTCGATGGGCGCGCTGCCGGTGCTGTTCATCATCGGCACTCTTCGTGGCGTCAATTTCTTCGAACGTGACGGCACCTGGAAGCCCGGCGTGATCGCCGGATTGATGTTCGGCATCGAGTTCGTTCTGATCTTCCAGGGCCTGCGCTTCACACCGGCCTCTCGGGCGGTCGTCTTCCTCTACACCGCGCCGTTCTTCGTCGCGCTCGGCTCCTATCAGGTGCTCGGCGAACGGCTTGGCGGCACGCAATGGCTGGGACTGGCGGTGAGCTTTGCCGGCGTCGCGCTCGCCATCGGCGTGCCGCAGCCGGATGTCGATGCCAAGGTGTTGCTCGGTGACCTCATGATCGTCGGCGGCGCGGCGCTGTGGGCGGCAACCACGCTGGTCGCCAAGGGCACGCGGCTGCGCTTCGCCGCGCCCGAAAAGGCGCTGGGCTATCAGGTCGCGACTTCGATCCCGATCCTCGGGCTGGCAGCCTGGCTGTTTGGCGAATCCGTCACGCATACGCCTGCGCCCCTGTCCCTCGCCCTCATGGCCTTCCAGGCAATCTGGGTGGTTGGAACCACGTTCACGCTTTGGTTCGCGCTGGTGAAGACGTATTCGGCCAGCAAATTGTCGGCTTTTACCTTCATCACCCCTTTGTTTGGCGTGGTCGGTAGCTATTTCATCATGCACGACGCCCTAAGCCTGACATTCGGAGCCGCCGCGGTCCTTGTAATTGCTGGGCTTTTTCTGGTTAACCGTCCCAGCTCATCGGCTGCGGCGCCGCGCGATGCATTGCTGAACGTCACCAAAACCTGATATTTGGACCCCATGAACAAGCTCGAAAACCCTCTCGATTCCGACATCGCGGGCCCCGCGCCCCGGCACCAAACCACCCAGGTCAAAGTCGGCGACGTCTCGGTGGGCGGCGGTGCGCCGATCGTCGTGCAGTCGATGACCAACACCGACACCGCCGACATCGACGGCACCATTGCCCAGGTCGCAGCGCTCGCGCGCGCCGGCTCAGAAATGGTCCGCATCACCGTGGACCGCGAGGAGGCTGCCGCCGCCGTTCCGCACATCCGCGACGGCCTGCTCAAGCGCGGCATTACCACGCCCTTGATCGGCGACTTCCACTATATCGGTCACAAGCTGCTCGCGGCTTATCCGGCCTGCGCCGAGGCGCTCGCCAAATACCGCATCAATCCCGGCAATGTCGGCTTCAAGGACAAGCGCGACACCCAGTTCGCCGACATCATCGAGATCGCCAACAAGAACAACAAGCCGGTGCGCATCGGCGCCAATTGGGGCTCGCTGGACCAGGAACTGCTGACCAGGCTGATGGACGAGAACGCGGCTTCGGCCAATCCGCGCGACGTGCGCGCGGTGACGCGCGAGGCCATGGTGCAGTCGGCGCTGTTGTCGGCCGCGCGCGCCGAAGAGCTCGGCATGCCGAAGAACCGCATCATCCTGTCCGCCAAGGTCTCGGCGGTGCAGGATCTCATCGCGGTCTACCAGGATCTCGCCAGACGTTCCGACTATGCCATCCATCTCGGGCTGACCGAAGCCGGCATGGGCTCGAAGGGCATCGTGGCGTCCTCAGCCGCGCTCGGCATTCTCTTGCAGCAGGGCATCGGCGACACCATCCGCATCTCGCTGACGCCGGAGCCCGGCGGCGACCGCACCCGTGAGGTGCAGGTCGGCCAGGAGCTGCTCCAGACCATGGGCTTCCGCACCTTTGTGCCGCTGGTTGCGGCCTGCCCCGGCTGCGGCCGCACAACCTCGACCACGTTCCAGGAGCTGGCCCGCTCGATCCAGGATTTCATTCGGGACGAGATGCCGACCTGGAAGACGAAATATCCCGGCGTGGAAGAGCTCAACGTCGCGGTGATGGGCTGCATCGTCAACGGCCCCGGCGAGTCCAAGCACGCCAATATCGGCATCTCGCTGCCCGGCACCGGCGAGGCCCCGGCCGCGCCCGTGTTCGTCGACGGCAAGAAGTTCCGCACGTTGCGCGGCCCGACGATCTCCGCCGACTTCAAGGCGCTGGTGATCGACTATATCGAGCAGCGCTACGGCCAAGGCGCCAAGGTGCCGGTGACAGCGGCGGAGTAGTTTTACTCCGCTGTTTGCTTGCGGCGCGCGTGTAGCCCGGATGGAGCATTGCGAAATCCGGGGTTTTACGCAGGCTGATCGTTCCCGGATTGCGCTGCGCTCCATCCGGGCTACCATGCTCCCAATCAAACGATCGGGAGACACGCCATGAGCTCACTCGCCGGCAAGCAGGGTCCGCGCTATCGCCACACCGCCGAAGACGGCGCTCCCTACGAGACCATCGCGGTTGAAAAGCTCACCCCGATCATCGGCGCGGAAATCTCCGGCGTCGACATCGGCAGGCTCGTCGAGGGCGACACCCGCTCCAACCGGCAGATGGATGAGATCCATCGGGCGCTCGCCGAAAACCTCGTGATCTTCTTTCGCGATCAGCACATCACGCCAAAACAGCATCTCGCCTTCGGCCGCAAGTTCGGCGAGCTGCATTTTCATCCCGCCGCGCCGCATGAGGATGAAGACCCGGCACTGATGAAGATCTACGCCGACAAGAACTCGCCACGGGCCAATGGCGAGGGTTGGCATTCGGATGTGTCCTGCGATCTCGAGCCGCCGATGGGCTCGATCCTCTACATCAAGCAATGTCCGCCGCGCGGGGGCGACACGCTGTTCGCCAACATGTATGCAGCTTATGAGGCGCTGTCGGATCGCATGAAGACCTATCTCGACGGGCTCACTGCGCTGCATGACGGCGAGCCGATTTATCGTGGACTCTACGCCAATTACGGCGTCGCGGACCGCCCCTCTTATCCGCACGCGGAGCATCCCGTGGTGCGAACGCATCCGGTCACCAGCAAGAAGGCGCTCTATGTCAACCGCGGCTTCACCCGCCACATCAACGGCATCCCGCGCGACGAGAGCGACGCTATGCTCGCCTACCTCTATCAGCACGCCGAGAATCCGCTGTTCCAGTGCCGCTTCCGCTGGACCGAGAACGCCATCGCCTTTTGGGACAACCGCTGCACCCAGCACCGCGCGATGTGGGATTACTGGCCGCATACGCGCTCGGGGACGCGGGTGACGGTGAAGGGTGAGCGGCCGGTTTAAACTGGCGTAGGGCGGATTAGCGAAGCGTAATCCGCCAACTCCACGGCGGTGACACAGAGGTGGGTTACGCTGCGCTAACCCACCCTACGAAGCTGTTCTTGCGTTGACGTCCTTCCACTCCCGCGCCAATCTTCCCAAAAAACAAATCGGGAGGACTTTCCATGCTCCGCGCCGAGGACAACAAGTTCCTGACCGAGTCGGGCCCGGGGACAGGCATGGGCGAGCTGCTGCGCCGCTTCTGGATTCCTGTCCTGCTCTCGGAAGAATTGCCCGAACCCGAAGGCGAGCCGAAGAAGATCATCGTGCTGGGAGAGGAGCTGCTCGCCTTTCGCGACTCACGCGGCGTCGTCGGTCTCATCGACCAATATTGCCCGCATCGCGGCGCCAATCTCTGGCTCGGGCGCAATGAGGAATGCGGCATCCGCTGCGTCTATCACGGCTGGAAATTCGACACCGACGGACGTTGCGTCGACATGCCGACCTCCTATCCCGATCTCAATGCCAAGGATCTCATCCGCATCAAATCCTATCCGGTCCGCGAATGGGGCGAGATGATCTGGGCCTATATGGGCCCGGCCGAAGCGATGCCCGAGCTGCCCGATCTCGAGATGGCGCTGCTGCCGGCCTCGCATCGCTATGTCAGCAGGAAGTGGCAGGATTGCAACTGGGTGCAGGCGCTCGAAGGCTCGATCGACACCGCGCATTTCACCTTCGCCCATCTCTCCTTCGACAAGGAAGAGAACGAGATTCTGGATATCAAGAAGCATTTTGTGAATCCGCTCACCCGCGTGAACACGGACCATATGCGCTGGATCGCCGAGGATCCGCGCCCAGTCATCAAAGTCAGCCCCCACGAGGCGGGGCTGACCATCGCCGGTGGCCGGCTGACCGGCGGCGACAACATCTACTGGCGCATCGCGCAATTCCTGATGCCATTCCACGCCTATGCGCCGAGCGCGATGCCGGGCGAGAATATCTTTGGCCAGACTTTCGTGCCTGTGACCGACACCAATTGCTGGATCTACACCTATGCCTGGAATCCGGAGCGTCCGTTGACGCAAGCCGAGTGCGACGCTTTTGATCGCGGCAATGGCGTGATCGCGGAGGTCGACGACAATTACGTGCCGCTCCGCCACAAGGGCAATGACTATTTGATCGACCGCAAGTTCCAGAAGACCAGGAGCTACACCGGCATCAAGGGCGTCTCCGAGCAGGACGCTGCCGTGCAGGACAGCCAGGGGCCGATCGCCGACCGCACCCGCGAGCATCTCGGCCCGACCGATCTCGGCATCATGCATTTCCGCAAAACCGTCATGGATCTGGCGCGGGCGCTCCAGCACGGCGAGCCGCCGCCGCAGGCGGCGCACCAGGATCGCTACGCGGTGCGCTCCGGCGCCTGCGTCACCAGCAAGACCAAGGACCTGCCCGCGGTGATGCTGGAACGTTTCGGTGATGTCGCGGGCTTCGTTGGCCGCCCGCGGATCGCGGCAGCGGAGTAGAGCTTGGGGCAGTCGCGCAGCATCATCGCCGGGCTCATCGCATCGATCCTGCTGTCGCCGCTCGCGCTTGTCGACGTCGGCGAGGCTGCTGCTACGCGAAAGATCGCGAGACCCAGGCCGAAGCTGTCGCCGGCCGCCAAATGCGAGATGGCGAAATTCCGCATCGTCGTGGATGTCGGGCACACCCCGGACGCCTACGGCGCGTTGAGCGCGCGCAATGATCCGGAGTTCGGCTTCAACTTGCGTCTCGCAAGTCTCATCACCGCAAGACTCAAATCCGAAGGCTTTGCCGCAACCCGCCTGCTCGTCACGAACGGTAAGGCGAGAGCGAGCCTGTTCAAGCGCGTCAGTGCCGCGAATGACGGCCGGGCCGATCTGTTCCTGTCGGTCCATCACGATTCGGTGCCGGACAAGCTGCTCGAGACCTGGGAATTCGACGGCGCAAACAGCTATTTCAGCGATCGCTTTTCGGGCCATTCGCTGTTCGTATCGCACCAGAATCCGCACTTCGCCACCAGCCTGTTGCTGGCACGGATGATCGGCAGGCAGCTGAAAGAGCAAGGTCTGCACTATGCGAGGCAATACACGCTTCCGGTGATGGGCCGCTATCGGCGCCAGCTGCTCGACAAGGACGTCGGCGTCTACCGCTATGACGGGCTCGTCGTGCTCTCGCGGACGAGAAGCGCCGCGGTGCTGCTCGAGGCGGGCTCGATCATCAACCGCGACGAGGAGATGGAGATGAATTCGTCGGAGCGGCAGGACGCGGTCGCGGGGGCCGTTGCGGTCGCGATGAGGGAGTTCTGTGAGAGGCGATAGACTGCCTGGTCGTTCAAACAGCTGTTATTGCCAGCGCAGCGAGGCAGTCCAGGCTGCCGCGGTGGACAGATTCTGGATTGCTTCGGTGCGCTCGCAATGACGGCGGGAAGCTACAGCGGCGCGCCCCGATACTCCCTGTTGGCCAGGCTCGCCTCCTCCAGGTCAAGATCCCGCTCGATCCTTCGCCTTGTCTCGTCGGTGATCTGGCCGTCGCGCAGCAGGTCGTGGATGAATTTGCGCTCGGCGACGATCAGCTCCCGGGTCAATGCGATGCCGGCGGCGGAGACGTCGTGGTGCGTAGGATCGAGCAAATCCGGAAGCTGGCTGGTGCGGATCTCGTGGCGAGCACGCAGGAGCCGCATCACCTCGTCGGATACCTCCTTCTCCGCGGTCAGCGCGTCGAGCGATTTCAGTGCTGCCTCGAGAGCCTGACGACGCGCGGCGATCTCGGCCTCATGCTCGCTGACATGCTCGTTGCGGCCAGCCTCGGCGACGCCGAGCCAGCGCACCACCGGCGGCAGCGTCAGGCCGACACCGATCAGGGTGATGAAGATGACGCCGAAAGCGACGAACAGGATCAGGTCGCGATATGGGAACGCCTCGCCACTCGGCAGGGAGAACGGCAGCGCCAGCGCAGCCGCCAGCGACACCGCGCCGCGGACGCCGGTGAAGGCGAGCGTAAATACCCATTGCCACGGCGGCGACGGATCGCGCTCGCGCAGCGATTTGCTGAACATCCGCGGCAGATAGGTCGCGGGATAGAGCCAGGCGAAGCGCGCAATGACGACGATCACCAGGACCACGGCGGTCGCGATCACGATGTCGTCGAGCGGAAAGGCCTTCGACTTCTCGTACAGCGCGCGCATCTGAAAGCCGGTGAGCAGGAACAAGAGGCCTTCGATCAAATAGATCACGAGGTCCCAGAAGAAGATGCCCTGCAGGCGCGTCGCGGAAGAAATCAGCAGCGGGCCGTTCCAGCTCACATAAAGGCCGCAGGCGACCGTCGCGATCACCCCGGAGCCGCCAACATGCTCGGGCAGCCAATAGGAGACGTAAGGCGTGATCAGCGACAGCGTGAGCTCGACCTGCGGATCCCCCGACCATTTGCGGAGACGCAGGGAAAGCCATCCCACGCCGATGCCGAAGGCGATCTCGCCGGCGATGATGAGGAGGAATTCGCCGGCCGCCAGTGGCAGCGAGAAATGGCCGACCATGATTGCCGCGAGCGCAAAGCGGTAGAGGATCAGCGCGGTGGCGTCGTTGGCGAGCCCTTCGCCCTCGAGCACGACCAGGATTCGCCGCGGCATGTGCAGCCGGCGTGCGATGGCGAGCGGCGCCACCACGTCGGGCGGCGCGACGATGGCCCCCAACAGGAAGGCAACGGTCCAGGGCAGGCCGATCATGTAATGCGTGGCGGCCGCCACCATTGCCGCAGTGAAAATCACCGCGCCGACCGCGAGCAGCACGATCGGGCGCAAATTCTTCCTGAACTCGCGCCAGCTCATGGCGACGCTTGCCGAGTAGATCAGCGGTGGCAGCACCATCAGCAGCACCAGCTCCGGCGGCAATTCCACTGACGGCATGCCCGGCACGAAGGCGAGGCCGACGCCGGCCAGCATCAGCAGGATGGCAGGGGCGACGTTGAAGCGGCGCGCGGTCAGCGCCACGCCTGCCAGCACGGCCAGCAGGATGAGAAAGGTCTGAAACTTCGCTTCCATGATGGCCTGTCTTGACCCGGAAGCGGCCGCAACGTCAATGCGCGCGGCTCACGCCAGCCGCTCCGCCACCATCCGGCCGATCCGCGCGAAAGCCGCCGCAATCTGTGCGGCAGTCGGCGTGCCGCCTTGGACGTAGGCCGTAAGCAGGATCGGCGTGTCGGCCTTCGGCCAAGCCACCGCGATGTCGCCCGCTGCGTCCTTGCCATTGTAGCCGGTCTTGTCGCCGATCTTCCAGCCTGCGGGCAGGCCACCGCGCAGCCGGTTCGCACCGGTCTTGCAGTTCACCATCCATTCGATGAGCTGCGCGCGCGAGGCCGGCAACAATGCTCCGCCCAGCATCAGGCGGCGCAGGTTCCCGGCCATCGCCGCCGGCGTCGTCGTGTCCTGGGGATCGCCCGGCTGGGAGCGGTTGAGCTCGGGCTCGTTGTGGTCGAGCCGCGAGGTGGTATCGCCGATCGATCGCCAGAACGCGGTGAGCGCGGTCGGACCGCCGATCCGCGCCAGCAGCAGATTGGCGCAGGTGTTGTCGCTGAGCTCGACGATCGCCTTGCATATCTCGGTGACCGACATTGCGCCGGCCGCCAGATTTTGCTTCGCGACCGGCGCGTATTCCAAGAGGTCGTCCTGGCCGTAGGGAATCATGGCGGCAAGCTGTTCCTCGCCGCGGTCGACCCGCGCCAGCACACAGGCCGCGAGCGAGGCCTTGAATGTCGAGCACATGACGAACCGCTCGTCGGCGCGCCAAGCGAGTTTGGCGCCGGTCGCGAGATTTTCCGCATACACGCCAATCCGCCCGCCGCTCTCGCGTTCGTATGTTTCGAGTTCAGGCAGCGCATCCGCGGCCAGCGTAGGAGATGCGGCCATCCAGCACAGCGAGGCAAGCAGGGAGCGGCGATCGAGCAGCATGGGGGACTTTCGCGCGAATGAAGATGGGGGATGCGGCGCACTCTATCCGCATTGTCGTTGCGAGCGGAGCGATTCTGGATTGCCTCGCTTCACTCGCAATGACGGAGAATGGGAGGCGAGCGCGCCCGATTTCGGGCAGCGGAAGGTGAGCCCCCTCACTCTCTCAGGTCGTATCGATAAGATTTCGACACAATCTGCCAACCGTCGGCGAGCTTCATCGCCACTAGGTAGTCGGTGAAATAGCGCGGCGGCAGCTGGCATCTGACCTTGACGAAGGCGGTCTTGTCGTCAGAACGGTCGATGGTGACGATGAAATCCTCTCGCGGCTTGCCTTCGGCCTTGCCGGAGGGACGCTTGCACACGCGGTCGAGCCAGTCCGGCACGGTCAGCACCTGCAATTCGCCCTTCTCGACCCAGCGCAGGTCGGCGGAGGGATGGAAAATGGCGCCGAGCTTTTCGGCGTCGCCCTCATAGAGTCCGTCAAAATAGGATTGCACGACGGCTTCGAGACTTGAACGATTTGGGCTCATGGGTCATCCCTTGGAATAATGACTTGAGGCGAGTTTAGTCGTACACATCAAAATGCGCTATGGATGTTCAGACGGTTTGCGCAAGGACATCATGATGACCGGATCAGAGATTTCGAACGCTCGTATCCTGATCGGCGAATGCTATTGCCGTGCAGTGCGCTTCGAGGTGGCCGACGAATTCTCCTATGCGATGAACTGCCATTGCTCGAACTGCCGCCGCACCACCGGCTCCGCCTTCAAACCCTTCGCCGGTATCGTGCGACACAAGCTCCGCATCGTCAGGGGCGGCGACCAGCGGACGGTTTTCGGCGATGATATCACCCACGATGTGCACTGCGCCCGTTGTGGCTCGTTGCTCTATTCCCACGTGCGTGAGGGGAAATGGGCCCACGTCGCTATGGGAGCTCTGATCGACGCCCCTTCGATCCGGCCTAGCGCCCATATTTTCGTGGGCTCGAAAGCACCCTGGCACGAGATCACGGATGACCTGCCGCAATATCGGGAGCATATCGGGGTTGACTGAGGGAACCCGGCCCGATTTGCTTCCTGGCGAACCACGGCCGCGCTGGCGCGACAAACAAAAGGGGTGTTTCGTCCCGTTGCGGGCGCCGCCTTCGTGACCTCCATCACAAGCGCCGGTGGCGGATCCTGCTAAAGCGGTCCCAAAGGGCCCAGCGGCCCGAATTTCGGAAGTCGTGTCATGCGCAATTTGCTCAGACTTTGTCCGCTTCTCCTTGCCCTCGCGCTGCTGTTCGGCACTGAACCGGCTTTCGCCGGCAAGCGCGTTGCGCTGGTGCTCGCCAATTCGGCCTATCAGCATGCGCCGTTGCTGGCCAACCCCGTCAATGACGGTTCGGTGATGGCCAAGACGCTGAAGGAGGCCGGCTTCGACATCGTCGATTCCCGGCACGATTTGTCGGCGCTGGATACGCGGCGGGTGCTCCGCGACTTCGCGGATGCGACCCGCGATGCCGATATCGCCGTGGTCTATTATGCCGGTCATGGCATCGAGGTCGAGGGGTCGAACTATCTGATCCCGGTCGACGCCAGGCTCGAGCGCGACACCGACGTGTACGACGAGGCGCTCTCGCTCGACCGGGTCCTGGTTGCGGTCGAGCCCGCCAAGCAGCTCCGCCTGGTGATCCTGGATGCCTGCCGCGACAATCCGTTCGGCAAGAGGATGAAGCGCACAATCGCTTCGCGCGGCATCGGCCGCGGCCTCGCCCAGGTCGAGCCGACCAGTCCCAACACGTTGATTGCCTATTCGGCCAAAGCCGGCTTCACGGCGCAGGACGGCGACGGCGCCAACAGCCCGTTCACGGTCGCGCTGTCCAAGCATCTGGCGACGCCGGGCCTCGACGTCCGCCGCGCCTTCGGATTCGTGCGCGACGACGTGCTCAAGTCGACTGGCAACAAGCAGGAGCCGTTCGTCTATGGCTCGCTTGGCGGCGAGGATGTTCCACTGGTGCCGGTGAAGATGACGGCGGCGGCTCCGGCGGCACCTATGGCGAACCCGCAGGCCGATATCCGCCGCGATTACGAGCTCGCGCTCCAGCTCGGCAACAGGGCGGCGTGGGATGCCTTCCTCGCCCAGCATCCCGACGGTTTCTATGCGAGCTTGGCCAAGCTCCAGCTCGAGAAGATCGGTGCCGAGCAGGCCCATGCGGCGGCGATCGCGAAGGCGAAACAGGCCGAGGCCGAGCGCGACCGCCTCGCCGCCGTTGGTGCGCAGAAGGATGCGCAGGCCAAAGCCGCAGCCGATGCGAAAGCCGCCGAACAGGCGCAGCTTGCCGCCCAGAAAGCGAAGGAGCAGGCGCAGCAGCAGGCAGCCGTGGCCGAGCAGCAGCGCGTCAACCTCGCCGCTGCGGCACCCGGCGGTGCGCCGGCCAGCACGGCCGGTTCGGCCGGCACCAACGTCGCTTCGCTGACCCCCGCGACCGCACCGGCTGATCTCACTCGCACGGTGCAGACCGAGCTCGGTCGCGTCGGCTGCTTCTCCGGACAGGCCGACGGCAATTGGACTACGTCTTCGCAGCGCTCCCTATCGCAGTTCAACCGTTATGCCGGCACCAAGCTCGACGTGAAGGTCGCGAGCACCGATGCGCTCGATGCGGTCAAGTCGAAACCGTCGCGCGTCTGCCCGCTGGTCTGTGAGCACGGCTTCAAGGCCGACGGCGACAAGTGCACCAAGATCGTCTGTCGTGACGGGTATGCGGTCAACGACGACAATGAGTGCGAGAAGAAGCGTGCCGCCAAGCCGGCCAAGCCTGCGATTGCGAAGCGCGACGACGGTGATGAACGTCCTGCACGGCAGCGTCGCCAGTCCGCCGGCGCTGGCGCAGCGGACGGTTACGGTGCTGCCGCCGGCATTGCTGCTGCCGCTGGCGCCAGTCGCGCTAAGGGTGGCGGGCAGGTCTTCTGCAATAGCGGTGGCTGCCGTCCGGTCCATCGCGGCTGCCATCTCGAATATCGCGGCGGAGGCGGCCCCGGCAATGACGCCAATGCCGAGGTCTGTTACTAGGATCGCGGTGTTCAAGAATCGCCATGGCGAAAGCCAGGACGATTCTTGGGAGTGAGTTCAGGTCGCAATAGCGCTTGCCGCGATGTTCACCGTCAGCGCCAGCAACGCCGTGTTGTAGATGAACGACACGATGCCGTGCGCCGTCGCCGTGCGGCGGATGGTCTTGTCGGTGATGCCGACGTCGGAGACCTGCGCGGTCATGCCGATCACGAACGAGAAATAGACGAAATCCCAGTAATCGGCATGGTCTTCCTTGTCGCCGCTCGGAAACTGAAGGCCTCCTGCCGTACCGTGCCGATAATAATCGTGCGCGTAATGCAGCGCGAAGGTCGTGTGCACGGCAGCCCATGACAGTGCGATTGTGGTGATCGCGATCGTCAGCTCCATGACGCCGCGATGCGACGTGCCGAGCTCGGCAACGATCGCCGCGATGCTAGCGAAGGCGCCGGTCGCCGTCACCAGCAGAATGACGAAGCGGCCGTCGTCCTGCATCGCAGCGGCGCGACGAATGTGCTGGTGGTCATTGCACAGCATCATCGCATAGACCAGCACGAGGTAGACCGCGATCAGCGCGTCCCAGCCGAGCAAGAGCCGCGTCACCAGCCGGTGCGTGCCCGGCAGCAGCAGGCAGACGAGGATGCCGACAGCGAGCGCAACAAACGTTCGCGGCCGTGCATAAAGCAACCGCATCGGCCGCGACATCTGGCGGAAGCGGGCGAGGACGGGATCCTCTTTGCCGCCGGCGGCCATCGACGCGCGTCAGTTCTTCCGTTCGGCGACGAATCGCGCCGCGGCTTGCAGCACGGCAGCGCGGTCGCCGAAGATCGACACGGCGCTGTCGGCTCGCGCGAGCAGGTCGCGCACGCGCTGCTTGGCGCCTTCGATGCCGAGCTGGGTGACGAAGGTGGTCTTGCCAAGCGCGGCGTCCTGGCCCGAGGGCTTGCCGAGCGCTGCCGCATCGCCCTCGACGTCGAGCAGATCGTCGGCGATCTGGAAGGCTTCGCCGAGCGCACGGCCGTAATCGTCGAGCGCCTGATATTCCGCACTCGAGGCCTGGCCGAGGATCGCGCCGGCGATGCAGCCATAGCGCAGAAGCGCGCCCGTCTTCATCTGCTGCAAGCGCGCGACATCGACGGGCTCGCGGTCGCCGAAGCGGCCTTCGCCGGCGAGGTCGAGGATCTGGCCACCGACCATGCCGCCAATGCCGGCGCAGCGCGCCAGCGCCCGTGTCAGCAGCAGCCGCACATTGGCGTCGCGATGGATCTCGTCGCGGGTGATGATGTCGAAGGCGAGCGTCAACAGGCCGTCGCCGGCGAGGATCGCGGTGGCGTCATCGGTCTTCTTGTGCAGGGTGGGGCGGCCACGGCGCAGGTCCGAATTGTCCATCGCCGGCAGGTCGTCATGAATCAGCGAGTAGCAGTGGATGCATTCGAGCGCCGCGCCCGCGAGCAGCGCGGCTTCGCGCGGCACGCCGAACACGGCGGCGCTTTCGACCACCAGGAACGGCCGCAGACGCTTGCCGCCATTGAGGCTCGAATAGCGCATTGCGTCCATCAGTCGCTTGGGGCGAGCGATCTCATCGGGCAGGATGTCGTCCGACAACAGGTGCCTGAGCAGGGCTTCAGTGTCATCAGCGGTCTTGTCCAGACGTTTGGCGAAATCGGACGGGGACGTGCCGGTCATCAAGAAAGGCTCCAGAACAAAAATTCGGCGGGACAATCCTTTATGAGTCGGCCCCAGTCAATCGTTTGGAAGGCCTAAAAACTGCTGGAAAAGGCCCGAATTATCACAGACTTAATGGTCTAGCGCGTGGCCGCGTTTCATTTTGCGCCGGAAAGGTCGATTTGCGCATCGTCAAGATACTGCTGGTCGTGCTCGCGGTCGTGGCTCTCGCGCCCTATGTGATCGCGCCGTTTTACCGGACCGGCCATCCGGTTTCCACGCTGATAGCCTGGCGTTCGCTTCGGGGCGCGCCGATGCAGCGCCAATGGATCGATCTGGCGGCGATGTCGCCGTATCTGCCGCGGTCGGTGGTGGCCGCCGAGGACGCGCATTTCTGCAAGCATCACGGCATCGACTGGGGGGCGCTGCGCGAGGCGATCGATGACGCTCAGGAGGACGGTACGGCGTTCCGGGGCGCCTCCACCATCACCCAGCAGGTCGCAAAAAACCTGTTCCTCTGGCAGGGGCGGGACTTCGTCCGCAAGGCGCTGGAATTCCCCCTGGCGCTGTGGATCGACCTCGTCCTGCCCAAGCAGCGAATCCTGGAGATCTACCTCAACATCGCAGAACTCGGCCCGCAGGGGCAGTTTGGGGTCGAGGCGGCCAGCCTCTATGCCTTCGGCAAGTCGGCCGCCAGCCTCTCCTCTCGGGAAGCCGCCCTTCTGGCCTCGATCCTGCCCAATCCGGTCAAACGCAGTGCGCGGAGCCCCGGACCGGGTGTGAGGCGGCTGGCAGCAACCTATATGGCGCGGGGGCAGGCGAGCTCGCTTGCGACCTGCTGGCACGAAAATCGCTGATTCCGGGCCCATTCCGGGCGTATTTTCCGGTCCAAGAGCCTAGCTTTACCGCCAGCCTTCCTCTATAAGCGCGGCCTTGATCGGCATTCAGCTCGCCTCGTATTGCGGGTGCTGAGCCGTCCTTTCGCGGACGATGCCCTGATGACACCAATCCCTAGAGGATAATTGAAATGGCCGTTCCGAGAAGAAAAACCTCGCCGTCGCGCCGCGGCATGCGCCGCTCGGCCGACGCCATCAAGAAGCCGACCTATGTGGAAGACAAGGACTCCGGCGAGCTCCGTCGTCCGCACCATCTCGACCTCAAGACCGGCATGTACAAGGGTCGCCAGGTCCTGAAGAAGAAAGAATCCTGAGGGCAGGACCTTTCTTCGGGCGGGCCGATTGGCCTGCCTGATTTCGGCCACCCCATGAGATAGACGGGGAGGCGGCGGAGCAAATGCTTCGCCGCTGTATTATCCTGTCCGGATATCTTGATCGAGAAGGCATCTTGCCGATGGTCGGTTTCCCGCTACTTCTGATTCCGCTCGCGGTCTACAACATCATCGCCTTCCTGATGCCAACGGTGTCCTTTACGGACGTGCTGTTCAAGGTGCCGATGGTGTCCGGCGAGACTTGGCCGGTCACGCTTGCCGATCTGCTGCTCGCGCTCGGGGTGGTGCTGCTGCTGCTCGAGGTGGTCAAAGGCGCGCGGCCCGGCTCGAAATTCCTGATGGATCACCTGCTGTCGCTGATCGTGTTCGGCGCGGCCGCCGCCGAATTCGTGATGTGGCCCAAATTCGGCAATTCCACCTATTTCCTGCTTGTGCTGCTCGCGATGGCCGACTTCCTCGGTGGCATCGCCCAGCGCACGCGCCGTCGCGTCAGCTATGTCGCCGAGACGACGATGGCTGCGCCACGCAAGGCCAAGCGCCAGGCCGAAGCGGCGGCGGACGATGTGGCGTCCGAGCGCAAGTTCGAGCCGGTGATCGCGCCGCAGCCGGCACCGGTCGTGCCACCCGCACCGTCGGCGCAATCCGTCGCCGAATCCGTGCTGACGGATCATCCCGCGCCGAAGCCGGTGCAAAGCGCGCCCTCGCCGGAAATCCCCTCGCCGCATCTTCAGCCGGGCAACGGCACGCCGTCCTCGCCGGATACACCGCCGCGCTGATCAAGCCACCTGCCGTGTGCGCGCGCTGACGCTAGGCAGCGGGCGCTTGCTGCCATAGGCCATCTGCGCATCTTCGGACGAGGCGCGGCGCAGCCGGCTCGCCTGGGGCAATTGCTCGGCATTGGCGATCAGCTGGGTGACGAAGCTCGGATCGGGTCGCGGCAGCGGTGCCTTATGGACCCACTGCAACGTCGGCATTAGCGGCACGAGGGCCGTGCCAGTCCCATTGTCCCCTGCGTCCGCTCGATCAGTACTCAACATCGCAATCACCGTTAGTCCGGCGGGATTGTCGCGTTTCGGGACGCTGGCGCCGGTGCGTGCCATGTACTCGCAAGCCCTATGCCGGCCGGGCCGGATTGGTTCCCCGGTGCCGACAAACGTGGTTTCCAAATTGTTTATCAACTTTGCCTAGGGTCGGCGGCGAATCTGGCTCTATCCTGTGCCAGCTCAGGAACTTTTCCACTGTCCCGAAACGAGGCGACTTTGACCCCTGGATTGCCGCAAGCCTCCGACATCCTCGCCGCGCTCGGCCAGGCCGTGTTCGCCTGGGACATCGCCAGCGACGTCATCGTCTGGGGTGAGCAGGTCAGCGCCGTCTTCCCGGGCATTCCCGCCGAGCGGCTCGCCACCGGGGCCGAATTCGCCAAGCTGATCGAGCCTGCGCAATCGCTACGGAGCGCGGCGCTGGCGCAGACCTCTGCCGTGCACGGTGCCGGCGGCACGCCTTATCGGGTCGAGTACGGCGTGCGCATGAGCGCTTCCGATCCCGTGATCTGGGTCGAGGAGACCGGCCGCTGGTTTGCCGGTCCCGACGGCCGCCCCACGCGGGCGATCGGCTCCGTCCGCATCAACAACGAGCGTCATGCCCGCGACGAGGAATTGACGAAACTGGCCCGGCTCGATCCGCTCACCGGCGAGCTCAACCGCTCCCATCTGATCGCCTCACTGGCCGAGGCGATCGAGGAGACGACCCGCTTCCGCTCGACCGCAGCCTTCATGCTCGTCGGCATCGATCATCTCGCCCGCGTCAACGACGCCTTCGGCTTCGACGTTGCCGACGCGGTGATCCTTGACGTCGCCAAGCGCATTCGCGCGCGCTTGCGCGGCGGCGACGTGCTCGGTCGCTTCTCCGGCAACAAGTTCGGCCTGATCCTGAAGAATTGCACCGTCGACGACATGAACGTTGCCGCCGAGCGCTTCCTCGCCGGCATCCGCGACGAGGTGGTGCCGACCAAATCCGGCCCGGTCTCGGTCACCGCGTCGATCGGTGCGGTCAGCGTGCCGCGCTATGCCCGCACCACCGACGAGGCGGTCAACCGCGCCCATGAGACGCTCGATGCCGCAAAGCGACGCCGCGTCGGCTCGTTCGCCGCATGGCGCCCGGATCCCGCGCGCGACGCGCAGCGCCGCGTTAACATCCGCGTCACCGACGAGATCGTCACGGCGCTGAACGAGCGCCGCATCAAGCTCGCCTATGAGCCGGTGGTCTCGGCCTCCTCGCGCGAACGCGCGTTCCACGAGTGCCTGGTGCGGATGGACCAGGGCGACGGCCAGGTGCTGCTCGCACCCGACATCGTGCCGGTCGCCGAACGGCTCGGTCTGATTCGCCTCGTCGATCATCGCGTGCTCGAGCTCGTGGTCGCCGAGCTCGCGGCTGCACCCGACATCTGCCTCAGCCTCAACATCTCGCCTGATACGACCATGGATCCGGACTGGTGGGCGGGCATCGAGTCGCTGATGCTGGCTCATCCCGGCGTCGCCGAACGGCTGATCGTCGAGATCACCGAAACGGTCGCGATTCAGGACATCGATGACGTCCGCGGCTTTGTCACGCGGCTGAAGAATTTCGGCAGCCGCATTGCCATCGACGATTTTGGCGCCGGCTACACCTCGTTCAGGAACCTGCGCAAGCTCGGCGTCGACATCGTCAAGATCGACGGCGCCTTCGTTCAGAACGTCACGCGGTCCGCCGACGATCGCGCCTTCGTGCAGACCCTGATCGACCTCGCCCGCCGCCTCGACATCAAGACGGTCGCCGAATGGGTCCAGGACGAAGAGGCCGCAAGCATGCTGCGCGACTGGGGCTGCGACTACATCCAGGGCCGTCTGATCGGCCTCGCCTCAGCCGAGCGGCCATGGGGCGCACCGCCGGACAATGCGCTGCCTGCGGCTGGGTAGGTGTTTTCGTTTCGTCGCGCGGGGATCTCGCTTCACCTCTCATTTGTGGGAGAGGGTGGTACGTCAGGCAGTAAGTATAAACCTCCTCACGCCCCTTCGTCCAACGCCACCAGCTCACGCTTCTTGCGCAGCGCGGGCAACAGCGGTGCGATCAGCAGCACCATCGCCAGCGCAAGACACGCCGCCGAGATCGGCCGCTGCACGAAGGTCCAGAGGTCGCCCTGCGACAGGATCAGCGACTTGCGCAGATTGTTCTCCAGCATCGGTCCGAGCACGAAGGCGAGTACCAGTGGCGCGGGCTCGTAGCCGAGCTTGCGCATGAAATAGCCGATGATCCCGAACGCGATCATCACGTAAACGTCGAACACGTTGTTGCTGGAGCAGTAGACGCCCAGGATCGTGAACAGGATGATCAGGGGGAAGAGGATGTTATAGGGCAGCTTGAGCAGTTGCACCCACATGCCGATCATCGGCAGATTGAGGATCAGCAACATGACGTTGCCGATATACATGCTGGCGACGATGCCCCAGAACAGGCCGGGGTTTTGTGTGATCAGCAGCGGACCCGGTTGCAGGCCGTGGATGACGAACGCGCCGAGCAGCAGCGCCATCACCACGTTCGGAGGGATTCCCAAGGTCATCAGCGGAATGAACGCGCCCCCGGCCGCCGCATTGTTGGCGGACTCGGGGCCTGCGACGCCCTCGATCGCGCCTTGGCCGAACCGCTCCGGCGTTTTCGACAGCCGCTTCTCCAGTGCGTAAGACGCGAACGAGGCCACCACGGCGCCGCCACCCGGCAGGATGCCGAGCAGAAAGCCGAGCAGCGTACCGCGTGCTACGGGGCCGGCGCTCGCCTGCCAATCGGCCTTGTTGGGCAAGAGCTGCGTGATCTTGGTATTGATGATGTCGCGCTTGATCGCCTGCTCGGTGTTGAGCAGCACCTCGGCGACGCCGAACAGGCCCATCACGACGGGCACGAGGCCGATGCCGTCGATCAACTCCATGCGGCCGAAGGTCATTCGCGGCTGCGCCGTGATGCTGTCGAGGCCGATCAGGCCGAGCACGACGCCGATGCAGGCCATCAGCAGCGCCTTCGGCATCGAACCCTGGGTCAGGAAAGTGAGCACGACGAGGCCGAGCACCATCAGGCTGAAATACTCGGCCGGGCCAAAGGCGATGGCGATACTGGCAAGCCTCGGCGCCACCAGCATCAGCGCGATCAGCGCAAAGGTGCCGGCGATGAAGGAACCGAAGGCGGAGATGCCGAGCGCGGGGCCCGCGCGGCCCTGCTTCGCCATCTGGTGGCCGTCGATGCAGGTGACAACGGAGGCAGCTTCGCCGGGGATGTTGACCAGGATCGACGTGGTCGAGCCGCCATACATCGAGCCGTAATAGATGCCGGCCATCATGATGATGCCGGATTCCGGCGTGCCCGACAGCGTCACCGGCAACAGCAACGACATCGCCGAGATCGGCCCAATGCCCGGCAGCACGCCGACCAGCGTGCCGATGAAGACACCGATGAAGCAATAGAGCAGGTTGATCCCGGTCAGCGCAACGCCGAACCCGTGCGCGACATTGGCGAGCGTATCCATGCGATCAGCCGATCCCGAACAGGCCAGAGGGCAGCTGGATCAAGAGCAGGCGCTTGAGCACCCACCACATGCCGAGCGGAACAAGCACGGCGATCGGAATCGCCAGCGTCCAGCGCACGGGATCGATCAGGCGCAACAACAGCAGCATCAACGGGATCGACGACAACAGGAATCCCAGCGGCTCCAGTGCGAACGAGAACGCGGTGAGGCAGGCGATGACGAGAAGCGGCTTGCTCCAACGCACATTTTCCCACCGTGAGGCCAGCGTTGGCCCGCCCTCGGTGATTGCCGAGATGATGATGCTGGTTGCGAACACGCATATCAGGATGCCCGTGTAGAACAGCACGTAGCCGGAGCCGGGATCGTTGATGGTGCCGAGCTTGAGCTTCAGCCCCGACCAGATCACGAAGCCGCCGAGTGCGAGCCCGATCAACCCGCCCCAGAGTTCGGAGTTGCTGAGGCGGAGTTTGACATTGGTTTGGTTGTTCATCGCTTCTCTCTCAGCCGTTCCCCGGACGCTGCGCAGCACCAAGTGGTGCGCTGCAGATCCGGAGGTCCGGTGGTTCGTGGCAAGCTGGTCGGCTCTGCGGTGCATCGCTGCAGAAGCGCTGCACCGCGTCCGGGACACCGAAGCGGCTCAGTCTATTTCTTCGCCAACCCGAGTGTCTCGATCACCTTTCGCTCGGACTCCGTGACCTCGACAACGAACTTCTTGTAATCCTCGGTGTTCTTGTAGTTCGGCACCATGTCATATTTGGCGAGCGTTGCCACGACGGCCGGGTCTTCGACCGCCTTCTTGAACGCATCGTGCAGCTTGGCGACGATTTTCGGATCCATCCCCTTCGGGCCGGCGATGCCGAACGGGGAGTCGTAGACCATGGGATAGCCGAGCTCCTTCAGCGTCGGTACATCCGGGTAATTCGGCGAGCGGGCAGCGGTCCACACCATCAATAACCGCAGCTTGCCGGCGTCGACCAGCGGCCGCCATCCCGTGGAGTCTGCCTGAAGCATTGTATGCTGCCCCAGGACCGCGGCGTTGGTTTCCGCGCCGCCTTTGAACGGCACCTGGGTGAGCTTGATGCCGGACATCGCCGCGATCTGCTCCATGCCGATATGCAGCGAGGTGCCGGTGCCGGGCGTCGCGTAGGTCACCTTGCCCGGGTTCGCCTTGGCGAACTCCACCACGTCCTTCCAGCTCTTGAACTGGGACTCCGCGTTGGTGGTGACGCCGAAGGTATAGCCGGTGAGATGGATGATGTAGGTAAAATCCTTCGCCGGATCCCATGACACCTCCTGCATCAAGGGCAAGCGGAAGACGGTGATCGGGATCTGGGAGATGGTGTAGCCGTCCGGCTTCGCGGCCGCGGCCATGGTTGCAGGTCCCACCGTGCCGCCGCCGCCGGCCTTGTTGTCGATCACGACGGGCTGACCCAGGACCTTCGAAGCGCTGTCGGCGATCGCGCGCATCGAGATGTCAGTCGAACCACCGGCCGGCCAGGGCACGATCAGCGTAATCGGCTTGGTAGGATAGTCCTGCGCACTGGCAGCAGTGGAGAGCACTGCGCCTATGACCGCATGTATGGCGGCAAAGGCAATCGTCTTCAGCCCGGATCGCGACATAGAAACGCCTCCCTCGCAGCGGCCTCGCTCAAGCCGCCATCTCTCATTCTGTGGAGCGATTGTTCCCGAAATCACGAGAGAAGAAAAGCGCCATTGCGTCTGTGCCAGGCAAGGAGCGAGACGGCAATTCCGCCGGAAACCATCCATGCGACAATTGGTCGTTTGGCGGCGTGCCGAGATACGGAATTTGAGCGGGCGAAGCCGCTACGCCACGCGCCGGACTCCGCTCAGCCTCTCGATGATGCCGCCGACTTCGGCCGCCGGGCACGGCTTGCCGAAATAATAGCCCTGCACGGCGGTGCAGCCGCATTCGCGCACGAAGTCGAGTTGCTCCGCGGTTTCCACTCCCTCCGCCGTGGTCTCGACCCCGAGCACGGAGCCGAGGCTGGCGATGGTGCGGACGATGGCGACGCTTTCGGGGCTCTCGCCGAGGGTGCCGACGAAAGAGCGGTCGATCTTGATGCGATCGAACGGAAACTTGCGCAAATAGCTGAGCGAGGAATAGCCGACGCCGAAATCGTCGAGGCTGACCCGCACGCCGAGTGCGCGGAGCTGGTGCAGGATCTCGATCGTCGCCTCGCTGTCGTCGAGCAGAGCCGTCTCGGTGACCTCGAGCTCGAGCCGTTGTGGCGGCAGGCCGGCTTCCGCAAGTGCGCTCGTGACCATCGACACCAGGCCGCGCGAGCGGAACTGCACCGGCGACAGGTTTACCGCGATGGTGACCTCGGGCCAGGATGCAGCGGTCGCACAGGCGGTGCGCAGCACCCATTCGCCGATCGGGACGATCAGCCCGGTCTCTTCCGCGATCGGAATGAATTCGGCCGGCGAGACGAAGCCGCGCGAGGGATGCTTCCAGCGCAACAGCGCTTCGAAGCCGATCAGCTCGGAATTGTCGAGCCGCACCTGCGGCTGGAACACGAGATGGAATTCACGTGCTTCCAACGCGCCGCGCAGATCGTGCTCCAGCGCGTGCCGGCTGCGCGCCTCTTCTTCCATCTCGGGCGCGAACAGCTGATAGGCGCCGCGGCCCTTGGCCTTCGCCTGGTAGAGGGCGAGGTCGGCGCATTTCATCAGCTCGTCGGCATCGAGCCCGTGGTCGGGCGCGATCGCGATGCCGACGGAGACGCCGATATGGATCGACTGGTTTTCCAGCGGCGGGGGATGGCCGATAATCTGGACCAGGCGACGGGCGAGCGTTTCAGCCGATTGCGGCTGCGGTCCGCGTTGGAGCACGGCGAATTCGTCGCCGCCGAGCCGCGCGACGGTATCATGCTCGCCGACATTCTCCTTCAGCCGCGCCGCAGTCCAGCGCAGCAGGCGGTCGCCTGCCGCGTGGCCGAGGCGGTCGTTGACGGTCTTGAAATTATCAAGGTCGAAACACAGCACCGCCATCGCGCCGCCGGCGATCGCGACCTGGTTCAGCCCCTCGCTCATCTTCTCGCGGAACAGCGTGCGGTTGGGCAGGTCTGTCAGCGAATCGTGGCGTGCCATGTGCGCGACGCGGGCCTGGGCCTTGTGGCGCTCGGTGACGTCCTCATAGGTGACGACCCAGCCGCCAAGCTCCATCCGCTTGTGATTGAGCTTGATGATGCGGCCGTCGCTCAAATGGCGGTGCAGCGTGTGCTCGCCCTCGCGCAGCCTCTCGACATAGTCGGCATAGAGCCGCGCGCCCGTGGTGTTCGGATGGATGCCGAGCTCGCAGCTGTGCTCCATGATCTCGCGCATCGAGACGCCCGGCTTCACGATCTCGGTCGAGAGGCCGTACATCTCGATATAGCGGCGGTTGCAGACGATGACGCGCAGACTCGAATCGAGCATGCACAGGCCCTGGCTCATGTTGTTCAATGCGGCGTCGAAACGTCGATACTGCTCGCTCAGCTCCTCGATGGCGCGCTCGCGTTCGGTGATGTCCTCGTAGGTGGCGACGAAGCCGCCATCGGGCAGCGCACAGTAGCGCATGGAGATCACGATCCCGTTGGACATGCGCCGTCGCATCGGCGAGGAATCGCGGTTCGCGATCCTCGCGCTGGCGACTTCCAGGAGTTGCTGCGGGCTGTATTCGGAAGCGAACGCGCCGTTCGCCATCGACCGCTCAATCAGCTCGGAAAGATGCGTGCCGGGCCGTGTCTCCTCGGGCGACAGCCGGTAGATCATGCAGTAGGTGCTGTTGCAGACGCGAAGCCGCATCTCGCTATCGTAGAAAGCGAGTCCGTGCGCCATGTTCTCCAGCGCCGCATCGAGGATGAAGTTCTGCTGCCTCAGTGCTTCCTAGTATTGCAACCGCTCGGTGACGTCCTCGTGCACCGTCACCCAGCCGCCGTCGGGAAGGAAGCGGGAAACCGCCTGCACCATCCGCCCGTCATAGCGCATCACCAGCAGGGTTTTCGCCTTCCTGGCGCGCACGTCCGCCAGCCTGGTGTGGTGGAACTCATCGGCTGACATGCCCGTCAGGTTGCCGCGCGACATCCAGTGCTCGATCACCGTGCTGTGCGAGATGCCCGGCTTCACGATTTCGGAGTCGAGATTGTAAAGGTCCAGGAACCGGTCGTTGCAGACGACGACGCGGCTGTCGGCATCGTACATGATGAGGCCGTGCGACGTGTTCGCGAGCGCGTGCTGGCTACGCTCCGTCTGCACGCGCAATTCCGCCTCGAGTCGGGCGAGACGACTGACGTCGTCGCAGATCGTCATCCAACCGCCGCCGGGGAGAGGCTTCAGCTCGAGCGCCATGACGAGGCCGCTGGCAAGCCGCTGTTCGGTGCGAAAGGGCTTGCCCCCTGCAATTTGCGTCATTCGCGCCGAGTAAAGCGTATCAATCTCGTGCTGCGGAAAGTTTCCGCGCGTCGCGCTGTGGGCAAGCACCTCGCGATAGCTCGTGCCCACCCGCACGATATCGGCCGACATGTCGAACAGCGTGAGGTAGCGCTGATTGACCAGCACGATCCGGTTGTGGGCATCGTAGACGCAGACGCCCTGCTCCATGTGGTCGAGCGCAAGCTGGCTGAGCGCGACCAGTGCCTCGGGGGCCTGTTCGCGGTGTGCACCATGCTCGTTCTCGCGGGTCGACGTCATGTGAGTCGTGGATCTCGGCGGGCGATAGAGCTAACGCGACGTAATTCAGCCGCCGAGGGTAGCGAAGAGGCCAGAAAATTCCCTTAAGCGCAGTAGTTTACGGAGAGTGACCGGTGATGCAGAGATGCGTGTGCACGGAGTATCACCGTCACCCTGAGGCGCCGGAGCATAGCGGAGATCTGGAAAGAGCGTCGGGCCGGCTGCATCGCGGCCGTTCATCCTTCGAGGCGCGCCGCGCTGCGCAAGGCGAGCACCTCCGAATGACGGGCCAGTGCGCAGCCTGCGGGCCTGCTCAAGGCCCGTACAGCACGAGTTCCGTGTCGGTGAGGTCGGCGAGCTGCGGCCGGTGCGGGCCCTTGAAATATTTGCGGCCGCGCCGTTCGGTGTAGAGGCCGACGAGGCCGGGAAGCGGGCCGTTGGAATCGACGGCCACCGCAATCTTGCCGAGCCGCAGCAACAGCCGGCCGATCCGGCCCGCGCAAGTGGCATATTCGGCGGTGTTGCGGCAGTAGATCAGCTTCATCGCAGGCGGCGCAATGAAGCCGCGGCGGATGCGCACCGGTTGCAGGATGAAGGGGAACGTTCCCTCCGGTGTGCGGCAGACGAGGCTGAGGCAATTGTAGCGCGCATGTCGTGTCAGCAACTCGGTCTCGGGTTCGCCAAGCCCCTGGATCGCCTTGGCGTGCGGCGAGATCACCTCGATCGTGCTCCAGCGCGGGGGGCGCGCCAGCGCAGGCACCGAGAAGAATATCCCGCAGCAATAGGCGCGAAAGCCCTGCGTCTCGATGATCGGCCAGGTCCACGGCGCCGGGCTGATGTTGAGATAAGTGACGTCCTTGTGCCGCTGCGCGATCTTGGTCAGCAGCGGCGCGTAATTGCGGTAGACCGGATCGACATACCAGCTCGACAAATTGCACTGGATGGCGGCCTCTTCGCCGTGCTGGCGCGCCGTGTAGATCAGCAGCAGTGCGCCGACCGGTATGCCGTCATCCTCGAGCATGTAGCCGAAGCGCGGATAGCCCTCCGGCACGGTCCGGAAAGCCTGCCGGCGCAGGCCCTGGATCCAATAGTCCCGCGAGCGGCCGATGAAGCCGCGCGTCAGCAGGTCCGCGATGGCTTCGACATCGGTCTCGGTGATTTCGCGGCATCGGACCTTGGTGTGGATCACGCTCGTCTTGCCCGTGGAAATGGTCAGCCTCGTGAGTTCCGTTAGCGCCAGCCTTCGCCGTGGGCCTCGGCCGCAACATGCGGCTGTAAGCCCAGGACGTCGCGCACCCTGGCTGGCCAGGAAGCGGTATCAATGCCGTGGGTGTGGAACAGGGCGACCGCGAGCCGGTCCATGCCGAAGGCAACGCAGCCGGTGTGGGCCGGCTCGCCATTGGCATCCTGAATGCCCCAGGTCGTGCCGAAATGCTCGCGGTGATAGTTGAAGCTCATGCAGGCGGTCGGCTGCTCCTCCGAGCGCAGCGGGATCAGGAGCTCGAACTTCAGCTGCTGCTGCTTCTGGCTCACCGCCTTCATCTGGCCGACGCGGCCGAAGAAAGGATCGCTGGCGTAGTCGACGCGGAAGGTCAGGCCGAGGTCGCGGGCGATCGCCTGCGCGCGCACCATCCAGCGCTCGCGGAAGTCGGCGACGTCATCGGGGCTGCCGATACAGACATATTCGCGCATCCGGAACGATTGCAGGCGGTCGAGATGCTTTGACGGCTCGCGGCGGAAGCAATCGGCGGCGACGTCGAAGCGCAGGCCGTCCTTCGGCAGTTGGCCTCGGCTTGCTGCGATCGGGTAGACGGGATAGCAGGCGGCTGGCGACAGCACGAGGTCGGCCGGGGAGAGCGATGAGGTCCAGTCGCCACCCGCATCGAAGCGGCTCACCGCAGCGTTGATCTCGCGTTCGGTGCCGTGCAGGCCGCAGACGCAGCCGAGCAGGTTCGGAAAGCTCTTGAGGTAGCCGGATTTCTCCAGCTGAGCCCGGCTCATCACCGGCGGAAAGCGCATCACCTCGGTTCCGGCCTCGCGATGGCCAGTGATCAGCGTGGCGAGCTTCTCGACGATGCCCTCGTAGAGCGCGGTGCGGGCGTAGACCCCGTCCGAGCCCATGCGGTGGAATAGCTTGTCGGTGAGATGATCGAGCGGATCGATGATCTCCGGTGCGGTCGCGGGCGAATTGGGGAGGACGGCAATGTTCATGGAGTTGATGTCCTGCTATCTCAAAATTGTTCTTGTTGGTTCAGTCGCCAAGGCTAGTCGGTCATGAAGGCACGTCAGTCACGAAGGCTCAATGGAACGCCGCTCATCAGCGTCGATGTCGCGGCGTTGGCGAGAATACGGTCATTGTTGATCATGATCGGCGACGACAGAACGTCCCGCAGGTGGCGGCCCATGGTGAACTCACCGTCGTTGCGGTAGCCGGAAAGGCCCGCGGTACGCATCGCATGCATCACGGTCTCCACCGCGAGCTCGGAGGCCTGCACCTTCAAAAGCGTGATCGAGGATTGGAAGTCGAGCGAGCTCAGCGCGCGCTCGTCATGCTCGGCGCCGGCGAAGGCGTCGATGTTGGCAGCGATCAGCGCGCGCAGCTTTGTGAGCGACATCTTCGCGGCGGTGAAATGCGCCGCGGCCGGCGGCATTTGTCCGCCGGAGCTGCGGGCCACCTTGCGGATGAAGGCCTGCGCACGGGTCACCGCGGCGGCGGCAATGCCAGCCCAAGCGGACGACCAGCATAGATGCGCGAACGGCGTCATGGTCTGGGCGTGGATCTTGTCATAGGATTCCGGGAAAACGCGGTCGGCGGGGCAATCGACCTTCAGCTCGAAACCGGTCGAGCAGGTGCCGCGCATGCCGAGCGTTTCCCAACCCAGCGTCCGCTTCAGCGAATAATCGCCCTTGGCGAGTGCCAGCAGCACTTGGTCGGAAGCGGCAGCGTCGGTGGCGCGGCGGGCGATGGTGACGAGACCGTCGGCTTCGGCGCCGTAGGAGATCACGGTCGCATCGCGTACTAGCGACACGATGTCGCCGGCGTGATCGACGGCGGCGGCGCTGGCGCGGATGTTGCCGCCGTTCTGTCCTTCGGTGGTGGAGGAGGCGAGCAGCCACTGGTCTCGCGCGACCCGGCGCATCATGGTTTCCATCCAGGGGATGCCGTGGCCGTGCCTGACGAGGCAGGCAACCTTGGTCTGGTGCATCGCGTAGATCATCGCGGTGGAAGCGCAGGCGCGCCCGAGCGTGTAGCAGATGTCGGTGACGTCGTAGATCGAGGCGCCAAAGCCGCCGAACTCGACCGGGATCATGACGCCAAGCAGTTTCTGCTCGCGCGCGACCTCGAAAGCCGTGTGGGGGAAGCGGGCGTCGCGATCGACCTCGTCTGCGTCGGCCGCTGCGGCAGCGGCTGTCCGGGCGGCACGCTCGATCAGGGAGGGGCCCTGCTCGAGAAAGCTCGTCTGCGTTTCGTCGACAGTGAGGACTGCTTCACGCACGTTCATGCTCGTCCGCCTCCGGTTCGCCGTTCGAGATCGCCGCCATCATTCGCGATGCCGCCGGCGATCCTCCGACCATCTTTGCTTGTGAGACGAGGCTACGGATTTAATTCAAATTCGTCGATGAAATAGAGGGTAAACAAAGCCCAATTCCGAACGAACAGTTAAGGTCAGGTTGTTGGAGGGGGCCGAAATTCCGTGGACCCGTTAGGGTTCTGGAAGAGCCCCCGAATTTTAGTCAATTTGAGTCATCGTTTACTAAGAAGGACGAAGTAATCCTCGTGCCCATTGCGGGACCGACTGGCCGTGTCCATCGTAGCCGGCAGTCCGGTCCGCCTCCGATAGATAGATGGGAATTTGCCGATGCAGGCTTTCGATACCGACATGCGCAATCGCATCATCAAGCTGGTGAAGGGCATCCTCGAACAGAACTCGCTCACGGCGGACATCACGCCGTCGGCGAAGCTCGTCGATGTCGGCCTGGCCTCGATGGACATGGTCAATCTGATGCTCGGCGTCGAGGCCGAATTCGACTTCACCATCCCGCAAGCCGAAATCACGCCGGAGAATTTCCAAACCGTCGAGACGCTGGAGCGGATGATCGCAGCTCAGCTGCAGCCGGCGAACGCAGCTTAGGTTGAACCACTGAGGTCGTTCCGGCGAAAGCCAAGACCCATTTCCCCCAGGGAGCAGTTTTGCGAAGACCGGTCGTTCGGGACAAAGACCGTTCGCAACCGATAGACCTCGCGGTATGGGCCCGCTTCGCCAAGACGACACACCGATGGCGTGGCGATAGCGCCCGCTTCCTGACCACACTACCACCCCGTTCCAAATCTGCCGCAAAACTGGCATAGCTTGACCATGTCGCACGTGGCGGATGGGATGGAGCAGGCATGACGCAGGCGGTATTGGGCATCATCGGCGGTTCCGGCATCTATGATCTGCCCGGCCTAGAGGGTGCGCGCGAAGCGGCGATCAAGAGCCCCTGGGGCGAGCCGTCAGCGCCCCTGCGCCGCGGCACTATGGCGGGCCTGCCGGTCGTGTTCCTGCCGCGGCACGACAAGGGCCACCGATTGTCGCCCTCCGACATCAACTATCGCGCCAATATCGACGTTCTGAAGCGGGCTGGCGTCACCGACCTGATCTCGCTGTCGGCCTGCGGCTCCTTTAGGGAGGAACTTGCGCCCGGCACCTTCGTGCTGGTCGATCAGTTCGTCGACCGCACCCACAAGCGCGAGAGCTCGTTCTTCGGCCGCGGCTGCGTCGCCCATGTCTCGATGGCCCATCCGGTCTCGCCACGGCTGCGAATCCATCTTGCCGCAGCGGCCGAAGCCGAGGGAATCGCAATCGCGCGTAGCGGCACCTATGTCTGCATGGAGGGGCCGCAATTCTCCACTTACGCGGAGAGCATGACCTACAAAACGTTGGGCTATTCCGTGATCGGCATGACCAACATGCCCGAGGCCAAGCTCGCGCGGGAAGCCGAGATTTGCTATGCCACCGTTGCGATGGTGACGGATTTCGACTGCTGGCATCCCGACCACGATGCCGTGACCGTGCAGGACATTATCCGTGTGCTGAATTCGAACGCCGACAAGGCCAAGGCGCTGGTGGCACGGCTGGCAAAGGATTTTCCGCGCGAGCATGAGCCGTGCCCGATCGGCTCGGATCGCGCGCTCGACACCGCCCTGATCACGGCGCCCGAGGCCCGCGATCCCGAGCTTTTGAAGAAACTCGATGCGGTGGCGGGGCGTATCCTGCGCGGTTGAGACGAAAGGCAGAATGCCATGAAGGTCGACGGCAAGCATTTTCGCAGCATCTGGCGCGAGCGCGACGGCTGGTCGGTCGGCGCGATCGACCAGCGCAGGTTGCCCCACGAGTTCGTTGTTGCGGAGCTGACGTCATGCGAGGAGGCGGCGGTCGCCATCCGCGACATGCTGGTGCGCGGCGCGCCGCTGATTGGCGCCACCGCCGCTTACGGCATGGCGCTCGCGATGCGCGAGGACGCCTCCGACGCCGGCCTGAAGCGTGCCTATGACACGCTGGTCGTGGCGCGGCCGACCGCGATTAATCTGAAATGGGCGCTGGACGAGATGCGCGCGACGCTCGCACCGATCGATCCGGTTGAACGGGCGGAGGCGGCCTACGCGCGCGCCGACGAGATCGTCGAGCAGGACGTCGAGATCAACCGCGGCATTGCCGGCAATGGCCTGAAGCTGATCGAGGCGATCGCGGCGAAGAAGCCGGGCGATACGGTCAACGTCCTCACTCATTGCAACGCCGGCTGGCTCGCGACCGTCGATTGGGGCACAGCGACGGCGCCGGTCTATCTTGCGCATGAGCGCGGCCTCAAGATCCATGTCTGGGTCGACGAGACCCGCCCGCGCAATCAGGGCGCCGCGCTCACGGCTTGGGAGCTCGGCCATCACGGCGTGCCGCACACGGTGATCCCGGACAATACCGGTGGCCATCTGATGCAGCACGGCATGGTCGATCTCGCTATCGTCGGCACCGACCGCGTCGCCGCCAACGGCGACGTCTGCAACAAGATCGGCACCTATCTGAAGGCGCTCGCCGCGCACGACAACGGTGTGCCGTTCTACGTCGCGCTGCCGTCGCCGACGATCGATTTCGCCATCCATGACGGCATCCGTGACATCCCGATCGAGCAGCGCAGTGGCTCTGAGGTCACCGACATGACCGGTCGCACCGCGGACGGGAGGCTGGAGACGGTGCGCATCGTGCCGGAGGGCTCCCCGGTCGCGAACTATGCTTTCGATGTGACGCCGGCGCGCCTCGTGACCGGCCTCATCACCGAGCGCGGCGTGCTGAAGCCCGACCGTGCCGCGCTCGCGGCCGCGTTTCCGGAGCGGATCGCGGCCGCTGCAGAATAGGTTGGACTAGCAGAGCTTCAACCCCGTCGCGACCTCGAGCTCGGCGATGGCCTGGACCCCGCTGGTGACCTTGATCGTGGTCATGCCCATCTCGCGAGCCGGCTTGAGATTGACGCCGAGATCGTCGAGATAAACGCAATTGTTGGGATCAACCTTCAGCGTCTGGAGCATCAGCCGGTAGATGCGTGGATCGGGCTTGCGCAGGCCGATTTTGGCGGACTCGATGACGTGATCGAACAGTGCCATCACCTCGGCAATGTAGAGCGTGCGTCCCGTCAGGCTGCTGATGGCGTTGGCCGGGAGGTTGTTGGTGATGCAGCCGGTCTTGAATTGCGCCTTGATGCGCTTCAGCGCCTCGACCATCTCGGGACGCAGCTCGCCCTGGAGCAGCGGCAGCACGTCGCGCCCGCGCACCTCTGCGCCAAGCGCACGTGATTCCTCGGCGAACAAAAGATCGAACGTGTCGATATCCACCTCGGCGCGTTCAAACTTGGCCCAGGCATTTTCCAGATGGTTGGCGGCATTGGTGCGCCGTATGATGTCGATGGGCAGGCCACGCTCGGTCTCGAAGCGGGCGAACGCCTCGAACGGTGAGCTCGTCAACACGCCGCCAAAATCAAAGATCACAGCCTCGATCGTCAAGGTCCTGTCCTCGTCAATTCAGTGCCAGGATGGCTGACAAGACGGCTAGCACGCGCTATCGGCAAGGGCCAGCCTGAAGCAAACTCCGCCCTTGACCGAACCGCCTGCCGAAACGTGTTCCCATGAAGACAATTGCGACATTCATCACTGCCATTTTGCTGCTCGCCACGCCTGCTCACGCCATCGTTGGCGGCGGCACGCCGCAAGCGGAGGGTGTCGCCCGCGCCATCGTCACCATCGTCGGCTCGCGCGGCAATTTTTGCACCGGGAGCCTGATCGCACCGAAGCTGGTGCTGACGGTCGCTCACTGCGTGCAGCCCGGCGCGGACTACAAGATCGTCGATCGCGGCGGCGACGGCCAGCCGCAATTGCTGAACGTCCGTTCTGTCGCGATCCATCCGAATTTCAACATGCAGGCAATGCAGGCGCATCGGGCGACTGCCGACGTGGCACTGCTGCAACTGGAAATTCCACTGAAGGGAAAATCGACGGTGCCGGTCGGTGCACCGGATATTCCAATCCGCGTCGGCAGCCGCTTTACCATCGCCGGCATCGGCGTCACAGTTCGCGGTGATGGCAAGAGCGGTGGCATTACGCGTTTCGCTGCGCTGGTCGCCACCGGCCAGCCCGGCACGCTCCAGATTCGGCTGGTCGATCCCGTAACCAACGGTGTTCGTGACGGAATCGGCGCCTGTACCGGCGATTCCGGCGGACCGGTGTTCGAGGACAAGCCGAAGGGTGCCGTGCTCGTTGGCGTCGTCAGTTGGTCGACCGGGCCGAACGGCGCCGCAGGTTGCGGCGGGTTGACCGGGGTCACTCCGCTCACGCTCTACCGGGACTGGATCTTGCAGACCGCACGGAGCTGGGGTGCGGCACTGTGATTTGACCGCGACCGGATCTATGTCATGTTGAAACGGAAGCGCGATGGGCGACACTGCCTGTCGCGGAGGAAACGCGCCGTCCAGTCAAGGCCGGCCACGAAAAACGAGCAAGGCAACAAGCAACAATGAATGTCGCTGTTCGCGGTCACACCGCTACCAAGCAAGCTTCCGAACATTTCGACGTGCTGATCGTCGGCGCCGGCATCTCCGGCATCGGCAGCGCCTATCATCTCACCAAGCAGCTTCCGGGCACGAGCTTCGTCATTCTGGAGACGCAGGCGAGCTTCGGCGGCACCTGGATCACACATCGCTATCCCGGCATCCGTTCGGATAGCGATCTCCACACCTTCGGCTATCGCTTCAAGCCCTGGGTCGGACCGCCGATCGCGACCGCCGAAGAGATCCTCGCCTACATGAACGAGGTGATCGAAGAGAACGATCTCGCGAAGCACATTTGCTACAAGCACAAGATCAGTTCCGCGAGCTGGTCGAGCGAGCAAAATCTCTGGACCATCGAGGCGGTCACGACCGACACCGGCGAGCCGAAGACCTTCACCGCGAACTTCCTCTGGATGTGCCAGGGCTATTACCGGCATTCGGAGGGTTACACGCCGGAATGGAAGGGGATGGACCGGTTCAAGGGCCGCATCGTCCATCCGCAGACATGGCCCGACGACGTCGATCTCACGGGCAAGAAGGTGATCGTGATCGGCTCCGGCGCGACCGCGGCAACACTCGTTCCGAACATCGCGGACAAGTGCGCGCATGTCACGATGCTGCAGCGCTCGCCGACCTATTTCCGGCTCGGTCGCAACGCCATCGAGATTGCGGAGGAGCTGCGCAGGCTTCAAGTCGACGAGGAGTGGATTCATGAGATCGTCCGGCGCAAGATCCTGTTCGAGCAGGATGCATTCACCAAGCTTTGCGTCTCCAAGCCGGAGCAGGTGAAGAAGGAGCTGATCGGTCAAATCAGCGCGGTCCTCGGCCCCGACTACGACGTCGAGACCCATTTCACGCCAAAGTACCGGCCGTGGCGGCAGCGCATCGCCTTCGTGCCGGATGCCGATCTGTTCAAGGGGATTGCCAGCGGCAAGGCCTCGGTCGTTACCGACGAGATCGAGTGCTTCGTCGAGAACGGCATCCAGCTCAAATCCGGCAAGCTGCTCGAAGCCGACGTCATCGTCACCGCGACCGGCTTCAACCTCGCCGCCCTGGGCGACATCGCCTTCGAGATCGACGGCAAGCCGCTCGCCTTCGGCGACACCGTCACCTATCGCGGCATGATGTTCACGGGCGTGCCGAACATGGTCTGGGTGTTCGGCTATTTCCGCGCGAGCTGGACGCTGCGCGTCGACCTGGTCGCCGATTTCGTCTGTCGGCTGCTCAGCCATATGAAGGGCAAGGGCGCAAAGAAGGTCGAGGTGAGATTGCGCCCCGAAGACCACAACATGCCGATCCTGCCCTGGATCGATCCGGAAAACTTCAACCCCGGATACATGATACGCAATATGGACCTGTTGCCGAAGCGCGGCGACAAGCCAGAATGGCAGCACAGTCAGGACTACTGGACCGAGAAGGACGAGATTCCGAAGACGGACCTGGACGATGCGGCGTTTGTGTATGGGTGAGGAGATTGCGGGAGCAACGGCAACGCCACAATCGTAAAGCCGTATAGGCGCGCCGGGCATCGGCGGTCACAGACGCACGTCACACGATCGGCCATGAATGTAAGCGGCCTTCCATCGGGCGTGCCGCGGCTAAGTGGAAGGGTCTGGCTTGGTGGCCAACGAGCGAGCCAGTTGCTCGCGCCGGAGCGTCACGGCAACTCGCCGGGCATTCTGGCCGAGATTAGTCTTAGTCGGAGCAGCCGCGGCGACCTTCCTTCAGGAAGGATAACGAAGAGATCACCGCTTCTGCTGCTCAGGCTTGCGCGGCGGTCGCGGCGCCACGGGCGTTCCCGCCATCTTGCTGGCGGTCTCGCTGACGTCGAGCAGCGAACGGCGGATGTCCTCGAGGTAGCTTGCCGACTTCTTCTTCATGGTGTCGGCCAGCTCGTGCAGTCCCTGTATCTTCTCGAACAGCTCGTCGGCCTTGCCGTCGACGAAGCCGGGCACCACGCCCTCGATCTTCGTGACCGCCTTGTCGAAGCCCGCGAAGGCGCTGTCGACCTTCGCCATGACGGAGTCGATCTCGCCGCCCTTGCCCCTGAGATCGGCGGTGTAGTTCTCGAATGTGCGCAGGCCCTCCTTGATCGCAGGGGCGTTGCTCACGATCGTACGGTCGACGCTGTGCAGGGCATCGACGATGGACTCGGCGTCACTGAGATCGGCGGTCAGTATGGGAATGCCGTCCACGTCCAGGGGCACCGGCGGCGCGGAGGGGGCACCCCCGATCAGCGAGATCGCGGCAACGCCCGTGAGACCCTGGAACTCGATGCCTGCGACGGTGTCCTTGCGGATCGGTGCGGTGTTGTCGAGCATCACCAGCGCCACGATCCTGCCGGGACTGTCCAGCTTGATCGACAGGATCTGGCCCGCAGGCACACCGTCGAAATTGACCGGCCCGCCGCGACGCAGTCCGCTGGCGGAGCCGCCTTCGAACACCACGCGCAACTGGCTGCGACTTTGGATGGTGCGCCATTTCTGCACGCCGAGCAGGCCGCCGAACGCCACGGCGATCGCCGCCAGCGTCGCCGTTCCGATCACGAGATTGCTCGCGCGTGCCATGCAGGGACGATTTTACGGCCAAAGCGGAGAAGTTGGAAGCAGCCCGGATGCACTTTGGCCGCATGTTACGTAGGGCAGGTTAGCGAAGCGTAACCCGCTCCACCTCATCTCAATGCCCGGCCGCGCGCTTTGCCGCAGCGTTGTTCAGGACGATCAGGGCATCGACGGCCACGCCCGTCTTGGTGTTGATCAGGAACGGGTTGATGTCGATCGAGGCGATTCGGTCGCCGGCGTCTGCGATCAGGTTGGATAGGCCGACGAGCGCCTTCACTGCGGAGGTCTCGTGCAGCGTCGGCCTGCCGCGATAACCGCGCATCTTGATTCCGGCCTTGGTGCGACCGATCAGGAGCCGCGCCTCGGCCTCGTCCAGCGGCGCGCCGGCGAGTGCGACGTCCTTCATCAGCTCAATGTCGATGCCGCCAGTGCCGAACAGCACGACCGGCCCCATCTCGGCATCGAGCGAGGCGCCGACAACCAGTTCGAGTTCGGCCCTGACCTGCTGCGCGATCAGGATGCCGTCGAGCTTGGGCTTGCCCTTCAGCTTCTTCACCCGAGCCGTGATGTCGGCGAACGCCTTTTTCACCTCGGCGGCACTGTTGAGGTTCAGCACCACGCCACCGATGTCGGATTTGTGCAGGATCTCGGCGCTAACGACTTTAGCGACAACCGGGAAACCGATCTGCTTGGCGATCTTCACGGCTTCTGCCGCCGTCTGCGCAATTGCCTCCTTCGAGATCGGGATGCCGTATGCTTTCAGGAGCTTCTTGGAGGCAACCTCATCGAGCGCGGCGCCGCTCGCCGATTTCAGCATCTTCTCGAGCACGGCACGTGCGGCCGGCTTCGAGCGTGAGACGATGTCCGGCACTTCCTTGCGCAGCTTTGCGTAATCGAGCAGCGACTTGATCGCGGTCACCGCGCGGTCCATGCCCTGCATCACCGCCAGATGCGGCAGCGATTTGCGCAGCGCCTTGGTGAATTCGGTGAAGCCGATCGACATCGCGCTGATATAGATCACGGGCTTTGCGGCCCTGCTCGCCATCTCATTGACGATGCGAAGATTGCGCTCGCGCAGCTCGTGCGGCGCCTTCGGCAGCTCAGCGTCGATGATGACGACGTCGATATCGGGATCGTCGATCATCAGCTTAATCGACCTCATGTAGACGGAGGGATCGACCACGGCGGCAAACCCTGCATCGAGTGGATTGCCGACGATCGAGCCCGGGCCGAGCATCTTTGCCAGCTCCGAGCTGACATGGGGGCTCAGCGGCGCGAAATTCAAGCCCACGGCATAGAAAGCGTCGATCAACATACCGCGCTTGCCGCCGGACAAGGTGACAGCGGCGAGCCGGTCGCCTCTGGGCGCCACGGCGTGGACGAAGCACTCGGTGGTCTCGATCAACTCGTCGAGCCCACCGACCCGAATCACGCCTTCGCGGGTTGCAATGGCATCGAATGTCTCGATCGATCCGGCGAGTGCACCGGTATGCGCCATCGCCGCAGCGCGGCCACCCTCCGACGCGCCGAGCTTGAGCGCGATCACGGGCTTGCTCGCGGCGCGCGCCGCCTTGCAGGCGTCGCGGAACGCCTTGGTATTGCGCACGCCTTCGAGATAGACGACGATCACCTTGATGCTCGGGTCCTCGGCGAAATAGCGCATCAGATCCGGCGTCTCGAGCCCGGCCTCATTGCCGGTCGTCACCATGTAGCCGACGCCGACACCCCGGTCCTCCAGCGCCTGGCGGATCGCCATGACGATGGCGCCGGATTGTCCGGCGATCGCCACCGGCCCCTGCTCCATGGTGACGATACGATCGTCGATATTGGTGAAGAGCTTTTCGCCGGCACTCAAATTGCCGAGACAGTTTGGTCCCGTGACCGCAAGTCCCGTCTCGCGTACGGCTGCTTGCAATTCGGCGGCAAGCTTCTGACTCTCGTCGTCCTGCAACTCGCTGAAGCCTGAGGTGACGATGGTGGCCGAACGCGCGCCGGCCGCGGCGGCATCGCGGATCACCTGCACCGCAGAGCGTGCCGGCACCAGCACCAGGACGTGATCGGGCTGCTCGGGAAGACTGGCAAAGTCCTTGTAACAGGGGACATCCCAGATGGTGTCGCGCCTGGCGTTGACCGGATAGAGCCCGCCCTCGTAGCCGTACTTGACCAGATTGTTCCAGATGCGCTCGGCATAGTTGCCGGGCTTGTCGGTCGCGCCCACCAGCACGATGTTGCGCGGGTGCAGCATGGCATGGATGCCCTTGACCACGTCGCTGGCGTCGGGTGGGGGAGACCATCGACGGAGACAAACCGACGCAGCGGGCACCTGAGCTTCCATGGCGTGACCTCATCTGTTCTTGTTCTTGGTGGCGCGTCACGCTTTTCTATGGCGAGTTCGCCGCAGTGGCAACCATCAGAAAGGTATGCCGTATGACGGAATGGCAATCCGTCGCGGCATCGAACGGCCAACATGTGGTACCACGCTTTGAATGCATTCGCGCGAAAGATAGCGGCCCTTTCGGCCGCTATCTTGCTTGGGCATGTTGAGCTGATGCGGATTAGCCGCCCGTTTCCGCGCTGATGATATCCCCGAACAATTCCCACTGACCAGCCTTGAAGCGGATCATCTTGAGCTGCTCGATCGGCGCGAAATCGTTGGGGCCTGTGTTGACCTTGATACCCGGGATCAGCGTGTCCGGCGCAAAGCCCTTCAGGCTGGCAGCCTGCTTCATCACGTTCTCCCGGGTCAGCTCGTCCCCGCACTGCTTCAGCGTCTGGACCAGGGTCTGCGCGGCGGCGTAGCCGTAGACGAGATTGGTATCGGAGACGTTGGCGCCCGGCATGTACTTGTCGATAAAGGCCATGAACTTCTTCATGCCCTCGTCGTCCTTCCATTGCGGGTCGGACGCGTCCTTCAAATAGGTCGCAGACAGCACGCCTTCCGAAGCATCGAGGCCGGCGGGCTTCATCACCGCGCCGATCGAGATCGACACGTCCGTCATCACATGCATCGGTTTCCATTCAAGCTCGGCGATCTTCTTGATCGCCTGCGCTGCGAATTTCGGCGTCGAGATATTGACGAGGACATTGGCGCCGGTGCCCTTCAGCTTGACGATGTGGGAATCGATCGACGGCTCGGTGGTCTCGTAGCTCTCCTCCGCCACGATCAGCGAAGAGGCTTTCTCGCCGAAGATCTCCTTGATGCCGGCGACGTAGTCTTTGCCGAAATCGTCATTGGCATAGAAGATCGCGACCTTGGCATCTGGCTTCGCCTGCAAGATGTACTTAGCGAAGATCCGGGCCTCGACCCGGTAGCTCGGCTGAAAGCCCATGGTCCAGGGAAAACCCTTCGGGTCGTTCCATTTGCTGGCGCCCGTTGCAAGGAAGAGCTGCGGCACCTTCTTGGCGTTGTGATATTTCTGCACGGCGGTCTGGGTCGGGGTGCCCAGCGCGTTGAAGACCAGGAACACCTCATCGCTCTCGATCAGCTTGCGGACCTGTTCGACGGTCTTGGGCGGCGAGTAGCCGTCATCATAGGAGATCCAGTTGATCTTGCGGCCGTTGATGCCGCCCTGGTCGTTGATCATCTTGAAATAGGCTTCCTCGGTTTTGCCGATGACGCCGTAGGCGGAGGCCGGACCGGAATAGGCTTCGACATTGCCGATCTTGATCTCGGTGTCGCTGGCACCGGTGTCGTATTTCTTTTGCGCGTGGGCGCCATGTAGGGAGAGCAATGTCAGTGCCGCTGCCGCGGCGAACAGAGCGAGTTTCTTGTTTTTCATGAACAATTTCCTTGGGGTTTCTTGTGGGTTGAGCAGGCACTTCGAAAAGAAAAAAGCGCCCGCGAGGGGCGCTTCGGTCAGGCACTGGCGACTTTGTTGTCGACTTCGGAAGCCACCGAAAACTCCTTGCGCAAGGTCGGCTTGTGGATCTTGCCGGTGGCGTTGCGCGGCAGCGCATCGACGAAGCGGATCTGGCGCGGGCATTTGAAGCGCGCGAGGTTGGCCGCGCAATGTGCGAGAACCTCGGCCTCGGTCAGCTTCTGGCCCGGCTTGACCGCAACGATGGCAAGGCCCACTTCGCCCCATTGCGGATCGGGAATCCCGATCACTGCGGCCTCCGCGATGGCGTTGAGCTGATGCAGGACGTTCTCGACCTCGGCCGGATAGACGTTCTCGCCGCCGGAAATGTACATGTCCTTCCAGCGGTCGACGATGTAGTAGAAACCTTCCTCATCGACGCGTGTGGCATCGCCCGTATGCAGCCAGCCGTCCGTAAACGACGTCTTGTTTGCTTCCGGCCTGTTCCAGTAACCGGGCGTGACGTTCGGCCCCTTGACCCAGAGTTCGCCGAGCTCGCCGACATCGGCATCGCTGCCGTCGGGTCGCACGATCCGGACCTCGGTGTGCAGCACCGGCTTGCCAGCGGAGCCGGCCTTGCGCGCAGCATCCTCGCGGTCGAGCACCAGCACGGCCGGCGATGTCTCGGTCATGCCATAGCCCTGCTGAAGCGCGACGCCGCGCGCTTCCCATACTTTCAGCAGCGCCACCGGCATCGGCGCGCCGCCGACACCGCCGACGATCAGCCGGCTGAGATCGGTGGCCGCGAAGGCGGGGTGTTGAGCCATGAACTGGTAGATCGCCGGCACGCCGAAGAAGACGTTGATGCCCTGCGCGGGATCATTGATGAGAGCGAGCGCAGTGCCGGGATCGAAGGCGCGCGTGATCATCACGGTGCCGCCGGCATGCAGCACCGGATTGGTGTAGCAATTGAGACCACCGGTGTGGAACAGCGGCAGCACGGTGAGCAGCACCGAGGACGGTCCGATGCAGGCCGGGCCGCCGAGATTGACGCAATTCCAGAAAGTCATGCCATGGGTGATGGTCGCGCCCTTCGGATGTCCCGTCGTGCCCGACGTGTACATGATGGTCGAGACGTCATCGAGCGTGACTTCTTCGCCGCGGTCGAGCGGTTTGGCGGCGGCGATGCCAGCTTCATAGGACCCGCCGGGGCCGAGCAGCAGGCGGGTCGCGACACCGCAGAGCTTGGCCACGCTCAGCGCCGTCTCGGCCAGGTCGGCGTCGTGGATCATCACCTTCGGCGCGCAGTCGCCCGTGATGAACTGGAGCTCGGGAACGGTGAGGCGGGTATTCAGCGGCACGAAGATGGCGCCGAGCCGCCCGCAGGCGAACTGCACCTCAAGCGTATCGGTGGTGTTCAGCGCCAGCACCGCGACGCGGTCACCGCGCGAGACGTTGAGCGTGTCGCGCAGGAATGAGGCGAGGCGCGAGACACGGGCATCGAGCTGCGAATAGGTGAAGCGGCGCTCACTCGCGAGATCGATGACCGCCACCTTGGCGGGCGTGCGCCGGCCATGATGAGCGATCCAGTCGTAGTAACGAACGGCCAAAAATCCCTCCCTCGGCGCTCTTGCGCCGCTATGTTATTTATTGCCATGCACCAGGCCCGGCGTGGCCTTGCTGGGCCAGCCGGAGTTGTGTGCACCATATTTTTGATCCGGAGTTGGCCTGCGAGGAGCGAAAATCGTCTTGCGTCAAGTTGCTGGCGCTTGAAGAGGACCGGCCCTCTCCGGCCAGCCACTTGGCGCAAGTGAAACCAACAAAGTTCCGGCCATGCTGGCCGAGGCGAATCCGTACGAGGCGAGAGGTGCCATGAAGAGCCCGTTCTACACTGCGGAGCATGACGCCTTTCGCGATGTCATGCGCCGCTTCGTCGAGAAGGAGATCACGCCCTTCGCCCATGAATGGGACGAAGCCGGCGAATTCCCGCGCGCGCTCTATCGCAAGGCGGCCGAGATCGGGCTGTTGGGGCTCGGATTTCCCGAGGAATATGGCGGGATCGCCGCCGACCAGTTCATGAAGATCGTGGCGAGCCAGGAGCTCGCGCAGGCTGGTGCCGGCGGTGTCAGTGCCAGCCTGATGAGCCACACCATCGGCTCGCCGCCGATCGCCCGCGCGGCGCGCCCCGAGATCAGGGCGCGTGTGCTGCCGCAAATCCTCGCTGGCGAGAAGATTTCAGCGCTCGCCATCACCGAGCCGGGCGGCGGCTCCGATGTCGCGAACCTGCGCACCCGGGCGCGGCGCGACGGCGATCACTACGTTGTGAGCGGGGAGAAGACCTTCATCACCTCAGGGATGCGTGCGGATTATCTGACCGTTGCGGTGCGTACCGGTGGCGAGGGCGCCGGCGGCGTCAGCCTGCTGCTGATCGAGGGCAACAGGCCCGGCCTATCGCGCACGAAGCTGCAGAAGATGGGCTGGTGGGCTTCCGACACCGCGACGTTGCATTTCGACGAATGCCGCGTGCCCGCCGAAAATCTGATCGGCGAGGAAGGTCAGGGCTTCAAGATCATCATGCAGAACTTCAACAGCGAACGCATGGGCATGGCCGCGAGCTGCACCGCCTTCGCCCGGGTCTGCCTGGATGAGGCGATTGCCTATGCCAAGGAGCGCAAGACCTTCGGCAAGCCGCTCGCCCAGCATCAGGTGATTCGCCACAAGATCGTCGACATGGCGCAGAAGGTCGCCGCCTCCCAGGCGATGCTGGAGATGCTGGCTTGGCGGCTCGAGCAGGGCGAAAGCCCGGTCGCCGAAATCTGCATGATGAAGAATCAGGCGACGCAAACCATGGCCTTCTGCGCTTCGGAAGCGGTGCAGATTTTCGGCGGCGCCGGCTTCATGCGCGGCATCAAGGCCGAGCGCATCTACCGCGAGGTCAAGGTCAATGCCATTGGCGGCGGCACCGAGGAGATCATGAAGGATCTGGCATCGAGGCAGATGGGGTTGTGATTGAGGCTGTCATTCCGGGGCGCAGAGTGCAGCGAAGCGAGCCCGGATTCCATCGGGCGCCGAATACCAGAGGGGAATGGATTCCGGCCTCATCGCTCCGCGATGTCCCGGAATGACGAAGGGAAAGACATGCTGTTCACTGCCGACCACGACGACATCCGCCGGTCCTTGCAGAAATTCATCGCCAATGAGATCAACCCTCATGTCGATGAATGGGAGAAGGCCGACATCTTTCCGGCGCATGAGCTGTTCAAGAAGATGGGCAGCCTCGGCTTTCTCGGATTGAACAAGCCCGTGGAGTTCGGCGGCTCAGGTCTCGATTACTCCTATGCGCTGATGATGGCAGAGGAGCTCGGGGCCATCACTTGCGGCGGCGTCCCGATGGCGATCGGCGTGCAGACCGACATGGCGACGCCGGCGCTGGCGCGGTTCGGCTCGGACGAGGTGCGGCGCGAGTTTCTGGCGCCGTCGATTTCGGGGGACTATGTCGCCTGCATCGGCGTCTCCGAGCCCGGCGCAGGATCGGACGTCGCCTCGATCAAGACCAATGCACGCTCGGATGGCGATGATTACGTCATCAATGGCGGCAAGATGTGGATTACCAACGGCACGCAAGCCGATTGGATCTGCCTGCTGGCCAATACGGGCGAGGGGCCCGTCCATCGCAACAAGTCGCTGATCTGCGTGCCCATGAAGAGCAAGGGCGTCACAATCGCGCGAAAACTCGACAAAATGGGCATGCGCTCGTCAGACACCGCGCAGATTTTCTTCGACGATGTCCGCGTGCCCAAGCGCAACCGGATCGGTGAGGAGGGCAAAGGCTTCACCTACCAAATGATCCAGTTTCAGGAGGAGCGGCTCTGGGGCGCGGCGGCCTGCCTGAAGGCGCATGAATACATCATCGATCAGACCATCGAATACACTCGCAACCGCAAGGCGTTCGGCAAGTCGATCCTCGACAATCAGGTCGTGCACTTCAAGCTCGCGGAGATGCAGACCGAGGTCGAGCTGCTGCGCGCGTTGATCTATCGGGCCGCCGAGCAGCTGGTCGCCGGCGAGGACGTCACCAGGCTCGCCACGATGGCCAAGCTGAAGGCCGGGCGACTCGGCCGTGAGCTCACCGATGCCTGCTTGCAATATTGGGGCGGAATGGGCTTTACCAACGAGACGCCGGTCAGCCGCGCCTATCGCGACAGCCGTCTGACCTCGATCGGCGGCGGTGCCGACGAGGTCATGCTGATGGTCCTCTGCAAGATGATGGGCACGTTGCCCGGCAGTAAAGGAAATGCGTCATGATCACGCTCTACCACTGCGAGGCCGCGCGCTCGTTCCGCCCGCTCTGGATGCTGGAGGAGATGGGGCTGCCCTATGAATTGAAGATGCTGCCGTTCCCGCCGCGGGTGTTCGCGAAGGATTATCTCGGCGTCAATCCGCTCGGCACGATCCCCTTCCTGATCGACGGCGAGACGCGGATGACCGAATCCTCCGGCATCTGCCACTATCTCGGCATGAAATATGGTCCGACGCCGCTGATGGTCGGCCCCGAAGATTCCGCCTATGGCGCGTTCCTGAATTGGATGTATTTCAGCGATGCCACGCTGACCTTCCCGCAAACGCTGGTGCTCCGATACACCCAGCTCGAGCCGGAGGAGCGCCGCAATCCGCAGGTCGCCGGAGATTATGCGAAATGGTTCCTGGGGCGCTTGCGCGCCGTTGAGGCAGCCACCGCAAATGCCGAAACCTTGTGCGCCGGCCGCTTCACAGCCGCTGACATTGTCATTGGTTATGCGCTCCGCCTTGCCGACAATATTGGGCTGGCCAGGGATTTCGGGCCAAATGTCGCAGCCTATTGGGCGCGCCTGCAGCAACGCGACGGCTTCAAGCGCGTAGTTGCTGCGGAACAGAGGGCAGGCGTCGAGCAGAACGTCGCACCGCGGGTGCGGGCGTAAGCTTCAGCCCGTCATTCCGTGGCGGTGCGCAGCATCGAGCTACGGCGCATCGTTGCGCATCTGACAATCTCGAGGTTCCGGGTTGGTCCTGCGGACGGCCCCGGAATGACCGGCTGTGTCTTTTGACAGCGCTATCCTATCGTGACAGCGCCCAAATTTCCGCTAAGGTGACCTCCGTCCGCAGCGGCCAGAGAGCCGCGCGAGGAGGACCCCAATGGAAGATACAGGTCGCGAATCCGACCATTTGATGCTGATCACGCCGGAACGGGTGTTCTATGCCGGCCTACTCGGCCGCCCCCGCAAGCGGACCCCGGGCTGCTGCCATGTCTATGTCGCGGTGAAGGGCAGCCTGCATCTGACCATCGATGACGTCCACACGTCCGACGAATTGATCGTGACCCTGCCCAACCAGCGGCACACCATCGCCAGCGATTATCGCAGCGTGATCAGCGTGACGTTGGAGCCGGAGAGCATGCCGGATGGCGTGATCGAGGCCTTGGCCGAGCGGCTGCGGGGACCGGACAAGACTGCCTATGCCCGGAAGATCCTCGCCGCCTACGCGCTACTTCGCCAGCGCCGCTACGGCGACATCACCACCGCCGAGTTCGACGAGATGTGTTTTGGCGAGGCGCTGCCGCGCCGCCTGCTCGATCCGCGCGTGATGCGCGCGGTCGCGCGCATCGAGCGCTTCTCCGGCGAGCCGGTCACGGCCGATACTTGCGCAGCCGAAGCGGGATTGTCCGCCTCGCGCTTCCTGCACCTGTTCAAGGAAGAGACCGGCATCTCGTTCCGGTCCTTCCGCGCCTGGAAGCGTGCGCGGCATCTCTTGCACTACGCCAACCAGGACCTCAACCTCGCCCATCTCGCGCAGGACATCGGCTATCCCGATTCCACCCACTTCAGCCACTCGATACGCCGCTTCTACGGCCTGAAGCCGCGCGCGATCTTCGTCGGCTCACGCGATCTTGCGATCTATCGCAGCACCGAGACGGTGCGGATGGCCGAGGCGAGTTAGCACCCCTCTCGTAGGGTGGGAAGGCGCAACGCGCCGTGCCCACCACTGTCCCGGATCGCGATGGAAGAGGTGGGCACGCTTCGTTTTGCCACCCTACGAAGCTCGTCGTTTTCCAGCTTCTCCGCGCAAGAAGCCGCATGCCGCGCGTCACATGATCGCAAGCGTTGAATTCTCAACGTGCGAGACATCCAAGTCATGAGCGTCAAGGCATGAGCGACAAGGCCGTCATCACCTGCGCGCTGAACGGCGTGCTGACCGACCCGAAGCAGCACAACGTGCCTGTGACGCCCGAAGAGATGGCGCGCGAGGCCAAGGCTGCGTTCGACGCCGGCGCGTCCATCATGCACATTCATCTGCGCCAGCAGGCGCCGAACAAGGGCCACTTGCCGTCCTGGGAGGTGAGCGTCAGCAAGGAGATCCAGCAAGCGATTCGCGAGGCCTGCCCCGGCGTGATCATCAACCACACCTCGGGCGTGTCAGGGCCGAACTACTCAGGCGCGCTCGATTGCATTCGTGAGACGAAGCCGGAGATCGCGGCCTGCAACGCCGGCTCGCTGAACTATCTGAAGGTCAAGGCCGACAACAGCTGGGCCTGGCCGCCGATGATGTTCGACAACGCGGTCGAGAAGGTGAAGGACTATCTCGATGTCATGAACGCGGTCGGCACCATCCCCGAGTTCGAATGCTTCGACGTCGGCATCGTCCGCTGCGTCGGCATGTACCACCAGGTTGGCATGTACAAGGGGCCGCTCGAATATAACTTCGTGATGGGCGTCGCCTCAGGCATGCCGTCTGATCCCGAGCTGTTGCCGATCCTGCTCAAGCTGAAGCGGCCCGAAGCGCATTGGCAGGTCACGGCCATCGGCCGCGAGGAGATCTGGCCGCTGCACCAGCGTTGCGCTGAGCTCGGCGGCCATCTACGCACCGGTCTCGAAGACACCTTTTATCTCGCTGACGGCAAGAAGGTGACGTCGAACGGTCAGCTGATCGAAGCCGTCGCTGCCTGTGCCCGGCGTGCCGGCCGCGAGATCGCAAGCCCCGCCGAGGCGCGGAAGATCTTTGGGACGAAGCGCTGAACGTCGGTCCGGGGCGCGCGAAGCGCGAACCATGGTGCCCGATTGCGCATCTGAGAACCTCGAGATTCCGGGTTCGATGCTTCGCATCGCCCCGGAATGACGGAGTAAACTGTGTCCATTCTCGAAAACACCATTTCCCCCGGTAGCGCAGCCTACCACGCCAACCGCCACGGCATGCTTGCGCTGATCGACCGCATGCGCGCGCTGGAAGAGCGTACGCGGGCGGCGTCGGCGGCAGCGAAAGATCGCTTCCACAAGCGCGGCCAGCTTCTGCCGCGCGAGCGCGTGGCGCTGGTACTCGATCCCGGCGCGCCGTTCATCGAGCTGTCGACGCTCGCCGGCTACAGGTTCGACGTGCCGGATCCGGACAAGAGCGTGCCCGGCGGAGGCGTCATTGCCGGGATCGGCTTTGTCTCGGGCGTCCGCTGCATGGTCAGTGCCAACGACGCCGGCATCGATGCCGGTGCGCTGCAACCTTACGGACTCGACAAGACGCTGCGGGTGCAGGAACTCGCGCTGGAGAACAAGCTGCCTTACGTCCAGCTCGTCGAAAGCGCCGGCGCCAATCTGTTGCGCTACCGCGTCGAGGATTTCGTGCGCGGCGGCAACATCTTTCGCAATCTCGCGCGGCTCTCGGCAGCGGGATTGCCCGTCGTCACCGTGACGCACGGCTCGTCCACCGCCGGCGGTGCCTATCAGACCGGCCTCTCCGACTACATCGTCATGGTCCGCGGTCGCACCCGCGCCTTTCTCGCCGGGCCGCCGCTATTGAAAGCCGCGACGGGCGAGATCGCGACCGAAGAGGAGCTTGGCGGCGCCGAGATGCACACGCAGGTGTCCGGCCTCGGTGACTATCTCGCCGAGGACGATCGCGACGCACTTCGCATCGCACGCGAAATCATGGCGGCGCTGCAATGGGACCGGCCGGGCAAAGCGGCTCTGCAGTTCAAGCCACCGCGCTACGACCAGGACGAGCTCCTCGGCATCATGCCGATGGACCACAAGCGCTCCGTGGACATGAAACAGGTGATCGCGCGCATCGTCGATGATTCCGATTTCACCGAGATGGCGCCGAATTATGGTCCGGCCACGGTCTGCGGCCATGCCCGCATCGAGGGTCAGGCCATCGGCATCATCACCAACAACGGTCCGCTCGATCCCGCCGGCGCCAACAAAGCGACGCATTTCATCCAAGCCTGCTGCCAGACTAGCACGCCGCTGCTCTATCTGAACAACACCACCGGCTACATGGTCGGCAAGGCTTACGAAGAGGCCGGCATGATCAAGCACGGCTCGAAGATGATCCAGGCCGTGACCTCGGCGACGGTGCCGCAGATCACCCTCTATTGTGGCGCCTCGTTCGGCGCCGGTAATTACGGCATGTGCGGCCGCGGTTTCCATCCGCGCTTCTGCTTCTCCTGGCCGAATGCCAAGACCGCCGTGATGGGCGGCGAGCAGGCTGCAGAAACCATGGCGATCGTGACCGAAGCGGCTGCCGCACGCCGCGGCAGACCGGTCGAGAAGGACAAGCTCGAGGCCATGAAGGCTGAGATCATCGGCGTGTTCGACGGTCAGATGGACGTGTTCTCGACCAGCGCGCGCGTCCTCGACGACGGCGTGATCGATCCGCGCGACACCCGCGCGGTGCTCTCCGAAGTGTTGGCCATCTGTGGCGAGGGTGATGCACGCACACCCCAGCGCATGCAATTCTCCGTGGCCCGCCCATGAGGAACGGATCAGTGCAGCACCGGCCGTTCTTCAAGGTCCTGATTGCCAACCGCGGCGAGATCGCGCTGCGCGTGATGCGCAGCGCGCGGCACCTCGGCCTTGGCGTCGTCGCGGTCTATTCGGATGCCGATAGCGACGCCCTCCATGTGCGCCAAGCCGATCAAGCCGTGCGCATCGGCGAGGCGCTGCCGGCGCAATCCTATCTCAACATCCCCGCGATCATCGCCGCCGCCAAGGCGAGCGGCGCGGACGCTGTCCATCCCGGTTACGGCTTCCTCGCCGAGAACGAGGCGTTTGCGCGCGCTTGCAAGGATGCCGGCCTCGTCTTCATCGGCCCGTCGCCGCAGGCGATCGAGGCGATGGGCAACAAGGCGGGCGCCAAGGACATCATGAAGAAGGCCGGCGTGCCCGTCGTGCCCGGCTATCAGGGGGCAGACCAGAGCGACGAGGTGATGCTGTCGGAAGCCACAAGGATCGGCTTTCCCGTGATGATCAAGGCGGTCGCCGGCGGCGGCGGACGTGGCATGCGGCTCGTGACCGATGCAGCATCCTTTCCCGATGCGCTGCGCAGCGCGCGATCGGAGGCCAAGGCGGCGTTCGGCGATCCCACGGTCATCCTCGAACGGGCCATCCAGAACCCCCGCCATATCGAAATCCAGGTGTTCGGCGACAGCCACGGCAACGCCATCCATCTCGGCGAGCGCGATTGCTCGGTGCAGCGGCGGCACCAAAAGCTGATAGAGGAGGCGCCGTCGCCCGCCGTGACGCCGGAGCTGCGCGCGAAAATGGGCGAGGTCGCCGTCGCTGCCGTGAAGGCGCTGCGCTACGAGGGCGCCGGCACGTTGGAATTTTTGCTCGATCAAAGCGGCGAGTTCTACTTCATGGAGATGAACACGCGGCTCCAGGTCGAGCATCCCGTGACCGAGGCGATCACCGGGTTCGATCTCGTCGAGCTGCAGCTGCGCGTTGCGCGCGGCGAGCCGTTGCCGGTGAAGCAGCAGGATATCCGCTTCGAAGGCCACGCCATCGAGGTGCGGCTGTGCTCGGAAGATGCCGCACACGATTTCATGCCGCAGTCTGGCCGCATGGCGCGCTGGCAGGTGCCGGAAGGTATCCGCGTCGAGCATGCGCTGCAATCAGGCACGGAGATCCCGCCGTTCTACGATTCCATGATCGCCAAGATGATCAGCCATGGCACGACGCGCGAGGAGGCGAGGGGCCGGTTGATCGTCGCCCTCGAGCAGCTCACGGCATTCGGCGTGACCACCAATCAGGCGTTCCTGATGTCCTGCCTGCGTCATCCTGGCTTTGCCCGGGGCGGGGCCACCACCGCCTTCATCGGCTCGCACCGCGATGAACTGTTTGCGCCACGGACGGCCGCCGCATTTGATACGGCGCTGGCCGGGCTGCTGCTCTACGTCACGAACCCGTGCGCGCCGTCATGGCGAACTGGACGGAGCCTTGCGGCAACGTTTCCGCTGCCGGCAAAAGTCGAGATCTCAGGCCAAACGCATGAGCTCGAAATCACGCGGGAGCGCGACGGGCGCTACGCCGTCGCAACGAATGGTCGGCAAGACCGATTCGAAATCGACCAGCTCGATCCCGACGCCATCCGCTTCCGCCACGACGGCGTGATTGACAGCGCCAAATTCCTGCGCGATGGCGACCGGCTCTACGTCCAGCGCCGCGGCATCCCTCTCGCGGTCGTCGATCTTACCCTGGCCGCGCCGAAGGCTGCCGCGAGCAATGGCGGTGACGGCAAGGTCCGCGCAGCCCTGAATGGCCGCGTCGTCGCCGTCCTCGTCAAGCCGGGCGATCGCGTCACCGCGGATCAGCCGGTGCTTATGCTGGAAGCGATGAAGATGGAGCACGTTCACAAGGCCGGCATCGACGGCGTCGTCGCAGCGATCGATGTCGCCGAGGGCGAGCAGGTGACAACTGGGAAGATCATGGCTGAGATCGGGCCGGGATAGCGGCGGCAAACTAACTTAACGCCCATGGGCCTTCACCGGGACGACGCTAGAGAGGCCGCCCCGTCCCGTCATTGAGCAAGCACGCGACCTGGTGCCCGCCGGCGGCATCCACCAGTGCCGGCCGTTCCACTCTGCACCGCTCCATCGCAAACCGGCAGCGCGTGTGAAACGCGCACCCCGAGGGCGGATTGACCGGGCTCGGCACATCGCCATCGACCAGCGGCGCAAGTTTCTTCGCAAGCGGATTAGGGACCGGCACCGAGGCGAGCAGCGCCTGCGTGTACGGATGGCGCGGATTGCGGAACAGCTCGTCCTTGTCGGCAATCTCGACGATTCGCCCGAGATACATCACTGCGACGCGGTGGCTGATATGCGCGACCACGGCGAGATCGTGCGCGATGAAGAGATAGGAGAAGCCGTGCTGCCGCTGTAGATCGATCAAGAGATTGATCACTTGCGCCTGGATCGAGACGTCGAGCGCGGAGACCGGCTCGTCGCAGACGATCAGCCGCGGCTCCAGTGCCAGCGCTCGCGCGATGCAGATGCGCTGACGCTGGCCGCCGGAGAATTGATGCGGGAAGTTGCGCATCTGGTCTGGCCGCAAGCCGACTTGTTCAAAGAGCTTGGCGACGCGCCCCTCCAGCGCCTTGCCAGTGGCGAGTCTATGCACGGCCAGCGGCTCGCCGACGATGTCGCCCGCGGTCATGCGCGGATTGAGCGAGGCAAAGGGGTCCTGAAACACGATCTGCATCGAGCGGCGGTGCGGCCGCAGCGCCGTCTTCGAGAGATGGGTGATGTCCTCGCCCTCGAGACGAATTTGCCCTGAGGTCGGCTCGACCAGCCGCAGCACGCTCCGCGCCACCGTGGACTTGCCGCAGCCGGATTCGCCGACGAGGCCGAGCGTCTCGCCGGTGCCAAGTGAAAACGACACGCCGTCGACCGCATGAACCGTGCCGACCTGCCGGCGCAGCACGCCGGCGCGGACCGGATAGTGCTTTTTGAGGTCGGTGACTTCGAGCAGCGCTTCGGTCATGCCACCTCCGCCACTTCCGCCGCGCGCCAGCACGCCGCGAGATGGCCGCCGCCCCAGTCCGCCAGCGGCGGATACTCGGCCTCGCAACGCTTGATCGCGAGCGGGCACCGTGGCGCGAAGGCGCAGCCTTTCGGCAGCCGCGCCAGCGACGGCACGGTGCCGGGAATTTCGTTCAGCCGCGGCGGCGCGGCGACGCCGGACGCCGGCACGGCTGGAATCGAAGCCATCAGCCCACGCGTATAGGGGTGCTTTGGCGACGCAAACAGCGCTTCGACGCCGGCTTCCTCGACCTTGCGGCCCGCATACATCACGATCACGCGCTGCGCGGTTTGCGCGACGACGCCGAGATCGTGCGTGATCAGCACCAGCCCGGTGCCGAGCTCCTTCTGAAGGTCGAGAATCAGCGCCAAAATCTGCGCCTGGATGGTGACGTCGAGTGCGGTGGTCGGCTCGTCCGCGATCAGCAGCGCGGGCCGGCACGCCAGCGCCATCGCGATCATCGCGCGCTGGCGCATGCCGCCGGAGAGCTGGTGCGGATATTCCCGTGCGCGCCGCGCCGGCTCGGGGATGCGCACCAGCCGCAGCATCTCGACTGCGATATTCCCGGCCTCCTTGGCCGACAAGTTCCGGTGCAGCCGCACCGCCTCGGCGATCTGGTCGCCGATCCGCATCACCGGATTGAGCGATGTCATCGGCTCCTGGAAGATCATGGAGATGCGGTTGCCCCTCTTGGCACGCATCTCCGCTTCATCCAGCGCTAGCAGATCGGTGCCTTCGAGCGTGACTGAGCCGCCGACAATGCGGCCCGGCGGATCTGGCACCAGCCGCATCAGTGACAGCGCCGTAACGCTCTTGCCGCAACCGGATTCGCCGACGATCGCCAGCGTGTCGCCGCGCCGCACTGTGAATGAGACGTCGTCAACCGCCTTGAAGAGGCCCGAATTGGTGAAGAACACCGTCTTCAGGTTCTTCACGTCGAGCACGACATCGAATTTGTCAGCCATCAGCCGCGCTGCCGGGGATCGAGGATGTCGCGGAGGGCGTCGCCGAACAGATTGGCGCCGAACACCGCGAGGCTGATGGCGATGCCCGGGAAGATCACCAGCCACGGCGCAGTGCGGACATATTCGGCAGCGGATTCCGAGAGCATACGCCCCCACGACGGATAAGGTTCGGGAATGCCGAGGCCGAGGAAGGACAGCGAAGCCTCGGTCAGGATGGTCGAGCCGAGCTGGGCGGTCGCCAGCACGATCAGCGGCGCCAGCGTGTTCGGCAGCACGTGGCGCAGCGCGATCCGCATCTCGCTCATACCGATCGATTTTGCCGCTTCCACGAAGGGCTGTTCGCGCAGTGCCAGCGTGTTGGCGCGGATGACGCGCGCGACCGTCGGGATCAGCGGAATGGCGATGGCGAGGATGACGTTCGGCAGTGACGGACCCAGCGCCGCCGTCATCACCAGCGCCAGCACCAGAAGCGGCAGCGCCTGGAGAACATCGGAGACGCGCTGGAACACGAGATCGACCCAGCCGGAGAGATAGCCGGAGGTAAGGCCAACGATCACGCCGATCGAGCCGCCGAGTGCCGTGGAGCCAAGCCCGACCGCCAGCGATATCCGCGCGCCGTGGATGATGCGGCTGAACACGTCGCGGCCGAAGGAATCGGTGCCCATCCAGTGCGCAAGGCTCGGGCGCGCCAGCGCTCGGGCGGAATCGACCGTCAGCGGATCGTAGCGCGCGATGAAATCGGCGAAGATCGCAGTCAACACGAACACCGTCATGATGACGAGCCCCGCCGCGCCCAACACGTGCCGCTGCGTCATGAACAGCACGCGCCGCCAGCCACCGGTCGCATGTGCGCCGGCGCGCCTTAATTCGAGATCATAGTCGATCGCGGTCAAGCTGATCTCCTAGTCCGTATACCTGATCCGCGGGTCGAACACCGCGTAAAGCATGTCGACGGTGAAATTCGCGAACACGACCACGACCGCAATGAACATCACGAGGTTCTGCACGATCGGGTAATCGCGCCAGCGGATCGCCTCGACCAGGAAGCGGGCGACGCCGGGGATGTTGAACACGGTTTCGGTGACGATCAGGCCGCCGATCAGGAACGCGGCCTCGATGCCGATCACGGTGATGACGGGCAGGATCGCGTTCTTCAGCGCGTGGTGATAGTTCACGGCAGCATCGGATGCGCCCTTGGCGCGGGCGGTGCGGATATAATCCTGCCGCAGCACCTCCAGCATCGAGGAGCGGGTGATGCGCATGGTCAGCGCGGCGCTGCGGAAGCCGACGGCGGCCGCGGGCACGGCATAGGTGGCAAACGCTTCGAGCCAGGTCTGCGGATTTGGATTGAAGATCGGCATCTGCCCGAACATCGCCACCGACGCGGTCAGGATCAAAAGGCCAAGCCAGAACGAGGGCAGCGACAATCCGCTGAGGCTGACGACACGCAGGGCATAGTCGAGTTTTGTGCCCTGCTTCACGGCGCTGATGACGCCGAGCGGGATGCCGATGGACGCCGAGAACAACAGCGCAAGGCCGGCAAGCCGCGCCGTGATAGGAATCCGCGGCAGGATCTCCTGCAGCGCCGGCTTCTCCGAGACGTAGGAATAACCAAAGTCGCCGCGCAGAAGACCGCCGATCCAGTGCCAATATTGCACGATCAGCGGTTGGTCGATGCCGAGCTCCTTCTCCAGATTGGCCTTGTCGGCGGGATCGACGTAGCCGGCCGCGGCGAACAGAATGTCGACGATGTTGCCGGGGACGATGCGCAGCAGGAAGAAGATGACGATCGAGATCCCGAACAGGGTCACGAGCATCAGGAAAAGGCGCCGCACCAGATAGGCAAACATGCACCGCCTCCTGTCGAACCCGTCAGCCGCCCGCGCTACTTGTCGATCCAGACGTCCTCGTAGCGAAAGCCGTTATAGGAGCTGTTCGACATGATCGTGATCCCCTTGACATAGGGCTGCCAGCAGGTGCCGGCCCGCGCATGGAAGATGATCGGCCGGGCGACGTCCTCCTGCAGCTTCTTGTCGATGTCCCAGACCAGTTGCTTGCGCTTGCCTATTTCGATCTCTTGAGACTGCACGTCGAACAGCTTCTCGATCTCCTTGTTGCAGTAATTGGTGTAGTTCCGCTCCGAACCACAGGAGTAGTTTTCGTAGAAAGACTGATCGGGATCGTCGACGGAATTGCCGGTCAAGTTCAGGCCGAGCATGTAATCCTTGCGTGCAACCTTCGGGAACCAGTTCGCCGTCTCCACGACGTCGAGCTCGCCGTCGATATAGATGCTCTTGAGCTGGTCGATCAGGATCACCGCGGGATCGCGATATTCCGCGAGATTGCGTGTCGAGACCTTCACCGCGAGGTGCTTGTCGGGGCCGTAGCCCGCCTTCTGCATCAACTTCTTGGCCTCCTCCCGGCTCGCGTTCACGTTCGGGCCATAGCCTGGAATGGTCTCCAGCTTGTCCTTGGGCATGCCCCAGATGCCCTGCGGCGGCGGGAGCATGGTGCCGCCGATATCGGCCTGGCCTTCGAACAGGATGTCGACGAAGGCTTTGCGGTCGAGCGCCATCGCCATCGCCCGGCGAATATCGATGTTGTCGAATGGCGGGGACGCCGAATTGACGATGATGTTGGTCGCAACGTTGGTCGGCTCGACGGCGCAGATCGCGTTCGGCGCCTGCGACTTGATGTCTTTGAGGAGCGGGATGGTAATGTGCGTCGGGAAGGTCATGTCGAACTTGCCGGCGACGAAGGCGAGGATGGCAGTCGAGCGGTTGGTGATGATCGTGTACTCGATGCCGTCGAGATAGGGCAGGCCCTTCTTCCAGTAGTCAGGGTTTCGCGTCAGCTTGATCGATTCATTGGCCTTGAACTCGACGAATTTGAACGGGCCGGTTCCGACCGGATGGGTGCGCATGTCGGCCGGCGAGACGTGACAGGGATAGATCGGCGTATAACCGGATGCGAGCATCGCCAGCAGCGACGGCTGTGGCCGCTTGAGGTCGAATGAGACCTCGAAATCGCCGTTCGGCGTGACGTCGTTGACCTCGTTGTACCAGGCCTTGCGCGGATTCTGCCGCAGCTTCTGCTGCGACTTGCCCATCAGGAGATCGAAGGTGCATTTGACGTCGGCCGACGTGAACGGCTTGCCGTCGTGCCACTTCACGCCCTGACGCAGCTTGAACGTCAGCTTTTTGTTGTCGCCGCTCCAGGACCAGCTCTCGGCGAGCTCTGGCCTGATGGTTTCAGGGCTGTTCTGCGCGATGTGCTGATCATAGATGACCAGATTGTTGAATACCCCCATGAACGGCACGTTGATCGAATAGGTCGCGCCCTCGAGGATGGACGCATTGGCCGGGCTATCGCGATGATACATCCGCAGAATACCGCCCTGCTTGGGCTCGCCGGCAAGCGCAATGGTCGAAAACGCCAGCAAAGATAGCGCCGCCGTCGCGGCGAGCGCCCGCACGGTCCGCATCCTCGTCCTCCCTGGACATCGGCCTTTGGCCTTTTGGCCTGTTTGAGGGGACGATAACGATGGGCGTGAAGAGAGGCAACCGGCAAGGCCGTCCACGCTCTCGACAATTCGGATGACGGATGCCGCGGCGCTGTTCTCTCATGAAGTCAGAGTGCAGTGCGAAGGGACGGTTCCTTTACCCTGGGGCAGCCAACAACCGCCGGTGTTGTCCCGGACAAGCGCGCCGAAGCGCGCGCCGGGTTTGCGACCTCGTCGCGCCCTGGGACAACAACGGAGTTTGTGGCTGCGCCTCACACGATACGCGACGCCTTGTTCCCCCAGTACCTATCCCGCAGCAGCCGCTTGTAGAGTTTCCCCGTCGGCAGCCGCGGCAATTCCTTTTCGAAATCGACCGAGCGCGGCACCTTCTGCCGCGATAGCGATTTTGCGCAGAACGCGATCAGCTCTTCCGCGAGCGCCGGGCCCGGCACCACGCCCGGCATCGGCTGCACCACCGCCTTCACCTCTTCGCCGAGATCGGCATTGGGCACGCCGAACACCGCGGCGTCGGCGACTTTCGGATGGGTGATCAGCAGATTCTCGCATTCCTGCGGGTAGATGTTCACGCCACCGGAGATGATCATGAAAGTCGCGCGATCGGTGAGGTAGAGGAAGCGGTCCTTGTCGACATAGCCAACGTCGCCGACCGTGCTCATGCTGCCGTCGGCAGAGCGCGCCTCCCGGGTCTTTTCGGGATCGTTGAAATATTCGAACGGCGAGGCCGTCTTGAACCAGATCTGCCCAGGCGTGCCGGTCGGGCACTCCCTCATGTTCTCGTCGAGAATGTGGAGGTCGCCGAGCAGCACCTTGCCAACCGTGCCGCGATGGGCGAGCCACTCCTCGCTGTTGCAGGCGGTGAAGCCGAGTCCTTCGGTGGCGCCGTAATATTCGTGGATAATCGGTCCCCACCATTTGATCATGTCGTCCTTGACCAGGGCCGGGCAGGGCGCCGCGGCATGGATCGCGATCTCCAGCGAGGATAGGTCATAGCGGGTGCGTACTTCCTCCGGCAGTTTCAGCATGCGCGAGAACATCGTCGGCACCAGCTGGGTGTGGGTGATGCCCCATCGTTCGACGAGCTGGAGGTAACGTTCCGGATCGAAACTCTCCATGATGACGACGGTCCCGCCCATGCGGATCGTGAGGTTCACGGCAGCTTGCGGCGCGGAGTGATACAGCGGTGCCGGCGATAGATAGACCATGCCCTCGCGGTAGTGCCAAAGTTTCGCCAGGAAATCGAATAGCGGCAGATTGTGCTTTGGCGGCTCCTCCGGCAGCGGTCGCAGGATGCCCTTGGGCCGTCCGGTCGTGCCCGACGAATACAGCATGGCGGTGCCGAGCCGCTCATCCGCGATCGGCGTTGTCGGCAGACCGGCGGTCACGTCGGCGAGGCCGACGATGCGCTCGCTCTCGCCAGGACCGTCGGCGACGACGCAGAGCCTGACGTCGGGGCAAGCCTGTATGGCTTCGCGCGCGATGTCGAGCTTCGCCATTGACGTGATCAGGATCTTGGACTGGCTGTTGACGAGGAGATAGGCGAGCTCGCCCGGCGTCAGGAAGGAGTTGATGCAGGTGTAGTAGAGGCCAGAGCGCTCGCCCGCGGCGCAGGCTTCGAGATAGCGCGAATTGTTCTCCATGAAGATCGAATAATGATCGAGCCGCTTCAGGCCGTGCCTACGAAACAGATGCGCGAGGCGGTTACTGCGCGCCTCCAGCTCGCGATAGGTGACAGTCTCGTCCGTCGCCGCCATGATGAAGGCAGGCTGAAGCGGGCGTAGGCGGGCATGCTGACCTGGATACATCAGTCCTCCGGCTTTGGATCATGCGGCAAGAAGCAGGATTTCGCGCACTTGCGCGGGGCTATCGATCTTGCGTGGATTGCGCGGGATCCAGTTCGTGCGCATCGCCTGTTCGGCGATGGCGTCGAAATGTTCCGGCGATACGCCCACCTCGGCGAGGCTGCGGGGCATGCCGAGCGAGCGGATGAAGGCATCGAGCACGTCGGCGGCATTTTGGCCGGGGAAGCCCATGGCGGCCGCGACGATCATCTGGCGCTCGGCATTGTCGGGCGCATTCCAGCGCATCACCGCCGGCAGCATCACGCAGGAGGTGTGGCCGTGCGGCACGTCGAAGGCTGCGCCCAGGACGTAACCGATGCCGTGGCTCGCGCCCATGGGAACGCCGGCCGAAAGCGCGCCCATCGACAGCCAGGTGCCGATCTGCGCATCCATCCGCGCGTCGAGATCGGCGGGATCGGCCTTTACCCGCGGCAGCGCATCGGCGAGCATGGCGAGCCCCTTCACCGATTGCGCATCGGCGTAAGGGTGCGTTTCGCGCGAGCAGATCGCCTCAACGCAATGGTCGACGGCGCGAATGCCGGTGGACAGAAACAGCCATTCCGGCGTGTGCACGGTGATAGCGGGATCGAGGATGGTTGCGCGCGGCACCGTGAGCGGATGCCGCAACATCTGTTTCACATGCGTGCTGCGGTCGGTCACGCCCGCGATGGCGCTGAACTCGCCGCCGGCAATCGTGGTCGGCACGCTGATCTGCCGTACGCTCGGGGCGGTCAGCTCGGGCGCAATGCCCTTGTGGACGCGGATGCGCTCGATGCCGCCGATATCATCGATGCCGTTGGCGAGGCAAAGCTGCACCGCCTTGGCGCCGTCGGTGATGGAGCCGCCGCCGACGGTGACGATCAGATCCGCGTTCACCTCGCGCGCCGCATGGGTGGCTGCGATCACAGCCTCGCGCGGCGTATGCGCCGGCATGGCGTCGAACAGGCCGGCGCAGCGCTCGCCGAGCGCCTGCCTAATCTTTTTGATTTCATCGGTCTGCCGGTTGAGCGTGCCCGAGACCATCAGGAAGGCGCGGCGCGTGCCCAGCCGGTCCATCTGCGCGACGATGGCTTCGGCCGCAGGATGACCGAACACGACCTCCTCGATCGCGCCGTAAACGACACGTCCCTGGTGCACGCCTGCCCTCCCTGGACAATTCGTCTTAGTTTTATGAGCATAATCTAGCCGAGCCGCTGGCGTCCGTCATGCGCGAAGACGCTGGCCGCTTGTCGCCGTCCAAGGGGAGGGTGGCGAGCATCGCTTTTCGTCACCCATTCGCACTGCGCGTGTGCGACCGTCTCGGTCTCTGTCAACCCACCATCCGGTCAGGGCCTCTTCCCCAGCCTTGCGTCCGCCGTCGTCTTGAAGAGTTCATCATCGCAACACATCTTGTGTCGCCCGCGGGTAGACGAGTACCCTGTCCTGCGGCTTTGATGCGAGGACCTGGGATGAGCGGACCGGACGGAAGCGAGCAGTTTGTCAAAAAGCACGATTTCGTTCAGCGCAGCGCAATCGCCGGGCTTCTCGCTGCGGCGTTCGCCCTTTCCGGCTGCGACAAGCCGGCGTCACAGGCCGCTGCCCCGCCGCCGGCGCCGGTGACAGTCGCTCAGCCGGTCAAGCGCACCGTCACCGATTGGGATGAGTTCACCGGTCGTTTCGAGGCGGTCGAGGAGGTGCAGGTGCGCCCCCGCGTCGGCGGCTTCGTCAACTCGGTCGAGTTCCAGGACGGCGCCATCGTGCGTCAGGGCGATCTGCTCTACGTGATCGATCCCCGTCCGTTCGAGGCGGTGGCCACGCAGGCGGAGGGGCAGCTGTCGGATGCGCGCGCCAGGGTGGAGCTTGCCAAGCGCGAGCTCGACCGTGGCCTCAATCTGGTGCAGACCAATGCGGTCTCGGAGCAGGTGGTCGATCAGCGTCGCCAAGCCCTGCAGGCCGCGCATGCGGCCGAGATGCAGGCCGAAGGCGCGCTGAAGGCCGCCAAGCTCAACATCGAGTTCACGCATGTGACGGCGCCGCTGACCGGTCGCGTCAGCCGCCATCTCGTCAGTCCCGGCAACCTCGTGCAGGGCAGCGACAACGGCGCTTCGACGCTGCTGACCTCGATCGTCACGCTGGATCCGATCTACATCTATTTCGACATGGATGAGGCGACCTTCATCAAATACAGCAAATTATGGTTCGAGGGGCGGCGCCCAAGCTCGCGCGACACTGCGAACCCGGTGCAGGTGACGCTGGCCGGTGAAACCAAGCCGTCGCATGAGGGCACCGTCAACTTCCTCGACAACCGCCTCGACGTCTCGACCGGTACGCTGCGCAGCCGCGCCGTGGTCAAGAACACCGACCTGTCGATCCTGCCCGGCCAGTTCGGGCGCGTCCGCCTGATTGGCAGTGCGCCCTATGATGCGCTGCTGATTCCGGACGTCGCTGTCGCAACCGACCAGTCCCGCAAGATCGTGTTCGTGGTGAAGCCCGATGACACGGTCGAGGCGCGTCCGGTGGTGCTCGGGCCGCTCGATGACGGCCTGCGCGTGATCCGCGAGGGGCTGAGGGCGGAGGATCGCGTCATCGTCAACGGCATCCAGCGCGCCCGGGTCGGCGCCAAGGTCGCCCCGCAGACGGCGCAAGCGCCGGCCGGTGGCAAGTCATGAATCTTGGCCGCCTCTCCATCAACCAGCCCATCCTGGCGATGGTGCTGTCGATCGTGCTGCTGATCGTCGGCGCGATCGCCTACACCACGTTGCCGGTCTCCGAATATCCGCAGGTGGTGCCGCCGACCGTGGTGGTCACCACGCAATATCCCGGCGCCTCCGCGCAAACCGTGTCCGACACGGTCGCAGCTCCCATCGAGCAGGAGATCAACGGCGTCGAGGACATGCTGTATCTCTACAGCCAGGCGACCTCGAACGGCCAGCTCACCATCACCGTCACCTTCAAGCTCGGCACCGATCTCGACAAGGCCCAGGTGCTGGTGCAGAACCGCGTCGCCATCGCGCAGCCGCGTCTGCCGGAGGAGGTCCAGCGCAACGGCGTCACCACGCGCAAGAACTCGCCCGACATCCTGATGGTCGTGTTCATGCTGTCGCCGGACGACACGTTCGACCAGCTCTACATCTCCAACTATGCCTTGCTCCAGGTCCGCGACCAGCTGCTGCGCCTCGACGGCGTCGGCGACATCCAGATCTTTGGCGCACGCGACTATTCGATGCGATTGTGGCTCGATCCCGACCGGATCGCCAATCTCGGCCTGACCTCGGCCGAGGTGCTGGCGGCGATCCGCGCCCAGAACGTTCAGATCGCCGGCGGCCAGATCGCCGAGCCGCCGATCGCCGACCGCGCTTTCCAGCCGAACCTCACCTTCACGGGGCGCCTGAAGGATCAGAAGCAGTTCGAGGACATCCTGATCAAGGCCGGCCCCGATGGCCGGATTGTCCGCCTGCGCGACGTCGCCCGCATCGAGCTGGGTGCCTTGTCCTACACCACCAACAGCTTCCTGCTGCGCAAATCCGCGGTCGCCATGCTGGTGACGCAGCGGCCCGGATCCAACGCGCTCGCGACGGCGAAAAACATTTCCGACACGATGACGAAGCTCAAGGAGAGCTTTCCGAGAGGTCTCGACTACAATATCGGCTACAACCCGACCGAGTTCATCGCGCAGTCCGTCCACGAGCTGATCAAGACCATCTACGAGGCGATGCTGCTCGTGGTCGTCGTGGTGCTGGTGTTCCTGCAAGGATGGCGGCCCGCGATCATTCCGATCATTGCTATTCCGGTGTCGCTGGTCGGCACTTTCGCGGTGATGGCGGCGCTGGGCTTCTCCATCAATAATCTCACGCTGTTCGGTCTCGTGCTCGCCGTCGGCATCGTGGTCGACGACGCCATCGTCGTGGTCGAGAATGTCGAGCGGCATCTCGAGCACGGCATGAGTCGGCGCGACGCCGCGCTGAAGACGATGGAAGAGGTCGGCGGCGCGCTGGTGTCGATCGCGCTGGTGCTTTGCGCGGTGTTCGTCCCGACCGCGTTCCTGGGCGGCATTTCTGGGCAATTTTTCCAGCAATTCGCCGTCACCATCGCGGTCGCGACCGCGATCTCCTGCTTCTGCTCGCTGACGCTATCGCCGGCGCTGGCTTCGCAGATCCTGGTGCCGCACGAGGAGAAGCGGCCGCCGGCCGCCTGGAACGTCATCGCGCGCGGCTGGAATGCTTTCACTGGCGTGTTCAACCGGGTGTTCGACCGGCTGGCGCACGGCTATGCGGGTCTTGCCAATTTCGTGATCCGGCATTCGGTCGTGATGCTTCTGGCGTACGTGGTGTTGATCGGCAGCGCCGGCTGGCTGATCGTGACGACGCCGCAGGGCTTCATTCCCGCGCAGGATCGCGGCTACGTCATCATATCCGTGCAATTGCCGGGCGCGGCGTCGCTGGCGCGCACCACGGAGGTCGTGCGTGAGATCGAGCGGATCTCGCTGGATACGCCGGGCATCGTCCGTGTTGCGGCATTCGCCGGCTTCTCCGGCGCCACGCGCACGCAGGCCGGCAACGCGGCGGCGCTCTTTCCGGTTTTCGATGAGCCCGAGGTGCGACTGAAAAAGGGGCTGTCCGCGAACGCCATCACGGCCGAGCTGCGCAAGCGCCTCACCGCAATTCAGGGTGCCTTCATTATCGTGATTCCGCCCCCGGCCGTGCCCGGCATCGGCACCGGCGGCGGTTTCACGATCCGCGTCCAGGATCGCCAGGGCCGCGGGCCCGAAATGCTCGCCGCTGCGACCGACGAGCTGGTCGCCGCCGCGCGCAAGGCACCCAGTCTCACCTCGGTGTTCTCGCCGTTCACGGCCAACACGCCGCAGCTCTTCGTGGACATCGACCGCACCAAGGCGCAGAAGCTCGGCGTTCCCATTTCCAACATCAACGACACGATCCAGTCCTATTTCGGCTCCACCTATGTCAACGACTTCAACCTGTTCGGCCGCACCTACCACGTCACCGCGCAGGCCGATTTCCCGTACCGCAAGGAGCCGAGCGACCTCGCGCGGCTGCGCACGCGCAACGCCTCCGGCGACATGGTGATGCTCGGCAGCGTCGTCGAGTTCAAGGATGTCTCGGGTCCCGATCGCGTCGCGCGCTATAATCTTTACGCAGCGTCCGAATTGCAGGGCGAGCCGGCGCCGGGCACCAGCTCGACCACCGCGCTCAACACCATCAAGCAGCTCGCCAACGATACCTTGCCGAGCGGCTTCACCTTCGAATGGACGGATCTGTCGTATCAGCAGGTCACAGGCGGCAATGCCGGCCTCTACGTGTTCCCGATCTGCGTGCTGTTCGTCTATCTCGTGCTCGCCGCGCAATATGGCAGCTGGACCTTGCCGTTTGCAGTGATCTTGATCGTGCCGATGTGCCTGCTCGCTGCCACCATCGGTGTGCGCATCATGGGCCAGGACGTCAACATCCTCACCCAGATCGGCTTCGTCGTGCTGGTGGGACTCGCAGCAAAGAACGCGATCCTGATCGTCGAGTTCGCGCGCGACATCGAGCTCGAGGGCAAGCCTCGGCTCGAGGCCGTCATCGAAGCCTGCCGCCTGCGCCTGCGCCCGATCCTGATGACCTCCTTCGCCTTCATCCTCGGCGTGCTGCCGCTGGTGATCTCGAGCGGCTCCGGCTCGGAGATGCGGCAGGCCGTCGGCGTTGCCGTGTTCTTCGGCATGATCGGCGTCACCCTGTTCGGCCTTCTGTTCACGCCGATCTTCTATGTGGTGGTGAGGAACCTGGCGGAGGGGCGGCGGGATAAGAAGCCAGGGGCCCCTGCGTAAGTCAGTGTCGCCACCGGCGTATCCACATCCGCGCCGTCGTCCCGGACAAGCCTAAGCGCAGATCCGGGACTCACCCCCAGTGACGCGCGCTGGCCCAAGGCGCGCTTGGTCCGGTGACGAAGCGGAGAATATAGCGCCCACCTCCATACTAACGGCCTACGCCGAAATGGATGGGCACGCGCGGGGTTCTTCACTACTATCCGCGCGATTTCACAACAGAAGACTGCTGGGAGTTAACATATGAAATCAGCATTTTTGGCCGCAGCGGCCTCGGCCGTATTGCTGGCGTCGCCGGCCGCCGCGCAGGGCGTCAAGATCGGCATCCTCAACGATCAGTCCGGCGTCTATGCCGATTACGGCGGCAAATGGTCGGTCGAAGCCGCGAAGATGGCGATCGAGGACTTTGGCGGCGAGGTGCTCGGCCAGAAGATCGAGCTCATCACGGCCGACCACCAGAACAAGCCGGATCTCGCCAGCTCGATCGCGCGGCGCTGGTATGACGTCGAGAATGTCGACATGATCACGGAGCTGACCACCTCCTCGGTCGCACTCGCGATCCACGAGCTCTCCAAGGAAAAGAAGAAGATCGACATCGTCGTCGGCGCCGCGACCTCGCGGCTGACCGGCGATGCCTGCCAGCCCTACGGCTTCCACTGGGCCTACGACACCCGCGCGCTCGCCGTCGGCACCGGCGGTGCGCTGACCAAGGCCGGCGGCGACACCTGGTTCTTCCTCACTGCCGACTACGCCTTCGGCTACGCGCTGGAGAAGGACACCAGCGAGATCGTCACCGCCAATGGCGGCAAGGTAGTCGGCTCGGTGCGCGTGCCGCTCAATTCCTCTGACTTCTCGTCCTTCCTGCTGCAGGCGCAGAGCTCCAAGGCGAAGATCGTCGGCCTCGCCAATGCCGGTCTTGACACCACCAACTCGATCAAGCAGGCGTCCGAGTTCGGCATCGTCTCCGGTGGCCAGAAGCTCGCAGGCCTTCTGATGACGCTCGCCGAGGTGAACGGCCTCGGCCTGCAGGCCGCGCAGGGCCTGGTGCTGACCGAAGGCTATTACTGGGATCTCAACGACAAGACGCGCCATCTCGGGGAACGCTTCTTCAAGCGGACGGGGCGGATGCCGAGCATGATCCACGCTGGCACCTATTCGGCGACGCTGAGCTATCTCAAGGCGGTCAAGGCCGCCGGCACCAAGGATCCGGACGCGGTTGCCAAGAAGCTGAAGGAGCTGCCGGTCGACGACGACTTCGCGCAAGGTGGCAAGGTGCTCGAGAACGGCCGCATGGTCCACGACATGTACCTGTTCGAGGTCAAGAAGCCCTCGGAATCGAAGAAGCCCTGGGATTATTACAAGCTGCTCGCTACCGTTCCCGGCGACAAGGCATTCTTCGCCGCCAAGGAAAGTGGCTGTCCGCTGACGAAGTGACGCGCAGCGTCATTCCGGGGCGATGCGAAGCATCGAACTATGGTGCGCAATTGCGCACCTGAGAATCTCGAGATTCCGGGTTCGGCGCCAATGCGCCGCCCCGGAATGACGGCGGAATTTGGAGCCGCAGATGGGCCCTCACACCAGCCGCAACGCCACCGCCCCTAACGCCCCCGCCCACAGCGCCACGGCGGCGAGGCTCTGGATCGCGAAACCCAGGCTGCGCTTTGCCGCCGCCTGGGAATAGCCGACGAAATAGAGGATGCGGCCGATGATCCAGACCACGCCGATGCTGGCTGCGATGGCGTCGCTGATATAGATGGCGAACAGCCAGAGCGCCGGCAGGAAGATCGGCATCCATTCCAGCGTGTTCATCTGGATGCGAAAGGCGCGCTCGAAATCCGGATGGCCGGACATCGCCGGCACCTTGACGCCGGTCTTGGTGCGCGAGCGCGAGACGTTGACGGCGGTGAAAAAGTAAAATGCGATCGCCAGCAGCGTGACGAGGGCGGTGAGATGATGCATCGTTATTTCCTTCGACGAGATCGCGCTTCAATAGCCCGTCAGCTCGAGATAGCCAACGCCATCATGCGTGCCGGCAAAGCTGATCGGCCCTTCCCAGTAGGAGAAGCCGGTCCCCATCCAGGCCCCTGGATTGAGCGGCTTGCACAGGATCGAGAACGATTGCGAGGGGATTGCGATCTGCCACTCCACCGGCAGCTTGCGTCCCGCAACATCCGCGGTCGCCTTCGGCATCATCTGGATGTCGCGACCTGCAATCATCCGCGTCTCGCCGGCGGCGCTGATCCAGTTGCCGAACGGATAGTTTTGGCCGTCCTTCTGCCGCAGCCGGTATAGCATCAGCTTGTCGCCGGATCCGAGATGCAGCGACAGCCAGTCCCAACCGGTCTGATCGGCATCCAGCGGCTGGCTGCTCCATTCGCGGTCCATCCAGGCCTGGCCCATCACCTCGGCCGGCTTATCGTCGATCGTGATGCTGCCGCGTGCGCGATAGAACGGCTGGCTGTAATAGTAAGATGCCTGCCCGCGCTCCGACTTGCGGCTGTAGCCGCGGTCGCCCTGCAATACCATCGGACGATCGGCCTCCAGCGTCAGTGTATAGCTGAAATCGGTCGCCGAGGCTTTGAGCGTCAGCGGCGCCAGCGTGCGATCGTCGGTGCGCTCAAGACCCTTCATTTCCCAATCGTCGATCCAGGCATCGAACGGCTTGGCCGTGACGCCGGCCTGCCCCACACCGCCGCGTGAAAACGTCTCGCTAAAGCGGTGGGTGTCGGCGCGCGTCACCGCCGCATGTCCCATCCATATCTGCTGATTGGCCCAGCCCTCGCGTTGCGGGCCTGGCTGCGCCGCCTGGCGGAACAGGGTCCATTGTAGGCCGCAAGCAGCGCCATTGGCATCGACGAGGTTGGCCGTGAGATACCACCACTCGATACGAAACTCCGGATGCGGCCCGTGATCGCCCGGAAAGGTGAAGACCTTGCCCGCCGTTACTTTGGCAAAGCCGTCCGCGGTTTCGCCGAGTCCGGCATAGCCCTGCGCCCCTGCGCGAGGTGTGAGTGCCAGCGCAGCAAAGCTGCCGACGACCGCGCGTCGTGAGATTTTCTCAGCGCTCATTGGCGAACACCTTGACGAGATTTGCCGGCTGCATGCGCGCCAGCCGTAGCATCGGCAGCAATGCGGCAAGCAGCGAGGCGAGCAGCGCGACCGCGACCAACTCGACCAATTGCAGCGGAAACACATGGAACGGCAGCCGCCAGCCGAATGCCTTCACATTGACGATCGCGATCAGGCACCACGCCACCAAGAGGCCGAGCGGCACGGCCAAGAGCGATGTGAACAGCGCCACCGATAGCGTCTTGGCCAGCTCGATCGCGGCAAGGCGCGGCCGGGTGAGGCCCATCGCCCACAGCGGCGCAAGCTGCGGCAGGCGTGAGTTGGCCAACGTCAGCAGGCTTGTGAGCAGCGCGATGCCGGCGACGCCAAGCGTAAAGGCATTCAGCGCGGACGTGACCGCAAAGGTGCGGTTGAAGATGCGGATCGATTCTGCTTTCACCGTCGCCTGGTCGGCGACGCTGCGATCGTCGAGCGCAAATTGCTTCTGCAACGCTGAGATCAGGCCGGGGATATCGTTCTTGTTGACGATCAGGCCGATCCGCGTCTGCGGCGTCTGTGGAAATTGCCGGATCAGCGCCGCGACATTGACCGCGAGCTGCCCCTTGGGATTGCCGTAATCAGCATAGATGCCGACAATGTCGAGCTCCCAGGTCCCGCCCGGCGCCGGCACCTCGACGACGTCGCCGACGCGGATGTTCAGCCGGCGGCTCAACTGCTCGCTGATGAAGGCAGCATTGCCGGGCACGAGCCGGGTCCAGGCGCGCGGCGCGGCTTCCAGCAGCGGCCAACGTTCGCGATAGAGCGCGTGGTCGGGAAGGCCGAGCAATTCCACCGGCTGGCCCTGAACTTGCGCCTCCGCGCGTGCGCCCGAGAGGATCGCCTGGACATCGCTGCGCTCGCGCAGCCAGTTCCGGATCGCAACACCTTGCGTGTTGTCGGACGCGCTGATGTAGACGTCGGCCGCCAGCCGTCCATTGAGCCAGCCGATGAAGGTGCGGCTGAAGGTCTCCACCATCGTGGACACCCCGACATTGACGGCGAGTGCAAGCAGCAGCGCCATCAGCGCCAGCGACAATCCGGAGAGTTGCTGCCGGCTGTCGGCCCAGAACCACAGCGCCAGCGGCCCTTTCGCCCAACGCTGGCCAACGAGCAGGATGAGTTCGAGAAATGCCGGAAGGATCAGGGCCGCACCGAACATCAGCGCGGCCAGCACGCCGAAGCCTGCGACCAGCGATTGCCCATAGTGAAGCAGCAGCAGCGCGACCATGAATACGGCGCAGGCGCCTGCACTTTGCAGGATCAGCCAGCGGCGCTGCGCCTGCTGCCAGGCGCGTGGTTGCGCGGTTGCCAGCACCGGCATCCTGATCGCCTTGATCAGGCTGGTTGCGGCCGCGACCAGCGCGCCGACAACGCTGATGCCGATACCGGCTAGCCACCATTCGGAACGCAGCGTGAGCTGCCCGGGGATCTGTGCGCCATAGAGCCCGCGCAGCGAGGCCGCGACGTCGGGCAACAGCGCTGCCGCGATGAAATAACCGCAGACGAGCCCGATCAGCCCGGCGATCAGCGCCAGCACCACCAGCTCCAGCACCAGCATCGTGTTGACCAGCCGCGCCGACGCGCCGCAGGCGCGCAACGTCCGCAGCATCGGCAGACGTTGCTCGAAGGCGAGGCCAACGGCTGAATTGACGATGAAGAGCCCGACGAAGAATGACAACAGCCCGAAGGCGGTGAGATTGAGATGAAAACTGTCGGTGAGACGTTCCAGCTCCGTCTCGGCATCCGGCTCGATCCGCTGCAGCTGATCGCCGACGACGCTTTGAAGCGGCGCGGGCTTGCCCTTCGCCTTGCCGATCAGCAACCGCGACACCTGGTCCGGCTTGTTGAGGAGCCGCTGCGCCACGCCGATATCGACCACCAGCACGCCGGGCACGAGCTGCGGCAGCACGCGCAGCGGCGGCAGTTTTGCGCCGCTGCTGATCGCCGGCACCGCACCCTCCTGCTCTTGCAAGTCACTCAGCGTCTCCCGCGCCACCAGCGTCTGGCCCGGCGGCGCGACGAAACTGCTGAGATCCGAGGCGCCAAGGCGCGGCGCATTGCCGACGTCGGTCGGCAGCGTCACCGGCTCGATGCCGAGCAGCCGCACCGAGCGTCCATTGATCTGGACGCGTCCCTCCAGTACCGGGGAGACCGGCCAGCCGGCGCGGCGCAATTTTATGAACAGCTCCTGGGAAAAGGTCGCGGAATCCAGCGCGACCAGCATCGCCGTACGTGCGCCGCCGAATGTCGCCGCGGCGCGGTCATAGGCGCTGCGGGCCTGCTGGTTGATCGCCTGCACGCCACTCCACAGCGCGGTCGCCGCGATCAGCCCGATCAGCAGCGTTGCGAACTGCATCTGGTGACGCCGCCAATGGCTGAGCAGCACGGCGAGGATCCACAGCGCGCGCCTCATGCGATGCGCCCGCCGTGCAAGGTAAGGTGGCGGTCGAGCGTCGCTGCCAGATGCAGGCTGTGCGTCGCCATCAGGAAGCCGCAGCCGGTGCGCGCCACGAGATCGCGCGTCAGCGCCAGCACGTCCTCGGCGGTGGCTTCGTCCAGATTGCCGGTCGGCTCATCCGCCAGCAGCAGCGAGGGCTTCGTCGCCAGCGCCCGGCCGATGGCGACCCGCTGCTGCTGTCCGCCCGACAATTGCTCGGGATAACGCTTGAGGAGAGTGCGGAGTCCGAGCCGTTCGATCAGCTCTTTGGTCCAGGCCGCATCATGCCGGCCGGCGATCCGGGCCTGGAAGGCGAGGTTGTCCGCGACCGACAGGCTCGGGATCAGATTGAACTGCTGAAAAACCAAGCCGACCCGGTCGCGTCGCAAGCTGGCGCGTCCCGCATCCGACAGCTTGGTGACCTCGATATCCGCCAGCCGGATCGAGCCGCTATCAGCCGCATCGAGCCCGGCGATCAGGTGCAGCAGCGTGCTCTTGCCGCTGCCGGATTCGCCCGTCAGCGCGACCCGCTCGCCGGCCGCGAGGTCGAGATCGACGCCGCGCAGCACGTGGACCGGCTCGCCGGCTGAGAAGAAGGTCTTCGAGAGATTTTTGATGTTCAGCACGATTAATGGCGCCGGACGGAATTAGCGGAATTGCTGCCTAGCACACTTGCTGCGGAAATGCCGGGGTTGCGTTGGCATCCACGCCGTTGTTAGCTCCAAGAAGGTCAAATCAAAAAAGTGCCAAAAAGATACATGGGGAAAATAGAAGCATGAGCGCTCAGGGAACGCCGTCCGCGGCGAGCAAGCCGACAGCGACGCCGAAGGGCGCCTGGACCATCACCTTTCTCCTGTTTCTGTTCATGCTGGTGAACTTCGCCGACAAGATCGTCGTCGGTCTTGCCGGCGTGCCGATCATGGCGGACCTCAAGCTCACGCCGGAGCAATTCGGCCTGCTCGGCTCCTCGTTCTTCTTCCTGTTCTCGATCTCGGCCATCGTGGTCGGCTTCATCGTCAACAAGGTGCCGACGCGCTGGGTGCTGCTGGCGCTCGCAGTGGTTTGGGCACTGGCGCAGTTTCCGATGGTCGGCACCGTCTCCTTCACCACGCTCCTGATCTGCCGCATCGTGCTGGGCGCCGGCGAAGGCCCGGCCTTCTCGGTCGCAGCGCACGCCATCTACAAATGGTTCCCTGACGAGAAGCGCACGCTGCCGACCGCGATCCTGTCGCAAGGCTCGGCCTTTGGCGTGATCATCGCGGTGCCGGCCTTGAACTGGATCATCGTCAACCATTCCTGGCACTATGCCTTCGGCGCGCTCGGCGTCGTCGGCCTGATCTGGGTCTGTGCCTGGCTCGCGCTCGGCAAGGAGGGGCCGTTGGAGGATGCGCAGGCCCTCGCCGCAACCGAGACGAAGATTCCCTATATTCAGCTTCTTACCTCGCGCACCTTTCTCGGCTGCGTCGCCGCGACCTTCGGCGCCTATTGGGCGCTGTCGCTCGGGCTGACTTGGTTCACGCCGTTCATCATCAAGGGCCTCGGTTTCTCGCAGAGCCAGGCCGGCTGGATTTCCACTCTGCCCTGGATCTTCGGCGCCACCATCGTGATCCTGACGGGCTGGATCTCGCAAATGATGATGGCGCGCGGCTCGACCACGCGCATCGCCCGCGGCGTGCTCGGCTCGGTGCCGCTGGTCGTCGGCGGCCTGATTCTGGCGACGATGCCGCATGTCCAGGGCGCCGGCCTTCAGCTGGCTTTGCTGGTGGTCGGAACGGGCCTGTGCGGCGCGATCTATGTCGTGTGCCCGCCCATGCTCGGCGAGTTCACGCCGACATCGCAGCGCGGCGCCATCCTCGCGATCTACGGCGCGCTTTATACGCTTTCGGGCATCATCGCACCCGCCGTGATGGGCACCGTGATCCAGCGCGCCGGCAGCATGCTCGACGGCTACATGACCGGCTTCACCATCAATGCGGCGATCATGGTCGGCTCCGGCCTGCTCGGCTTGCTGCTGCTCTGGCCGAACACCGAACGCGCCAGGTTGACGGGCGGTGCCGCCCCGCAGGCGGGCGCGCTGAAGAGTGCGGTGTCGCCGACGTAGGGGTGGCGGCGCACGCCCCAAGCAACAACCGTCGTTCCGGACAAGCGCCCCCCAAGGGCGCGCCGACCCGGGGTCATAACCGCGGGGCGATGCTTGGCGCGGGAACGGACGATTAACTTTGTGGTCGCCGCTTCCGCTCCGTGAACGGTGACAGCACCACCGTCGCCGCCATGAAGATCACGGAGGCGCCGAACACCCAATGCGGCGCGCTCTGGTCCATGATCCAGCCGAACAGCAGCGGGCTGACGATGCCGCCGAGATTGAATCCGGTGGAGACGACGCCGAAGGCACGCCCCGCAGCGCCGGGAGGAGCCGCGTTGCGCACCAGCATGTCGCGCGAGGGTGCGATCACGCCGCTGAGGAAGCCTGCGGCCGTCATCGCGGCGGTGAGAGCCCAGCCCGGCAGTGTGGCGAGTGCGATCAGCAGCACGATCGCCGCATTCGCGGCAAAGCAGGCTGCGGCGACCTGGCCGTGGCGCTCGGTCCGGTCGGCGAGCAAGCCGCCTGCGAGCACGCCGATGGCGCTGGCGCCAAGGAATGCCGTCAGCGCGATGTTGGCGGCGGAGTAGGTGGCGCCGTAGCCGCTCATCAGTGCCACCACGCCGAAATTGTTGATGCCGGCAACCGAGAGGCTCAGCAGCATGAACAGCGCGGTCAGCGTGATCAGCGCCGGCGTGATGACGGCCTGTTTTGGCGCGTTCGCGCTGCCGGGTTTGGTCTTGTGCGCACCGGCGTCGGGAATGTTCATGGCGATCAGCAGCAGCGCCACCGCGACACCGATCGCGCCGGAGGCGATCAGCGCTCCAGTGCCACCGGACAATGTGACGAGCGCAGCGACGATGGCAGGAGCGAGGGCGCCGCCGAGAAAGCCGGCAAAAGTGTGAATCGAGAAGGCGCGGCCCATCCGCGCCTCGTCCATGTGCGCGGCCAGGATCGCGTAATCGGCGGGATGGTAGACGCTGTTGGCGAGGCCCAGCAGCACGGCGCAGGCGATTAGCGAGGCGTAGCTGAGGTGCAAGCCGAGCAGGATCAGCGCGAAGCCGCCGAGCGCGAGCCCGGCCAGCAGAATTCGTCGCGCGCCAAAATGGTCGACGAGATAGCCGGTCGGCGCCTGCGTCAATCCCGACACCACCGCAAACACGGTGAGTGCGAAGCCGAGCTCGATATAGCCGACGCCGAGCTGGCTCTTGAGGAACGGGAACAGCATCGGAAGCACGAGCAGATGGAAATGGCTCACCCAATGCGCGATCGAAATCCCCGTCAGCGTGCGCAGCGCGCTGTCCGCCTTGCTTTGCTGCGGTGCGGCGAGAACGTCGACCATTGTAGTTCCGTCTTGCGTGCTAAAGGAGGCGCAAACTATCGGGCAGAGCGGTTATTTGTCCATGAACGCGGGCGCATGGCAGGTAGCGCGGGCGGCGGCACGAGGTGTGTCGCTAGCCTGCACTTCGCCGGGACGACTTTGGAGGATGTTGCGCCAGCGTGCGCTCAACCCGCGAGCACCGTCCTCACAACGGCTCGTCGTCCGGGCCGTAGCGGTCGCGCTTCGGGGTCGCGATGTCGCCGTCTTCGTAATCGTCATGGTCGATCTCGCGCGGAGGCTTGGGCTTTTTCGCCTTGTCTTGCGCTTGCTTATCGTCCGCGATCTTGTTGTCCGCGATCTTGGGCGGCTCGCTCGGCTTGCCGATCTTGGCCATGGCGGCTCCCGGATGGTGATGCTGCATCCGTCCTAGCCCGACATATGGGAACTTCCTGATCTATCTCAAGCACGGCACTCGGCCGTTCAGTGCACCACCGGCCCGCCTGCCTTCTTCCAGGCATCCAGGCCGCCGGCGATGTGCGCGCTGTTGGAGAGCCCCGCCTCCTTGGCGGCGGCCACCGCCATCGCCGAGCGTTCGCCGAAGGCGCAGAAGAACACGACGCGGCGGCCGGTCGCGGCTGCGACCTCGCGCAGCATGCCGCCGGGCTTCAGGCTCTCCTCCACGGATTGATAGGGCGTGTGCAGTGCTCCTTCGAGCATGCCGTGCTTCATCCGCTCGTTGCTCTCGCGCAGGTCAACCAGCAGGATGTCGGGCCGGCCGAGAATGCGGATCGCCTCGGCGGCACTGAGCGCGCGGCCCTCTTTCTCGAGCTCCTCCTGATGCAGGCCGACATGCATGTTGGCGGGGACCGCAACATCCATCATCTTCGGATTGGGCAGCTTCAGATTGGCCATCAGCTCGATATATTCGTCGACCGAGCGGACCTGGAGCCGCGGATTGTAGCGCTTCTCCTCGCCGATGGTGGAGACGGTATCGCCCTTGTAGTCATGCGCCGGAAACACCATCGTCTCGTCCGGCAGCTTGAGCAGGCGGTTGAAAATCGAATCGTATTGCGCGCGCGATGAGCCGTTCTGGAAATCGGTGCGGCCGGTGCCGCGGATCAGAAGCGTATCGCCGGTGAAGACACGGTCACCCATCAGATACGAATAGGAATCGTCGGTGTGGCCCGGCGTGTACATCACGTCGAGCGACAGGCCCTCGATCGTCACTTTATCGCCGTCGGCGACCCGCATCGCCACCACGTCGGCCTTGGTCTGATCGCCCATCACGGTCATGCAATGGGTGCGGTCGCGCAACTCGCCGAGACCGGTGACGTGATCGGCATGCAGATGGGTGTCGATCGCCTTGACCAGCTTGAGGTCGAGCTCGCGCAGCAACTGGCAGTAGCGGTCGACCTTCTCCAACACGGGATCGAGGATCAGCGCCTCGCCGCCTGGGCGGCTCGCAAGCAGATAGCTGTAGGTGCCCGAAACACTGTCGAAGAGCTGGCGGAAGATCATGGCAGGACCCGGCGTGTGGTGATTTCGAGGATTCTACTACGGGGCGGGCCCTAGAGAGAAGCAAATCACTGTGTAGAGAATGAACTTTAGAAGATCTTTATTGCGCGGGTGGCCGTCCCCACCCACCCCTGTCATCGCCCGCGCAGGCGGGCGATCCAGTATTCCAGAGGCGCTGAACGGGATGGAGGGGCCGCGGCGCACTAGATTCCCCCCTTCGCGGGGAATGACACCGATTGTGTTGCGCGGACGTGCGACAAGCTCGGACAGCTCCTACGGCCGCACCACCGTGTAGCCGTTCTCCGCCAGGAACAGGATCTGCCCGACGCCCACCTGCACCGGCGTTGCCGCGGGAATGAACTCCGGCCGCTTGCCTGTCTCGCGCTCGATCGTGTCCACCGTATTGAGGCAGATGTCGAAGCGCACGCCCTGTGCGATCAGGCTCTCGACCTGCTTGCGACGCTCGCTGCCGGACAGCAATAGATCGATACCGGGACCGAACGCCACCACTTCGACCGCGATCTTGTCGGGGTCGTAAGCCTTCAGCAGGTTGTTGGCGACGCTGAGCACCAGTGCCTGTTTCTTCGCATCGCCGTCGGAGAGCTGAAGTACGACCTTGTGCTCGGCGAACGGCTTGTCCTGCAGCGGCACCTGCTGCGCAAAGCCGGCGGGATCGCTGCCCAGACGAGCAATGCCAGCAGCATCGCGGATGAGATTTGCGACCGCATCATCCTTGTCCTGCAATGCCTGGATTGCCCTCGACCCCTTTCAGGGTGACGCCGGAGCCGAGCCGCTCCTGAAACATTCGTCCCGAGCGCAGATATTTGCCAACGACGTCCCACACCGGCGCGCCTTGCTGGCGGTTGACGGAGGCCCAGCCTGCGACCTTGTAGCGGTGGCTGGCGCCGAGCGCCTTGCCGCCATTGAGCTTCAGCTCGGAGATGCGGCTGCCGATCGCGGCGTCCGGCGTGCAGGTGTAGCTGAACCCGCCGGCGCGCACCATGTCGCCACCCTGCTGGTAATAGGGATCTGCGTTGAAGAGGTTGTCGCAGATGTCCTCCAGCACGTCCTTGATCTGTGCGCCGGTCATCTCCTGCACATAGGTCTCGGGATAGGTGATCGCGGTTTCCGCGAGCACATCCTCCATCGTCAGCGCCTGGCCCGACAGCGCGGTGACGCCCCAGCGGAAGCCCGGCGACAGCGCGATCTCGGCATCGAGCTCGCTGCGCAGCGCCGTGCAGATCAACTCGTCGACGGGACCGGAAAAATTGCCCCGGCGGTAGAGCAGGCGATCGGGCGTTGTGATCTTCTCCGACCAGTCGCTCACATGCGGCGCGCGCAGCCGGCCGATCAGCTCGGCCATCCCCGCATCCGGCTTCAGCAGCTCGGAAAAAACCGGCAGCAGATGATAACGAATGTCGCTGACCTTGCCCTTGCCGATTGCGAGATCGAGCACGGCCAGGAATTTTCCGTTGGAGCCGGCATTGGTGACGAGCGTGGTGCCTCCAGCGTTCTTCACGGCAATCGGCTGCGGCACGGCGTCGTGGGTATGGCCGCCGAGGATAACGTCGATGCCGGTGACGCGGCTCGCGAGTTTCAGGTCCACGTCCATGCCGTTGTGCGACAGCAGGATGACGGCATCGACCTTGTCGGTGGCGCGCAGAGCATCGACATGCTTCTGCAACTCCTCTTCGCGGATGCCAAAGGTCCAGTCCGGCGTGAACCGCTTGGGATGCGCGATCGGCACGTAAGGGAACGCCTGGCCGACGATTGCGACACGATGGCCGCCAAGCTCCTTGATGACAGACGGTTTGAACACGCGCCCGCTGGCTTTGTCGAAGGCGGGAGCATCGTTGAAGGCGGCCTCTTCGGTCAGGAAGACGTTCTGCGCCAGAAACTCGCCCTTGAAGCGCTCGAGATTGTCGCGCAGCACCTGCTCGCCATAGGTGAATTCCCAATGCCCGGTCATCGCCTCGATGCCGAGCAGGTTGGCGACCTCGACCATGTCGCGGCCCTGCATGACATTGGCAAGCCCGGTGCCCTGCCAGAGGTCGCCGCCATCGACGAGCAGCGAATGCTTTTCGCCGACGTCGCCGCGCAAGCGGTCGATCAGCGTCTTCAGATGGGCAAAGCCGCCGAGCTTGCCGAAACGGCCCGCAGATTTCTCGAATTCGAGGCAGGTGAAGGCATAGGCATCCGCGCTGTCGGACCGGATGCCGAACCGCTCCAGGAAGGCGCGGCCAACCAGGTGCGGCGGTCGTCCCGCCATCTCGCCGATGCCGATATTGACGCTGGGCTCGCGGAAATAGACCGGATTGAGCTGCGCATGCGTGTCGGTGATGTGCAGGATGCGCGCATTGCCGAAACGCTCGATGTCATAGATGCTCGCGGTGTCGGCACCGCGCGCGAGCCGCGGCAGTCCGAGCGATGCGGCGGCTAGGCCCGCGCTCTTCAGGAAATCGCGGCGGCGGATGGCCATCTTAACTTCTCCGCGCCCTCAACGCTGTCGACTGTTCCACAAGCATGATCCGGATCCGAAGGGGCCGCGTCAGCGCAAGGTGTGGTGCGGCTTTCCGACAAGATCATGCTCAAAGAATGATCTGGAGCACGATGTTCTCGCGCGCCAGGCCCAGTCTAGCGGATTTCCATCGCCTTCCAGGCCTGTTTTTCGGAATTAGCCTGGAAGATCGACGCCTTCGCCAGCGCCTCGGCCTCTTTCGCTGCGGCAAATGCGCGGTCGAAATCGCCGCCATCGGCCGCCTTCTTCGCCGCCGCCAGCGTCGCGACGGTCGTGGTCCATTGGTGGCGCAGGCTGGCCGCCTCCTTGGCTGCGGCTTCGGCGGCGGCATAGGCCGCCTTGTACTCCGCTTCCGTTGCCGCGCGTGCCGACGGTAGCGCGATGGTCAATGCAACCAGTGTGGCCAGGAGACATGCCCGCTTCATGGCCGCGCTCCCGGTCCCGAGATCGGCAGGCCGTTGGCGACGTAGGAGAGGAAATATTCGACGTCGCGATATTCGTCCGATTGCGGCTCCAGCGGAACCGCCCGGGTCTGGCTGTTGCAGGTGACGAAGCGGCGGCTGGTCGTGCCCATGCCGCTCCATTCGGAGCGGTAGATCGGCATCGCATTCAAAATGCCGAGCGCCGGCGCCAGAGTCTCGGCGCGGATGCGCTCGCCCGGGCTCTGCACGTGGCAGCTCGCGCAGGAGAAGTTCATCTGGCCGCGGCGGGTGTAGAAATACCGCTTGCCGTTCTCGAACGCTTCGAGCGCACGGGGATCATCGGGAATCTTGATGTCCATCGGCTTGCCGCGCGAGGTGTAGGCCATGTAGGCGGTGAGCGAGGCCATCTCGTCCTTGACGTAGGAATAGGGCGCCTCGCCATTGGCCTCGCGGCAGCGGTTCAGCGCGAGCTCCAGCGTGATGACCTTGCCTTCCTTGCTGTCGAAATAGGGATAGTTCTGGCGGATGCCGATGCCGCCGTTCGGGAAGCAATCGGCGTAAGTCTTGCCGTTCTTAAACGGGGTCGAAAACATTTCCTTGCCGGCGTCGAGCGCGAACTCGTAAGGCGGGAATTCTTCCTTCTCCTGCCACTGCCGCTTCATGTCCTCGTTCATGGAATAAGGACCGTTGACGAAATCCTCGCGCTTCACGTTCGGAAATTTCTGGAAGAAGAAATTCTGGAACGCCTTCGCATCAGCAACGGGATCGACCTTATCAGCCGCGACGGCTCGCGGCGAGGTGAGGGCGCACGCAACGAGCGCGGCGCTCACCGAGCCAAGCAGGAGGGAGAAGCGGGTCTTCATCACGCGATCTTCGCGGTGGTCGTATCCGACGCACCCTTGTTGTCGGTCCAGGAGATCTTGAGCTCGTCGCCCTTCTTGGCGCCCTTGAAGCTGAATTTGACGTAGGGGTCCTTGGAGACCGCCGTGCCCCAATTGGCGACAAAGACGTCCTTGCCGTTACATTCGAACTTCAGCTCCTGGATGAAGTGGGCCGGGATCAGCTCGCCCTTGGAATCCTTGACCAGGCCGGTGTCCATGGGATGTTGGATCAGCGCCTGCACCTCGGTGATGTCGCCATTGGATGTTGCGCGCACGCGAATGCTTGATGCCATCGGACCGATCCTCCTAGCCGCCGCAGCCGCCGACGGTGACCTTCACTTCCTTGGTCGCGCTGTAGAGCTTGCCGTCAGCCTCGACGATGGCGACCAATTTGGTGGTCTTGGCCATCTTCAGCCGGTTGGCAACGCCCGGAATCGTGCCGTCGGCGATCTTGTAGGACGCGGCGAGCGCGTACGGGTTCTCGGCCACGAAGAACGAGATCGAGGTCACCTTGTCGAGCGTCGTCGTCACTGAGACCGGCACCACGCCGCCGTTCTCGGCGATCTCCGGCGCATCCAGCTTGACCTTGTCGGAGGGCTCGGCGGTCCTGCCATAGAGCGCCTTGAGCGCGTCGGCCTCGCTCTTCTGCTTGAAGGCCTCTTCCGGATATTTATCGTTCGCCGCGGCGCTCGCTGGGCTGGCCGCGAACGGCAGGTTGCCGAGCCCGATCAGCGCGACAGAGGCAGCGCCCAGAAGGATCAGGCGCCGCGTCGGATGTGGGCCCGTGGTCGTGGTCATCGGAGGTCTCCTGGCGTGCCGGCCGTTTACAGCGTTTGCAGGAAGTCAACGATCGCGTTGATCTCCTGTTCGGTCAAAATCCGGTTCCGGCCGAACGGCGGCATCATGGTCTGCGGATTGCGTTTGGTCTCGTCGAAGATGATCGCGGCCAGCTCGTTGCGGTCGGGGTATCTGGCCTTGATGTCCTTCAGTTCCGGCCCGATCGTCCCCGGCAGGTCGCCCCCCTGGATGACGTGGCAGGTCAGGCAATTGCCCTTGCTGCGGTCGATGGCGAGCTTCCGGCCCTCGTTTGCCGCGGATTGGGCCTGCGCCGGGCTGGCGAGGCCGGCAGCGACGGCCAGCAGGAGGAACAGGATGGGCGTCCGGGACAAAGCAGGCAAGGCGTCATTCCGAGGCGTTATGGCGATGGTCGCGATCGCTGAAATAAAGGCGTTCCAAAGCATAAAGGACATCGCCTGACAATCGAGACTATGCACGGAGCAAAATGGAGTTAATATCTTCCGCATTGCAATTAAAGGCATTATTGGTTCGGCCGATCTGGCCCCGACAATCCCCAACAATAAGGACAATGGGCGCCGGCCGGCTGTTTCCAGGGCGTTTTCGCGCCCATCCTGTTTTCATCGCGTTCTCGTGTTTTCAAGGGGACCTCACTTGGCTGAATATGTCGTCGAATTTGGCGGGGATGGCGGACGGGTCGCGCCGGATGGGCGGCTCGATGCGCCGGCCTTCCATCGCAATCACGAGCCGATCTGGGCGGCGCTGGAAAAGCATCTCGCCGGCACGACCGGTGACGTGGTCGAGCTCGGCAGCGGAACCGGACAGCACGTGGTCCATTTCGCCCGTCATACCCCCGGCCTGATCTGGTGGCCGAGCGACCTCAACCAGCGCCATCTCAAGAGCATCGAGGCCTGGCGCGTTCATTCAGGCCTGCAAAACGTCCGCCCGCCCTTACGGATCGATCTCACCGATCCCGACTGGTGTCCGGAAATGAAAAGCGGGCAGGGGCCGACCAACCTTGCCGCATTGTTCTGCGCCAATGTCATTCACATCGCGCCATGGAACGTGGCCGAGGGTCTGTTCGCCGGCGCCGGGCGCTATTTGCGGGCAGACGGCAAGCTGTTTCTCTACGGCCCGTTCAAGCGCGGCGGCAAGCACACCGCGCTCAGCAACGCCGTGTTCGACACGTCCTTGCGCGAGGGCAATCCCGAATGGGGCGTGCGCGACATCGGCGATGTCGAGGCGCTGGCGCAAGGCATTGGCCTCCGGCTGATCGATACGATCGAGATGCCAGCGAACAATCTCACGCTCGTGTTTTCGCGCTAAGCCGCATCGGCAGTGCGCTCCCTCCCCCGCTTGCGGGGGAGGGCCGGGGAGAGGGTGTCTCGACCACGGGACAATCCCCTAGAGGAGAGAGCCCTCACCCGCCGTGCTTCGCACGTCGACCTCTCCCGCAAGCGGGCTACCAGATTCACACATCTCGAAAATGGAATCATCTTCAATGAGTTAGCAAAAGCCAGGTTTTGGACGCTCACGCGCTGCAGAATCGAGACAAGTGACTCGGATGACTCACTTTTTGGGCTTAATCGGCGAATGGCTCTGACAGAGATGTGTGAATACGGTAGCGCAAGCGGGAGAGGTGCACGGCGTCACGCGGCGCCATCTCTCCACCCGATCTTCTCCTTCAAGAAGCGATAGCCCAGCACCTCGAAGCCAGCGCGCTCCTTGTTGTCCTTGCCGTAGCCGTGGCCGCCGGCTGCCGGTTCGTAGAACCAGGCCTCGTAGCCCATCGCCTGGAGCTTGGCGGCCATCTTGCGCGCGTGGCCGGGATGCACGCGGTCGTCGCGCCGTGTGGTGGCGATCAGGATCGGCGGATAGGGCTGAGCGGCCTTGACGTTGTGATAGGCCGAGTAGGTCTTCAGCCAGTCCCATTCCTCCGGCTTGTCCGGGTCGCCATATTCCGCGATCCAGCTCGCGCCCGCGAGCAGCTTGGTGTAGCGGCGCATGTCGATCAGGGGGATGGTGCAGAACAGCGCGCCGAAACGCTCGGGGTATCGCACCAGCATGTTGGTGATGAGGATGCCGCCGTTTGATCCACCCTGTGCGGCGATGCGCTTTGACGTGGTCACGCCGCGGCGGACGAGATCGGCGGCGACGGCCGCGAAATCGTCATGCGACAGCCTCTTGCCGGCGAGCCGCCCGGCATCGTGCCAGCGCGTACCGAACTCGCCGCCGCCGCGCAAATTCGCCTGCACAATCGTGCCGCCGCGCTCCAGCCACAGCTTGCCGAGCGCGGCATTGTAATACGGCTTCACCGAATGGGCGAAGCCGCCATAGGCGCTCAGATAGACCGGCGCATCGCCGGTCTCGCCTGCAGGGCCGCTCTGGACATAGGGAATTCGCTCGCCGTCGATCGAGACGGCCTCGTGCTGCGTCACCACGAGACCATCGGCGGTGAACGTTTTCGGCGCCTGCTTCAGCACGGTCGGGCTGGCGACGCCGCGTTCGATCAGCAGCAGCGACGGCGGCGTGAGCGGATCCTGCACATTGGCGAGCAGATCGCCGTTGCTTTCGGACGGATGGCGATCGAGCGGCCAGATGTCGACAACGCCGATCTGCGGCAGGCCACCAAGCGTCTCGCGGCTCCAGCCCGCAGCGGATGGCGTGCAGATCTCGAAGCACGGACGCAGCTCGTCGAGGATCGACAGCATGAGCTTGCCCGCGGCCCAGAACAGACCTTGCAACGCGCGCCGCGGCGCTGGCTCGAACAGCACCGCGAAATTGCGGCTGCCGGCGAGGAACGCCGACAGCGCCATGCCGAGCACCGTGTCAGCGGTATAGGTCCGGCCTGCGATGGACCAGTCCTTGCGCAGCTTGATCGCGAACCAGTCGCCATGCGCCTGCATCCAGATGCCGGTCGGCAGGTCCAACTTCGTCATCGCGCCGGCCGCATCGCGCAGCCAGACGGCGTGATTGAAGAAGTCGATCTGGTCGACGATCCAGACACGCGGCGCCGCGCCGGTGTCGTCGGCCATGCCGTAGATCACCATGTGATCGGCGGTGGTCTCGATAATGATCTCTGCCTGATCGACAGGCTGGCCGCGCCGCCACAGCCGAACGGTACGTGCATATCCCGAGCTCGTGGCCATGCCCTCGCCATGCGCGCTCGACAGCAGCAGTGTGTCGGCATCGAGCCAATCCACGCCGCCCTTCGCTTCCGGCAGCGTGAACCCGCCGGCCACGAAGCTCTTGGTGTTGAGGTCGAACTCCCGCAACGTGACAGCATCGCTGCCGCCGCGCGACAGGCTCAGAATCGCGCGCGAACTTCCGGGCATCGTGGCGATCTGGCTCAGCAGCCAGTCCTCGCCTTCGCTTGCGGCGAGCTGGTCGATGTCGAGCATGGTCTCCCACGCCGGGTTGGCTTTGCGAAACTCCGCCAGCGTCGTCCGCCGCCACAGGCCCCGCGGATTGGCGGCGTCTTTCCAGAGATTGTGCAGATCGCTGCCGCGCCGGCTGACATAGGGAATGTTGTCGGGCCGGTCGTAGATCGCGGCGAGCGTGTCGCGGTCGCGCACGAACGCTGGGCCGCCGAACGCGGCGAGCGTCAGTTGATTCTGCCGCTCGACGAAATCGAGTGCCTGCTTGCCCTCGATCTCCTCCAGCCAGAGCCACGGATCATCGTCGGGAGCGCTGAGCGTAGGCCTGTCGTCGACGGTCATGAGCGAAACTCCAGGAAGACGCGGCGGATAGGATTCAATCGAGCGCAAGGCGTCAAGGACGCGGCCAGCTATCATCCGTCCGATTGCGTCAGAGGCATGGCCCGCGCCCGTTTGCGCCGGTTGCCCGCCCTCTCGCGCCCCTCCATAGTGCCGGAAATCAACGAGAGCCCCTTGAGCCCCCTTGGGGCGGAAATGCCGATGTTAGACGTGATCTCTACCGCCGAAATCGCCGACGACGCGCGCGTGCGTGCCAATGTGGTGCGCCTTGCCGCCGCGCAGGCGCTGACCGGCGCCAATTCGGCGGTGATCTTCGCCACCGGCTCGATCGTCGGCGCGACGCTCGCACCGGACATGTCGCTCGCGACCGTGCCGCTGTCGATGTACGTGCTGGGGCTCGCCGCCGGCACCTTGCCGACCGGCGCGATCTCGCGCCGCTTCGGCCGCCGCGCCGCCTTCGTCATCGGCACCGGCCTCGGCACGCTCACTGGCCTCACCGGCTCGTTCGCGATCCTGCACGCCTCCTTCGCGCTGTTCTGCGTCGCGACCTTCCTCGGCGGCCTCTATGGCGCGGTCGCGCAATCCTACCGCTTCGCCGCCGCCGATGGCGCCAGCGCGGCCTATCGCCCCAAGGCTGTGTCCTGGGTGATGGCGGGCGGCGTGTTCGCCGGCGTGCTCGGTCCGCAGCTCGTGCAATGGACCATGGACCTCTGGCAGCCTTATCTGTTCGCCTTCAGCTTCCTGGTGCAGGCGGCGGTGGCACTGGTCGCGATGGGCATCCTCGCCGGCGTCGACATGCCAAAGCCCGCGCCGGCCGATCTGCATGGCGGCCGGCCGCTGCTCGACATCGTGATCCAGCCGCGCTTCATCGCGGCCGCTTTGTGCGGCGTCATCTCCTATCCCATGATGAACCTGGTGATGACCTCGGCGCCGCTCGCCATGAAGATGTGCGGCCTCAGCGTTTCCGATTCCAATTTCGGCATTCAATGGCACATCGTCGCCATGTACGGGCCAAGCTTCTTCACGGGTGCGCTGATCGCGCGCTTCGGTGCCCCGAAGGTCGTTGCGGCCGGCCTGCTGCTGGAGGCCGGCGCCGCCGGCATCGGCCTTTCCGGAATCAGCGCGATGCATTTCTGGGCGACGCTGATCGTGCTCGGGGTCGGCTGGAATTTCTCCTTCATCGGCGCCTCCGCGCTGGTGTTGGAGACGCACCGTCCGCAGGAGCGCAACAAGGTGCAGGCCTTCAACGATTTCCTGGTGTTCGGCATGATGGCGATCGGCTCGTTCTCCTCTGGCCAGCTGCTTGCCAATTACGGCTGGTCTGCGGTGAACATGGTGGTGTTCCCGCCGGTGGTTCTGGGTCTTGTCGTGCTCTCGCTGGTCTCCTGGGCCCGCCGCCGCAAGGCGCGGCTGGACGCGGCGATGGGCGAGCTCCCGGATGCGATTTGACGCATGATCCGGAAATGTGCGCAGCGGCTTTCCGGACCTTGCTCAATAGGTGGCAGGAGGGTGTCAGCAGCGTTGATGCTTCGATCGCCGTCGAAGGATTTTCGGAGCTGATGTCGTTACATGATGCTCGTCATGAAGAGACGGGCGTGAAGCAAGGCGCTCGCGGGGGAAACAAAGGACAAGCGCAAATGCTCGACAATCCCCGGCCCGCTGCTCCAATCAACGAATCCTCCCTCCGCTACGAAGGCTGGCGCATCGTCGCGGTCTGCTTCCTGCTCGCGACCTTCGGCTGGGGGCTCGGCTTCTACGGCCAGAGCGTCTATGTCGCTGAGCTCCAGCGCGCGCATGGCTGGTCCGCGTCGCTGATCTCGTCGGGCACGACCTTCTTCTATCTGTTCGGTGCGCTGCTGGTCGTCTTCGTTGGCGAGGCCATCCAAAAGCATGGCGCGCGCCTCTGCCTGATCGCCGGCACGCTGGCGATGGCGGCGGCGGCAGTGGCGATCGGCGCGGTGCGCGAGCCCTGGCAGCTCTATCTCGCCAATGCCGTGCTCGCCTTCGGCTGGGCCGGAACCAGTCTCGCCATGATCACCAACACGATCAGCCTGTGGTTCGACCACAAGCGCGGTATGGCGATCAGTCTCGCGCTGAACGGCGCCAGCTTCGGCGGCATCGTCGGCGTTCCGCTGCTGGTGGCGCTGATCGGCCATGTCGGTTTTGCCAGCGCGATGTACGCCGCGGCCGGCGCCATGCTGGTGCTGCTCCTGCCGGTGATCCTCATTCTCGTCGGCCGGCCGCCCGATCACGGCTGGCATGCGACTGCGAAGCCGAAGCCGCAATCGTCGGCGCAGATCCGCGCGCAGGCCCTGCGCGACGTCGGCTTCCTCACCGTGACGATTGCGTTTGCATTGGTGCTGTTCGCCCAGGTCGGCTTCATCGTGCACCTGATCTCGTTCCTCGATCCCGTGATCGGGCGCGAGCGCGCCGCCGTCGCGGTCGCGGTGCTGACGGCGATGGCGGTGGTCGGCCGTGTGCTGTTCTCGCTGGTGATCGACCGCCTCGACCAGCGACTGGCGTCGGCGCTCTCGTTCCTGAGCCAGGCCGCCGCGCTCTTCGTCGTCATCAATTTGCACAATGATTACGCGCTGATCGCGGCCTGCGCGGTGTTCGGCTTCTCGGTCGGCAACCTCATCACGCTGCCGTCGCTGATCGTGCAGCAGGAGTTCGAGTCCGCCTCGTTCGGCGTGCTGATCAGCCTCAACACTGCGATCAACCAGGTCACCTACGCGTTCGGCCCCGGCGTCGTCGGCTTCCTCCGCGATCTCTCCGGCGGCTACTCGCTGCCGTTCTATCTCTGCATCGCGCTGGAGGTGATCGCCGCCGCACTGATCATGGTGCGCGGGAGGCGCGCGAACAAGTCATAGAGACGCGACGGCGTTTCCAAAAAATTCCGTCATTGCGAGGAGCACTTGCGACGAAGCAATCCAGAGCGTTTCCGCAGAGACAGCCTGGATTGCTTCGCGGAGCCTGTCATCGGGCCGCGCTGCGCGCGGACCCGTTGGCTCGCAACGACGAGGGGAGAGCGGGGGCTCACGCCTTGCGCTGCTTCAGCAAATCCTCGACATCCAACCGCTTCGTAAACATCGCCAGCTTTCCATCCGGCCCGAACGGCCATTGCTCCCTCGGCTTGTCCCAATAGAGCTCGACGCCATTCTGGTCGGGGTCGCGCAAGTAAAGCGCTTCGCTGACGCCATGGTCGCTGGCGCCGTCAAGCGCAATGCCCGCCGACAGCACCCGGTGCAGCGCGTCCGCCAGCGCCGGCCGCGTCGGATAGAGGATCGCGGTGTGATAGAGCCCGGTCGTGCCTGGCGGCGGCGGCGAGCCGCCCTTGCTTACCCAGGTGTTGAGGCCGATGTGATGATGATAGCCGCCGGCCGAAATGAAGGCCGCGCCGGAGCTCATCCGCTGCATCAGCTCGAAGCCGAGCACGCCGCAATAGAATCCGAGCGCACGATCGAGATCAGCGACCTTGAGATGGACGTGGCCGATCCGGGTGCCGGCGGCGACGGCTGAGCTTTGCGACATGTGAATGCTCCCTTGACGAACTCCACATAAGGCAGGCTTCGGGACAGTGCTATTGGCCCATCTCGAAACCCATCGTTTCCGAATGGGAAACTAGGCCAGCTCCGACACCTCGCCCTCCGGCAGGCCGAACTCGAACGTGTTCAGCGTCATCGACACCAGGGTGTAATAGCCGCACAGCCCGATCACCTCGACGACGCCGCGCTCACTGAGGAGCTTGACCGCCTCATCGTAGAGACCCTTCTCGACGCCGTGGCCTTCGTGCAGCGACTTCGCGAGGTCGTAGATCATCTTTCCCTTGGGATCGTCGAACTCAGGCGTGCGGCGGTCGCGGATCGCCTCGATGATCTCGAGCTTCATGCCGCCTGCGAGCGCGAGGCGCTTATGCGCATACCATTCGTAATGCGCGGTCCAGTGCCGTGCCGTCACCAGGATCGCGATCTCCGAAAGGCTTGCCGGAAATATGGTGTCGAAGCGGAGTACCTCGCCAAGTCGCGTGGCGTGGCGCGCCATCTCGGGGCTGCTCAGCCAGGCCATCATCGGCGCCGGCGGCTTGCCGCGCTTGCCGGCAATGGATTCATCATAGGTCTGGCGCTGGCTTTCGTTCATTTCGCCAGGCGAAAGAAGTTTCAGGCGCATCCTCGTTTCCTCTTTGTTTTCAAGCCGACATGCCCCCGATTATAGCCGAAGGCAGCGCGTCGTGCGCGGCACGGAAGTGGTTGAATTCCACGGTGCGATGGCTCAGAGTCGCGTCCAACAAGTCGATTTTGATTGATGGAAACGACCAATGGCTGAATCTAGGACCAGCGACGCTGAGAGCGCCGATCTCGAACAATTCCGCAACGAGACGCGCGCCTGGCTTGAAGCCAATTGCCCGCCGGAGATGCGCAAGCCGGTGACGTCGGATGCCGACGTGTTCTGGGGCGGGCGCAACGCAAAATTCTCGTCCGAGCCGCAGCGCATCTGGTTCGAGCGCATGCGCGACAAGGGCTGGACCGTGCCGGACTGGCCGAAGGAGTATGGCGGCGGCAGCTTGAGTGCTGCCGAACACAAGGTGCTGCGCGCCGAAATGGCAAAGATGGGCGCGCGCCCGCCGCTGTCGAGCTTCGGCATCTGGATGCTCGGGCCGGCACTGCTGAAATACGGCAACGACGCCCAGAAGAAGGAGCATCTGCCGAAGATCGCGGCGGGCGAGATTCGCTGGTGCCAAGGCTATTCCGAGCCGAACGCCGGCTCCGATCTCGCCTCGCTCCAGACCCGTGCCGAGAGCGACGGCGACGACTTCATCATCAACGGCCAGAAGATCTGGACGTCCTACGCCAACTACGCCGACTGGATCTTCTGCCTGGTCCGCACCGATCCGACCGCGAAGAAGCACGACGGCATCAGCTTCATCCTGTTCGACATGACCTCGAAGGGTGTCTCCACAAAGCCGATTCTCCTGATCTCCGGCTATTCGCCGTTCTGCGAGACCTTCTTCGACAACGTCCGCGTGCCGAAATCGAACGTGGTCGGCACCATCAACCGCGGCTGGGATGTCGCAAAGTATCTGCTTCAGCACGAGCGCGCGATGATCTCGGGGATGGGCGAGCGCGGCGTCGGCCGTCCGCTCGGCCAGATCGCCGCTGACACCGTCGGCACCGATGCGCTGGGGCGGCTCGATGATGCCATGCTGCGCGGCCAGATCGCGCGCTTCGACGTCGACGAAGCCGCGCTTGCCGCCTGTGCCGAGCGCGCGGTCGATCTCGCCAAGGCCGGGCAGGCGCATCCGGCGTTCTCGTCCGCGATGAAATATTACGGCACCGAGCTCAACAAGCGGCGCTACGAGATCCTGATGTCGGCCGGCGGCGTCGATGCGCTGGAATGGGAGAGCGAACGCTCGAAGCAGGGCGCCCGCCCGCGCGCCTGGCTGCGTACCAAGGCCAACTCGATCGAGGGCGGCACGTCCGAGGTCATGCTCGGCATCGTCGCCAAGCGCATCCTGGATCTGCCGGGGGCGTGAGGTTTTCCGTCATTCCGGGGCGCGCATAGCGCGAACCCGGAATCCGTTCATCCTCCAACTCTGCCGCCCGATGGATTCCGGGCCTGCGCCTGCGGCGCATCCCGGAATGACGAACCAAATCAGATTTTCGAATCGGAAACACGCCCATGGCCCTCGTCCTCACCGAAGAACAATCGATGCTCCGCGATTCCGCGCGCGGGCTGATCAGCGACAAGGCGCCGGTGTCGCACCTGCGCCATTTGCGCGACAGCAAGGACCCCACCGGCTTCTCCAAGGAGCTTTGGCATTCCTTCGCCGAGATGGGGTTTGCCGGCCTGCTGGTCCCTGAAGAGTTCGGCGGCTCTGGCCTCGGCTATGTCGAGGCCGGCGTCGTCATGGAGGAGATCGGCCGCACCTTGATGCCCTCGCCCTTCCTCGCCACCGGCGTGGTCGCGGCCTCGGCCCTAAATCGTGGCGGCAACGCCGCGCAGAAATCGGAATATTTGCCGAAAATCGCGAGCGGCTCTCTGCTTGCGGCGCTCGCCATCGATGAAGGCGCAAAGCATCGTCCGCTCCAGACCAGCCTCCGGGCCGTGCGCGCCGGTAACGGCTTCAAGCTCTCCGGCGCCAAGGCACTGGTCGTCGACGGGCACGTCGCCGACCTCCTCATCGTCGCCGCGCGCACCGCGGGTGCTGCCGGCGAGCGTGAAGGCCTGACGCTATTCCTGGTGGACCCCAAGGCGAAAGGGATCGCGGTCGAACGCACCATCATGGTCGATGCGCACAACGCGGCGCGGATCGAATTCGCCAATGTCGAGGTCAATGCCGACAGCATGCTCGGCGAGGTCGATCAGGCCGCCGGCCTGCTCGAGGGCGTGCTCGATATCGGCCGGGGCGCGGTCGCCTCCGAAATGGTGGGATTGAGCGAAGAGGTGTTCAATCGCACCGTCGAGTACCTGAAGAGCCGCAAGCAATTCGGCAAGCTGATCGGCGAATTCCAGGCGCTCCAGCACCGCGCCGCCGAACTCTATATCGACATCGAGATCACCCGCGCCGCCGTCATGAAGGCACTTCAAGCGCTGGATGTGGACGTCGCCAAGGCCGCATCGAGCGTCGCCGTGGCCAAGGCCCGCGCCGGCACCACCGCGACGCGCGCGGTGCAGGAAGGCGTGCAGATGCACGGCGGCATGGGCATGACCGACCAGTTCGACATCGGTTTCTTCATGAAGCGCGCAAGGGTGTGCGAGGAACTGTTCGGCGACGCCAACTACCACACTGAGCAACTGGCGCGGGCGCGGGGATATTAAGGCGCACCGTCATGTCACGCTCGGTGTCATCGCCCGCGAAGGCGGGCGACGACAGTTGAGAGTGTGGAGAGCGCTTGCCCAAAGCTCGTCATTGCGAGGGGCCCTTGCGACGAAGCAATCCAGACTGCGTCCGTGGAAAGAATCTGGATTGCTTCGCTTCGCTCGCAATGACGGCGGAGGGATCCCCTACCTCATCGGCGGTGCGTACTGCACGCCACCGGCATTCCACAGCTGGTTCATGCCGCGGGGGATCTTCAGCTTGGACTTCTCGCCGATGTTGCGGTCGTACATCTCGCCGTAATTGCCGACATGGCGGATGATGCGGGCGGCCCAGTCCTTGGTGAGGCCGAGCTGCTCGCCGTAATTGCCCTCGGTGCCGACGAGGCGCATCACTTCCGGCTTCTTCGACTTCAGGGCTTCGTCGATGTTCTCCGAGGTCACCCCCAACTCCTCGGCGTTGATCATCGCATAGAGCGTCCACTTCACGATCATCATCCAGTCGTCGTCGCGCTGGCGCACGACCGGGGCGAGCGGCTCCTTGGAGATCATGTCCGGCAGGATCATGTGGTCGCCGGGTTTTGAGAGGTTCAGCCTGAGTGCATAGAGCTGGGAGACATCGGCGCTCAGCGTGTCGCACTTACCGGTGTCATAGGCTTTCACGACGTCGTCGAGCTTGTCGAACTTCACCTCGTCATACTTCATGTTGTTGGCACGGAAGTAATCGACGACGTTGAGTGCCGTGGTGGTGCCGGACTGGACGCAGACCTTGCTGCCGGTCAGGTCGAGCGACGTCTCCTTGTTGCGCGAGCGCGGCAGCATGAAACCTGCGCCGTCATAATAGGCCACGGCCGGGAAATAGAGGTCGTAGTCGAGCTCGCGCGCCATGCTCCAGGTCGAGTTGCGGGAGAGGATGTCCACCTTCCGGCTCTGCAATTCCTTGAAGCGCTCGCTGGCATCGAGCGCGACGAACTTCGCCTTGCCCGGATCGTTGAAGATCGCCGCGGCCACCGCGCGGCAGAAATCGACGTCGAAGCCGGTCCAATTGCCCTTGTCGTCCGGGATTGAGAAGCCCGGCAGGCCCTTGTTGACGCCGCACAGCACCTCGCCACGGCGCACGGTCCGCTTCAGGGTGCGGGTGTCGTAGAATTCATAGATGATGGCCAGAACGGCGACCAGCACGGCGACCGCGAGCCCGATCAGCAGGCCGCCTCGAAAAGTGCGCATCATGTTGCTCTCTCGAAAAATCGGGAAAAGGAGTATTCGTTAAGGCGAGGAAGATCAGAGCTCAGGCTTCTGCCGGATGACAACCTTGGTCCCGACCGGGACGCGATCGTAGAGATCGGCGACGTCATTGTTGACCAGGCGGAAGCAACCCGAGGACACCTTGGTGCCGATCGTATCCGGACGGTTGGTGCCGTGGATGCGGTAGACCGTGGTGCCCAGATACATGGCGCGGGCGCCGAGCGGGTTGCCAGGGCCGCCAGCCATGAAGCGCGGCAGATAGGGCTGGCGCTGGATCATCTCTGGCGGCGGCGTCCAGTCCGGCCATTCCTTCTTGTTGGTGATGTTCACCAGCCCCTGCCACTGGAAACCGTCGCGGCCGACGCCGATGCCGTAGCGGATCGCGCGCCCGCCGGGCTGCACCAGATAAAGGTGCCGCTCGGCCGTCGAGATGATGATGGTGCCGGGCGCCTCGGTGGTGCGGAAGTAGACCACCTGCTTCTGCCATTCCGGGTCGAGCTGGTAGCCGTCATCGGCGATCAGGCCCGGCTCGTCGCCGCGATCAGGCTGCTGCGCGAAGACGTGGGGAGCCGACAGGATCAGGCCAATCGCAGCCACAAACATCCCGGTCAGGCGACGAAAATCCGTCATGTAAAAGCTCTCCCCGCTGCCACAGCGCAAATCATTTCAGAACCATCAAACCTGAGGGGCAGGTTCATGGCAAGTTGATGGCGCACCGCCCTGGTATGTCACGAGAATGCTTTGGTTTTTTGACGGACGGCGCAATCCCACAAACAGGGGATGGCGCGAAAAGCATAGGTTGTCGCCAAGGCCGCGCTGGGCTCCCTCCCCCGCTTGCGGGGCGCTTGCGGGGAGGGTTGGGGAGAGGGTGTCGCCGCGATGGGACCCTCCCTCAGAGGAGAGAACCCTCACCCGCCGCTGGGGCGGCGACCTCTCCCGCAAGCGGGAGAGGCTCGGACCGAACTCGCGGAAAGATCGCCTTCGACAAACTGACACTGATGCCAACTAAATCTTATTGCTCTCCGCCGCGATCCCCAGCCGCCGGACGATCTCGGCGCCCACGGCACGGGCCTCGAGCCGCGAGCCGATGCGGGGGCTACGAAAGCGCCGCCCGGAGTGCAACCGGATCACGACGATGCAGTGCTCGTCCTCGGATCGGCCGCGGCGCTCGACCGTGATCGCCTTCACGTCGCGGCCCTCGATATGGTCGGCGCGCGGCGTGCCGTCGCCCCACAGGCGTTCGACGCGAATATCCCCTTGCCGGATGATCCAGAAAGCGCCGGTCACGAGGTTGGCGTATCTGTGCACGGCGAACGCGGCGATCGCGCCAACCGGCAGCAGCATGATGTCGATCGGTCCGGGCGGCAGTCCGCGCCAGAGTTTGTAGGCGTAGGGAACGGCGCACAGTGCGACGGCGATCAACGCCACGATGCGGATGTCGCGCGCGGAAAACGGCTCGAGGGGTTCGCCGAGATGCATCTCGGGATTGCTGGCATCGAGCGGATTGCTAGGTGCCTCGACATTGGGAACGCCGAATTGCGCGGCGATCTGGGCCACGGTATCGCGCACATGCGTGACGTCGGAGATCGGTGGGGACGTCAGGCGTTCCCCGGAGGCCAGCGTGAAGGCCAGCTGGAAGCGGGCTTTCGCCCTCTTACTGCCGGGAACCTGCAATTCCCTGATGTGGTCCTTCGGGACGACCCGCGTTCGGAGCTTTCCGAAGGGACGCTGTCGCCCGATCAGGATCTCGTTCGGAGTGATGATCCACACCACCGCCGGCGCCAGCATGATCCCGCAGACGAATGCCGCGCCTAGGAGGAGAGCGGCCACCGAGATCGTCACTTCCAGTGCGTCGTGCGTGAACAGGCCGGGCGTGAAGCACAGCGCAACCGCGGCCGCAGAGCCGGCCATGATCAGCCGCTGCGCGATCGAGGAGCCTTCACGAAGGCGAATGTCGGTGCTGGTGGTCGCGTCGTCCATCGCGGGCGGCTGATTTCCGGGGCTGCGAAACTCCACGGACGGCTCCGTGGAGTCAAGCAACAAGGACGACAGATGAAGCCAGTGGGGCGATGCCGGCGCGGCATCAGCTGTTCACGTTCAGGAGCCGCGCCACCGTGCGGTCGATCTGGTCGTAGCTGCCTTCGCCTTCGTGCTGGAACACGATCTTGCCGGTCTTGTCGATGATGTACTGCGCCGGCCAATATCGGTTGCGGTAGGCGTTCCAGGTCTTGGAATCATTGTCCTGCGCCACCGGATAGGTGATGCCGTGGCGTTTCAGCGCAGCCTGCACGTTGGAGGCGGAACGCTCGAACGGGAATTCCGGCGTGTGTACGCCGACAACGACGAGACCTTTGTCCTTGTACTTGGCGTAGAGATCGGTGACGTGCGGCAGCGTGTTGACGCAGTTGACGCAGCCATAGGTCCAGAAGTCGACCAGCACGACCTTGCCGCGCAGCTCGGCCATGCTCAGCGGCTTCGAGTTGAACCAGGTGTTGATGCCGGTGAAGTCGGGCGCGGTCTGCTGGCTCGCGGCCGCGGTGACGAGGGGCGCAGCGCGTGCGGCCTCGTCGCAGATGCCGGGGATGACGGCGCCTGATACGGTCATGCTGATCAGGGCGGTGGCCACAGCGAGCAGTTTGAAAGCCATGGACGAGTCCTCCGGTTGAGATGCGCGATGATCACAGGCCGATCTGGCCAGTCGGGTAGAAGCCGGTGAGCCACGCCACGATCAGCGTGTCGTATTGAAAATAGGCCGCAACCGCGAAGGCGATCACAACGATGCCAAAGCCCTGCTGCAGCCGCGGCGAGATGCGGGCGAGGCTGCGCACCCGTGTGCTGGCGGCCTGCCCGCCATAGGCGATCGCCAGCATCGGGATCGCCGCGCCGATGGCGTAGGCGACCAGCAGCGTGCCGGCCCAGGTCAGATTTTTGGAGGTCGCAACCAGCGTCAGGATCGAGCCCAGCACCGGACCGGCGCAGGGCGTCCAGACCAGGCCGAGCGTGGTGCCGAGCATGAGCCCACCCAGTGCGCCCTCGCGCTGGGTGGCGCTGGAGCTGCCGAGATCGAGCCAGCCATTGAGCCGGATCGACAGCCATTCGAACGGTGCCGGCCACAGCATCAACAGGCCGAAGCCGAGCAGCAGGATGGACGCGGCCTCGCGCAACACGTTCGGATCGAAATCGAACAGCCGCGTGATTGCTCCGAGCAGCAGCGCGGTGGCCGAGAACGAGATGACGAAGCCGAGCGCGATCATCGCGGGGCGCACGTGCCCCGCGCGCCCGATCGAGGCGCCGAGCAGGATCGGCAGCATCGGCAGCGTGCACGGCGCGGCGATAGTCAGGATTCCGGCAAGGACGGCGAAGAGAAGTTCGAGCATGGAGGCACTCGTGCATGAGGTCACGAGGGCTGTTCGGGATGGATGTGTCAGACGTTACGCAGCGTCACGCCTTCGTGACGGGAGATGCCGGCCACGGCGATGGTGCGCCCTCTCCAGCGAGCGGGTGAGGCCGCCAGCCCGCGGCGATAGGCTTAACCCCAAACACAAAACGACCCGGAGGGGGGCATCCCGTCCGGGTCGCTGGAGGTCCTTGGGAGGTTTAAAGCGTATGTGAGTTTTATAGGAGGGAAGTTTTTCCGCCTGATGTTGTGCTTTGTTTCAATTGTTTCGTCGGCGGTAACACTTCCGTGTCCGGGGATGGGGCCACAGGAGCGGTCCTATCCCGTTGAATCCATCGAGCTTAGGCGGCGAAACGATCGACGCCGGCGCCCTTAAGCAAATCGGCCAGTTGTTTGCGGGCGTAGAACATCCGCGTCTTCACCGTGCTCTGGGGGATGCCGATGATCTGACCGACCTCCTCCACCGACTTCTCGTGGTAGTAGATGAGATTGATGATCTCGCGGTGGGCAGGCGACAGCTTCTGCACGCAGGCGCGGAGGATGGCGCTGGTATCGTTGCGATCGAGCGAGGTCTCGGGCGTCTCGGCATCGTCGGGGATCTGGCGCACGTCCTCCTGGTCGATGTCCTCGAAACGCCGCTGGCGCATCGCGGTCAGCGCCTTGAAGCGGGCGATCGAGAGCAGCCAGGTCGAAACCTGCGAGCGGCCTTGGAACTGGCCGGCGGTCCGCCACACGTCCAGAAACACCTGGCTGACCAGATCTTCCGCCGTGGTGGCATCGCGCACGATGCGCAGGATGAAGCGGTACACCCGAACGTTATGGCGGCAGTACAGCATGTGCATGGCCGTCCGGTTGCCGTCGGCGATGCTTTCGAGAAGCATATCGTCCGAAGTCGCCTGAACGGCAATGATGCTGTGGCTGGCTTGGGCGTTGATGGCAATGACGTTCGGCATGGACTTAGCTCCCCGTAGCGCCGCAACCGAGCGGCGTTTCCTTGAGCCGAGTGTTAATGAGCCAACGTTTCGGGACGTCTGCACGAAAAGGAGAAAATGGTTTCGTGCGTCGCCAAATTGTTTCTTCGGAAGGGGTGCGACGAAACATTCGGGGCAAAAAGTCGTGGAATTTCAATGTGCGGAAAATACGGGAATGGGGATTCGGGGCCGGACAGGCACGCCGCGGAACGAATTTCGGGGGATTGCGTTTGGTGGCGCCGTTACCCGTCATTCCGGGGCGATGCGTAGCATCGAACCCGGAATCTCGAGATTCCGGGTTCGCCCTTCGGGCGCCCCGGAATGACCAGAGCCCTTACGCCTTCTCGCCGGCCGGCGAGAACAGATAGCCGCCGCCGCGGATGGTGCGGATCACGGCGGGCTTGGCCGGGTCGGGCTCGATCTTGCGACGGATGCGCATGATGCGCAGGTCGACCGCGCGGTCGAAGGCCTCGGCGTCGCGCGCGTTGGCGAGCTCCAGCAGGCGCTCGCGCGACAGCACGCGTTTCGGATTGGCCGCGAACACTTTGAGCAGCCCGAACTCGGAGGCGGTCAGCGGATGCTCGTTGCCCTCGTCGTCGCGCAAGGCCTGCGCTTCGAGATCGAGCCATTTGGTGCCGAAGCGCACCAATTGATCCTTGTCCGACTTTGCGGCCGCGGCGTCAGGCGCCGCCGCCTTGGCCGGCCCGCTTCGCCGCAGCACCGAACGGATGCGCGCCATCAGCTCGCGCAGCTCGCACGGTTTTGCCACGTAATCATCGGCGCCGAGCTCGAGCCCGACGACGCGGTCGATCGGGCTCGCGGTTGCCGTCAGCATGATCACGGGCACGTTGATGCGGCTCTTGAGATCGCGGATGATCGAGAGCCCGTCTTCCTCGGGCATGTTGAGGTCGAGCACGACGAGATCGGGCATGCTGCCCTGGATCGCGGCGCGCAAGGACTTGCCGCCGTCGCACAGCGTCACGGTGAAGCCGTGCATCTTGAGGTAATCGCCGACCATCTCCCGGGCCGGGGCCTCGTCGTCGACGATCATGATGTGCTGGCTTTGAGTCATGGTCTTGAGATCACGGCATTTCGGTCGCGGGGAGGGTGATGGTGAAGGTCGAGCCCTTGCCAGGGCCGTCGCTGTTGGCGGTCACCTCGCCGCCATGCATGTCGATAATACGCTTGACGATGGACAACCCAAGCCCCGTCGAGCTCTCGCCGGCGGTCGGCTTTGCGGACAGGCGCTGGAACCGTCCGAACAGGCGGCCGAGATCCTCCGGCGACAGGCCGGCACCCTCGTCGCTGACGCGGACGGTGGTTTCGGTGCCCTCATGGGTCACGGCGACGGTGATCTTGCCGCCGATCGGCGAGTATTTGATGGCGTTGCTGATGAGGTTGTCGATCGCCTCGCGGATGCGGTCGGTATCGCACATGGTGACGATGTTGGGCGGTGCGGCGACGCTGATCGTCTGCTGCTTGTTGACGGCGAGCGGCTGGTTGGCATCGGCGACCTCCTTGACCAGGGCCGCGACGTCGACCGGCTCGCGGCGGATGGTGATGTCGAAAGCATCGGCCATCGCATCCGAAATCAGGTGATCGACCATCGTGGTCAGCCGCTTGGTGGCGTCGCGGATGTGATCGACTTGAGCAACCACGCCGCTTTCCGATGCGCCGGTCGAGATCAGCTCCTTCAGCATCTCGGTGCGGCCGAGGATGACGCCGAGCGGATTCTTCAGATCGTGCGCGACGGTGCCCAAAATCTCGTTCTTGAAGCCGTTGGCGCGCTGCAGCCGCAGCCATTGCGCGGACAGGCGGCGGTTGGCCTGCATCAGCGCGCGGGTGCGCTGGGCGACGCGATCCTCCAGCTGCGTATTGGCGTCCTGAAGCTGCTGATAGAGGATCACATTGTCGAAGGCGATCGAGAGCCGGCTGGAGAAGATCTCGACCAGCGAACGGTCGGTCTCCGACAGTTCGCGCTCGGCCTGGAGCAGCACCACCACCTCGCGGCCGCTTCCGGTGCGCAAGTAAATCACGCTGCGGTGGTCGGCGAATTCGTTCTTGCGGCGCTGGAACGCGGCTTCCACCATCTCGCGCAGATCGGGATCGAGCGCCTTCGATGTCGTGCTGCCGATGAAGCGGCTGTAGCAGCCGCTGCCGGCGAGCACCGAGAGCTCGGGATCGATGCCGCCATTGTCGCGCAAGACCAGGATGCCGGCGCAATCGACGTTGAGCAGCGAGGCGAGCTGGGTCAGCACGCCCTCGGCGAGCCGCTGCATCGACTTGAAGTCGTACAGCGTCGAGGCGGCGTCGATGATGATCTCGAGTCCGCGCCGCGTCTGCACCATGCGCTCGAGCTGCTGATAGGAGCGCAGCGCCGCGGTCAGCGAGGTGAACAGCTTGTCGGCGGTGAGCTCGGTCTTGGCCTTGTAGTCGTTGATGTCGTACTGCACGATCACGCGCCGCTCGGGCGCCTGGCCGGGCTGCCCGGTGCGCAGGATGATGCGGACGGTCTCGTTCTTGATCTCGTTGCGGATGAATTCGACGAGCTCGAGGCCTGCGACGTCGGTCTCCATGATGACGTCGAGCAGCACGGCGGCGATGTCGCCGTGCTCGGCCATCAGCTTGCGGCCTTCTGCCGCGGAATAGGCCGACAGGATCTCCAGGCTCTGGCCGTTGAGGCTGTAGTCGGACAGCGCGAAACGGGTGCCGTCATGCACGGCCGGATCGTCGTCGATGACGGCGATCTTCCATTTCCGGGTGTTGGCATCCTCCGACGCGGTACCGGTGTCGTCGATCAGGTGGAGGACATCGTCCTGTTCGGCCATTGAGAAGTCCCGTCACTTTCTGTGCTTTGCGCGCCGCCCTTGGCAATGCGCGGCATGATAATGCGAAAAGTAGTGCCTTGTCCCAGCTTGGATTCCAGCATCATGCGGCCGCCGAGCTGCTGGGTGACGAGGTTATAGACGATATGGAGGCCAAGTCCCGTGCCGCCTTCATTGCGCCGGGTGGTAAAGAAAGGGTCAAAGGCCTGGCGCTGCACGTCGGGGGTCATGCCGGCGCCGTCATCGGTGAAGCTGATCTCGATGTCGTCGGTCCCGCGCGGCCGCGCCGAGATGATGATGGTGCCGGCACGTCCGTCGGCGAAGGCGTGGTTGGCGGCATTGAGGAACAGGTTGGTCAGAATCTGGCCGTAGGAGCCGGGATAGCCGTCGAGCAGGAGCCCTTCGGGCACGTCGACCTGAAGCGTGATCGGCGAGCGCTTCAGCACCGGGCGCAGGCTGGCAATGATCTGCTCGGTGGCCTCGCTGAGCGAGAACTGCCGCCGCTCGGCATGGGAGCGGTCGACAGCGACCTGCTTGAACGACTGGATCAGCTCGCCGGCGCGCTGGAGGTTGGCCACCAGCTGCTGCGAGGCCTCGCGCGAGGACTGCACGAACTCTTCGAGCTGCGAGCGGCGCAGGCCCCCATCGCCCTTGAGCTGCGCCTCGAAGATCTCGCTTCGCCGGGCAAAGCTCGAGGCGACCGTCAGGCTGATGCCGATCGGATTGTTGACCTCGTGGGCGACGCCGGCAACCAAGCCGCCGAGCGCGGCGAGGCGCTCGGCGTCGATCAGATTCTGCTGTGCGGTGTTGAGCTCGAGCAGCGCACTCTCGGCTTTTTCCTTCGACGCGCGCAGCTCGTCCTCGGTCTGGCGCTTGGCAATCGCGTTCTCGCGGAACACTTCCACGGCGCGCGCCATCGCGCCGACCTCGTCGCGTGCCTTCGTGCCCTGCACCTCGCGGCCGAGGTCGCCGAGCGTGATCGCGCGCATCGCCGTCATGAGCTGCTGGAGCGGCAGGCGGATCGACAGCGCGATCAAGACGCCGGCGGCGAGGATGATGCCGAGGAAGATCACCGCAACGGAGAGCACGCGGCGAGAGATGTCGGCCAGCGTGCGGTCGAAAGTCTCCTGCGCCTTCTGCTCGCGGTGGCGCATCTTGGTCGAGAGGTCGTCGATGGCGCCGATCGCCTCGGCCTGGCTGGCGTCGATGGTGTTGCGCAACAGCTCGGTGCGGCTCGCGAGCTGCTCGGACAGTTTTGCAAAGCCCTCGCGCAAGGACGCGGTGCGGTCCGCGAGCCGCCGCAAGGCCATGCGCTGGAGGTCGTTGTCGGCGAGGTCGATCATGACCGGAATGGTCTTCTCGATCGTCTCGGTGTTGCGCCGCGCGTCGTCGGCCGCGCCTGACGACAGCGACAGATAGTAGGAATTGGCCGCGACCAGCATCGCGGTGAAAGCCTCGCGGGATTTTCCGAGCGAGGGCCAGATCAGCGCGTCGCGATGGCCGGTGGCGCCTTCGATAATGGAATACAGGCCGGCCATGTCCCTGGCCGGACCCTGCACCTGCTCCTCATAGGTCTTGGCGATGGTGGCCTGCACGCTGCGCAGCTCGCCAAAGCCGTTGAGGAAGCGGTCGGTGGTGCGCTCGAGCTCCTCGACCGAGCCTGACAGCATCGGGTCCTTGGTGGCGCGGCCCGTCAGCGTGCCCAGCACCGCCTCCCGCAGCAGCAGGATCTCGGCAAACAGGTCCGGGCTCGGCTGGTTGATGTAGCGGTGGATCAGGTTTTGCAGCCGCCCGGTCTCGCTTTCGAGCAGCGCCAGGATCCGGTCGGACTCGCGCACCTGGCGCACGTCGTCCCAGGCCGAGCCCAGCACTTGCACACCGTTCCAGATCATCGCGACCAGCACCACCACCACGGCGGAGTTCAGCGCCGCGATTGACAGGATGCGCCAGCGGATCGGCACTGCCCGGAGCGCGGCGACGATGCGCGCGCGCACCCGTCCGAGCGGGCCGGGCGGTCTTTCTGCGGTCTCGCTGTGTCCGAGCCCAGCCAAGAAGCTCTACTCCACCTTGCGAATGCGTTCGATCAGCGCGGCCGCGGCCGGATCACGCCCAGCCTTGGCATAGATTGGAGCCATCGCCTCCTCGAACGGCTTGCGGTCGACGTCCTTGATGACCGTGACGCCCGCGTCCTGGGCCTTGCGCTGCGACTGCTCCTCGAGGTCGCGCCATTTCTCGCGCATGAAGCGGCCAGAGCGCTGCGCGGCCTCCCTGAAGATCACCTGCTCCTCCGCCGAGAGGCTCTTCCAGGCCTTCAGCGAGATCACCAGCACTTCCGGGCTCATCGTGTGCTCGGTGAGCGCCAGATGGCCGGCGTGTTTGTAATGGTCTGTCGTCACGAAGGATGGCCAGTTGTTTTCGGCGCCGTCGATTAGGTGGTTGGCAAGCCCGGTGAGCACCTGCCCGTAAGGCAGCTCGACCGGTTCGGCGCCGAGCGCGCGCATCATCTGGCTCATCAACTCCGACTGCTGTACCCGGATCCGCATTCCCTTGAGATCGGCGACGCTGCGGACCGGGCGGAGAGCGTTGTAGATCGACCGCGCGCCGGAATCGTAGAAGGCGAGCCCGACGAACCCATAGGGCTCGAAGCTGCCGAGGATCTCGCTGCCGATCGGCCCGTCCAGCACCTTCTGCATGTGCTCGATGGACCGGAACAGGAACGGCATGGCCAGCACATTCATCGCCGGAACGAAATTGCCGATCAGCGCCACGTTGGTCCGGTTGAGGTCGATCGCGCCAGCGCGGGTCTGCTCGATGGTCTCCTTTTCCTCACCGAGCTGGCGGGAGTGGAACACCTTGATCTCGTGCCGGCCGCCGGTGTGCTCGGCGATCAGCGCCCCCATGTAGCGCAGCGCCTGGACGGTCGGGTAATCCTCGCTCTGGGTATCGGCGGCGCGAAATTCGCGCGCAACCGCGTCCGTCGCGCAGACGGCAAGCAGAAGCGCGACGAAGATCACCCCGGTCCGCGAGAGTTCGGCACGGCTCAGCACTGGCACACTCAACCCCTCAGTGGTGCAGTCTATGGCGGAAGGAAAAGGTTCAACGCAATCTAGCAGATGGTAAAGGGAAGGCCATCCCGCTCCGGACGGTGGCCGATTGTGCGGCGCGGCCGCCGCGCATTCCCGGTTGAAACTGCCAATGCCGCGCCTTAAGCAGGGCAGCCGCCTTTTGTCGCGCGCGCCGGGAAGAGCCATCGTGATTTCAGCATTGCGCTTTTTGCAGGTCGCCGCCGTCTTTGCGGCTGTCGCCTGGGCCACTCCAGTGCGTGCCGTCACGGACATCGCGCTGTGGCACGCGATGTCCGGCGAGCTCGGCCGGCAGCTCGACAAGCTCGCCGCTGACTTCAACGCTACGCAGTCCGATTACCGCATCGTGCCTGCGTACAAGGGCAATTACACCGAAACGGTGACGGCGGCGATCTTCGCCTTCCGCTCGCGCAGCCAGCCCGCGATCGTCCAGGTCAACGAGGTCGCCACCGCCACCATGACCGCGGCGAAGGGCGCGATCTATCCGGTGTTCAGCCTGATGCGGGACCAGGGCGAGCCGTTCTCGCTGAGCGATTACCTCCCCGCCGTCTCCGGCTATTACACCGATGCGGCCGGCAATCTGTTGTCATTCCCGTTCAATTCTTCGACGCCGATCCTCTACTACAACAAGACCATGTTCCGGGATGCGGGCCTCGATCCGGAGACGCCGCCGAAGACCTGGCCGGAATTGGGGCTGGCTGCAAAGCGCCTGCGCGAGCGCGGCGCTCCTTGCGGCTTCACCACGTCCTGGCCGTCCTGGATCCATGTCGAGAATTTCTCCGCCTTTCACAATCTGCCGCTGGCGACACGGGCGAACGGCTTTGCCGGGCTGGATGCGGAATTGACCATCAACAATCCGTCTCTCGTGCATCACATCGCAGTGCTCAGCGAGTGGCGGAAGACCAAGCTGTTCGACTACAGCGGCCGCGGACAAGCGGCCGAGCCGCGTTTCCAGAACGGCGAATGCGGCATCTTCATCGGCTCCTCGGCAACGCGGGCCGACATCAAGGCGAATTCGAAGTTCGAGATCGGCTACGGCATGATGCCGTACTGGCCCGACGTGAAGGGCGCGCCGCAGAATTCGATCATCGGCGGTGCCACGCTCTGGGTGCTGCGCGACCGGCCGCGCGAGGAATACAAGGGCGTGGCGCGGTTCTTCGCCTATCTGTCGCAGCCCGGCGTGCAGGCCGCCTGGCATCAGAACACCGGCTATCTGCCGATCACCCGCGCCGCCTTCGAGCTGACGCGGGCGCAGGGCTTCTATGAACGCAATCCCGGCTCGGCGATCTCGTTCGAGCAGATCACGCTGCATCCGCCGACGGAGAACTCCAAGGGCATCCGGCTTGGCTCCTTCATTCTGATCCGCGGCGCGATCGAGGACGAGCTGGAGCAGGCTTTTTCCGGCCACAAGAGTGCGCAAGCCGCGCTGGATTCCGCGGTCGAGCGCGGTAACAAACTCTTGCGCCAGTTCGAGCGTGCCAGCCCGGAGCGGTAGGCACCTCGGTGCCGTCGCAAAGGAGGTGCGCTCCCTCCCCCGCAGGCGGGGGAGGGCAGGGGAGAGGGTTGTCTCCGCAACGGGACAATCCCCTAGAGGAGAAAACCCTCACCCGACGCTTCGCGTCGACCTCTCCCGCAGGCGGGAGAGGTGCACGATCGCCGTGGCTTGCACCAATTCAACAAAAGAAGACTCTGCCTCTCATGAGTAAGCGCCAATGACGATCACGCAGTCGCAACAACTCCCTCACTTCACCGGCGCAGAAAGCTTCCGCGTCTATCGCGCTGATCCATCGCAATGGCTGGGAAACGCGCTCGACATCGCGCGCGGCCACGGTCTCGATGCCAGCGAGCCCCAGGTATTTTCCACCGGCACCAATCTCGTCATCGGCCTCGGTGAAAAACTCATCCTCAAAATCTTCCCGCCGCTGCTGCGCGCGCAATTCATCTCCGAGCGCGGCTCGCTGACGCAGCTTGCCGGCCGCTTGCATCTGCCAATTCCGGAGATCGTCGCGGAGGGGATGCGCGACGGCTGGCCATACCTGATCATCACGCGCCTTGCCGGCACGCTGGGCTCGGAGGCCTGGCCGCACTTGGCGGAAGACCAGAAGGAGCGCGTGCTGCACCAGATCGGCGAGACCATCGCCTCCGTGCAGCGCGCCCCGCTCGGAGAGCTCGCGCACATCGAGCCGCGCTGGGACGATTTCATGCGCCAGCAGATGCAGGGCTGTAAGGCGCGGCACTTGCGTCTTGGCCTTGCGCCGAAATTCCTCGGAGGTCTGGAAGATCTCCTGCGCGATGCGGCAAAACTCATTCCAATGGATGCGCCGCCGGTGATCTTGATCGGCGAATACATTCCGGAGAATTTTCTGCTCGCCTGTGATGACGGCCAATGGTCGCTCGCCGGCCTGTTCGACTTCGGCGACGTCCTCGCGGGATCGCGCGATTACGATCTGCTCGGGCCCAGCGCGTTCATGGCGGCGGGGCGGCCGGGCAGGGTGCGCAGCCTGCTCGACGGCTTTGGCTATGCAAAGCTCGATTTCGCGCTCAAGCGGCGCCTGATGGCCCTGATGCTGCTGCACCGCGCCAGCGACCTCAACAGCCATATCTGTGTCGAAGGCTGGCAGGAGAGGGCGAATGACCTGGTCGAATTGCAGGAGCTGATCTGGCCTGGGTGATCCCGCCCCACAGTCCGGGGCGCTGCGGAGCGGCAAGGCCGGAATCATTGTCCCGCGCATTCTGCGGCTGGATAGATTCCGGGCTCGATGCTGCGCATCGCCCCGGAATGACGGCCAATCCTCATCGCTTCAGCAGGTCGCCACGCTACCTGCTCAAGGGATTCTGCTATCGCCTTCTGAATGGGCCTCTGTATCGCCGGCCTAATATTTAGGCAATTTCCTGTCCTTGTATGCAGAAGAGGAGCGTGCCGCATCGGCTTTGAGAGGCCTCCTGTTTACATTCTCGTGGAATACCAATCTCTTAGGATCAGGCTAAGCCTCCATTAAGCCTTGGCACGAACCTTGCGAATCCGGCTCCAACCAAAAACGTTGTGTTGGAGCGATTTCATGAAGCGCCGCGATTTCCTCAAGTCCGTTTCCGGATTGGCCGCTGGCGCGGCGCTTCCGGCCATGCCCTCGATGATCTCCTCGGCCAAGGCCGATGCGCGCTCCGAGACGCTACTGATCGTCTCCGAGGGCGGCCCCAACAATCTCGACATCCACGGCGTCGGCACCAACGTGCCCGGCTATGAGGTGTCCTGGAATTGCTACGACCGCCTGATCAGCCACGAGATGAAAAGCGGACCCGGCGGCGTGCCTTATTACGACCGCGACAAGTTCAAGGGCGAGCTCGCCGAGGACTTGAAGATCGACGACATGTCGGTCACCTTCAAGCTGAAGAAGAACGCCAAATTCCACGACGGCGCGCCGGTCACCGCCAAGGACGTGAAATGGTCGCTCGACCGCGCTGTCAGCGTCGGCGGCTTCCCGACCTTTCAGATGAGCGCGGGCTCGCTGACCAAGCCGGAGCAGTTCGTCGTGCTCGACGACCATACGGTGCGCGTCGATTTCCTGAAGAAGGACAAGCTGACGATTCCCGATCTCGCGGTCATCGTGCCCTGCATCGTCAATTCCGAGCTGGTGAAGAAGAACGCCAGCGAGAAGGATCCCTGGGGCCTCGAATTCACCAAGCAGCAGACCGCGGGCTCCGGCGCCTACAAGGTGACGAAGTGGACCGCCGGCACCGAAGTCATCATGGAGCGCAACGAGGATTGGGTCGGCGGTCCCTTGCCCAAGATCAAGCGCGTGATCTGGCGCATGGTGCCGCAGGCCGGCAACCGCAGGGCCCTGCTCGAGCGCGGCGATGCCGACATCTCGTATGAGCTGCCGTTCAGGGATTTTCAGGAGATGAAGGCGAACGGCAAGCTCAATGTGGTGTCGCTGCCGTTCTCCAACGGCATCCAGTATATCGGCATGAACGTCACCAAGCCGCCGTTCGACAATCCCAAGGTGCGGCAGGCCATCGCCTATGCATTGCCGTATCAGAAGATCATGGACGCGGTGCTGTTCGGGCTCGGCAATCCCATGTTCGGCGCGCCCAAGGACAAGCCGACCGAAGTCGCCTGGCCGCAGCCGCACAAGTTCAACACCGACATGGACAAGGCGAAGGCGCTGCTCAGCGAGGCCGGCTACGCCAACGGTTTCGAGACCACGATCTCATTCGATCTCAACTTCGCCGGCGTCAACGAGCCGCTCTGCGTGCTGGTGCAGGAGAGCCTCGCCCAGCTGGGCATCAAGACCACCATCAACAAGGTGCCCGGCGCTAACTGGCGCACCGAATTGAACAAGAAGGAGATGCCGCTTTTCACCAACGTGTTCTCGGGCTGGCTCGATTACCCCGAGTACTTCTTCTACTGGTGCTATCACGGCAACAATTCCGTCTTCAACACGATGAGCTACAAGTCGGCGGAGATGGACAAGCTCATCGACGGCGCGCGCACGGCCGCAGCCACCGGCGACAAGGCAGCCTATGAGGCCGACGTAAAAGGCTTCGTCGATCTCGCCTATTCCGACCTTCCGCGCATCCCGCTGTACCAGCCCTTCGTCAACGTCGCGATGCAGAAGAACATCAGCGGCTACCAATACTGGTTCCACCGCCGCCTGGATTACCGCGCGATGGCGAAGGGGTGAGTAGGGTGAATGGCGAATAGCGAACAGTGAATAGCGTTCTGGCGAATGGCGAATAGGAGTAGCGAATGGTGTGCAACGAGGCGGACGTTCTGCTGCTCGCCACTCGCTATTCGCCATTCGCCCGAGAGCCGCGGAACGAGAGGCTTGCCGCATGTTAGCAATCATCGGCAAGCGGTTGATGTTCGCGATCCCCTCGCTGATCGGCGTCGTCATCGTCACCTTCCTGCTGACGCGCGCGCTGCCAGGCGATCCCGCCGCCTACTTCGCCGGCCCTGCCGCGACCAAGGAAGCCGTCGAGCAGATCCGCAAGAAGCTCGGTCTCGACAGGCCGCTGATCGAGCAATTCTTCCGCTACACGGGCGATCTCGCTCATGGCGATTTCGGCAACTCGCTGACCACCGGCCAGCCGGTCGCGGCCGAGATCCGCAACCGCCTGCCGGCGTCCGCCGAGCTGACGCTGCTCGGCCTCTTCGTCTCGATCGCCATCGCCATTCCGCTCGGCGTGCTGGCGGCAACGCGGCCGGGATCGTGGATCGATCATCTCTGCCGCGTCACGACGACGGCCGGCGTGTCGCTGCCGGTGTTCTTCACCGGCCTCGTGCTGGTCTATGTCTTCTATTTCCGCCTCGGCTGGTCGCCGGCGCCGCTCGGCCGGCTCGACGTGTTCTACAGCGCGCCGCCGACAGTAACCGGCTTCTACCTGATCGACACGCTGCTCGCGCGCGACATTGAGGCGTTTCGCTCCGCGCTGAGCCAGCTGATCTTGCCCGCGACGACGCTCGCGATCTTCTCGCTGGCGCCGATCGCGCGCATGACGCGCGCCTCGATGCTGGCGGTACTGGCTTCGGAGTTCGTGCGAACGGCCCGCGCCAGCGGCCTGTCGCCGGGGACCGTCATCGTCACCTACGCCTTCCGCAACGCCATGCTTCCGGTCATCACCACGTTGAGCATGGTGTTCTCGTTCCTCTTGGGCGCCAACGTGCTGGTGGAGAAAGTGTTCGCCTGGCCGGGCATCGGCTCCTATGCGGTGGAAGCGCTGATCTCGTCCGACTTCGCGCCGGTGCAGGGCTTCGTTCTGACCATGGCCGTCATGTACGTGCTGCTCAATCTCGTGATCGACATTTTGTACGGCGTGATCGATCCGCGCGTCAGGCTGGAGGGCTAGCGCATGAGGTTTGGTCGGTTGCGAGCCCCAAGGAAGGTGGGCTCCCTCCCCCGCTTGCGGGGGAGGGTTGGGGAGAGGGTGTCTCCACAATCGAGAACCCCCAAGAGGAGAGAACCCTCACCCGGCGCTCCGCGCCGACCTCTCCCGCAAGCGGGAGAGGTGAGGCACCTTCGCTACGCGTTAGCTCAATCAAGCGCTATCTGGACGACATCATGAGCACCGTTGCGCCTGCGGTCGAACCCGTCGGTCCTGCGCGGACCTCCGGCCTCGTCGCGATCCTCGATCAGACCCGGTACGTCCTTGGCGAGAACAAGGTCACGGGCTTCGCCTTCGCGCTGCTCATCCTGATCCTCCTGGCCGCGATCTTCGGCCCCTATGTCGTGCCGTATGATCCGCTCGCCTCCGATACCGCCGCCGCGCTGAATCCGCCGTCGGCGGCGCACTGGTTCGGCACCGACCAGCTCGGCCGCGACATTTTTAGCCGCGTCGTGGTGGCGACGCGGCTCGATGTTTTCATCGCGGTCGCCTCCGTCGCGCTGGTGTTCTTGATGGGCGGGCTCGCCGGCATCGCCGGCGGTTATTTCGGCGGCTGGACCGACCGCATCGTCGGCCGCATCGCCGACACCATCATGGCTTTCCCGCTGTTCGTGCTGGCGATGGGCATCGTCGCTGCGCTCGGCAACACCGTGCAGAACATCATCCTCGCAACCGCGATCGTGAACTTCCCACTCTACGCCCGCGTCGCTCGCGCCGAGGCCAATGTCCGCCGCAATGCCGGCTTCGTGCAGGCGGCACGTCTGTCCGGCAACGGCGAATTCCGCATCCTCCTGGTGCACATCCTGCCGAACATCATGCCGATCATGATCGTGCAGATGTCGCTGACCATGGGCTACGCCATCCTCAACGCCGCCGGCCTGTCCTTCATCGGGCTCGGCGTCCGCCCGCCGACCGCCGAATGGGGCATCATGGTCGCCGAAGGTGCGGGCTTCATGGTCTCGGGCGAGTGGTGGATCGCGCTATTCCCCGGCCTTGCTTTGATGATCGCTGTGTTCTGCTTCAACCTCCTCGGCGACGGCCTGCGCGACATCGTCGACCCGCAGCGGAGAACGTGATGGCTGTTGTGCGCGCGAATTTTCGACCGAAATTCTGCAATGAAATCAAGTGCCTTCTACTGTGCATGGGGTTGTTTTCGCCATTTTTGATTGGGAGGTCCTCGTGACCGCCCGGCCCCTGCTCGAGGTCCAGGACCTCACCGTCGAATTCACCACCCGTCGCGGCATCGTCAAGGCGGTGCAGCAGGTCAGCATCTGCCTCGCCAAGGGGGAGACGCTGGCGATCGTCGGCGAGTCCGGATCCGGCAAGTCGGTGACCTCCTATGCGGTGATGCGCATCCTCGATCGCGCGGGGCGGATCGCCGAAGGTTCGGTCATGTTCTCCGGCATCGACGTCAAGGCCGCGACCGAGGACCAGATGCGCGATCTGCGCGGCCGCGAGGTCTCGATGATCTTCCAGAATCCGCGCGCTGCCCTGAATCCGATCCGCAAGGTGGGCGATCAGATCGAGGACGTCTTGCGCACCCATGTGCAGCAGGCCCAGGTCGCCGATCACGGCGAGAAGGCGATCGAGGCGCTGGAGCAGGTCAAGATCGCCCGGCCGCGCGAGCGCTACCACGCCTATCCGTTCGAGCTGTCAGGCGGCATGTGCCAGCGCGTCGTCATCGCGCTTGCGCTGGCCTGCAATCCGCAGCTCCTGATCGCGGACGAGCCGACCACCGGCCTCGACGTCACCACACAGAAGGCGGTGATGGACCTGATCGTCGAGCTGACCAAACGACGTGCGATGTCGACCATCCTGATCACGCACGACCTCGGCCTCGCCGCCGCCTATTGCGATCGTGTGGTGGTGATGGAGAAGGGAAGAGTGGTCGAGACCGCGAAGGCTGCCGACATCTTCGCCAGCCCGCAGCACCCCTACACCAAGAAGCTGATGCGCGCGACGCCGCGGCTGGGTGTATCGTTGCGAGACTTGCTGCCGGAGGAGGGGGCTGGAGCGGCGCAATCCCCATTCGTCATGGCCGGGCTTGACCCGGCCATCCATCACACTTCGAAAGACCTCTCTCAGTCGATGGACCCCCGGGTCAAGCCCGGGGGTGACGAGAGTACAAAGCCCCTCCTCCTCGTCGAAAAGCTCGTCAAGGAATATTCCCGCCAGGGCGCGACCGCCGTGCTCGGCAAATTGTTCGGCCGCAAGCCGCCCGTCGAGCCGGAGGTGTTCCGCGCCGTCGACGGCATCAGCTTCTCGATTCGCGTCGGCGAGAGCGTCGGCCTGGTCGGCGAGTCCGGCTGCGGCAAATCGACGACGTCGATGATGGTGATGCGCCTGCTCGACCAGACCTCGGGCCTGATCCAGTTCGGCGGCGATGACATCGGCAGCATCGCGCCTGCCGCATTCGCCCGGCTGCCGCAGCGCAGCCGCATCCAGATGGTGTTCCAGGACCCGACCGACAGCCTCAACCCGCGCTTCACCGCCGCGCGCGCCATTGCGGACCCGATCATGCAGCTCGGCGACATCAGCGGGCGCGACGCGCTGCGCGCCCGTTGCGAGGAGCTGGCCACGATGGTCGGCCTGCCGCACAACTTGCTCGATCGCTTCCCGCATCAATTGTCCGGCGGCCAGAAGGCCCGCGTCGGCATCGCCCGCGCCATCGCCCTGCATCCAAAACTCGTGATCCTGGACGAGCCGACGGCGGCGCTTGACGTGTCGGTGCAGGCCGTTGTCCTCAATCTGCTTCAGGACCTGAAGCAGCGCCTAGGTATGAGTTATCTGTTCGTCTCGCATGATTTGAATGTGGTGCGCTTGTTGTGCGATCGTGTCATTGTGATGCGGACGGGACGGATCGTCGAAGAAGGCTCTTCCGAGAAGGTCTTGAGCGATCCGCAGGACGACTACACCAAGGAACTGCTGACGGCGATCCCGCATCCGCCGATGCAGGTTCACTGAGATAGTGTGGGAGCGTGATGGCCGAGCCGCAAGACAATCATATCGACGACTATATCGAAGCCGTATCGAAGGCGCTTGCGCTACCGGTCGAGGAGGCCTGGAGACCCGCCGTTCGCGCCAATCTCGAAGTCTCGCTGCGGCTTGGCCGCCTCGTCGACGAATTCGCGCTGCCGGACGAGACGGAGCCGGCGCCGATTTTCACGGCCTGATGTCGCCATGACCATCAAGCCAGAGATGACCGCTGCTGAGATCGCGAGCGCGGTTGCGGGCGGCAGGATGTCGGCGCTCGCTGCCACGGAAGCAGCTCTCGCGCGTATCAAGCAGCACGATACGATCCTCAATTCGTTCACCGACGTCACCGCCGACCGTGCCCGCGCCAAGGCGCGCGCGATCGATGCCGACATCGCGGCGGGAAAGAAAGTCGGTCCGCTCGCCGGCGTGCCCTTTGCAGTGAAGAACCTGTTCGACGTAGCTAACCTCGTGACGCGCGCGGGCTCGAAGATCAACCGCGACCTCGCGCCAGCCAGGCGCGACGCCACGTTGATCGAACGGATGGAAGCAGCCGGCGCCGTGCTGGTCGGCGCGCTCAATATGGGCGAATACGCCTACGACTTCACCGGCGAGAACATCCACGACGGTCCCTCGCGCAATCCACACGACACCACGCGGATGACCGGAGGCTCCTCGGGTGGATCGGGCAGCGCCGTTGGCGGCGCGCTGGTGCCGATCGCGCTCGGCTCGGACACCAATGGGTCGATCCGGGTGCCGTCCTCGTTCTGCGGCATCTTTGGTTTGAAGCCGACGTACGGTCGGCTGTCGCGGGCGCGCTCGTTCCCGTTCGTTGCGAGCCTCGATCATCTCGGCCCGCTGGCGCGCTCCGTCGCCGACCTCGCGCTCGCCTATGACGCGATGCAGGGACCGGATGCCGACGATGCCGCATGCAGCACGCGTGAGGTCGAACAGGTGGCGCCGCTGCTCGGCCAGTCCATCTCGGGCTTGCGCATCGCGATCGCCGGCGGTCACTTTCAGAAGAACGTGTTTCCGGAAGCGGTCGAAGCCGTCAGCCGCATTGCCAAGGCGCTTGGCGCGACTGAGATCGTCGACATTCCCGAAGCCTCGCGCGCCCGCGCGGCGGCTTATGTCATTACCACCACCGAAGGCGCCTCGCTGCATCTCGATCGCCTGCGCAAGCGCCCGAACGATTTTGATCCTGCCGTGCGCGACCGGCTGATTGCGGGCGCCATGGTGCCGGCGCCGCTGGTCGACCGCGCACAAAAATTCCGACGCTGGTATCGCGGCCAGCTCGCCGAAATCTTCAAGTCGGTCGACGTGTTGCTTGCGCCGGCAACGCCGTGCACTGCGCCGAAGCTTGGCCAGGTGAATTTTACGCTCGACGGCGTCGAGCTGCCGGTGCGCGCCAATATCGGCATCCACACCCAGCCGATCTCCTTTATCGGCCTTCCGGTCGTCGCCGTGCCGGTGCCGCTCGAGCCGCTGCCGATCGGCGTGCAGATCATCGCCGCGCCGTGGCGCGAGGACGTCGCGTTGCGCGTCGCGTACGCACTGGAGAAGATGGGCGTGGCATCGGCGCCGTCGCCAAGGGGACTTTGAGGATTTTGAGATGGAGATCGATCTTCCCGACGTGATCGCCGAAGTCAGAGCCGCGTTCGAGCGCTATGAGCAGGCCCTGGTCAGCAACGACGTCGCCGTGCTCGGTGAGCTTTTCCGCAACGACCCCCGCACGCTGCGCTACGGCATCGGCGAGAACCTCTACGGCTATGAGGCGATCTCCGGCTTCCGGGCCGGCCGCTCGCCGGTCGGCCTGAACCGGCGCACCGCGAAGACCGTGATTACGAGCTATGGCCGCGACACGGCCGTGGCCTCCACCTTGTTCTATCGCGACACCGTGCCCGGCAAGGTCGGCCGGCAGATGCAGACCTGGATTCGCTTTCCGGAGGGCTGGCGCGTCGTCGCCGCCCATGTCAGCATCATCGACGAGCCGAAAGAGACCGTATGACGCTTGACGACTTTCCGCACGGAGCGCTGCCGGTCGAGCCGGTGGTGCCGCGCGTCGACCGTCCCTCACAATCGCTGCACAAGGTCACGCGCGCCGAGGAGCTACGTCTTCAGCTCGCCGACGAGATCGTGCGTGGAACTTTGGCTCCCGGGGCGCCGCTCGACGAGACCGACATCGCGCGCCGCTTCAGCGTCTCGCGCACGCCGGTGCGCGAGGCGTTGCGCCAGCTGGTGGCGAGCGGTCTTGTCGAGGCGCGCGCCCATCGTGGGGCAGTGGTGGCGCAGCCCTCGATCGAGCGGCTGAAGAGCATGTTCGAGGCAATGGCGGAGCTCGAGGCATTGTGCGCCGGCCTTGCCGCAGAGCGCATGTCGGCCGCCGAGCGGCATGGTCTGGAGGCCATCCACGAGGAGCTACGGGTGCTGAGCTATGCCGGCAATCCCGAGCGTTTCCACGATGTCAACGAGCGCTTTCACAACGCGATCTATGCGGGATCGCAGAACGGCTACATCGCCGAGATCACGCTCGCCACCCGCGTGCGCGTTCAGCCGTTCCGCCGCGCCCAGTTCCGCAATCTCGGACGGCTCGCCAAGTCGCAAGCTGAGCACGACCGCGTCGTCGTCGCCATCATGCGCGGCGACAAGCAGGGGGCCGCGGCAGCCATGCGCGCGCATATCGAATTGGTGCGCGGGGAGTATGAGATCTATTCGGTGTCGGTGTAGGGCGACTCGCTCGGTGCGGTAGGGTGGGCAAAGCGAAGCGTGCCCACCATCCTAACATCCTTGCGGATGGATGGTGGGCACGGTGCTTCGCACCTTTGCCCACCCTACCGCACCTATGTCGTCGCGGCTTCCGCCATATACTTCCGCCAGCCGCCATACGCCGTGATGTCGCGTGCGTCTGGCAACGCCTCCGGCTCGACGAGAAACCCTTTCACGCTGCGGCCGTCGGTAAGCCTGATCGTGCCGATCGCCATCGGCGAAGGAATCGCATTGACGAACTTGCCGAAGGCAGAGGACGACAGGGACCAGATCTCCAGCTCGATTGCGGCGCCCTTGCCGGCTTCGACGCGCAGCATGCCCGGCTTGGGCGGCGTGGTCTTGAGTGCATAGAGCTGGTAGTCCGGCGCGGTCTTGGTCGCTTCGATCAGGCGTCCGTTCAGCGCCTTGAGCTCGCCATTCAGCGCCATGCCGGAGAGATGGGCGCCGACGACTGCGATCGGAATCTCCTCACCGCTGCTTGCGGGCAGCGGCGCGAGCGGTGCTTGCGCCACGCTCTTTGCGCCGAGACGGAGCTTCGTATCCGCATGGAACACACGGCCGATGCTGGCGAGCAACGCGTCGCATCCTGCGGGGGCGAGCAGCGTAATGCCGAACGGAATGCCGTCGGCGCGCATCGACGCCGGCACGGCAAGGCCGCAGAGGTCGAGCAGATTGACAAAGTTGGTGTAAGTACCGAGCCGGCTGTTGAGCTCGACCGGATTGGCCAGCACCTCCGCGCTCGTATAGGCGGTCGGCGCGGTCGGCAGCACCAGCGCGTCGATGTTCGCAAATGTGCGCTCGGCGATCTTGCGCAAGCCCTGCAGGCGGTAGAGCGCGGAGAAGGTCTCCTCCGCCGTCAACCGCGCGCCGGCCGCCGTGATCTCGCGCGTCACGGGGTGGATCGCATCGGGTGCGGACGCGAGCAGATCCTTGATCACGAGGTAGCGCTCGGCGACCCACGGCCCCTGGTAGAGCAGCCGCGCCGTCTCATAGAATGGCTCAAGGTCGAACTCGACGAGATCCGCGCCAAGCGCGGTCCAGCGCTTCAGCACATCGCCGTAAGCGGCTTCCGCCGCCTTGTCGCCGAAGAAGATCAGCTGCCCGTTGCGTGGCACGCCGAGGCGCAAATTCGCCGGGAACGACGTGAGCTGCTGAAGCGGCCGGTCGCGCGAGAACGGGTCGGCCTGATCCGGGCCGGCCATCACGGAGAGCGCCAGCGCAGCGTCGTCGACTGTCAGTGCGAACACCGAGATGCAGTCCAACGTGCGGCAGGCGGGCACGAGGCCCGCGGTCGAGATCATGCCGAGGCTCGGCTTCAGCCCGACGATGTTGTTGAGCATCGCCGGCACGCGGCCGCTGCCGGCGGTGTCGGTGCCGAGGGAGAGCGGCACGAGCCCGGCGCCGACGGCCACTGCCGAGCCCGAGCTCGAGCCGCCGGGAACGAGATCCTCATGGATCGAATTTTTGGGAATGCCGTAGGGCGAGCGCACGCCGACGAGGCCGGTCGCGAACTGATCGAGATTGGTCTTGCCGATGATAATGGCGCCCGCAGCGCGCAGGCGCTCCACGGCGGTGGAGTCGCGCGTTGGCGTATAGGCGAAGGCGGGACAGGCCGCGGTGGTCGGAAATCCCAGCGCGTCGATATTGTCCTTCACCGCAACCGGCACGCCGTAGAGCGGCAGGCTCGCGGCATCCTTCGTGGCAAGTCTCTCGGCCTCCGCGATCGCGTCCTCCTCGTCGCGCAGGCTGATGAAGACCGCGGGATCGTTGTGGTTGCGAATGCGCTGGTAGGTCCGTGCGACCGTCTGCGCCGGCGTCAGCGTGCCCGCGCGATGCGCGGCCACAATCGCGGCGATCGTTTCAGGCTGCTCAGCCCCCATGACGACAAAACTCCGGCAACTGGTTCACCCCGGCTCGAAGCAAGCGATGTGCCATTGTGTACAGTATAGAGGTTGGGCAAGTACCCGGATAATATCGTGAGATCAGGGCCTTGCCGCGAGCTGGGCGTCGAGCGCACGCGCTCGGTTAGGGGCATCTGCTTAAATTATGAGCAGCGGGGGTCAGGTGAAGTCGGCGAGAATCCGAAGCAGGTGCTGCCGGTTCTCCCTGCCGATCTTCGCCTCGACATGCCGCTCGTGCTCCGCGGCAAGTCGTTTGAACTTGGCCAGTTCCGTCGCGCCCTGTGCGGTGAGGTGCAACGCGTGCGAGCGCCGGTCCGTCTTCGACTTGACCCGCTTCACATATCTGCGCCTTTCGAGGCTGTCGAGCAGATGCACCAGCCGCGCGCGCTCGATGCCGAGGCGCTTGGCTACGGCCATCTGCGACAGGCCGGGATTGGCACCGATCACCGTCAGCACCGAATATTGCGTCGGCCTGATGTCGACCTCACCGAGCGTCCTGATGAAGTCCTGAAAGATCCATATTTGGAAGCGCCGCACCGCGTAGCCGGCGTGCCCGACCAGCGCATCGAGGCCGACCTCGTCGGAGTCACTCCGCTGCACTGCGCCGTTGCCGGCGCGTTTGCGTGGGGACGTCTGGGCTGCGCTGCTTGTCACATCGTGTCTCCCTCGGCGCGACCTTAGCGCCTCGACGGGCGGTGCGAAAGATTGTTGTTGACGACAACAATTGTCCCGCCCAACATTGCGGCCAAGCAGCCCGGAACGAGGCGGCCGCCGATCCCGAATCGGGGCGGAGGAGGAAACCCCATGATGACCGCCCCACGCGGTGACGCTGCAAGCCTGTTCGCAACGCCAAGGACGGTCGCAGAGCATCGCGCCGACGGCAGCATCGTGCTGCGCTCGCCCGAGCCACTTGGCGCGAGCGCGCGCTGCACCGGCGACTGGCTGGAGCAATGGGCGCGGCAAACACCCGATACGATCTTCCTCGCCGAGCACGGCAGTGCCGATGCGCCCTGGACTACCGTCACCTATGCGCAGGCGCTGCGGCAGGTGCGGGCGGCCGCGTCCTGGATCCTGGCGCAGGGCCTCAGCGCCGAGCGACCGCTCGCTATCCTCTCCGACAACAGCATCGATCACGCGCTGCTCGCGCTCGCGGCGCAGCATGTCGGCGTGCCCTCAGCGGCGGTTTCACCCGCCTATTCGCTGATGTCGAAAGATTTCGACAAGCTCAGGAGCATGATCGCGCTGCTCGCGCCGGGTGCGATCTATGTCTCCGCAACCAAGCCATTTGCGGCGGCCCTGGCCGCGATCAGGCCGTTGCACACGGCGCAGATCATCAGCGGTCATGCCGACGACGCCGATGCGCTGTCGTTCCGCACCATTGCGGAGACGCCAGAGACGCCCGACGTCGCCAAAGCCTTCGCCGCGGTGACGCCGGATACCATCGCGAAATTCCTGTTCACCTCGGGCTCGACCGGTACGCCCAAGGCGGTCATCAACACCCAGCGCATGCTGACCTCGAGCCAACAGGCCAAGGCGCAGGCCTGGACGTTTCTCGAACCGAGCCGCGGCGATCTCGTGATCCTCGATTGGCTGCCCTGGAGCCACACCTTCGGCGCCAACCACAATTTCAACCTCGTGCTGCGCAATGGCGGCTCGCTCTATATCGACGGCGGCAAGCCAGCGCCGGGTCTGTTTGCGATGTCGCTCGCCAATCTAAGAAGCGTGATGCCGACGGTCTATTTCAACGTGCCGCGCGGCTTCGACATGCTGATCGCGGCACTGCGCGGCGACGAGGAGCTGCGCCGCCGCTTCTTCAGCGAGGTGAAATTCGCTTTCTATGCCGGCGCGGCGCTGCCGCAGAATCTGTGGGATGCGCTCGAAGATCTCTCGATCAAGACCGTCGGCCGTGCGTTGCCGATGGTCTCGGCCTGGGGCTCAACCGAGACGTCCCCGCTCGCGACCGATTGCCATTTCCTCGCAGAACGCTCGGGCAATATCGGCGTGCCGATTCCCGGCACCGAGCTCAAGCTCGTCGCCGCCGGCGACAAGCTGGAAGTTCGCGTGCGCGGTCCCAACGTCACGCCGGGCTATTGGAAGGCGCCGGAGCTGACGAAGCAGGCGTTCGACGACGAAGGATTCTATCTCATCGGCGACGCCGTAAGGTTTGCCGATGCCAAGCGGCCTGAGCGCGGCCTGTTCTTCGATGGGCGCGTCGCGGAAGATTTCAAGCTAAATTCCGGAACTTGGGTCAGCGTCGGCACCTTGCGTGTCGCCGGCATTGCCGCATTGGCGCCGCTCGCGCAGGATATCGTCGTCACCGGCCATGGCGGCGACGAGGTGCGGTTCCTGGTGTTTCCGAATATCGCAGCCTGCCGCGCTCATGCCGGGCTGGGCGACGCGGCGGCTGTGAACGACGTGCTGGCGCATGACAAGGTCAGGACCGCGATCGCGCAGGGTCTGACGCGGCTGAAACAGCAGAGCAGCAACTCCTCCGGCCATGCCACGCGCGCGTTGCTGCTCGCCGAGCCGCCATTGGTCGACGGCGGCGAGATCACCGACAAAGGCTACATCAACCAGCGCGCCGTGCTGACGCGTCGTGCCGATGCGGTGGCACGGCTGAACGATGATGCGTCGCGCGAGTGGGTTGGCTTATAGCTATTAGCTAGCGAGACGAACAGGCACTCGCTTTCCACGTCGTCATTGCGAGGAGCCCTTGCGACGAAGCAAATCCAGACTGTTGCCGCGGAAGGATTCTGGATTTGCTTCGCTGCGCTCGCAAATGGCGGAGAGTGGGGCAGGAAGTGAAAGAGCTCGCCCAATACGCCAGTCACCCTGCCGCATTATCTTGTCGATTATTTTGTTGCCCAAGCAACTAATTTGTGCGAACCGTTCCAGAGAAGGATGACGGCGGACGAACCGCTGCGTCTGATCCTGGAGGAAACAATGCGCGGCCAGAATGGTGCCGTCGGCAAGTGCCGGCGCAAGCCTGGACACGAAAGGAGCAGACGGCCGGCGCGCGATCTGTCAGGCCTCAGTGCTGCCGGTGACCGCGCCGAGATTTTCGTGCAGCCGACGGAGCAGGTCGATCAGCACCTCGCGCTCGTCCTTGCTGAGGCAGGACAGGAGGCGCCGCTCGCGTTCGAGCGCCGCGATGATCACCTTGTCGTGGGTGGCGCGGCCCTTCGCCGTGAGCGAGATCGAATGGGTGCGGCCATCGTTCGGGTCGGTGCGGATCGACACCAGCCCACGCTTTTCGAGCCCCGCGAGCGTCCGGCTCACCGGGCCCTTGTCGAAGCCGATGACGTGGCAGATGCGCGAGGCCGGAATTCCGGGCTCGATCGCCAGCAGCGACATGATCCGCCATTCCGTGACGTTGACGCCGAACTGCCGCTGATAGAACGCGGTCGCGCTGTTCGAGAGCTTGTTGGCGATGAAGGTGATGAAGGCCGGGACGTAACGATCGAGATCGAGCGTCGGCCCGAATTCGGCGGGCGCAGGCTTTTGGCGGGCTCTATTCAAGGACGGCGGCATATCGGCGTTCTGAGTCGCGGCTTGTCCCATGACCTAAGGGTAAGCGCGGCCGTTTCACAAGTTCAAAATGAGGGAGGTCTTCCATGACTGCATCCGGCTCCCCTGTAGCAGCTGACGTCGCGGCCGTGCCGCATCTCGACGTCGATCCCTTCGCGATGAGTTTTTTTGCCGATCCCTATCCTACACATGAGCTGCTGCGGGAGGCAGGCCCGGTCGTCTATCTCGACAAATGGAGCGTGTACGGCGTGGCGCGTTATGCCGAGGTCCACGCCGTGCTGAACGATCCCGCGACCTTCTGCTCCAGCCGCGGTGTCGGCCTCAGTGATTTCAAGAAGGAGACGCCGTGGCGGCCGCCCAGCCTGATCCTGGAGGCCGATCCACCCGCGCACACCCGCACCCGCGCCGTGCTGTCAAAGGTGCTTTCCCCCACCGTGATGAAGCAGGTGCGCGACCGCTTTGCCGCAGCGGCCGAGGCGCGGGTCGATGCGCTGCTGGAGAAGCGCAGCTTCGATGCAATCGCGGATCTTGCCGAGGCCTATCCGCTCTCGATCTTTCCGGATGCGCTCGGGTTGAAGCCGGAAGGTCGCGAGCATCTGATTCCCTATGCGAGCGTCGTGTTCAACGCCTTCGGACCGCCGAACCAGTTGCGCCAGGAGGCGATCGAACGTTCGGCGCCGCACCAGGCTTATGTCGCCGAGCAGTGCCAGCGCGAGAATCTGGCACCCGGCGGATTCGGCGCCTGTATTCATGACCGCGTCGATGATGGCGAGATCACCGCGACCGAAGCGCCACTGCTGGTGCGCTCGCTGCTGTCGGCCGGGCTCGACACCACCGTCAACGGCATCGGCGCCGCGGTCTATTGCCTCGCGCGCTTCCCGGATCAATGGCAGCGCCTGCGCGAGGATATCTCGCTCGCGCGTGGCGCTTTCGAGGAGGCCGTGCGCTTCGAAAGCCCGGTGCAGACCTTCTTCCGCACCACCACGCGGGAGGTCGAGCTGTCCGGCGCGAAGATCGGCGAAGGCGAGAAGGTGCTGATGTTCCTCGCCGCCGCCAACCGCGATCCGCGGCGCTGGGACAAGCCCGACAGCTACGACATCACCCGCCGCACCTCGGGCCATGTCGGGTTCGGCTCCGGCATCCATATGTGCGTCGGTCAACTCGTCGCCCGCCTCGAAGGCGAGGTGATGCTGGCGGCTCTGGCGCGCCGTATCGCGAAAATCGAGATCGCGGGTGAGCCGAAGCGCCGCTTCAACAACACGCTGCGCGGGCTCGACAGCCTGCCTGTCACCATTATCCCGGCCTGACGAGGAGCTTCATGCCCGCCATCACCTTCATCCATCCCAACGGCAGGTCTGATCGTGTCGAGACCAGTGATGGCGAAAGCGCCATGCAGGCCGCGACCCGCCACGGCGTCGACGGCATTCTGGCCGAATGCGGCGGCAATGCCATGTGTGCGACCTGTCACGTCTATGTCGACGAGAGCTGGCTCGCGCGCCTGCCAGCAATGGCCGACGAGGAGGATGCGCTGCTCGAGGGCACCGCAAGCGAGCGGCTTCCGAACAGCCGGCTGTCCTGCCAGATCCACCTCACGCCCGCGCTCGACGGGCTCGTCGTGAGGCTGCCGGCGCGGCAGGTCTAAAATCTGAACCGCGACGGCAACAATCGGCGTGGCAACACATTCAACAGGGGAGGGAACGATGAAGCATCTGAAGTGGACGCTCGCACTGGCTGCGAGCCTGATGGTCGGTGCGGCAAGCGCCGAGATATCCGACAATGTCGTGCGCGTCGGCGTGCTCAACGACATCTCCGGCATCTTCCAGGACACCAACGGCATGGGCTCAGTCGAGGCGGCACGCATGGCGGCCGAGGATTTCAACGGTGGCGGCAAAGGCATCAAGGTCGAGATCGTCTATGCCGACCATCAGAACAAGGCCGATGTCGGCAGCGCCATCGCGCGCAAATGGCTCGACGTCGAAGGCGTTGATGCCATCGTTGACGTGCCGAACTCGGCGGTCGGCCTCTCCATCAACTCGCTCTTGCGCGATAGCCGCATGACGTTCCTGGCGTCCTCGACGGCAAGCTCCGATCTCACCGGCAAGGCCTGCTCGCCCAACACCATTCAATGGGTCAACGACACCTGGGCGACCGGAAACACCACGGCGGCCGCGATGATGTCACGTGGCGGCAAGGAGTGGTATTTCCTCACGGTCGACTACGCGCTCGGCAAGGGAATCGAGGCCGAGGCACAGAAATACATCGAGGCGCATGGCGGCAAGGTGTTGGGTTCGTCCAAGCATCCGCTCGGGACCTCCGATTTCGCGTCCTTCCTGTTGCAGGCGCAAAGCTCGAAAGCGCAGGTTATCGGCCTTGCCAATGCCGGCGGCGATACCATCAACGCAGTGAAACAGGCCGCCGAATTCGGCATCCAGCAGAGCGGCCAGAAGCTGGTTGCCTTCCTGCTCTTCATCAACGACGTCCACGGCATGGGCATCAAGGTCGCGCAGGGACTCCAGCTGATGGAAGCCTTCTACTGGGACATGAACGACGACACCCGCGCTTTCGCCAAGCGCTTCGCCGCGCGGCCCGGCATGAACGGAAAAATGCCGAGCGGCAATCAGGCCGGCGTCTATGCCTCCACGCTCGCCTATCTCAACGCCGTCGCCGCCACGGGCAGCGATAATGCCAAGAGCGTCGTGCCCGAGATGAAGAAGTTCAGGGGCAAGGACAAGCTGTTCGGCGACACCACGATTCGTCAGGATGGCCGGGTCGTGCACCCAATGTACCTGTTCGAGGTGAAGAAGCCCGAGGAGTCGAAATACCCGTACGATTATTACAAGTTGGTCTCGACGATTCCGGCGGACCAGGCGTTCCGCCCGCTGGCGGAGGGCGGGTGTGAGTTGGTGAAGTAGCGCGAGCTGCGCGCGCTGCTGCACCCTCTCCCCTTGCGGGCCCCCTTGTGGGAGAGGGTGGCTTCGCAAAGCGGAGCCGGGTGAGGGGTTGTCTCCTCACGAACTCCCTTTCGAGTTGAGAGAACCCCTCATCCGGCGCTTCGCGCCACCTTCTCCCACAAGGGGAGAAGGAGAACTACACCACCTTGCTACTGCCCTGCGTGATCAGTCGCGCCGCCCGCTGGTCGCGGGCGTAGATCCAGAGCCAGCTCAGCGCGACGCTGAGGCGGTGGCGGAGGCCGATCAGAAAGTAGATGTGGGCGATGCCCCAGATCCACCACGCGATGGTGCCGCGCAGCTTGATGCGGCCGAAATCGATCACCGCGAGCCGCTTGCCGATCTGCGCGAGGCTGCCGGCGTGCTTGTAGCGGAACGCACCCTTCGTCTGCCCACGCAGCCGAGCCTTGATGGTCTCGGCGACATGGCGGCCCTGCTGCTTCGCCGCCGGCGCGATGCCGGGCACCGGCTTGCCCTCCCAGGCATCGATGCTGACGGTATCGCCGATCGCGAAGATCTCGGGATGCCCCGGAATGGTCAGGTCCGCCTCGACCTGCACGCGCCCGGCGCGATCGCTTGGTGCGCCCAGCCATTCGGCAGCGGGCGAAGCGCGCACGCCGGCGGCCCAGATCCTGGTCTTGGCGTTGAGCCGCGTGCCGCCGAACACCACGCCATCGCGGTCGATCTCGGTCACGGGTTGCCCCAGCACGACCTCGACCCCGATCTTTTCCAGCGACGCCTGCGCGTAAGCCGAGAGGTCGTCGGCAAAGCCCGCGAGCACGCGCGGGCCGGCCTCGATCAGCACGACACGCGCCTTGGTCGTGTCGATGTTGCGGAAATCGCCGGGCAGAGTGTGGTGCGCCATCTCGGCGATGGTGCCGGCAAGCTCGACGCCGGTCGGGCCGGCGCCGACGATGACGAAGGTCAGCCGCGCCGCGCGCCTCTCCGGATCCGTTTCGCGCTCGGCACGCTCGAATGCCACCAGGATGTGCCGGCGCAGCGTTGTCGCGTCCTCCAGCGTCTTCAGGCCGGGCGCGAATTGCTCCCATTCGTCGTGGCCGAAATAGGCGTGCCGCGCACCGGTGGCGAGCACCAGTGTGTCGTAGGGCACCTCGCTGCCGTCGTCGATCAGAACGCAGCGACGTGCCGTGTCGACGCCGCTCACTGTGGCAAACAGCGTTGTCACCTCACGGCGATCGCGCATGAGATGGCGAATTGGCCAGGCGATCTCGCTGGTCGCCAGCGAGGCGGTCGCGACCTGATAGAGCAGCGGCTGGAACAGATGATGGTTGCGGCGGTCGATCAGCGTGATCTCGACCGGCGCGCCCGCGAGCCGATAGGTCGTCTCCAGCCCGCCAAAGCCGGCTCCGACGATGACGACGCGGTGCGGTGTCGTGGTCATGATGCGTCCCTCGAATCGCGCTGCTCTATTTGTTCATTTAAGTGCGGTTCTGGGGCCGCGGTCCAATAGGCGTCATCAATCGTCGAATAGGCCAAGTGTATCGATGTGGCGCGAAAAAGCGCCGCAGCCTTGACCATGACTTGGCCGAAGTGAGTAGAACTATATTTCTTGCCATCTCCAATTGGGGCGAAATATGGTGCAGGGGCGGGCCCTGAGCCATTGGCGGCTCGACAGATTTTGCGTCAATAGAGACTGGCCCGAGGGGCGGCGATCACCCCGCCTCCGGGACCGATAATCAAGGAGGGGAGTGGCTATGAGGACGGCATTCTGGCTGGCGGGCGCAGCGGCGCTGGTGCTGGCAAATCCGGCGTGCGCCGGCGACACCATCAAGATCGGCTTCGTCTCGACCTTCAGCGGCCCGACCGCCGTGATCGGCAATGACATGCGCAATTCTTTCGAGCTCGCGCTCGATCATCTCGGCCGCAAGATGGACGGCAAGCCGGTCGAGGTGATCTACGAGGACGACGGGCAGAAGCCGGATGTCGGCAAGCAGAAGACCGAGAAGCTGGTGCAGTCCGACAAGGTCGATTTCATCGTCGGCTACATCTGGTCGAACGTGCTCCTGGCCTCGCTCAAGACCGCGGTGGACTCGCAGACCTTCCTGATCTCGGCCAATGCCGGTCCCTCGCAGCTCGCGGGCGAGCTGTGCTCGCCTTACGTGTTCTCGACCTCCTGGCAGAACGACCAGACGCCGCAGGCGATGGGCCTCTACATGAACCAGAAGGGCGTCAAGAGCGTGTTCCTGATCGGGCCGAACTACGCTGCCGGCAAGGACATGCTCGCCGGTTTGAAGAGCACGTTCAAGGGCGAGATCAAGGGCGAGGAGTACACGGTCTGGCCGAGCCAGCTCGACTTCTCCGCCGAGCTCTCCAAGGCGCGCGCCTCCGGCGCCGAGTCGATCTTCGTGTTCTACCCCGGTGCCGCCGGCGTGCAGTTCCTCAATCAATATGCCCAGGCCGGCCTCAAGAGCACCATGCCGCTCTACACCGTCTTCACCATCGACGAGCTGTCGCTGCCGCTCCAGAAGGAGAATGCGCTCGGAGTGCCCGGCGCGCAGGAATGGGTCAATGATCTCCCCAACGAGCAGAACAAGCGCTTCGTCGCCGATTATCGCAAGAAATATCCCGGCCTGCGGCCGACCTACTACGGCGCACAATCGTATGATGCCGCCCAGCTCATCAACAGCGCCGTGGTCGCGGTGAAGGGCGACACCAGCAAGAAGGATGCGATGAAGGCCGAGATGGAAAAGGCCAACTTCAAGTCGCTGCGCGGCTCCTTCAAGTACGGCAACAATCACATCCCGATCCAGAGCTTCTATCTCCAGGACGTGGTCAAGGACGCCGAAGGCCAGCTCGCGCTGAAGACCGTCGCCACCATCGTCGAGAACGACCAGGATCGTTTCCACGACAAGTGCAAGATGAAGTGAAGCCTCTACTCTCCTTCTCCCCGCCTGCGGGGAGAAGGTTGGGGTGAGGGGGAGTCTCCGCGAGTTGCATGAAAATTGGGAGAAGCGCTCTCTCAACACGTCATTGCGAGCGCAGCGAAGCAAATCCAGAATCCCTCCGCGGACAGATTCTGGATTGCTTCGTCGCAAGGGCTCCTCGCAATGACGTGGAGAGAGTTTTACAGTCTCGGCATGCTCGCAGGCCGTACCTCGCGGGCCTGCGCTGCGAGCCTGATGCCGGCATTGGCCGCGCCAAAGCCCTGATAGCGCCGCCGTTCGACGATCTCGAAGAAGAAGCGCTCGTCGAAGATGTGGGTGTAGACCTGGAAGAATTCGCCGTCACCCTCGCGGTCGTAGAGGATGTGGTTGGCGCGCAGTTGCGCCATAAGCTCGGGCGAAAGATCGTATTTGGCTTCGATGTCGTCGTAGTAATTATCAGGGATGTCGAGGAAATCCGCGCCGCGCTTGCGCATCTCCGCGACCGTCGCAAAGATGTTGCGGCACGAGAATGCGACGTGCTGCACGCCCGAGCCGAAGAACTCGGAGATGAAGCGCGACGGCAGCGTGCGGTTGGCGGAGGAGCCGTTGAGCACGAAGCACAGGCTCTGGTCTGCGTTGATGATGGCTTGGCTCTGCACCAGGCCTCTGGGGTCGACGATCTCCATCTGCGGCAGCCGCGTCAGGTCGAGAATGCCGGTGTAAAACAATAGCCAGGACAGCATCTCGTCATAGGGCATCGACTGCGCGATGTGATCGACCGCCAGCAGCGCGTCCGGGCTCGCCTCGCTCGGTACCGGCTCGAAATCGGTGTCCCAGTTCTTGCCGGCCTGATCCAGAAAATAGAGCAGGCTGCCGCCGACGCCGTGGATCGCTGGGATCTCGAGTTCGCCCGGCCCGACCGGCTGGTAGAAGGTGCGCGCCTTCAGCGCTTCGGCGCGCTGCATGGAAAGGCCCGCATTGTCGACGTCGAGTGCGATCGCACAGACGCCGGGGCCGTGGGTGACGTAATGCGAATGCGCAAAGCCGTCGGTCTCGCAATTGATGACGAGTTCGATCTTGCCTTGCGACCAACGCTCCACCGCCTTGCTGCGGTGCTTGCCGGTCTTGCGAAAACCGAGCTGCGCGAACAGGCGAGCAAGCTCGCCGGCCTTGGTCTCGTTGACGGCGAACTCGACGAAGCCGGTACCGTGGGTTCTGGATTTCGGCGCCAGCGGCTCGCGGACAAGCTTTGGCCAGTCCGGTGCGAGCTGGTCCTCCAGCAGGATCAGCGAGCGCAGGCCGTCGACCGCCGTCTGGGCCGCCGAGCCGGCGCGGAACTGGTCGTTGAAGATCTCCAGCGACAGCGGCCCGGCATAGCCGGTCGCCGCCACCGCCGCCATGAACTCGCGGACCGGGAGGTCACCCTGGCCCGGGAAAGAGCGGAAGTGCCGGCTCCAGGAGAGGATGTCGAGCTCGAGCTTCGGCGCGTCCGCAAGCTGCACCAGAAAGATCTTGTCGCCGGGGATCGAAGCCATCGCGCGGGTCGGAAAGCCGGGCGCCAGCGCATGAAAGCTGTCGAGGATGATGCCGATTGCCGGATGATCGGCGCGGCGCACGATCTCCCAGGCGTCGCGGTAGTCGTTGACGTGCCGTCCCCAGGCCAGCGCCTCGTAGCCGACGCGCAAACCACGTTTCACCGCACGTTCGCCGAGCTCGCGAAAATCGTCCGCGGCACGGTCGATGCCGCCAAGCGAGACGGGCGAAACGTTGGAGCAGATCAGCAAGAGATCGGTGCCGAGCTCTTGCATCAAGTCGAACTTGCGCATCGCGCGGGCAAAGTTGCGCGAACGCTGCGGCTCCGGCATGCCTTCGAAATCGCGGAACGGCTGGAACGCGCAGATCTCGAGATTGAGGTCCTTGCAGAGCTGTGCCACGTCGCGCGGGCCCGCGCCGAACGACAACAGATCGTTCTCGAAGATCTCGACTGCGTCGAAGCCGGCTGAGGCGATGGCGCGCAGCTTTTCGTCGAGGGCGCCGGAGAGAGACACGGTTGCGATCGAACGCTTGTTCATGCGGCGCTCTCCTCCATGGCGCCGCCCAGGAACAATTGCCCGATGCGGGGATCGTTCAGAATGCGCTTGGCGTCGTCGATCATCCGGGTCTGGCCGAGCTCGAGCACGATGCCGATGTCCGAGATCTCCAGCGCCGAACGAGCGTTTTGCTCGATCATCAGGATCGTGACGCCGCGTTCGCGCAAGCTTTTGAGGATATCGAAGGTCTGCTGCACCATCAACGGCGACAGGCCGATCGAGGGCTCGTCGATCAGCACCAGCTTGGGTTCGAGCAGCAGCGAGCGGGCGATCTCGAGCTGCTTCTGCTCGCCACCGGACAGCGTGGAAGCCTGCTGAATCGTTTTTTGCCGCAGCGCCGGAAACAGGTCGAGTGCCGCCTCGATCCGCTTGGGAAGATCGAGGCCCTTGTCCGCAGCGACGCCGCCGAGTTCGATGTTGTGGCGCACGGACAGCTCGGGAAAGATGTTGCGGCCCTGCGGCACGTAGCAGATGCCGGCATTGAGCAGCGCGCGCCGGCTCAGGTTCGTGACGTCGCGGCCGGCAAAGCTGATCTTGCCCTCGCGCAGCTTGAGCAGGCCGAAGATTGCCTTGAAGACGGTGGACTTGCCGGCGCCGTTCGGGCCGATGATCGTCGTGATCGTGGCTTGAGGCACGGCGAAGGTCGTGCCGTTCAAAATCGTCATCTTGCCGTAGCCGCCGACGAGATTGTGAACAGAGAGGATCGGGTCGCTCATGGCTCGCGCTCCCTAATGTCCGAGATAGGCTTCGATCACGGCGAGGTTTTTCCGCACCTCATCCGGCCGTCCCATCGCCAGCACCTTGCCTTCCGCCATCACCATCACCCGCGAGCACAGCGACATCACGAATTCCATGTTGTGCTCGATCACGACGAAGGTGGCGTTCTTCTCGCGGTTGATCGCAACCAGGCGGTCCTTGAGGTCCGCCAGCATCGACGGGTTGACGCCGCCGGCGGGCTCGTCGAGCAGCACCAGGCGCGGTCCGCCCATGAAGGCCATGGCGGCATCGAGCAGTTTTTGCTGGCCATAGGAGAGGCCGCCGGCCGGCTCGTCCGCGAGATGGTCGAGCTTGAAGAAGCCGATCATCTGGTTGGCGGCGTCGGTCAGCCCGGCATCGGAGCGGCCGACGAGGCGCGAGGCCATGTTGCCCTGGTGCTCCTGTCCGGCCAGAATCAGGTTCTCCCGCACCGAGAGCTTTGGAAAAACCTGCAGGAGCTGGAAGGTGCGGCTGACCCCCAGCTTGTTGAGTTCGGAGGGCCGCAGGCCCGTCACCACCTTGCCGTCCAGCCTGACCTCGCCGCCTGACGGCGTGAGCTGGCCGAGGATGCAGTTGAACAGCGTCGACTTGCCGCAGCCATTCGGTCCGATCAGGCCGAGGATCTCGCCCTCGCGCACGTCGAAGCTGACGCCATCGACGGCGCTGATGCCGCCAAAGTTCTTCTTGATATTGGTGACCTCGAGGACTGCGCTCATTGCACCGTCTCCAGGCGTGACTTTGCGACGGCGCGCAGCGCGGACGCCGCCTTGGTCCGTCGCGCTGCCATCGCGCGATCGAGGATTCCCAGAATGCCCGTCGGCGACCAGATCAAGAGCAGCATCACCGCAACCGCATAGAGCATGAGATAATAGCCTTCGGTGAAGCGCAGCCATTCCGGCAGCAGCACGGCAATCATCGCGCCCAGGAACGGACCGAAATAGAAGCCGGCCCCGCCGACGATCACCATCATCAGCAGGTCGAGCGAGAGCGACAGGTTGAACGGCACGGGATCGATATATTGCGTCAGCGGCGCATAGAGCGCGCCGGCGACGCCGCCGAGCGCCGAGCCGATCGCAAAGGCCATCAGCGTGTAGCGCCGGGTGTCGACGCCGAGCGATTGCGCGCGCAGCGGATTCTCGCGCAGCGCCATGAAGGCGCGGCCCCAAGGCGAGCGGATCAGCCACCACACCGCAAGCGACACGATCGCGAGCGAGCCGAGGCAGAGATAATAGAAGGGCAGCGGCTTGTTGGTCGCTAGCCCGAAGACGTGCGGGCGCGGGATGTTGGAGATGCCGTAGATGCCGCCGGTGAGCCAGCTCTCGTTGCGGAACACCAGGAAGGCGAGAGTGGAGAAGGCGAGGGTGACGAACGCGAGGTAGTGGTGCTGCACGCGCAGCGCGGGATAACCCAGCACCCAGCCGACCGCAAAGCTCAAGGCGATCGCGACCAGAATCGCGGCCGGCAGCGGCCAGCCATGGGTGGTCATGATCGCCGCCGCATAAGCGCCGATGCCGACGAAGGCGCCCTGCGCCAGCGAGACCTGGCCGGCATAGCCGAGCGTAAGGTTGAGCCCCATCGCGGCGATGCTCATCACCGCCCATTGGCTCAGGATGAACAGACCGTAACGATTGAAGTTCATGGGGACGATGATCAGCGCGGCGATGGCGATGAGGCCGAGCGCAATCTGCAGGGGTTTGCCAAAGCTGATCATACCGTGCGCTCCTCGGCGCGGCCGAGCAAGCCCTGCGGCCGAAACAGGATGACGGCGATCAGGAAGATCATCGGAACGGCGGCGCGATATTGCGTCGAGACATAGGCGGCCGCGAGATTGTCGAGCACGCCGATCAAGAGACCGCCGGCGATTGCGCCGCGCACCTGGTTGAAGCCGCCGACGATCGCGGCGATGAATGCCGCCTGGCCCAGCACCTCGCCGGAGGAGAACTTGGCGAGATAGATCGGCGTGATCAGCAGTGAGGCCAGCGCGACCAGGAAGGCGTTGATCAGGAAGGTCAGCAGGATCATGCGCTCGACCGGCACGCCGATGATCCGCGCCACCGTCGGGTTCTGCGCCGCCGCCTGCATCTGGTGGCCGAGCGAGGTGCGGTTGAGCAGTGCGGTCAAGCCGAAGACGGCGAGGATGGCGAGGACGAGGACGCCGATACTTTGCAGCGACACCGCATGGCCGAGGATGGAGATGTCGCCTGTCGGCACGATCGACGGGAAGGGCGAGGCCTCGGCGCTGAAGAACTGCTTGACGGATTCCTTGATGCCGATGGCCAGCGCCATGGTCGCGATCGCCAGCGGCAGCACGCCGTGGCGCATCATCGGATCAACCAGCAGCAGCTTGAAGGCGAGACCGAGCAAAATCATCGAGAGCAGGATGCCGAGGATGATCGCGAGCCAGAACGGGGCGCCGGCATGCATCGCCGCCAGCATCAGGAAAGCCGGCAGCATCACGAACTCGCCTTGGGCGAAATTGATGGTCTGCGAAGTCTGCCACAGCAGAGTGAAGCCGACCGCGACCAGCGCATAGATCGCGCCGGTGGCAAGTCCCGCGACCAGAAGATCGAACAGACTGGACATTTTCCCCTCTCGCCGTTCTGCCTTCCCGTTCGTCATGCTTGCGGGGAGAGGCGTAGGCGGCCTATCGCCGCCGTTCTTAAGAATGCCGATGCGAAGCATCGGCTACGGTGAGGGCGAGCCTTCGCGAGCACGGTAATAGTTGGACTCGCGGAAGCTCCCCCTCACCCGGAATTTGCTGCGCAAATTCCGGTCTCTCCCCGCAAGCGGAGAGAGACGAAAGAACCTCACTTCACTTTCGGCAGCACCTGCTTCACGACCTGCTTGCCTTCGACCACCTCGACCAGGAAGCTCTGACGGTCGATGTCTCCGGTGTCGCTGAAGGTGACGTCCATCAAAATACCCGGCTCGTCGGCGGCCTTGATGGTCAGGCCATGCAGCGTGTCGGCAAACTTCTTCGGGTCGACCTTGCCCATCTTCTCGGTGGTGGCTTTGACCATGTAGACGGCGAGATAGCCCTTCAGGCCGTTATGATCAGGCACGTAATTGTACTTCTTGGAAAATTTCTCGCGGAACGCCTTGATCAGATCGACCGGGGCATCGGTGGTGAGGCCGACATGGCCGCGCGCGCCGTTGGCGGCATCGCCAGCGAGCTCGATCACCTTCTGGCCGATCAGCGTGGTCTCGCCCATCAGCGGTGCGGTGACGCCCTGCCGCTTCAGTTCTTTCAGGATGCGCGCGCTCTCTTCCTCATTGAGATAGACGAACACGGCATCGGGATTGGCAGCCTTGATCTTGCCGACGTCGGCGGCGAAATCGGCCTGGCCCGCTTCGGTGGAGAGATCGGCAACCACCTTGGAGCCGAGCCGGTCGAGCTCCTTGACGACGACGTCGCGGCCGCCGCGGCCGAAGTCGTTGTTAACCCAGACCACCGCAACCGTCTTCGCCTTTATCTCGTCGTGAATGTATTTGGCGACCTTCGGCATCGAGGATTGCTGGCCGAACGAGGTGCGGAACAGGAACTTGTTGCCCGCCTGCGTCAGCTCGGCGGCTTCGCCGCCCATGATCTGCGCGATACCGGCTTCGGCCGCGAGCGGCGCGGTGACCTTCACCGAGCCGGAATAGCCGGGACCGAGCAGCACATAGGGCTCGGCGTCGAGCGCCTTCTGCACCTGGGCGCGGGCGACGCCGGGGTTCGACTGCGAGTCGGCGTGGGTGACCTCCAGCTTGCGGCCGAGCACGCCGCCCTTGGCGTTGATCTCCTCGATCGCGAGGTCGATGCCGTTCTTCCAGTTGGTGCCGACGGTGGCGCCGCCGCCGGAGAGCTCGGCGACGTCGGCGAGCTTGATCGCCTGGGCAAGGGCGCTCGTTGCCGACATGGCGGTGAGCAGCGCGCCCACCAGTAGCGTTGATTTCATCGTCCTCTCCTCCCGTTTCAAATCTTGCAAGCGGCCTTGTTTCCGGCCGCTTCGTCTCAAGCTGCCTGATAGGCGGCGGTGCGCGCAACCATCACGGCATCAAAAGCCTCTCCCATGATCTCGGTCGATGGAGCAAGGCCGGTGAACAGTTCAAAGGCGTCGGCGGCCTGATAGATCGCAAGCTGCCGCCCGGTCATGATCCGAGCGCCTTTCTGTCGCGCTGCGGCAAGCAGCGGCGTGATCAGCGGCGAATAGACGGCATCGGCGACCCACAGGTCTGCCCTGAGCAGCGCCGCCGGCACCGGGGTGTCTCGGTTCGGCAGCATGCCGACCGGCGTACCATTGACGAGACCGGTTGCACCATCGAGCGCGTCCTCGACGTTTCCGGCCACCCTCGCGCAGCCCCGCCTGGCAAGCAGCGAGGCGAGTTTCTCGGCGCGCGCCGGCTCGCTGTCGAAGATGCGGATATCGGTCACCTCCAGGCTCGCCAGCGCAAACGCGATCGCCTTGCCGACGCCGCCTGCGCCGATCACGGCGACGGAGTTGGCTGATGGTGCCAGCAGCGGGGCCACCGCGCGCGCAAAGCCTGTGGTGTCGGTGTTGTGGCCGGTCAGCTGGCGGTCCCTGACGACGACGGTGTTGACCGCGCCCATGGCGGCAGCGTCCGGCGCCAGCGCATCGAGCAGTGGGACCACCGCTTCTTTGTAAGGGTAGGTGACATTGACGCCGGCAAAGCCGAGCCGGCGCACGCCTTCGAGCATCATGCGGAGCCCGGCCGCATCGGCACCGGCCACTTCGATGAGCTGGTAGTGGCCGCGCAGGCCGAGCGCCTCGGCGGCGCGCTCATGCATGGCGGGGGACGCGGAATGCGCGATCGGCGCGCCGATCAGGCCGGTGAGAAGCTTCCTGCTGGCGGCGTATTCGCGCTTCGACATGGTTCGCTATCGTTTCGTTGGGAGCGTCCGGTCCCGGCCATTAGCGGGGAAATCCGCGCAATTCCAGCCGCGACGATAGCCTTTCCCCTGCCTAACACAATTACCCTTTTATCCGGCAAACCTAACATAGTGTTATTTCTTCCGCCCGCGTGCCGAAACGGCCTTGCCGTTGCCGCGGGACGGCTCGACCGCGCGCATCTCGGCGCGCAGGGCATCAATGAAATACTCGGCATGGAGCGACAGCGGCGCGCCACGCTTCACCGCGATATAGGTGTCGAACCGCGTCGGCTCGGTGATCTTCAAGAGCTCGATTCCGGGATAGCCGCCATGGGCCACCGTGAACTGGTCGATGATGGCGATGCCGAGCCCCGCCTTCACCAGGGCGCAGACGGTGGTGCCAAAGCGCGCGCGGATGGTAATGTTGTAGTCGAGGCGGTTGCGCGCAAAGATCTCGGCCATGATCCGTCCGTAAGGGTCGTTCGGGTCGATCCCGATCAGCGGATAGCGGGTGATCTCGGCGGCGGAGACCTGCTTGCGGCCGGCGAGCTCATGTCCCGGCGGCACGATGCAATAGAGCTCGCCCGAGGCGAGCGGCATGAAGTCGAGCCCGGAATGTTCCAGCCGGTAGCTCATCGCCACGCACTCGCCGCGGCCGAGCATCAGATAGTCGATGGCTTCCTCGAGTTTGAGGATGTTGATGTCGATGCCGAGGTCCGGGTAGCGGCGGCGGACGCGCTCGATTGCGCGCGGCACCATCACCTGCGAGATGCTCGGCACCGAGCCGATGCGCAGCTCCGACAATCCGCCGCGGCCGATCTTCGAGATGATCTCGGAGAGGTCGTCGACCTTCTTGTAGACGCCGTTGATCTGCTCGAAGATGTTCTCGGCTTCCGGCGTTGGGAAATAGCGCCCGTTCTGGCGCTGGAAGAAGCGGATGCCGAGCGAGCGCTCGGTGTATTTGACGAGGCGGCTGATCCCCGGCGCCGAGACGTTGAGCAGCTTCGCCGCGCCGCCGATGGTGCCCGTCACCATCACGGCACGTATCACTTCAACCTGGCGCAGCGTCATCATGTCCGGGCGTCCGAAGGATGATCGTGATCTCGATCATCTCACGAGAGCCGAGATGTCATCGAGCGGCAAGTGTCTGTCAACATGGACGGAGGAGGCAAGTTGCTCGAAGAGACGTTGAGCCGCGTCCGGGGCACGAGAGTGCGGCTGGGATCCTCAAGCTTCCCGCTCGGGAGCCGGGAGAAGGCAACGGCCAAATTGTTTTCGACGAAAATCGGCACGCTCAAATGGAAGCGCGTCGCTCGGACGCATGCGGTCGCGATCGCGATCCGCCACAGAATCATGGGCAGCGCTGGAGGCCTCGACGGTCAACGGCGTGCTCGCTGAACCGGACGACCTTCACCACCAGATGACGTCGCACTAGACGCATCTCTCGCTAAAGCTTCAACGACATTCCCACCCTCCTTCGGCTTGCCCGGGGGAGATGATCGTTTGGGTGCGGCAGGTTGCCCCATACCGCACGGCAACCTTCTTGCATTGCAAAGCAGGTGTCGGCCACGTGCGCCGGGATGCAACAAAGTGCATGTTTGCTGTCAAATCGCACTTGCCTCGGAACGATACTGCCATTACCCATTTTTCGGCCTTGAACAGGCAGGGGGAGCTCTTTCACTGATGGCGACCGTGTTCGAACATCGGCGCGACACTGCGTGCGCCTGAAAGAGTCTTGATGCTGCTCGTCGTCGAACAGTTCTTGAACGGATTGCAGTTCGGCCTGCTGCTGTTCCTGCTCGCCGCCGGCCTGACGCTGGTGTTCGGGATCATGGATCTCGTCAACCTCGCGCACGGCTCGCTCTACATGATGGGCGCCTATTTCGCCGCGACCTTCGCGGCGTGGACCGGCAGCTTCCTGCTCGGTGCGCTGATGGCGCTTGGCGCAACGCTCATGCTCGGCATCGTGCTCGAGATGACTGCGCTGCGGCATCTCTACGGGCGAGACCATCTCGACCACGTGCTCGCGACCTTCGGCCTGATTCTGTTCTTCAACGAAGCCGTGCGGCTGATCTGGGGCCCGGCCGGCCTTGCGTTGCCGCTGCCGGCCTGGCTCACCGTGCCGGTCCCGATCCTGCCCGGCATTCATTATCCCGCCTATCGCCTCGCCATCATCGCGGTCGCGCTGCTGGTCGCGCTGTTGCTCTATCTCGGCGTGATGCGCACCCGCATCGGCATGCTGATCCGGGCCGGGGCCTCCAACCGCGAGATGATCGGCGCGCTCGGCATCAACATCAAGCTGCTCTACACGCTGGTTTTTGGCTTAGGTGCCGCGCTCGCAGGCCTTGCCGGTCTGATGCAGGCGCCGATCCTCACCGTGCAGATCGGCATGGGCGAGAACATCCTGATCCTCGCCTTCGTCATCATCGTGATCGGCGGCATCGGCTCGATCCGCGGCGCGTTCCTGGCCGCAATCTTCGTCGGCATGATCGACACGCTTGGCCGCGCCTTCCTGCCGAACCTGCTCCGGCAGGTGCTGAGCGGCGCCGCGGCCTCCACCGCCGCGCCCGCGCTGTCATCCATGCTGATCTATCTCCTCATGGCGATCGTGCTGGTGGTGCGGCCGGAGGGGCTGTTTCCGGCCAATCGTCGATGAAGGCTTTCACTGTGAGCAAGGCCGTCACGGCCCTGATGCTGGCGGGCCTCGTGCTGCTGCCGCTCTATTCGCACCTGACCGGCAACATCTTCATCCTGACGCTGTTCACCCGCATCATCATCCTGGCGCTGGCGGCGGCGAGCCTCAACCTCATCATGGGTTTCGGCGGCATGATGAGTTTTGGTCACGCTGCCTATCTCGGCATCGGCGGCTACGCAGTCGGGATGCTCGCGCAGGAGGGCGTCGGAAGCGGCTTCATCCAGTTTCCCGTCGCGCTTGCGGCCTCCGCGACTTACGCGCTGGTGATCGGCGCGCTGTCTTTGCGCACGCGCGGCGTCTATTTCATCATGATCACGCTCGCCTTCGCGCAGATGGCCTATTACGTCGCCTCTGGCCTGGCGCGCTACGGCGGCGACGACGGTCTCACCGTTTACAAGCGCAGCGACTTCTCCGGACTGATCAATCTCGGCGACCGCACGCAGTTCTATTATCTCTGCCTCGCCTGCCTGCTCGGTGTCATTTTCCTGATCTGGCGCATCGTCAACTCGCGCTTCGGCCTCGTCGTGCAGGGCCTGCGCTCCAACGAGCAGCGCATGCAGGCGATCGGCTTCCCCGCCAAACGCTACCAACTCGTCTGCTTCGTCATATCAGGCACCATGTGCGGCCTTGCCGGCGCGCTGCTTGCCAATAACACCGATTTCGTCAGTCCCGCCGTGATGTACTGGACCCGCTCCGGCGATCTCATGGTGATGGTGATCCTGGGGGGCATGGGCACGCTGTTCGGTCCGGTCATGGGCGCGGTGGTGTTCCTGCTGCTGGAAGAGTTCTTGTCGCAGATCACCGAATATTGGGCGCTGATCATGGGCCCGCTCTTGCTGCTCATTGTCCTGTTCGGCCGCGGCGGCATCATGGGCGCGCTCGGGAGGGCTGGCCGTGGCTGAACCCCTACTCCGTGTCGAAAAGCTGGTGCGCCGCTTCGGCGGCATCGTCGCGACCGACAACGTCTCGCTCGAGGTCGCTAGCGGCGAGTTGCACGCCATTATCGGCCCGAACGGTGCCGGCAAGACCACCCTGATCAGCCAGCTCACGGGGCACCTCGAGCCGCATTCCGGCAGCGTCTCGCTGGCGGGGCGGGACATCACCTATCTGCCGGCCTATCGCCGCTGCGCGCTGGGCCTCGCCCGTTCGTTCCAGATCACCTCGCTGCTGCTCGACTTCACCGCCGCCGACAATGTCGCCCTGGCAGCCCAAGCGCATGCCGGTACGTCGTTCCGCTTCTTCGCCAATGCGCGCAAGGAGAAGAGCCTGCGCGATGCCGCCCATGCCGCGCTCGATCGCGTCGGCCTGTTGCACCGCGCCGATGTCGTGGTGTCCAGGCTCAGCCATGGCGAGCGGCGCGAGCTCGAGCTCGCGGTTGCGCTCGCGAGCAAGCCGAAGCTCCTGCTGCTCGACGAGCCGATGGCAGGCCTCGGCGTCACCGAATCGCAGCGCATGGTGAAGTTGCTGCAGGAGCTGCGCAAAGAGGTCTCGATCGTGCTCGTCGAGCACGACATGCCGGCGGTGTTCGCGCTCGCCGACCGGATCTCGGTGCTGGTTTATGGCCGCGTCATCGCCTCCGGGAATCCCGCCGCGATCCGCCAGAACGAGGATGTCAAGCGGGCCTATCTCGGCGATCAGCATGTGGTGACGCATCATGGCTGACACGCTGCTGGGCGTCGAGGGCATCGAGACCTGCTACGGCCTGTCCCAGGTGCTGTTCGGCTTGTCGCTGTCGATCAAACCGGGCGAGATGGTCTCGCTGATGGGCCGCAACGGCATGGGCAAGACCACCACCATCCGCTCCATCATGGGCCTGACGCCGGCGCGCGCAGGCAGCATCCGTTTCGCGGGCGCCGAGGTGCGGCAGCTTCCGTCATACCGGATCGCCCAGCTCGGCGTCGGCATCGTGCCGGAGGGACGCCAGATCTTCCCGAACCTCACCGTGCGCGAAAATCTCGTGGCCGCCGCCGCCGATCGTTTCGCTAGTCCCAATCCCTGGACGCTGGCCGCGATCTACGTGCTGTTTCCGCGCCTCGCCGAGCGCGCCTCCAACATGGGCAACCAGCTCTCCGGCGGCGAGCAGCAGATGCTCGCCATCGGGCGTGCGCTGATGACCAACCCGAAGCTTCTGATTCTGGATGAAGCGACCGAAGGCCTCGCGCCGCTGATCCGCGAAGAGATCTGGAACTGCCTGTCGCTGCTCAAGAGCCGCGGACAGTCGATCCTGGTGGTCGACAAGAATGTCGATCACCTCGCCCGCATCTGCGACCGCCACTACATCATCGAGCGCGGCAAGACGGTCTGGAGCGGCACCTCCGACGAGCTGATGGCCGCGCCGGATCTTCAGCATAAATATTTGGGAATCTGAGGCCCCTGAGGAGCGCGACGTCCGCCCCCAGCTTCGCCGTTGCGAGCAGGATCCTCGGCGGCAGTCTGGATTTGCTTCGCTTCGCTGGCAATGGCGGTCGTGAGAGCTGCGCCCTCACCAATAAATCCCGTGGCGATGCAGTTCGCGGATCACGCGCGCTTCGAAGGAGGGCTGGCGTCGCTTCGCCTTGCTGCTGCCGGTCGTGTCGCTCGCGGGCGTTGCAGTCGACTGCGCGGCCGTTGCGGCGGTTGCAGCAGGTGCGGCTGGTGGCGGCGTGGGCGTCGTCGTTGTGGTCTGAACGGCAGCCCGCCCTTCTGGAGCCTGGGTCGACTGCGGCGCGACCGTCGCGGCGGGCTGCTCAGCCGCCTGTTGGCTCGCATCGGTTGCGGCGAGGCTCAGGCTTCGCGGGCCAGCAGCAAAGGCTTCTGTTGCAACCAGCGACAGGACCGCGATCAGAATCAGCTTGCGCATGGAAGTGCCCATTTTGGCCAATGCGTATTACCTATTCGGTCCGGCAGGGAAGCTAACGCGCTAGCCGATGCGTCCCGATCTCAATCAGGGTGGTCCGGCAGGAGAGGTGATAGATCAGGCTGAATAATTGGTCCCACATGATCGAACTCCGTTGTTCATCACGGGCTAATCTAGACCCGGCGTCTTTCCGCCGGTTTTCGAGGGATGGGGAAAATGACTTCGTCGGACGGCAGTCAGATGTCGTCGGAACAGGTAGGACGAAGTCGCCTCACGGAGGCGTGAGAGCCTCGATTAAAACATCTCGAAATATTCGCGGTGCTCCCAGTCGGTTACCTCAGACAGGAAGCGATCGATCTCGGCGTTCTTGATGTGGGTGTAATAGTCGACGAACTCAGGCCCGAGCTTTTCGCGGAAGAACGGATCGTCCTTCAGCGCAGTGACCGCGTCGCGCAGCGACTTCGGCAAGAGCGGCGCCTTGGTCTCGTAGGGGGTGTCCGCCGATGGGCCGGGATCGAGCTTGCGGTCGACACCGTCGAGGCCGGAGAGAATCTGTGAGGCCATGTAGAGATAGGGATTGGCGGCGGGCTCGCCGATGCGGTTCTCCAGGCGCGTCGCAGCATCGCCGGGCGCGCCGAGCACGCGGATCATCACGCCGCGATTGTCGCGGCCCCAGATCGCGCGGTCCGGCGCCAGCGAATAGGAGCGGTAGCGCTTGTAACCGTTGATGGTCGGCGTGGTGAACAATGTGGAGGCGCGGGCGTGGTCGAGCAGGCCGGCGAGGTACGCCTGGCCGAACGCGCTGAGCGGCTCGCCGCCGTCCTTCGCCGCTTCCTTGGCCATGAACAGGTTCTCGCTATTTCCGCGCGAGACGATCGATTGGTGCAAGTGCCAGCCGCTCGCGAAAACGTTCGGCAGTTTCGGCCGGCACATGAAGGTGGCGTGATAGCCATGCCGGCGCGCGATCTGCTTTATGGCGGAGCGGAACAGCACCATGTTGTCGGCGGGCTCCAGCCCCTTCTTCGGCGCGAAGGTGAACTCACACTGGCTGGGGCCGAACTCGACCTCGACCGAGCGCAAGGGCAAGCCGAGCGCGACGATGTCACGCCGCAAAATCTCCAGCACCGGCTCCATCTGATCGAAGCGCTGCTCGGTGAGATATTGATAGCCGTGGCTGAGCAGGCCGACCGAGGGCGGCGTGCCGGGCTGGCCGGCGTCCTCGGGCCGCATATGCGCGTCGTCGAGCTTGAAGATGTGGAATTCGACCTCGAGCCCAGCGACGAAATCATGGCCGCGGCTTGCGAGGTCATCGAGAACCTTGCGATACAGCGCCCGCGTTGCGAACGGCACGGCGCGGCCATCGTTGAAATAAAGGTCGCACAGCACCCAGCCTGTGGCGGGCGCCCATGGCAGCACGCGAAAAGTGCTGGGATCGGCGACCATCAGCACGTCGGCTGCGCCCTCCATCTCCTTCATGCCGAAGCCGCCGCCGGAGGTGAACACCGGAAACACCGTGCGATGCGAGCTGTCCTTGGCAAGCATCGTCGTGGTGATGGAGCAGCCGCTCTCCAGCGACGCGAGAGCTTCAGCGGCGATGATGGTCTTGCCGCGCAAGATGCCGTGCTGGTCGGGGAAGGCGAGGCGGATGACCTCGAGGCTCTTTTCCTCGACGACGCGGCGCATGCCCGCCGCCGCGTCCCTCTGCTCATCCGACCACAGCGCATGGCGCGCGACGAAAGTCACTTTGATCGTTCCTTCTCGCCCGGTGAGAGGATAGCCCACGCTGTCATCGTCCGCGAAGGCGGACGATCCAGTATTCCAGAGACGGTCGTGTGTCCACGAGAGGCCGCGGCGTACTGGATGCTCCGCTTTCGCGGAGCATGACAGTGGAGAATGTGGAGGCGCGGTCGCGACCCGCCGGCGGCGAAAGGCATCGTCACTCCGCCGCCGTCAGCCGGTGCACGTTGTCGGCGATGTCCTTCGGCACCGGCGCGGTCCATGGCGCGCCGCGGCGGCGCTTTACGTCGACCTCCATCCAGTAGGTCTCCCAGCCCCGCGTCGGGCCAATGCCGTCCATGGTCGCCGGTCCCTGGATGCTGCGCGCGTTGGCCTCGTCCAGGAACAGCATCGGCTTCTCGCCGCCCGACACCTTCTCGATCTCCTGCCGCAGCAGGCGGCGATATTGCACGATCGCCTTGTCGCTCTGACCGAGATGCTCCTTGGTGCGGTCCTGGATCGCGCCCATCGATTCCACCGCCCACTGGTCGTGGACGTTGATGTCGGTGCCCATGCCGGTGTAGGTCGCGGTCTGCTGTTCGTGCGGATCGAAGCCGTAATCGTTGCTGCGGTTCTTGCGCGATTTGTAGTCGGGCAGCTCATAGAGCTCGAGCCGCTGCTCGCGCATCTTCGTCTTGTCCACCGGGTTCGTGTAGCTGGTGAAGATCGCGTACCAATAGCAGTTCTCGTCATCGATCGGCACGTGCCACTGCGTGATCGTCATCTCCGTGCTCATGGGGATGACGAAGCCGTGCGGGAAGAGCTGATTAGTGACGCGCACATGGGTGCGCTCCTCGTCGATCTCGCGCAGCGCGATCAGCCTCAGACCGTATTCGGTGTGCTCGACATTGATAATTGGACGGTCGTATTCGCGCAGGATCTTCGTCATCGGCAAGTCAGAGCCGGCGGAGGCACCGCGGAATTGCTTGCCGTAGGCGGTGGACGTGTCCTCGTCCTCGAAGAAGCGGTGCAGATAGGAGGCGTGCGCGGGGTCGATGCCGACCTCCAGCGCCTGGAGCCAGTTGCAGGCCATGTGGCCCTTGAAGGCGAACGTGTGCGTGCCGGGCGCAACAAAGCAGTCGAGCTCCGGGAATGCCGGCGGCGCACCTTCGCCGAGATAAGCCCAGAGGATGCCGCTCTTCTCGACCACGGGATAAGAGCGCTGGCGAATGTTCTGACAGAGCTTGGAATCCTTCGGCTCGGCCGGCGTCTCGATGCACTGGCCGGTGGCGTCGAACAGCCAGCCATGGAAGGCGCAGCGCAGGCCGCCATGTTCGAGCCGACCGAAGGCGAGGTCGGCGCCGCGATGCGCGCAATGGCGGTCGATCAGGCCGTACCGTCCGGTCTCGTCGCGGAACAGCACCAGGCTCTCGCCGAGCAGTTTTACGGGACGGATCGGCCGCGCACCCTCTAGCTCGTCCACCAGCGCCGCCGGCTGCCAGTAACTCCGCATCAGTCTGCCGCAGGGGTCCTTGGCCCCGGTGCGGGTGATCAGGTCGTTCTGCTCCTGGCTCATCATGGCGCGTACGTCCTTGTGCAGGGAGTTTGTTCGCCTATTGAACTAGTGGGCGAATTATGACATGCCTGGGCGCGGCAGCAAGCACTATTTTGCAGGATCATCCGAAGCCATGCCCAAGCTGAAGCGGAGCGAGAGCGAGGAGCGCGCGACGGATTTCGTCGAGAGCCTCGATCGCGGTTTGCGGCTGCTGCAGTGCTTCGGCACCACCGCCGGCCCGATGACGCTGAGCGATCTTGCCCGCGCCGCCGATCTGCCCCGCGCCACCGCGCGGCGCATGCTGTTCACGCTTCAGCGCGGCGGCTTCGCTTCCGGTGACGGAAAGCTGTTCTCGCTGACGCCCCATGTGCTGACGCTGGCAGCGTCCTACCTGCGCTCGAACCAGCTCGTCGTGGTCCTTCAGCCGGTCCTTGATCGCATCGCAACCGGCGCGCAGGAGATCGCGTCGCTCGCGGTGCTCGATGGCGATGACGTCGTATTCATCGCGCGCGGAAGCCCTGCGCGCGTTTTCTCCGGCGGCCTCGAGATCGGCTACCGGCTTCCGGCCTTCTGCACCTCTGTCGGTCGCGCAATGCTCGGCCAGTTCGATGACGCCGATCTTGCAGCGCGACTGAAGACCATGAAGCGCGAGGCGCTGACGCCGCAGACCGAGGTTGATCCAAAAGCGCTACTCGCGCGCATCACTGCCGACCGCGCGCAGGGCTATTCGCTGGTCGACCGCGAGGCGGAGCCGCATTTCCGCTCGATCTCGGTTCCCGTCCGCCGCTATGACGGCGTGATCGTCGCCGCCATCAACATGGGGGCTCACGTCGACCGGGTGCCGGCACAGGAGCTGCTCGACCGTTTCCTGCCGCTGTTGCGCGAGGGCGCGGAATTGGTGCGCTCGCAGCTTCTGTAGCTGCATTCCCGTCGTCTCGAAAGCGGTGCTATAATGAGCAAGCACAAGAGAACAGGGAGGACGCCATGCACCATACCATGGTTCCCAGCGATCGCGTGGAGCACGTCGCCGTGTACGGACGCGACGGGACGAAGCTCGGCACGATCGAGCGACTGATGCTGGACAAGATGAGCGGAATGGTCGCCTATGCCGTGATCAAGACGGGCGGGCTGCTCGGCACCCGTCACCATTATCCTCTCCAGTGGAGCGCGCTGAAATACGATCCAAGCCGGCAGGCGTTCCAGACCGAGTTGACGCTGGACGAGCTCAGCAGCGGCCCATGCGAGTTCGACGGCGATGCTTTCGACTGGGGCGACCGCTCGCGGTCCTACCCGCATCCGCATTACTGGTCGGTCTAGCCGCGTCGCAGCTCGTGTGGGCGGGCTAAAGGTCGGCAGCACCACGCTCGATCAGTTCGGGTTGCGCATCCAGTCGGCGAGACCGGACAGCGCCTTGGCGAGGTCCTGCCGCGCGTTCGTGTCAGTGACCGTCTCCTCCAGCGCGCTGCGCATGCAGGCCATCCATGCGTCGCGCTCGGCATCACCGATCGCAAAGCCGATGTGGCGCTGGCGCAGCCGCGGATGGCCTTTCTCGACGGAGTAGAGCCGCGGGCCGCCGGTCCATTCGGTCAGATAGCGCTTCAGCACGTCCCTGATCAGACCGAGGTCGGCCGCATGCATCGCGCGGATGACTTTCGCTTCCGGCAGGATGTCCATGCGCTCGTAGAAGCCATCGACAAGGCGCTCGATCGTGGCACTGCCGCCGATCCGCTCGAACATGGAGATTGCGACGTCGCTATCGCTCATCGGTCTTCCCAAAGCTTGCTGTTGGGCTGGGATATAGCGAAATTGGAGGGTGTAGATGCAGCGAGAAAGGGATCCTACAGCGCGAGGCTGCGGAGGCCGAAGCTGCGCGCTTCGTTCTGCAGCACCGGGCGGACCGCGTCGATCAGCCGTGCGGCCGCGGCATCGACGGACAGGCCCGCGGTATCCACCACCGCGGTGGCGCGCGAATACAGCGGTTCGCGGCTGAGCAGGATGTTGCGCAGCTCGGCCATCGCCGAGCGATCATCGGCCATCGGGCGCAGATCGCCCTGGCGGCGGACGCGGGCCATGTGCTCCTCCGGCTCGGCCTTCAGCCAGATCGTGTAGAACGACGACAGGATCTGGTCGAAGGTCAGAGGCTCGGAGACGATGCCGCCGCCGGTCGCCAGCACCATCAGCTCGTTGCGCGCAAGCAGCTGCTGCAGCGCCGCCTGCTCCATGCGGCGAAAGCCTTCTTGGCCGTACAGCGCAATGATCTCGGCGACCGAGAGCCCGTTCTGCTGCTCGACCTCCTTGTTGAGCTCGACGAAAGTCCAGCCGATCTTCTTCGCCAGCATCCGGCCGAGAGTGGATTTGCCGGCGCCGCGTAGGCCGATCAGCGCAATGCCGCAGAACGGCGCGCGCCGCGGTGCAGACGCGCTGCCGCCGGCGAGCAGATCCTTGGCCTGCGCAATCTGCGCCGGTGTCGCCTTGCGCAGGAGATCGCGGAAAATCTGCCAGTCTGGCGTCGGATCGGCGCTAGGAAGCAGGTCTTCGAGATGTGCGCCCATCGCGTCGGAGACGCGGCGGAGCAGCACGATCGAGACATTGCCCTTGCCGCTCTCGAGTTGCGCGATGTAGCGCTCCGAAATCCCTGATACTTTGGCGAGCACTTTGCGCGACATGCCGCGCAGCGCGCGCATGGTGCGCACGCGCTGGCCGAGCTGTTCGAGAAATCGGGATTCGGCGTCGGGACTTTCGATCATGAGTCTTCTTTAGCGGATGTCCTGCGGCGCGTTTTAATGAAACATAATGCCTGCTGGCATTGACAGCAAGCCGCCACGGTGTCTTTCTATGAATTATAATTCTAAATTGGGGAGACGTCCGTGAGCGAGGGATCCTACAACGCGGTGACCTGGCTGCTCGACCGTAACGTCGAAGAGGGCAGGGGAGGCAAGCCCGTCTTCGACGACACCGTCTCGCGGCTCACCTATGGCGAACTGCAGCACCAGACGCGCCGCGCCGCGAACATGCTGCGCCGGCTCGGCATCCGTCGCGAGGAGCGCGTGGCGATGATCATGTTGGATACGGTCGACTTCCCGATCGTGTTCCTCGGCGCGATCCGCGCCGGCATCGTGCCGGTGCCGCTCAACACGCTGCTGACCTCCGATCAGTACGCCTACATTCTCGCCGATTGCCGCGCCCGTGTGCTGTTCGTGTCCGAGGCGCTCTATCCCGTCATCAAGGACGTCGTCGGCCGCATGCCCAATCTCGAGCACGTTGTGGTCTCCGGCGCCAAGCAGAACGGCCACAGGCAGCTCGCCGAGGAGCTCGCGGGCGAGAGCGACCAGTTCACCACCGCCGCGACACATCCGGACGAGCCGGCGTTCTGGCTCTATTCGTCGGGCTCCACCGGCATGCCCAAGGGCGTGCGCCATCTGCATTCGAACTTGCAGGCGACCGCGGATACCTACGCGAAGCAGGTGCTCGGCATCCGCGAGAGCGACGTCTGCCTGTCCGCCGCAAAACTGTTCTTCGCCTATGGCCTCGGCAATGCGCTGACCTTCCCGATGTCGGTCGGCGCCAGCGTGATCCTGAACAGCGAGCGGCCGACGCCGGCACGCATGTTCGATCTGATGAACCGCTACAATCCCTCGATCTTCTACGGCGTGCCGACGCTGTTCGCGGCCATGCTCAACGACGAGACGATGAAGGCCGAGCGCTGCGGCAAGGCGTTGCGCATCTGCACCTCGGCCGGCGAGGCGCTGCCGGAATCCGTTGGTCTTAGCTGGAAGGCGCGCTTCGGCGTCGACATTCTTGACGGTGTCGGCTCGACCGAGCTGCTCCACATCTTCCTGTCGAACGCGCCCGGCGACATCAAGTACGGCTCCTCCGGCAAGCCGGTGCCGGGCTATGCAGTGCGGCTCGTCAACGAGGCCGGCGAGGACGTCGCCGATGGCGAGATCGGCGAGCTCCTGGTCGATGCGCCCTCCGCTGGCGAGGGTTACTGGAATCAACGCCACAAGAGCCGCCGTACTTTTGAAGGCCCGTGGACCCGAACCGGCGACAAATATGTCAGGGATGCCGAGGGCCGCTATACCTTCTGCGGCCGTGCCGACGACATGTTCAAGGTCTCCGGCATCTGGGTCTCGCCCTTCGAGGTCGAGAGCGCACTGATCACACACCCCGCCGTGCTGGAAGCCGCTGTCGTGCCTGAGGCCGATCCGGAAGGGCTATTGAAGCCAAAAGCCTTCGTCGTGCTGCGTCCGGGTGCGAAGACGACGGACTTGCAGGAGATGCTGAAGGAGCACGTCAAGCAGAAGATCGGCCCGTGGAAATATCCGCGCTGGATCGACGTGGTGGATTCGCTGCCGAAGACGGCGACCGGGAAGATTCAGCGGTTCAAGCTGCGGGAGGGCGCGCATTAGTCGCTCGTCATTCCGGGGCGATGCGAAGCGTCGAACCCGGAATCTCGAGCCTCCAAGACAATCTCGAGATTCCGGATCAGCTCGCGCTGCGAGCTGTCCGGAATGACGCAAAGAACGGGAACGACAGCATGACCAACCTCGCCCTCACCGGCTTCCTCGACATCGGCACCGCCAGCCTCGAATACAAATGGCTCGCGCCATCGTCCACCGAGGCTCCCACCATCGTCATGCTGCACGAAGGCCTCGGCTCGGTCGGCCTCTGGGGCGACTTCCCGGACAAGCTTCAGCAAGCCACAGGCGCCGGCATCTTCGTCTATTCGCGCGCAGGCTATGGCCAGTCGAGCAAGGTCACGCTGCCGCGGCCGCTCGATTACATGCAGCGCGAGGCGCTCGACGTGCTGCCGAGGCTGCTCGACATGATCGGCTTCAAGCGCGGCCTCCTGCTCGGCCATTCCGACGGCGCCTCGATCGCGACGATCTATGCCGGTGCGCATCAGGATCATCGCCTCAGCGGCCTCGTGCTGATCGCGCCGCATTTCATCGTCGAGGACGTCTCGGTGAAATCCATCGCCGCGATCAAGACGGCCTTCGAGACCACGGACCTTAGGGCCAAGCTCGCGCGCTGGCATCAGGACGTCGACAACGCCTTCTATGGGTGGAACGGCGCCTGGCTCGATCCAAAATTCCGCGACTGGGACATCTCGGAATACCTCGCCTACATCCGCGTTCCCGTCATGGTCCTGCAGGGCGTGGAGGACCAATACGGCACCCTGCGTCAGGTCGAGATCGCGCAGGAGGAGTGCTACTGCCCGGTCGATGTGAAAATCATTTCAAGTGCGGGGCATTCCCCGCATCGAGAGGCGCCGGCGGCGACGCTCGAGGCGATCGCGCAATTCGCGAAAGCGGCCCTGCGCGACGATCAGGGCCTGCAAGGACGCGCCGCATGATGGCGGCGGCGTGACAGGTCCGAGGCCCGTAGGACCGGAACGGGCTCGTAATATCAACGCGGCCATGGCCGGCATTGGCATGAAACAAAGTGCATGACGTGGCGGCCAAGGGCTAGACGCATCCAAAAAGATGCATTATTGTGCATCTAACGCTACGCGAAAATGCATAATCAAGCTTAGGGTGTGACCCATGGCCGGGGAAGATCGGCGCCTCGCAGGCGGCGCGACGTTCATCGATTTCCAGACAGACCCGTCCCGCTACCGGCATTGGAAGCTCGCATTCGACGGCGAGGTCGCGACGCTGACGATGGATGTCGACGAGAATGGCGGTCTGTTCGAAGGCTATCTTCTCAAGCTCAACTCCTACGATCTCGGTGTCGACATCGAGCTCGCGGATGCGATCCAGCGGCTGCGCTTCGAGCATCCCGAGGTGAAGGTCGTCGTGATGCGCTCGGCCAAAAACCGCGTGTTCTGCGCCGGCGCGAACATCCGCATGCTCGCCGGCTCCACCCACGCTCACAAGGTCAATTTCTGCAAGTTCACCAACGAGACCCGCAATGGCATGGAGGATTCCTCGGAGAATTCCGGCCAGCGCTTCATCACCGTGGTGAACGGCTCAGCGGCCGGCGGCGGCTATGAGCTCGCGCTTGCGACCGACTACATCATCCTCGCCGATGACGGTTCGTCTGCCGTTGCCCTACCCGAGGTGCCTTTGCTCGCCGTGCTGCCCGGCACCGGCGGACTGACCCGCGTCGTCGACAAGCGAAAAGTGCGCCGCGACCACGCCGATTTCTTCTGCACCATCGAGGAGGGCGTGAAGGGCAAGCGCGCCGTGCGATGGCGCCTCGTCGATGAGATCGCGCCGAACTCAAAGCTGGAGGCGAGGATCGCCGAGCGGGCCAAGGAATTCGCGGCCGCCTCGAAGCGCAAGGGAAGCGGCAAGGGCGTCGCGCTGACGCCGCTCAAGCGCCTGATCGACGAGACCAGCATCCGCTACGGCTTCGTCACGATCGACATCGATCGCACCGCGCGCATCGCTACGATCTCCATCAAGGCGCCGGAAGCGGCGCCGCCGGCCGACATTGACGGCATGATGGCACAAGGGGCTTCGTTCTGGCCGCTCCAGGTCGCGCGCGAGCTCGACGACGCCATCCTGCATCTGCGCATCAACGAGCTCGAGATCGCCATGCTGGTGTTCAAGAGCCATGGTGACCGCGCCCATGTGCTCGCCAGCGACGTCTTCCTCGAAGCCAACAAGGCGCACTGGCTGGTCAACGAAATCAGGCACTACTGGAAGCGAGTCCTCAAGCGCATCGACGTCACCTCGCGCACGCTGGTCGCGCTGGTCGAGCCCGGCTCCTGCTTCGCCGGCACGCTCGCGGAACTCGTGTTCGCCGCCGACCGCTCCTACATGCTGATCGGCACGCGTCAGGGCGACAACCGTCCGCCGCCGTCGATCGAACTGTCCGCGATGAATTTCGGTCCCTATCCGATGAGCCACGGGCTGACGCGGCTTCAATCGCGCTTCCAGGCCGATCCGTCCGATGTCGCGCGCGCGGAGGCGACACTCGGCACCGCGCTCGACGCCGAGCAGGCGGAAGAACTCGGCCTCGTCACCTTCGCGCTCGACGACATCGATTGGGACGACGAGGTCCGCGTGTTCCTCGAGGAGCGCGCCAGTTTCTCGCCCGACAGCCTCACCGGCATGGAAGCGAGCCTGCGTTTCGTCGGTCCTGAGACGATGGAATCAAAAATTTTCGCGCGCCTCACCGCGTGGCAGAACTGGATCTTCCAGCGCCCCAACGCTGTCGGCGAAGAAGGCGCGCTGCGCCGTTACGGCAGCGGTCAGAAGCCGAAATTCGATATGACGCGAGTCTAGCGAATAGGAGTGGCGAATGGCGACTAGAAGAGTCCATTCGCTGCTCACCATTCGCTACTCGCGAGCCCGCAAGATGATGACAGTTGTCAAGTAATCAGTCCCCCACGGGAGGTCCACCATGAACATCATGAACGTCGACTACTCGACCAAGATCCCGAACAACGTCAATCTCGCCGAAGACCGCCAGGTCCTCAAAGCGCTGGAAGGCTGGCATCCCGGTTACATGGATTGGTGGAGCGATATGGGCCCGGAGGGCTTCCAGGAATCGCTGGTGTACTTGCGCACCGCTTATTCGGTCGATCCGCGCGGCTGGGCCAAGTTCGACTATGTCCGCATGCCCGAATATCGCTGGGGCATTTTGCTGGCGCCGCAGGAAGAGAACCGCGTCGTGCCGTTCGGCGAGCATTACGGCGAGCCGGCCTGGCAGGAAGTCCCGGGCGAGCATCGCGCCATGCTGCGCCGCCTGATCGTGATCCAGGGCGACACCGAGCCCGCCTCGGTCGAGCAGCAGCGCCATCTCGGCAAGACCGCGCCGTCGCTCTATGACATGCGCAATCTGTTCCAGGTCAATGTCGAGGAAGGCCGCCACCTCTGGGCGATGGTCTATCTGCTCCAGAAATATTTTGGCCGCGACGGCCGCGAAGAAGCGGACGATTTGCTGCGCCGGCGCTCCGGCGATGCCGATGCGCCGCGCATGCTGGGCGCCTTCAACGAGGCGACGCCGGACTGGCTGTCCTTCTTCATGTTCACCTATTTCACCGATCGTGACGGCAAGATGCAGCTGCATTCGCTGGCGCAGTCGGGCTTCGATCCGTTGTCGCGCACTTGCCGCTTCATGCTCACGGAAGAGGCGCACCACATGTTCGTCGGCGAGACCGGCATCACCCGCGTCGTGCAGCGCACCTGCGATGCCATGCGCGAAGCCGGCATCTCCGACCCCACCGACATCGCAAGAGTCCGCGCGTTAGGGGTGATCGACCTGCCGACCATCCAGAAGAAGCTGAATTTGCACTATACCCTATCGCTCGACCTGTTCGGCTCGGAAGTGTCGACCAATGCGGCCAATGCCTTCAACGCCGGCATCAAGGGCCGCTATCACGAGACCCAGATCGAGGACGATCACCAGCTCAAGAACGCCACCTATCCGGTGCTCAAGTTCATCAACGGCGAGATCAAGCTGGTCGACGAGCCGGCACTGACCGCGCTCAACATGCGCCTGCGCGACGATTACAGCCAGGACTGCGTCAAGGGCATGCTGCGCTGGAACAAGGTGATCTCGACCGCGGGCTACGACTACAAGCTGACCCTGCCCAATGTCGCCTTCCACCGCCACATCGGCGAGTTCAAGGATATCCATGCCACGCCCGACGGCATCCTGATCGACGATACGACCTGGGCCAAGCGCAAGGACGAATGGCTGCCGTCGGCAAGCGACGGCGACTTCATCACCTCCTTGATGCAGCCCGTCACCGAAACCGGCAAGTTCGCCTCCTGGATTGCGCCGCCAAAGGTCGGCATCGACAACAAGCCCGGCGATTTCGAGTATGTGAAGATCGAGTCGTAACCGCCAGGGCCTGAGGCTCGCGCAACACAAACGGTGTCATCACCCGCGAAAGCGGGTGATGCAGTATTCCAGAGGCGTCGGTGTTGAACCGAGAAGCCGCGGCGTACTGGATGCCCTGGTCAAGCCGGGGCATGACGGCGCGAAAACATCGAGCCCCCGCAGCCCCTCAGCTATCCCATCCGCTCCCCTTGATCCCCGGATTCGCATAGACGATGCCGCCGTCGACCGCGATGGTGGTGCCTACGACGTAATCCCCCGCGCGCGAGGCGAGATAGATCGCGGCGCCCGCCATGTCCTCGTCGGTGCCGATGCGCCCGGCGGGCACCCGCGTTGCGACCTCGTCGCCATGGTCGCGCGCGGCGCGGTTCATGTCGGACTGGAACGGCCCCGGCGCGATCGCCGTGACCACGACGTGGTCGGAGATCAGCTTGACCGCCATGCGCCGGGTCAGATGGATCAGTCCGGCCTTGCTCGCGGCATAGGAATAGGTCTCCATCGGATTGACGAAGATGCCGTCGATCGAGGCGATGTTGATCACCTTCGCCGGCCGTTCGGCGGAGGCTGCCGCGCGCAAGGGGCTGGCCAGCGCCTTGGTCAGGAAGAACGGCGCCTTGACGTTGAGGTTCATCACTTTGTCCCAGCCGCTCTCCGGAAACTCGTCGAAATCCGCACCCCAGGCCGCGCCCGCATTGTTGACGAGGATGTCGAGCTTCGACTCACGCTTGCTGAACTCGGTCGCCAGCAGTTCGGCGCCGGCAACCGTCGAGATATCGATCGGCAGCGCGATGCATTCGCCCTCATATCGCGCGGTGAGCTCCTTGGCGGTCTGCTCGCATGGTCCTGCCTTGCGCGCGGTGATGTAGACCTTCGCAGCACCTGCACTGAGAAAGCCCGCCGCGATCATCTTGCCGATGCCGCGCGAGCCACCGGTCACGAGCGCAACGCGGCTATTGAGCGAAAACAGATCGTTGAACATGGTGCCTCCCTTCGGTTGTCACGCGTTGTGGGCGCGGCCGGGAGGGGAGTCAATCTTGTCGTCTCGGAGCGCTTGGGCGCATTGATCCGCTCGGTGTCGTCCCGGCCGCCGCCCGGACGGATGCGGTTGATGCTAGGCCGCCGCAATCCTGCGAAAGCCGTTCCACATCGCGGTCGCGGCGCCCGAGGTCAGCACCGGCAGAATTCGTGTGTCCTGGTAGTTGCCGTTGAGCGAGACGCGCGGCAGCGCGGTCATTTGGCCGGCGTTTTCGGCGAACAGCATGCCGGGCCGCGTGGTCACTGCCGTCTTGAACCCGGCTGCCGCAGCGAGCGCGAATTCACGCGCGCCCGCCGCTTCACGGTCGCCATAGGGATAGGCGAAGTGCTGCACGGGACGGCCGAGGGTTTGCTCGATCCGTGCGCGGCTCACCGCCATCTCGTGCGCGGCGATCCCCTCTGCCTGTTTGGCGAGATTGCAATGGGTGATGCTGTGTGCGCCGATCGTGACCAGGGGATCGGCGGCCAATGTCTTCACCTCGTCCCACGACAGGCAGAGGCTGCGGCAGAGAGCTTCCATGTCGACGCCGTAATTCGTGCAGAGGCCTTCGATCTCGCGCTTGAGATCGTGTTCGCCCGGCAGCGCGCGCAGCCAGTCGTGCAAGCGGTTGAATGCCGCCTGCTTGGCGGCGGGCGTCGTCGCATCCAGCCGCAGCGTGGAATGGCCTATTTTCACGTCGATCTGCTCGGCCTTGGCGATCACCGCTTCCAGCGCCGTCCACCACAGACGTCCGGTGCCCTCGGCGAAATCGCTCGCGACATAGACCGCGAGAGGCGCGTCAAATTCGCGCAGCACCGGCAGCGCATGATCGAGATTGTCGCGATAGCCGTCGTCGAGAGTGAAGGCGGCGAAGCGGCGATCGAACCGGCCCTGCACCAGCCGCTCATGCAGCTCGTCCATGTCGATGATGTCGATGTCGCGCGCGCGCAGATGGCACAGCGTGGCGCGCAGGAATTCGGGCGTGACCTCGAGATGACGGTTCGGCTGGAATGCGGCCTCGCGGGCCGGCCGCACATGGTGCAGCATGAAAATGGCACCGACGCCCGACAAAAGCGGGCGCAACAGATGGTGCGCCCCGCTGAAATAGAGTGCTTCCAGCCCGGCGCGGATGACGTTGTTACGCAGTTGCTTCATGGCCGGCTGGCGGACTCTGGCATTCCGCCTTCAACTTACGGGAGAACCCTTGAACAAAAAGTTATTCCAATTGTCGACGCCGGGCCGCCAGAAGGGCACCATTTCCGGTTTGACAGCCTGCCAAGGGTTTGTTTTGTCTCCGGTTCCAGAGTTCGGGTCGTCGAATGCAGAAGCTTTTCAGGTGGGCCAGCAAATGGTGGCCGGGGCTGATCCCCCTTGTCGTCATGTGGGGATTTGCGGCCTGGAACAACACGTTGCCGGTCGAGGCGGACCTGTCGGCCCGCAGCGCGGCGGCGCTCAAGGATACCGTTTTGGACAAGACCTGGATCGCGGTCGACGGCCGCGACGTCAGCCTGGCGGCGGATGCGTTCTCCGAGGAGGGACGCCGCGACGCCGTGATGGCGGTCGAAGCCGTCCCCGGTGTGCGGCTGGTCGACGACCGGACCCGTCTTGTTCCCGAGGCCAAACCCTTCGTCTGGAATGCCGAACGTGACGTGGTGCGGGTGACCCTGTCGGGCTCCGCGCCGCTGCCCTCGATGCGGGCGCGTCTGACCGAGGCAGCGCGCAAGGAAGTCGCCGGCGTCGAGGTGACCGATCGGATGGGCCTGGCGCGCGGTGCGCCGCCACGGTTCGAGGCCGCCGCGACCTTGCTGCTCGATCAGATCGGCAAGCTCAAGGACGGCAAGATCACGATAACGGACACCAAGGTCAACCTGTCGGGCATGGCGCGCGAACTCGGTGGTCGCGAGGCGATTGCGGCCGCACTGAAAAACCTGCCAGAGGGTTTTTCGATCGCCGCCAACGACGTCAAGGCGCCGCCCTACATCTTCCAGGCCTACAAGGATCCGGTGGCCGCGACGGTGACGCTGACAGGCTATGTCCCGGACAGCAATGTGCACGCGGCAATCGCAACCAGCGCCTCGCGAAAGTTCTTCAACGAGAAGGTCGTGGACAATCTCAAGGCCAGCATCGGCGCGCCCGGCTCGTTCAACACCGCCGTTGTCGCAGCGCTCGGCGCGCTGTCGCGGCTGTCCACCGGCACGCTCGTGGTCACGGATCGCGAGGTGAAGCTGTCGGGCGATGCACTCTATGAAGGTGCCGCCAACGACATCCGCGCAGGGCCAGGCAAGGACTTCCCGAAGAACTGGCAATACAAGCCGGAGATCACGGTGAAGCCTGCGGCAGGCCCCGTCGACGGCACCGTGTGCCAGCAATTGTTCTCGGATCTCCTGGCCAAGGGCAAGATCCGCTTCACGGCGAAGCGCGCCGATATCGATCCGGATTCCGCCGGCATTCTCGACCATCTGATCGAGACGGCGTTGCGCTGCCCCACCGCCAATATCGAGGTCGTCGGGCATACCGACGGCGACGGCGAGGATTCCTTCAACCTGGCTCTCTCGGAGAAGCGCGCGCAGGCGGTGATCGATTATCTGGTCAAGGCAGGCCTGCCCGCCAGCCGCTTCACTGCGGTCGGCCACGGCAGCACGCAGCCCCTCGCCGGCAACGACACCGACGAGGGCAAGGCGCAGAACCGCCGCATCGAATTTCTGGTGAGGTGATGATGCCCTACCTGGCTTCGTTCCATATGGGTTGGCTGGTCGGCTCGCTGCTGCTGGGCTTCTGCATGGGCTGGATCTCCGTGGTCCAGCGCGGCAACGGCACCTCGAAGGTGACCGCGCGGTGGCTCGCCGCGCTTGCCGCCGCCATGGTCGCGGCTTCGTTTGCGCACGTGGTCCCCGGCCGCTTCGGCTATTGGCTCGACCTCGGCCTGATCATGTTCGCGTGTTATCTCGTGGGTTGCACCATCGGTGCCTGGCTGCGCGACAGGGTGGTCTCGCGAAGCACGCCGCCAGCGGCCTGAAGCCCCTGACCGATTGGCGGAGCTTGCCTCTGTCATCACTATCTTCAGGAGGATCACGCTGAAGCGATTGGCCGCTCGGTCGCCGGCTGGATCGCCGGCATCGAAGCGGTGCGTCCGCAACTCGCGGCTTGAAGGAGGACGAGATGTCTGACGTGACCATCATTTGTTGCCGCCCGTGCGGATACGAGAAGCGCGCCAGAGACGTGGCTGCGGCGCTCCGCCGGCAACTGGCGCTGGAGTCGGACCTCGTCCCCGGCAAGAGCGGGATCTTCCAGATCAGGCTCGGCGACCGGATCGTCGCCAGCCGCAGCAAGGGGCACTTTCCCGACGACGATGATATCGTCGCGGCGGTCGCGGCCGCGCGGCACTGACGCGGGGAGGGCTTTGCAAATGTCGATTGCCTGGACCGACGATCTCGCCGCCGTGGATTGGCATGAGCTTTCCGAGCTCTATCGCATCGCGCCGCTCGGCCACAAGACGCCGGCCGATCTTGCGCTCGTGTTCGGCAACAGCATGTTTCGCACCTTTGCCTGCGACGAGGGGCGGCTGATCGGTGCCGGGCGCGTGCTGGCCGACGGTCGCGACTGCGCCTATCTCTGCGATGTTGCCGTGCACCCTGATCGTCAGGGACAGGGCCTCGGCCGCGAGATCATCGAGCGCTTGCTTGTGCGATGCCGGAGCCATCGCAAAATCATCCTCTACGCGGTCCCCGGCAAAGAGGGTTTTTACGAACGTCTGGGCTTCCGGCGGATGACCACGGCCATGGCGATTTTCGAGGATCAGGCCGGCGCTCATCGCCGCGGCTATGTAACCGCGCCTTGAGTCCATTCTGCGCCCAGCACCCTCCGGCGCATTCGAATCCGTGAACAATATCCGGGTCGGCCCCTCTTTCAACAGGCCGGCGTGCCCAATAGATTGACGTCGGCTTAAGCCGTGACGGAACATTGTGCGGTTGAAATCATCAAAACTTCATGGCGTCTGCGCAGGATTGCCAAGGAGATTCGCATTAAGCCTTGCCGCCGAAAGCGCCAAACCTTGCATCAGGAGCCCCCAACCTGCCTAAAACATTGAAGGCACGTGTTTTTGTTCGAATTGGCGAATTCCACTTCGTCCGAAAACGCGCTAGTGGAGGGGCAGGGGGCATGCGCGATGCCGGAGCCGGCGGCGAGGCTTCGTCGAGTGCCCGTGCGTCGTCCGCCTGTCCGCCGGCCACCCTGGCCGCTGAAGCGTTGTTCGAGGTCTAGATGCTGGAAGCCATCCGCAGGGCGATGACGTTTCTGCGCCAGAAGCAAGTCCTGCATAAGCTTGGAGTTGCGATCAGCGTCGCGGTCATCGGCATCGCTTGCTATGTGCTCTACCACATGCTGCGAGGCATCGATCGCAACGAGGTCATCGAGGCGATCAAAAGCACCGAGCCGAGCCAGATTGCGATGGCGGCGCTGTTCGTGGCCGCGGGCTATTTCACCCTGACCTTCTACGACATGTTCGCCACGCGGGCGATCGGGCACGCCCACGTGCCCTACCGGATTAACGCGCTTGCCGCCTTCACCAGCTATTCGATCGGCCACAATGTCGGCGCCAGCGTCTTCACTGGCGGTGCGGTGCGCTACCGCATCTATTCGGCCTATGGGCTGAACGCGATCGACGTCGCCAAGATCTGCTTCCTCGCCGGCCTGACCTTCTGGCTCGGCAATGCCGCCGTGCTCGGCCTCGGCATCTCCTACCATCCGGAGGCCGCCGCCGCGATCGACCAGCTGCCGGCCTGGCTGAACCGGACGCTGGCGCTGATGATCATCGTGGGGCTGGTCGCCTATGTGGTCTGGGTCTGGACCCAGCCGCGGGTGGTCGGCCGCGGGCCTTGGACCGTGGTGCTGCCGGGCGGCCCGCTGACGCTGCTCCAGATCGCGATCGGCATTGTCGATCTCGGTTTCTGCGCGCTCGCGATGTACGTGCTGGTCCCGGACGAGCCCAATCTCGGCTTCGTCGTGGTCGCAGTGATCTTCGTCTCGGCGACACTGCTCGGCTTTGCCAGCCATTCACCCGGAGGTCTTGGCGTGTTCGACGCCGCCATGCTGGTCGGCCTCTGGCAGATGGACCGGGAGGAGCTTCTGGGTGGGATGCTCCTGTTCCGCGTCCTCTATTATCTGTCCCCCTTCGTCATATCTGTAATCTTGCTGACGTTTCGCGAAGTTATAATCGGCGCACGTTCGAAGCGCTTGCAGCAGGCGGCGCTCAAGCTCGACCCCGGACCGGCGCGTGAGGCCGCCTATGTGAGAGAGCGCAGCGACAGCGGCGCCTGACCGGCGCAGGCCTTTTAGGAGAAGCCCTCCCCGATGGCGATCGACGCCCCATCTTCTCCCTCCAGCCAGCCCTGGTCCGACCGGCTGCGACACTCGACCATCGTCCTGATCGCCGCGGCGCTGGCGCTGTCCGTCGTGGTTTCGCTCGGCGAATTGTCGGTGCTGCACGCTGCCATCGTATTCCTCTGCATTGCAGCCGCGGCGCTGATTCCCTGGCGCCTGCACGATCCCGCCGCCTCGCGCGACGACGTCAGGCGCATCAATCCGGTCGAGAGCGCGGCGGTGGCCGCAGTCGTCGCCGGCATGCCGGATCCTGCGGTGCTGCTCGACCGCGCCGGCCGCGTCATCCACCTCAATGCCGCCGCCGCCCAGCTCGCGCCGGCGCTGCGCAGGAACGAGCTTGCCCAATTCGCGCTGCGCTCGCCGGAGATTATCACGGCCTTGCGCGAGGCGATCGCGACCACCGAGCCGCGGCGCGCGACCTATCTCGATCATGTTCCGGTCGATCGCTGGATGGAGCTCATGATCACGCCGGTGCCGGTGCCGACCACCTTCGGCGGCGCCGACAAGTGCATGCTGATGACCTTCCACGACCAGACGCCGCTGCGGCGCGTCGAGGAGATGCGGGCCGATTTCGTCGCCAATGCCAGCCACGAGCTGCGCACCCCGCTCGCCGCACTGTCGGGCTTCATCGACACACTCCAGGGCCAGGCCAAGGACGATCCAAAGGCGCGCGAGCGCTTCCTCGGCATCATGCACAACCAGGCCACCCGCATGGCGCGCCTGATTGACGATTTGCTGTCGCTGTCGCGGGTCGAGCTGTCGGCCCATGTCCGCCCCGACACCCTGGTCGACCTCTTGCCGATCATCCGCCAAGTCGCGGACGGGCTCGAACCGCTGGCGCGGGAGCGTCAGGTCGATGTCGAGACCCATCTGCCGGAAGCCGCCGTGATGATCGCGGGCGACCGCGAGGAGCTGCTCCGCCTGTTCGAGAACCTGATCGAGAACGCGCTCAAATACGGCGCATCGGGCGGACGCGTCATTGTGTCGCTGACCTCAAGCGCGGTCACTGATGGGGCTCAGGAAATCCGCGTCATGGTCCGGGATTTCGGCCCCGGCATCGCACCGGAGCACCTGCCCCGGCTGACCGAGCGCTTCTATCGGGTCGACGTCGGCGACAGCCGCGCGCAGGGCGGAACCGGGCTCGGATTATCGCTGGTGAAACATATTCTTAACCGTCATCGCGGCCGGCTTCTGATCGAAAGCGTCCCCCGGCAGGGCGCCACTTTTACAGCCTGTTTTCCCCAGACTAGGACTTCGGTTCGTAAAAATCAAGCGATTCCAATCGCTTGAGGGTGTCATCCAGCTGTCACGAAACCTTCGTAAAAGCACAGCCGACCGCTCCTAAAGGGGCGGCGCGGGGAGCGCGATCGGGCGCGGATGGCGCTTCGCTCCCCTGTATGGAGACCAGCATGAATTTCCTCAAAACGATCGTCGCGGCCGGCTTGGTCGCCGCCTCGGCGACGGCGGCCTTTGCTGCCGATATCACGGGTGCCGGTGCGACGTTCCCGTTCCCGGTCTATTCGAAGTGGGCTGATGCCTACAAGAAGGAGACCGGCAACGGTCTGAATTACCAGTCGATCGGCTCCGGCGGCGGTATCAAGCAGATCCTGGCGAAGACCGTGACCTTCGGCGCCAGCGACGCGCCGCTCAAGGCCGAGCAGCTCGAGAAGGACGGCCTCGTGCAGTGGCCGATGGTGATGGGCGCCATCGTCCCCGTCGTCAACCTCGAGGGCGTGAAGCCCGGCGAGCTGGTGTTCGACGGCGAGACGCTGGCCAACATCTATCTCGGCAAGATCACCAAATGGGACGACGCCGCGATCAAAAAGCTCAACCCGAACGTGAAGCTGCCCGCGGAGGCGATCACCGTGGTCCGCCGTTCCGACGGTTCGGGCACCACCTTCAACTTCACCAACTATCTCTCCAAGGCCAGCGCGGACTGGAAGAGCAAGGTCGGCGAAGGCACCGCAGTGGAGTGGCCGGTCGGCGTCGGCGCCAAGGGCAACGAAGGCGTGTCGGGCAACATCAGCCAGACCAAGAACTCGATCGGCTATGTCGAGTACGCCTATGCCAAGCAGAACAAGCTGACCTACACCGGTCTCGTCAACAAGGCCGGCAAGCCGGTGCAGCCGACCGTCGAGGCCTTCCAGGCCGCCGCCTCCAACGCCGACTGGGCCAAGGCTCCTGGCTATTACGTCATCCTGACCGACCAGCCGGGCGAGAAGTCCTGGCCGATCACTGCGGCGACGTTCATCCTGATGCACAAGTCTGCGACCGACAAGGCCGCCTCCCAGGAAGCCATCAAGTTCTTCCGCTGGGCGTTCAAGAACGGTGGCAAGGCGGCTGAAGAACTCGACTACATCCCGATGCCGGACAGCGTCGTCCAGCTGATCGAGAAGACCTGGGCCGCCGAGATCAAGAGCTGAGGCGAACGGCTCTCATGTCCCGGACGCGCAGCAGCGTGAAACGCTGCTGCGCAGCGCCGGGACAACAACCGGGCCCCGATCAGCGTCGTGCTGTGTCGGGGGCGCGGGACCGGCAACAAGCGTCTATAAATCTGGGTACAGGGGATCGGCGTGGCAGAGATGGCCGTTCAGAGCGATGTAATCGACGACGCCGGACCATATGACCGCGCCAAGGCCTTGAGCGCGTTCAAGCTCGGCGACGTCACCTTCTACTGGATCACGCGACTTTCCGCGATCTCGGTGCTGCTGATCCTCGGCGGCATCATCATTTCGCTGATCGTCGGCGCCTTCCCCGCGATGAAGGAATACGGCCTCTCGTTCCTGTGGACGCAGCGCTGGGCGCCGTCGGCCGATCCGCCCGTGCTCGGCGCGCTCGGGCCGATGTATGGCACGCTCGTCACCTCCTTCATCGCGATGCTGATCGCCATTCCGGTCGGTCTCGGTATTGCGATCTTCCTCACCGAGCTTTGCCCGCAATGGCTGCGCCGCCCGATCGGCATGGCGATCGAGCTGCTCGCCGGCATTCCCTCGATCATCTACGGCATGTGGGGCTTCTTCGTGCTGGGCCCGTTCCTGGCCAACACCTTCCAGCCCTTCATGATACGGGTCTTCGACGGCGTCCCCGTGCTGGGGGCGATCTTCGCAGGTCCGCCGTCCTATCTCAGCCTGTTCAATGCCGCGCTGATCCTCGCCATCATGGTGCTGCCCTTCATCACCTCGATCTCGGTCGACGTGTTCAAGACGGTGCCGCCGGTGCTGAAGGAAGCCGCCTACGGCGTCGGCTGCACCACCTGGGAAGTCGTCCGCAGCGTGGTGATCCCCTACACCCGCATCGGCATCATCGGCGGCGTCATGCTGGCGCTAGGTCGCGCGCTCGGCGAGACGATGGCGGTGACCTTCATCATCGGCAACTCGTTCCGCATCTCCTCGTCGATCTTCGCTCCGGGCACCACGATCTCGGCGGCGATCGCCTCCGAATTCGCCGAGAGTGACGGCCTGCACCAGTCCGGCCTGATCCTGCTCGGCCTGCTCCTGTTCGTACTGACGTTCTTCGTGCTCGCCGCCGCGCGGCTGATGCTGATGCGGCTGGAAACCAAGGCCGGAAAGTGACGCCATGAACCCGATCTATTCGCGCCGTCGCCGCTGGGACATCGTCATCCGCGGTCTCTGCATCGCAGCCGCCGCCTTCGGCGTCACTTGGCTCGCGTTGATTTTGATCACGCTGCTTTACAATGGCCTGGCCGGGCTCAACTACCAGGTCTTCACCGAGAACACGCCCCCGCCCGGATCGAACGAGGGCGGTCTGCTCAACGCCATCGTCGGCTCGCTGATCATGACCGTGATCGGCGTCGGCATCGGCGCGCCGCTCGGCCTGTTCGCCGGCACCTATCTCGCCGAGTACGGCCGCAACGACAAGCTGACCTCGGTGATCCGCTTCATCAACGACATCCTGCTCTCGGCGCCTTCGATCATCATCGGCCTGTTCATCTACGGCGCGGTGGTGGTGCCGATGCGCGGCTTCTCGGCGATCGCCGGCGCGCTGGCGCTCGCCGTGATCGTGATCCCGGTCGTGGTGCGCACGACCGAAGACATGTTGCTGCTGGTGCCGAACCCGCTGCGTGAAGCCGCCAGCGCGCTCGGCCTGCCGCGTTCGCTGGTGATCAAACGGATCGCCTATCGTGCCGCGCGCTCCGGCCTGATCACGGGCGTGCTGCTGGCGACTGCGCGCGTCGCCGGCGAGACCGCGCCGCTGCTGTTCACGGCGCTATCGAACCAGTTCTTCAGCCTCGGTCTCGACAAGACGATGGCCAACCTGCCTGTCACCATCAACAACTTCGTGCAGAGCCCCTACGCCTATTGGAAGCAGCTCGCCTGGAGTGGGGCGCTGCTCATTACCCTGACCGTGCTTGCCCTGAACATTGGCGCGCGCATCCTTGGCGCCGAGAGGACTGCAAAATGAGTGAAATGTCTGTTTCCGTAAGTGCGCCGACCGTTCATCCCGGCTCACAGCCGCTACCCGAGGCGCCTGCCAAGGTGACCGCGCGCAACCTCAATTTCTACTACGGTGAGCACCACGCGCTGAAGAACATCAATCTGGCCCTCGGCACCAACCGCGTCACGGCCTTCATCGGCCCGTCGGGCTGCGGCAAGTCGACCCTGCTGCGCATCTTCAACCGGATGTACGATCTCTATCCAGGCCAGCGCGCCACCGGCCAGCTGTTGCTCGACCAGACCAACATCCTTGATCCCAAGCTGGACCTCAACCTGCTGCGCGCCCGGGTCGGCATGGTGTTCCAGAAACCGACGCCGTTCCCGATGACGATCTACGAGAACATCGCCTTCGGCATCCGCCTCTATGAGAAGATCTCGAAGTCCGAGATGGACGACCGCGTCGAGAAGGCGCTGCGCGGCGGCGCGCTGTGGAACGAGGTCAAGGACAAGCTCAACGCGTCCGGCCTGTCGCTCTCCGGCGGCCAGCAGCAGCGCCTCTGCATTGCCCGCACGGTCGCGGTACGGCCCGAAGTGATCTTGTTCGATGAGCCCTGCTCGGCGCTCGACCCGATCTCGACCGCCAAGGTCGAGGAGCTGATCCAGGAATTGTCCGAGAACTACACGATCGCGATCGTCACCCACAATATGCAGCAGGCGGCGCGCGTCTCTGATAAAACCGCCTTCATGTATCTCGGCGAGCTGATCGAGTTCGATGACACCAGCAAGATCTTCACGTCGCCGAGCGATCGGCGTACGCAGGATTACATCACCGGCCGGTTCGGCTGAGGAGACGGGACATGGGTACTGAACATACCGCAAAGGCCTTCGATACCGACCTCCAGGAGCTCACTCGCCTCGTCGCCGAGATGGGCGGCATCGCCGAGCGCATGATCGTCGATTCCGTCGACGCGCTGATCCGCCGCGACGTCGCGCTCGGCCAGCGCGTCGTCACCACCGATGCCGAGCTCGACGCGCTTCAGAAGCGCATCGAGGAGCGCGCCGTGCTCACCATCGCCCGCCGCCAGCCGATGGCGGTGGATTTGCGCGAGATCGTCGGCGCCATGCGCGTTGCCACCGATCTTGAGCGCATCGGCGACCTCGCCAAGAACATGGGCAAGCGCGTTGCGGCGCTGGAGACAGACTTCCATCCGCTGAAACTGTTCCGCGGCCTGGAGCACATGACCGACCTCGTGCAGCAGCAGGTCAAGTCGGTGCTTGATGCCTATGCCGCGCACGATTTGCCGGCGGCGATGGCAGTGTGGAAGGGCGACGAGGAAGTGGACGCCATCTGCACCTCTCTGTTTCGCGAGCTCCTCACTTATATGATGGAGGATCCGCGCAACATCTCGTTCTGCATCCATCTGATGTTCTGCGCCAAGAACATCGAGCGGATCGGTGATCACGCCACCAACATCGCCGAGACCGTGTTCTACATGATCGAGGGGCAGGCGATCACCGACAAGCGGCCGAAGGGCGACATGACGACCTTCGCCACGACGGTACCGAATACCTAGGGAGCGACGACAACATGGGCGCACGCATTATGGTGGTTGAGGACGAGGAAGCTCTCACCGAGCTTCTGCGTTACAACCTCGAAGGCGACGGCTATGACGTGGAGACGGTGATGCGCGGCGACGACGCCGACACCCGCCTTAAGGAACACATCCCCGATCTGATCGTGCTCGACTGGATGCTGCCGGGACTGTCCGGCATCGAGCTGTGCCGGCGGCTGCGCACCCGTCCCGAGACCAAGCAGCTCCCGATCATCATGCTGACCGCGCGCGGCGAGGAGAGCGAGCGGGTGCGGGGTCTTGCGACCGGCGCCGACGACTACATCGTCAAGCCGTTCTCGGTGCCGGAGCTGCTCGCGCGCGTGAAGGGCCTTCTGCGGCGCGCAAGCCCCGAGCGGCTCGCCACCGTGCTCGCCTATGGCGACATCGAGCTCGATCGCGACAAGCGCCGCGTCGCGCGTTCGGGCCGGCCGATCGATCTCGGCCCGACCGAATATCGCCTGCTGGAGTTTTTCCTGGAGCATCCCGGTCGCGTGTTCTCGCGCGAGCAGCTGCTCGACAGCGTCTGGGGCCGCGACATCTACATCGACGAGCGCACCGTCGACGTCCATATCGGCCGCCTGCGCAAGCTGCTCAATCTCGGCCGCGAGCAGGACCCGATCCGTACCGTCCGCGGCGCGGGTTATGCGCTGGATGATCGGTTTGCAAAGGCGGAGCAGACGTAGGCCCAGCTGCGTCAACAATCTCGGCCGTCGTCCCGGACAAGCGTAGCTCCGGCAACGCGCAGCGTTGTCCGGAGCGAAGCGCCGATCCGGGACCCGGGCCCATTGTTGCGCGAAAAAGGTAACTCCGAGGCCCCGTAACCACGGCTTGCGGTGGCTATCGGTCCCGGATCGGCGCTACGCTTGTCCGGGACGACATCGGGTTTGTTGCGCCGTCACCGCGTGACGGCTGCCGGCTCGATCTCAGGAAATAATCACCGCGTGCTCGGCTTCGGTGCCGCCCGCCGGCGATCCGCTGCCGGCTGATAGGCGACGCGCGAGTGCTGGGCGCAGTAGGGCAGGCCTGACAGCGCCTTGCCGCCACAGAAGAAGAAGTCCGGGCTGGAGGGATCGCCGACCGGCCAGTGGCACGTCGCCTCGTTCAATTCCAGCAGCGACAGCCGCTGGCTCATCGGCACCACGTTGTCGTAGGTGACCGGTTCGGCCTCCACCTCGACCTCGAAGGCCTGCGCCAGCGCGGTGTTGCCGCGCGAGATCGGCCGGGTCACCCGCATCATATGCTGCGCGGGCCGCGCCTTGCGCGGCCGCGGCGCTGCCGATGAAGGGCTCTTGGCGCGGCCCGACAGGCCAAGCCTGTGCACTTTGCCGATCACGGCATTGCGGGTCACATTGCCGAGCTCGGCCGCGATCTGGCTGGCCGAAAGTCCGGCCTCCCAGAGCTTCTTCAGCTGCTCGACGCGATCATCGGACCAGGTCAAAACCGTCATTGCACCCTTTCCCTCGTTGCGCGCCGCCATCCTGGGGCCTCACAGCGAATGCTTAAGCCTTGAAAAACCCGTGCCGTCAGAATCCCTTAAGGCTCGCCGGGCGCGTGACTGACGCCCGAACGTTTACGCCGGTACATGAGGACTCTTGGGATCAGAACCGCTGCACGAGATGTCGTATCTGACAGTCCAAACGCTACAATATGGCGTGACTCCCGCGCAAGAGTCCGCCGACTCGCTTCCACATGTTCCGTGGTGAAAACCCTGCAAGATCGGCACCGCAAGACTACGGATTCGGCGTTTCGCGAGGCTTTCCGGGCGGCATTGACACCCGTCTTGCCAGGCATAAGATGGTGACGCGTGCCGCCCTTAAAAGGCGGCACGTTTCGTTTTCCGGACCGGTCAATGGTGCGCTGCGCAAGGCATGCCAGGCAGGTCTCAACGTCCAAATGCAACATCCAAGTGATGGTCATGACCAACAGCGCCGCGCCGCATCTGCTTCCCGTTTTCGCCAGGGCGGACCTTGGCTTCGAGCGCGGCGAAGGCTGCTGGCTGATCGCGACCAATGGCGATCGCTATCTCGATTTCACCTCGGGCGTCGCGGTGAACGCGCTCGGCCACGCCCATCCCGCATTGGTCAAGGCGTTGCAGGAGCAGGCGACCAGGCTCTGGCACATGTCGAACCTGTTCCAGAGTCCCGATGGCGAACGGCTTGCAACGCGTCTGTGCAACGAAAGTTTCGCGGACTTCGTGTTCTTCTGCAATTCCGGCGCCGAAGCGTTGGAATGCGTGATCAAGGTCGTGCGGCGCTATCACGCCGCCAAGGGCCATCCCGATCGCTATCGCATGATCACCTTCGAAGGCGCCTTCCACGGCCGCACGCTGGCGACGCTGGCGGCGACGGGCTCGGCAAAATATCTTGAAGGTTTCGGCCCGCCCATGGATGGCTTCGACCAAGTCCCGCATGGCGACATCGAGGCCGTGAAGAAGGCGATCGGTCCGCAGACCGCCGGCATCCTGATCGAGCCGATCCAGGGCGAGGGCGGCGTGCGTTCGTCAACACCCGCCTTCCTCAAGGCGCTGCGTCAGCTCTGCGACGAGAAGGGGCTGTTGCTCGCGTTCGACGAGGTGCAGACCGGCATGGGCCGCACCGGCGATCTGTTCGCGCATCGCCGTCTCGGCGTTACCCCCGACGTGATGTCGCTGGCGAAAGCGCTCGGTGGCGGCTTCCCGATCGGCGCTTGTCTTGCCACCGCGGAAGCGGCTTCCGGCATGACGCCCGGCTCGCACGGCTCGACCTTCGGCGGCAATCCGCTCGCGATCTCCGCTGCGAACGCCGTGCTCGACGTCATGCTCGAGCCCGGCTTTTTCGATCACGTGCAGAGGATGTCGCTGCTGCTCAAGCAGAAGCTCGCCTCGGTGATCGATCGCTATCCTGATATCGTCAGCGAAGTCCGCGGTGAGGGGCTCCTGATCGGCATCAAGGCGGTCGTGCCTTCGGGTGATCTCGTTGCCGCCCTGCGCAACGAAAAGCTGCTCACCGTCGGCGCCGGCGACAATGTCGTGCGCTTCCTGCCGCCGCTGATCGTCACCGAAGCCGAGATCGAGGACAGCGTCGGGCGGCTCGAGCGCGCCTGCGCGGCGATCTCGTGCAGTCAGACCAAGCGGGCGGCAAGCTGATGAGCAAGTCGCCAAAGCACTTCCTCGACATCAACGAGCTCCCGCTGTCGGAGCTCAAGCGCATGCTCGCCGCATCCTCCGCCATGAAGGCGAAGCAGAAGGCGCATCAGCCGGTCAGGCCGCTCGAAGGCAAGACGCTGGCGATGATCTTCGAGCGCCCCTCGACGCGGACGCGGGTGTCGTTCGACGTCGCCATGCGCCAGCTCGGCGGCGAGCCCATCATGCTCACCGGCGCCGAAATGCAGCTCGGCCGGGGCGAGACCATCGCCGACACCGCGCGCGTGCTGTCGCGCTATGTCGACGCCATCATGATCCGCATCCTCAATCACGAGGCGCTGCTGGAGCTTGCGGCCTATGCGACCGTGCCCGTCATCAACGGCCTGACGCGCCGTTCGCACCCTTGCCAGGTGATGGCCGACCTCATGACCTATGAGGAGCATCGCGGCCCGATCGAGGGCAAGACGGTGGCCTGGACAGGCGACGACAACAACGTGCTGGCGTCCTGGGCCCACGCCGCCGAGCGCTTCAAGTTCCAGCTCAACGTCGCAACGCCGCCGGAGCTCGCGCCGAAAAAGGCGATGCGCGACTGGATCAAGATGACCAATGCGCCGATCGTGCTCGGCACCGATCCGGAAGCCGCCGTAAAGGGCGCCGACTGCATCGTCACCGACACCTGGGTGTCGATGGGCGACAAGGAAGGCGAGCACCGCCACAACGTGCTCAAGCCCTACCAAGTCAATGCCAAGCTGATGTCGCTGGCCAAGCCCGACGCGCTGTTCATGCACTGCCTGCCTGCCCATCGCGGCGAGGAGGTCACGGATGAAGTGATCGACGGCCCGCAATCGGTCGTGTTCGACGAGGCCGAAAACCGCCTGCATGCGCAGAAGGGCATATTGGCCTGGTGCTTTGACGCGGTGAAGTAGCGCAGCCTGGTGAAGGCGAAGTGGGTTTGGTTCGTCGTCCTGGCGAAAGCCGGGACGACCCCGAATTAGCAGTATCGTGTGTGATCATAACTGCCTCGGGAACACTCCCTCGCGCCCCCTTCCATTTCCCACCTCCGACCCCAGATACACGGCCATGGTTTCCCAATCCCCTGACATGAAAACCGGGCCAGAAGGCCCGGTTCGCGCGCCATCACCGGTTCCGATCGATGACGCCGTGCTGCCCTACGAGGTCGACGCACTCGACGTGCGCGGCCGCCTGGTGCGGCTCGGTCCGGCGCTCGACGACATTCTCACCAAGCACGATTATCCCGCTCCCGTCGGCAAGCTGCTCGGCGAGGCCATCGTGCTGACGACGTTGCTCGGCTCGGCGCTGAAATTCGAGGGCCGCTTCATCCTTCAGGCCCAGACCGACGGTCCGGTGTCGTTCCTGGTCGTCGACTACATGGCGCCGGATCGCCTGCGCGCCTATGCGCGCTTCGATGCCGCGCGTCTGGGTGACGCCAAAGATTCCGGCACGCTGCTCGGCCGCGGTCATCTCGCCATGACCATCGACCAGGGCCCCGACATGAGCCGCTACCAGGGTCTGGTCGCGCTCGACGGCGGCAGCCTGGAAGAGGCCGCTCACGAATATTTCCTCCGCTCCGAGCAGATCCCGACGCGCGTGCGTCTTGCGGTCGGCGAGGAATGGCGCAGTAGCGACGGCGGCAAGCATCGCTGGCGCGCCGGTGGCATGTTGATGCAGTTTCTGCCCAAGGCGCCGGAGCGCGCGCGGCAGGCGGACCTGCATCCCGGGGATGCGCCCGAGGGCAGCGAGGTGCACAGCGTCGCCGAAGACGACGCCTGGGTCGAGGCGCGCTCGCTGATCGAGACCGTCGAGGACGTCGAGCTGATCGATCCCGAGCTCTCCGGCGAGCGGCTGCTATTCCGCCTCTTCCACGAGCGCGGTGTGCGCGTATTCAATTCGCAGGTTCTCGAAGCGCGGTGCTCCTGCTCGCGCGATGCGGTTGCCTCCATGCTCAAGAGCTTCTCGCCCGACGATCGCGCCGCGATGGTCAAGGACGACAAGGTCGTCGTCACCTGCGAGTTCTGCTCGTCGGTCTACCAGTTCACGCCGCACGAGGCGGGCGTGGAGGACGCCTAGGCATCGCGCATAGCTAGGCTAGGAATGACGAGGCTGGGGAGGCTGCTCGCACGTACTCGCTGTCATCGCCCGGCCGTGATCGGGCGATCCATTAGTCCGAGACGACAGTGATTGAGCCGAACAGTGATTGAACCGATAGGCCGCGGCTTGCTGGATTCTCCGCCTTCGCGAGCAATGACATCGGAGGCTAGTTCAACACCCGCTTGTTGTCCGGACTGTCCAGCGAGAACGTCGGCACGTCGATCTCGAAGCGCTCGCCGCTTTCGCTGACCATCTGGTAGCGGCCGGTCATGAAGCCGGAGGCGGTCGTGAGCGGCACGCCGGAGGTGTATTCGAAGCGCTCGCCGGGGGCCAGGATCGGCTGCTCACCCACGACGCCCTCGCCCTTCACCTCCTGCTGGCGGCCGGAGGCGTCGGTGATGATCCAGTGCCGCGTCTTCAGCTGCACGGTCTCGTCGCCGGAATTGGTGATGACGATGGTGTAGGACCAGAAATAGCGGGAGCGGTCGGCCGACGACTGCTCCGGAACAAAGCTCGGCTCGACGGTCACTTCGATCTGGCGGGTCACGGCGCGGTACATGATGGCCCATCATAGCGAAATCCTCCTGGGGAACCAAACGCCGGAGACGGCTTTGGCGACATCGTCCCGCCAGAATTCGCGGGGAAGGGACTCCCAAGGGGAGACAACCTTATGTGATCCGGCCGCTTTGCGAGACGACGGCCGGACCGGTAAACTCCATTGAACGTCGCGATTTGCGGAAGGGTTTTTGGCCCCGATGACCATTGCCGACCAAGTGACGGGATCGACGATCGCGGGAACCGCCGGTGCCAAACCCGCAGGAACCAAGCCGCGCGCCGCCGCGCCAGCCATTACGCTGCCGGCGATCGGCGAGCGCGAGCTCCGGCTCGATCTGTTCCGCGGGCTGGCGCTGTGGCTGATCTTCATCGACCATCTGCCAACCAGCCTGCTGACGTGGTTCACCATTCGCAATTACGGCTTCAGCGACGCCACCGAGATCTTCATCTTCATCTCCGGCTATACCGCCGCCTTCGTCTACGGCCGGGCAATGCTGGAGAGCGGCGCCGTCATCGCCACGGCGCGCATCCTGCGCCGCGTCTGGCAGATCTACGTCGCCCACGTCTTCCTGTTCACGATCTTCCTCGCCGAAATCTCCTATGTGGCGACCAGCTTCGAGAACCCGCTCTACACCGAAGAGATGGGCATCATGGATTTCCTCAAGCAGCCCGACGTCACCATCGTCCAGGCGCTGCTGCTACGCTTCCGGCCCGTCAACATGGACGTGCTGCCGCTCTACATCGTGCTGATGCTGGCGCTGCCGTTGATCCTGTGGTCGATGAAGTGGAAGCCCGACGTCACGCTCGGCCTCTCGGTCGTGCTCTACGCCGTGACCTGGGAATACGACCTCTACTTCTCGGCCTATCCGAACGGCTTCTGGGCGTTCAATCCGCTGGCCTGGCAATTGCTTTTCGTCTTCGGTGCATGGTGTGCGCTCGGAGGCGCGCGGCGCATGTCGCGCATTCTGGCATCACCCGTGACGATGTGGATCTCGATCGCCTATCTCGCCGCGGCGTTCTACGTGACGCTGACCTGGTACGTGCCGCAGCTCGGCCACCTCATGCCGAAGCGGCTCGAGCAGTGGATGTATCCGATCGACAAGACCGATCTCGACGTGCTGCGCTTCACCCATTTCCTGGCGCTGGCCGCGCTCACCGTGCGCTTCCTGCCGCGGACCTGGCCGGGCCTGAAATCGCCCTGGCTGCGGCCGCTGATCCTGTGCGGGCAGCATTCGCTCGAGATCTTCTGTCTCGGCGTCTTCCTGGCTTTCGCCGGCCATTTCATCCTGGCCGAAGTTTCCGGCGGGGCAGCCATGCATGCGTTGATTAGTCTCTCCGGAATCCTGATCATGTGGGGGGTGGCGTGGGTGATTTCGTGGTACAAGCGCGTGGCTGACAAGAGCGGTGCGAAAACCAAAAACGCCGTCGGCAACGCCGATCTGGCGGGAGGGGGCTGATGAAGGCGAAGGTTCTCCTGAGCCTGATCCTGCTATGCGGTGGCCTCGCCGCGGCCACGGCGCGCGCGGGCGATGCTGCGCCTGCTGCCTCGGCCGCGCCCGCGGCCTGCGAATTGCCGTCCTATCTGCTTACCAGCGAAAGCCAGCTGCCCAAGGTCGCCGATGCCATCAAGGCCGGCAAGCCGCTCGAGATTCTGGTCATCGGAAGCCGCTCAACCACGATTCCATCCTCGGAGAGCAGCTCATATCCGGCACGCATGGAGACGATCCTCAAGGAGAAGCTGCCCGCGTCCGAAGTGGTGCACGTCTCCGTAGAAATACAGAGCAAGAAAACGGCAGGGGAGACCGCGTCCACTTTCGTTAAGCTGATGGAAGCAAAAACGCCTACTTTGGTCATCTGGCAGACCGGGACCGTGGATGCTATCCGATCCATCGATCCCGACGATTTTCGCGGCGCGGTAACAGAAGGGGTTACTGCATTGCAAAAGGCAGGGGCTGACGTCGTCTTGATGAATTTGCAGTACAGTCCGCGCACTGAAACCATGATCGCGGCGCAGCCTTTTCTCGATAATATGCGTGTGGTGGCGCAGGAGCACGACGTCCCGCTGTTCGACCGTTTCGCGATCATGCGACAGTGGAATGATCAGGGCCAGTTCGACTTGTTCAACCCGTCCCGCGGGCCTGAACTGGCGAAACAGGTCCATGATTGCCTTGGCCGGGCGTTGGCACAGTTCGTGATTGATGCTGCCCATCTGGAGCCGGCCCAGCAGCAAAATTGAGGTCTAGTGTTAATGAGTTCTCCCCGCCCTTTTTGCCTGACGTCATGGCTGGCGGTGCCCGCGGCGGCGGCGCTGCTGCTGCTGATGCCCGCTTCGCAGCCGCGCGCGCAGACGCAAGCCGCTCAGGCGACGGCCGCGCAGCCGGCTGATCCCGCTGCCGCACCGCCCTCCCAGACCACCGTCGCCGCGACGTCCCCCGAGCAGCGCGGCGTCACGGCGCGCGCCCTCGACAAGGTGAAGGAAGTCGCAAAGTCGGCCGGCGACATCTTCAGCCGCGTGCCCTGCCTGCCGCCGAAGGGCGGCCCGAAGGCGATGGGCTCGCTGCCGCGTGTCGCAAGCAAGCTCGTCGCCGGCCAGCCCGTCGTCATCGTCGCGTTCGGCTCGTCGTCCACCGCAGGATTCGGTGCGAGCTCGCCGGAGTTCAATTATCCGAACCGTCTCGCCGCACAGCTGCGCCGGCACTATCCGACCGCCGACATCACCGTCATCAATGCCGGCGTCGGTGGCGAGGATGCGCCCGAGATGATGAAGCGCCTCCAGACGCAGGTGATCGACGTGCATCCGGATCTCGTGATCTGGCAGGTCGGCACCAACGCCGTGCTGCGCAACCTCGATCCCGCCGATACCGCAAAGCTGGTCGAGGACGGCATCAGCCGCATCCAGGCCGCCGGCGGCGCCGACATCGTGCTGGTCGATCCGCAATATTCGCCGGCGGTCAACCAGCGCGCCGAGAGCGCCGGCAAGATGGTGAAGCTGCTCGGCAAGGTCGCCGAGCTCCGTCACGTTGGCATCTTCCCGCGCTTCGAGGTGATGCGCGACTGGCACGAGAAACAGGCAATCCCGGTCGAGAGCTTCGTCATCGCCGACGGCCTGCACATGAACGATTGGGGCTACGCCTGCTTCGCCCAGCTCCTCGCCGACGACATCATCCGCTCCGTCGGCCAGATCAAGCTCGGTGTGAACGTGCCCGCTGATGTGCGCACGTATCGGCCGATGTAGGGGCGAATAGGGAATGGCGAATAGCGAATGGGGTCTATTCGCCACTCACTATTCGCCATTCGCCCGTCACGCCTTCTCCAGCGCCGCGGTCAGATCCTCGATCAGATCTTCCGCATGCTCGAGGCCCGCGGAGAAGCGGATGAAGCCCTCGCTGATGCCGAGCGCGGCGCGGTCGTCCGGCTTCAGACGCTGATGCGTCGTAGTGGCCGGATGCGTGACGAGGCTCTTGGCGTCGCCGAGATTGTTCGAGATCTTCGCCAGCTTCAACTCATTGAGCACGCGAAACGCCGCCTGCTTGCCGCCCTTCACCTCGAAACCGACCAGCGTCGAGCCGCCACGCATCTGCTTCTTCACCAGCGCGGCCTGCGGATGATCGGCGCGGCCGGGATAGACCAGCCGCGAGATCTTGGGATGGCTCGCCAGCACCTCGGCAATGCGCGCTGCGGTGTCGGTCTGCGCGCGCACGCGCACGCCCAGCGTTTCCAGGCCCTTGAGCAGGACCCAGGCGTTGAACGGCGAGATCGACGGGCCGGTCTGGCGCATGAAATTGTGGATGTGCTCCGCGATGAAGGCTTCCGAGGACAGGATGATGCCGCCAAGACAGCGGCCCTGGCCGTCGATGTGCTTGGTCGCGGAATAGACCACGACGTCGGCCCCGAGCGCGAGCGGGCTCTGCCAGATCGGGGTTGCGAATACGTTGTCGACGACGAGTCGCGCACCGCCCTTGTGCGCGATCTCGGCGATCGAGGGAATGTCCAGCACATCTAACGTCGGATTGGTCGGGCTCTCCAGGAAGAACGTCTTGGTGTTCGGCTTGAGGGCGCGCTGCCATTGGTCGAGGTCGAGGCCGTCGACCAGCGTGGTCTCGATGCCGTAGCGCGGCAGCAGATCCTGCACCACATAGAGGCACGAGCCGAACAGCGCGCGCGACGCCACCACATGATCGCCCGCCTTCAGGGGCGCCAGGATCGCCGTCGTCACCGCGGCCATGCCGGTTGCCGCCGAGCGAGCGGCTTCGGCGCCTTCGAGTTCGATCATGCGGCGCTCGAACATCGCGACGGTCGGATTGGAATAGCGCGAATAGATGAAGCCGGGGTCCTCGCCCTTGAACCGCGCCTCGCACTCCTCGGCGCTGTTGTAGACGTACCCTTGCGTCAGGAACAGCGCCTCCGACGTCTCGCCATATTGCGAGCGCAGGGTGCCGGAATGGACCAGGCGGGTTTCGGGACGGTAAGTGGCAGGCGACTTCGACATAGGACCTCCGACATGACCATTCGAGCAAAAATGGTCACAAAAAAACCGGCCTGGATATCTCCACGGGCCGGGATCACAGAGGTCCCCGGCCTGTTTAGCGACTTATTTAACGTGGCTGCAAGCCGGCCGGCTCAAATCACCACGGGATAAGTGATGCTCATATTCCGCAATGCCCTTTCCGTCAAGGCGTCCATCGGATAGCCGTAAAAGGCTAGTATTTCCCGTATCTCGGGATGCGTTTGCCCCTTGATGAGGACCCCCGGTTGACGTTCACGGTCGCTGCCGATGCCAATGGTATCCTGCCTGACCGCATGATTGCGGCGATGGCAGAGGCGGGGCTGATCCTGCCCGCCTACGACTTCGTCGAAAGCCAGATCCAGCCGGCGAGCCTCGATCTGCGCCTCGGCGACATCGCCTATCGCGTCCGCGCCAGCTTCCTGCCCGGTCCCGGCGCCACCGTCGCCGAGCGCATTGACGAATTGAAGCTGCACGAGTTCAGTCTTGCCGACGGCGCGGTGCTCGAGACCAACTGCGTCTACATCGTGCCGCTGCTGGAGAGCCTCGCGCTCCCGCCGGAAATCGTCGCGGCCGCGAATCCCAAGAGCTCGACCGGCCGGCTCGACGTCTTCACCCGCGTGATCGCCGACGGGACCCGCCGCTTCGACATGATCGGCGCCGGTTATCACGGCCCGCTCTATGCCGAGATCAGCCCGAAGACGTTTCCGGTGCTGGTGCGCGAGGGCTCGCGTCTGTCGCAGGTGCGCTTCCGCACCGGTGACGCCATCCTCAATGCCGACGAACTCGATGGCTTGCATGCGACCGAGCGCCTCGTCGACATCGACGATGCCGACCTGGCCGGCGGCGTCGCCGTCTCGGTCGACCTCTCCGGCGAGAAGGCCAACGGCTTCGTCGGTTACCGCGCCAAGCGCCACACCGGCGTCGTCGACGTCGACCGTCGCTCCGGCTATGCGGTGGAAGATTTTTGGGAGCCGATGTCGGCCCGTCCCGATGGCAGCCTGATCCTCGATCCCGGCGAGTTCTACATCCTGGCCTCGAAAGAGGCCGTGCAGGTTCCGCCCGATTACGCCGCGGAGATGGTGCCGTTCGATCCCTTGGTCGGCGAATTCCGCGTGCATTATGCCGGGTTCTTCGATCCCGGCTTCGGCTATGCCGGTGCCGGCGGGCAAGGCGCGCGCGCCGTGCTGGAGGTGCGCTCGCGCGAGGTGCCCTTCATCCTCGAGCATGGCCAGATCGTCGGCCGCCTCGTCTACGAGAAGATGCTGGCGCGTCCCGATGCGATGTACGGCCAGCGCATCGGCTCGAACTACCAGGCGCAGGGGCTGAAGCTGAGCAAGCATTTCCGGGTGTAGCGCTAGTCCCACGCTCCGCTGTCATGCCCCGGCTTGTCGGGGGCATCCAGTACTCTGCGGCGGTAGTTCGTTTCAAAAATGTCCGCCGCGGAGTACTGGATCGCCCGATCAAGTCGGGCGATGACACCGAGTATGTGTCAGGATGCGGGCCGAGATCCGGGCTACATGCGAGGTGGTGTCATGAGCAATCCATCCCAACTTGACGCGAGAATCATCGACGACGTCGCGGACGCGCTGATCTATTCGGATCGCTCCGGCACGATCACGCGCTGGAATCGGGCATCGGCCGCCTTGTTCGGTTTCTCCGCCGCGGAGGCGCTCGGCCAGAACCTCGATCTGATCATTCCCGAGCATCTGCGCGCCGCGCACTGGAAAGGCTTCGAGGCTGCGCTGGCCAGCGGCACGATGAAGCTTGCAGGCAAGCCGACATTGACCCGCGCGCTGCACAAGAGCGGGCGCAAGCTCTACATTGAGATGACCTTTGCGCTAGTACGGAATGCTGGCGCAGCCGTGCTCGGATCGGTCGCGATGGCGCGCGACGTGACGGAGCGCATTGAGCGCGAGCGCGCGGCCAAGGCTGCGCAAAATTCGTGATGCGGAATTGACGGGCCGTCGTGCAGGGCGGCCTGCATGCGTGGCATGTTGCCTGTCACCCGGTGCAGTGACACATTCGATCAAAACAATGATCGGGAGCGAACATGACCGCCATATCAGACACAGCGCAGGAAGCCCAATGGAAACGCTGGCGCGCGGTCGCCGATCTCTATCACGCCTACTTCACCGGCCTGATCCTCACCGTGGTCACGCGGCGCGGCACGGCGGATGCCGCTGAATTCGTCTTCCGCGTGTTCCGCCGCCAGCAGCAGGAGCGCTTCCTGCCTGGCTTGCAAAAGCTCGGCCTCCGTCATCTGCCGCCGGCGGTGGCTGCCGCGCAATATCACTATCTCTCCAACTGGATCGGCGGCGTGCATGTCGAATACATGTATGAGAGCGACACCAAGGCCTGGATCCGCTACCCGCCGCCGCGCTGGATCTGGAGGGGCACCGCAATCTGCGGCGTGCCCGGCGAAGTCTCTCGCGCGATGCTGCGTGGCTGGCACGCCAACAACGGCGTAGCGCTCGGCGATCTCCGCCTCGGCTTCGTCTGCACCAAGCAGAGCGTCGACGGCCAGGATGGGCTCGAAGGCTATTATCATCAATACGACCATCCGCTCGATCTCGACCAGCGCCTGGTGTTCGCGCGGCATCTGGAGGCCCCTACGTTCGATGCGAAGACCGCGCCGGCTTTGCCGGTGACGAGCTGGCCGAAACCGCGGCTCGAGAAAGCCTATCGCAACTACGCCATGGAATATGTCCGCACCGCCGCGCCCGTGATGGTGCAGCTGTTCGGCCCCGAGGACGCCGGCTATCTCCTGCATCTCACCGGCAAGCTGATCGGCATGCAATATTTCGACGAGGTCGCGGCGGCGCTGGCGATGGGCCGCGGCCGCGGTGGTGCGGGCGAATTCGCATCGTTCCTGAGCGCGCTGTTTGCCGCGCAGGACGATGCCGCCGAGACCTCGCAATCCGAAGGCGCCTTTGCAATCCATCAGCGGAGCTGGAAGCTGATGGACGATGTCGCCGACTATCACCCCACCTGCGCCAAGGTGCTGGAAGGATTGTTCGAGGGCCTCGCTGCAGGATGCGGAAGAAACATAGGCGTGCGCATGCGGACCGCGAAGGGCGGCCGCCCGCCGCTGGTCTGGACGATTGAATAGGCGAGGGTGACAAGCCGCTGCCGCAGGGCACGCCTGCACCTGACGCAGGAGGAATCGGCGCCCGCCATGCTAACAAGCCCTGCCGCGCCCTGCGCGCGAATAGATTTATTGGCACACCTGTTTATTGCCGCGCCGCAAATGGCGCTCGTGTCCGGGAGAAGACATGTCCGACATCGCCGAAATCCCGGTCGATGAACAGGAGCGCCCGCTGCCGCCGCCTCCGCGTCCCGTCAGGAGCGCGCTGACCGACGGTCCGATTCTGCGCACCCTGCTTGGGCTCGCTTGGCCGAACGTGATCGGGTTGTCGGCCGGCATGTGCGTGGTGATCGCCGAGACCTCCTATGTCGGCCGGCTCGGCGTCGAGGCGCTGGCCGCGATGGCGCTGGTGTTTCCGACCGTGATCCTGACCATGACGATGTCGGGCGGCGCCATGGGCGGCGCGGTGGCCTCCGCCATCGCGCGTGCGCTGGGCGCCGGGGATCGCGAGCGCGCCGGAAACCTCGCCGTGCACGCGATTCTGATCGGCATCAGTTTCGGTCTCGTCTTCATGCTGGGCATGCTGATCTTCGGGCCGCGCCTGCTGGAATTGCTCGGCGGCCGTGGCAATGTGCTGACCCACGCCATCGCCTACACGCAGGTGTTTTTCGGCGGCGCGGTGCTGCCCTGGCTGCTCAACACCCTGGCGGGCGTCCTGCGCGGCACCGGCAACATGAAGCTGCCGTCGCTGTTGATCCTCAACTCGGCGGTCTGGCAGATCGTGCTGGGGGGCACGCTGGGCCTTGGGCTCGGGCCGGTGCCGCAGCTCGGCATGCGCGGCGTCGCGGCCGGCGCGCTGATCGCCTATTGCATGAACATCGGCGTGATGGGCTGGTACCTGTTCTCCGGCCGCGCCCGAATCGTCCTGAAGCTGCGCGGCCTGCGCATCCAATGGGCGATGTTTTTCGACATCCTGAAGGTCGGCGCCATCGCCTGCTTCTCGCCGTTGCAATCGGTGCTGACGATCTCGATCTTCACTCACATGCTGGCGCAGTTCGGCACCGCGATCCTCGCCGGCTACGGTATCGGCGCGCGGCTGGAATTCCTGCTGACCTCGATCGCATTCTCGTTCGGCATCGCCTGTGTGCCGATGGTCGGGATGGCGATCGGCGCGGGCCGCATCGCGCGCGCCCGGCGCATCGCCTGGATCGCCAGTGCTGCGGCTTTCGTGGCAGTCGGCGCGCCGGCATGCCTCGTTGCGATCTTCCCCGATCTCTGGGTCAACATCTTCACCGACAGCGTGGCCGTGCGTGCGGCGAGCCATCAATATCTCTCGACGGTCGGACCGTTCTACGCCTTCTTCGGCCTCGCAACGACGATGTATTTCTCCTCGCAGGGCGCCGCCAAGGTGATCGGGCCGGTGCTGGCGCAGACCGCGCGATTGATCTACATCGCCGCTTGTGGCTGGTGGCTGTCGGCCCACGACGCCAGCGCGCAGAGCTTCTTCTGGCTCGCCGCAAGCTCGATGGTCGTGCTCGGCCTGCTGTCGTGCTCCAGCGTGGTGCTGACCCGCTGGGGACCGCGCAAGACGAAACCTGCGATCAGGCCAGCTCTGTCAGCTGTTGCCGACTAGCGATGCCTGTGGCGGCGATGGCCGCCGCCGGCATTGGCGAGCCGCATCAATTGCGGGATCATCGCCATCATGTCTCCGCCTCCGGCGCCACCGAGCATGCCCATAATGTCGCCGCTGCCCATACTGCCGATCCCGACTGGCATATAGCCGCCGCTCATCGGCGTGTAGCCGCCGTAGTTCGGCGCACCGAAGCCTCCGCCACCCATCATGCCACCAAGCCCGCCGCCGTTCTCCATCATGCGACTCATCATCGGGCCCATGGTCTGCATCAGCATGGCGAAGCGGCGCTTGCCCATCTTCGCCTTCATCATCTCCAGCATTGGCGCCATCTGGGTCATCATGTCCTCGCCGCCGGCACCGCCACCAAAACCCGCAAGCTGCGCCTTCGCCGGCGTGCTCGCGACGGAAAACAACAGCAGCACGGCGGCCGCCTGGCAGATCACCTTGTCCGCACCTCTCATGGCATGCTCCTCGCGTGCGCGGCTCCGCCGGGAGAGCGGAGCCAACCGGACGCACGTCGCCATGGTTACGGCTGGCGAGGGCGGATCGCTGTGAGAAAGGTCACGCCGCGGCGGGCGGAAAGGCCTTGTGCAACGCGATCACGGCTTCGCTGGTCTGCCCCTGAACATAGGACGCAAGCTCGTTCGGCAACATGTCGATGGTCCAGACCAGACGGCACCTCGTCTCGCCCTCGGCGATCACCTGCACGCAGGCGCTGTAGTGCTTCAGCCGCTCGTTGTTGATCGCATAGACCAGCCGTCGCCGCGCGTCGTCGCAATCGACCAGCACCTCGCGTGCCACCGAACCGTTGGCAAAGGTGACGATGCGCGCATCGCCGTCGAGGTTGCAGGCGGTGACGAAGCCCGGCACCAGCCGCTGATGCAGCGCGCCGAAGTCGCGCACGGCGTCCCAGACGTCGCGCGCGGAGGCGGGAAGGGGAATGTCATTGTGGATGGAGGCCATGGGGATTCCTATTTCCTATAATGTGGAGAGGCGGGCGATAGGGCCGTCATCGCCCGACTTGATCGGGCAATCCAGTATTCCAGAGACCGACGTGATAGGATCGCGAAGCCGCGGCGTACTGGATGACCCGGTCCCGGCTCCGCCAACGCTACGCCGGGGCCTCAAGGGCGCTCGGCCGCCGAAGCTTTAGCGAAGGCGGCAAGCCGGGGCATGACGGCTTGTAGCGAGGCGCGAGCACGCTCACGCACAAACCGCCTCGACATTGTTGCCATCAGGGTCGATCAAAAACGCCGCATAATAGGTCGGGCTGTAATCCTTGCGTGGGCCGGCGCCGCCATTGTCGCGACCGCCGCTCTTCAGCCCTTCGCTGTGGAACGCCTTGACCGCGTCGTGATCCTTGGCGCGGAAGGCGATATGCGCGCCATCGGCCTTGCGTCCCTTGTTCAGGTGCAGCCACAGCGCCGGCTCGCCCTTCGGCCCGAAGCCGGCATAGCCGTCGCCGCTTGAGCACAGGATATAGCCGAGCGGCGCCAGCACTGCGCTGTAGAAGCGCGTGGCGGCATCGAGGTCGGCAACGCGCAATCCGATGTGGTCGTACATGATCGTCTCCATTTGCACTGCGCGCCGCTTGATGGCGCGCGCCGGAGACGAACCTAGTCAGTTGAGGGCAAGCTGCTCTTGGAGAATCTTGCGCTCCCCCTTCGAGGCCTGCCGGAACTTGGTCGGGGATACGCCGGCGGCGCGATGGAAGGTGCGGACGAAGTTGGAGAGATCGCCAAAGCCGACGTCATAGGCGATGTCGGTGACCGCGGTATCGTCCTCGGTGAGCAGCCGCGCGGCATGTCGCAAGCGCGAGCGCACCAGATATTGATGCGGGGTGACGCCGAGCACCGCCGAGAACAGCCGGAGAAAATGAAACGGGCTGAGGCCGGTCTGCTTTGCTGCCTGCTCGAGGTCGAGCTCGGATTGCGAGTTCTCGTCGATCCACAGCGCGGCTTCCACCGCGCGCCGGCGGTCGCGCGCGGTGGGCGGCGCCGGCTTGCGCGTCTTGCCTGAGACGACCTCAATGAAGCGGCCGGCCAGGATTTGGCCGACTTCGTCGAGGCCGAGATCGCTGTTGCCATCTGCCGCCGTCTGGGCCAGCTCGCCCAGCACCATCAGCTCGGGCAGCGGCGGCGTCGCGCCGACGTGCCAGACCTCACGCCGCCCGCCGAGAGTCTCGACCAGGTCCTCGCTCAGGAAGAACGAAAGGCAGATATCGCCGCACACGTGCTCATGCGTGCAGGTGTATTCCTCGCCGGGCGTGCCGACCAGCATTGATCCCGCCACCAGTTCGAAGAAGCCGGCGCGGCAATGGCAGCCGAAGCTGCCGGAGCGGACATAGGCGATGGAATGCCCGGTGCGGCATTCTGCAAAGGGTGTGTCCTCCGGTCCCGCATCGCAGCGAAATTCGGAGACCGTCATCGATGGCGTCGTCAGCAGCGTGGTCGCGTCCATGCCGCCTATCTAGGTGGGAACGCGTGGCGGGGCAACCGGCAGCAGCACCTCGAACAGCGTCTTGCTGGCGATGGGATGGGCGCCCTCGAGCGCCAGCAGCCGTCGCTTGGAGATCACGCCGGCGTAGGGCGAGCGCCGGTCGGTGTAATTGCTGGCCTCCAGCACCCGGTGGCAGGGGACGATCAGCATGAACGGATTTTTCGCGATCGCCTGCGCCACCGAATGCGCGGCACCGGAGGCGCCCAGCGCCTTGGCAATCTCGTGATAAGTGCGCGTGTCCCCGCGCGGAATGGTGCAGGCGTATTCGTAGACGCGCCGGTTGAAACCGGGCACGCCGCCGGCGTCCAGGCTGACGTTGGAAAAATCGGGGTCGCTGCCCTGCAGCAGACCCACGATGCCCTCGATTGCAAGCTCGGCGTTTTTGGACGGCCGTTGCTCACGCGCCTCGGGATGGAGCGCAAAAATCCGGCGTCGGGTGTCGATCTCCCGCGCCTCCGGCAATTGCACGGCGACCACGCCGGTGCTGCTCCAGACGATGCCGCAGCGCCCTATGGCCGTGTCGAAGATCGCGTAACCACGCCCCACCATGCACACGCCCCACTCAGTGCACGTCTCCCCAGACACGAAATCATAACACCGCCACAATCCGGCGCACCTGGAATCTTGCCAAACCGTTAAGAAGCGTCAGGTTGCCTGCGCCAAAGCGCTTGGCGCGCGGCGCTGTCTCGGCTAATCAGGAGGTGCGCGAAGCACCCGCGCGCGGGCGTAGTTCAATGGTAGAACGGCAGCTTCCCAAGCTGCATACGAGGGTTCGATTCCCTTCGCCCGCTCCAGGCTTCAGTTCGGCAGGCTTCGCAGGAATTCCACGATCGCCGCGTTCACCTCCGCCGGCCGCTCCTGCTGCGTCCAATGTCCGCAGCCCGGCAGCATCTTGATCTCGCGCAGCTGCGGCACCCATTGTCTCATGTTGGCGAGATGCTCGGCGGCACCGGGAAAGGCAATGACCATGTCACGATCGCCGGCGATGAAGAGTGAGGGCACGGTCACCTTCACCCCCTCGAAGGCCGCCATCAGCTCCCAGTTGCGATCGATGTTACGGTAATAGTTGAGCGGCCCGCGAAACCCACTGCGGGCAAATTCGACGCCGTAATGGTCGAGGTCGGCGACGCTCAGCCATGAGGGGAGCGGCACCTGCACCTTCGGCAACATGCCATCCTTGCGCGAGACCATCCCGACGCCGACGGTCCTGCCGGCACGCTCGGCATTGGCGCGGATCGCCGCCGCCCCTTCGCCGGAACCGCCGAAGAGCATGGCGCCGAGCGTTGCGCGCGGATCGCCGCCGCCCCTTCGCCGGAACCGCCGAAGAGCATGGCGCCGAGCGTTGCGCGCGGATCCCGTTCGAACTCCGCTTCGGCGACACCGGGCTCTTGAAAGTACAGCTGATAGAACTGCGCATCCGCTGTCCGCGGCATGACGCTGGTCGGCCGCACGGGACTGCGCGGGCGATAGGGTACGCTGAGAATGGCAGCGGCACGGAAGCGATCGGGACGCAGGCGCGCCGTGTGCCAGGCGATTGTCGCGCCCCAATCATGCCCGACGATCACGGCGTCCTTCGCCTCGAACGCGTCGAGCACGCCGACGAGATCGCCGACCATGTGCAAGATCGTATACTGGTCGATCGCTTCGGGCCGGTCGCTCTTGCCATAGCCGCGCATGTCGGGCGCAACAGCGCGGTAGCCGGCCGCTGCCAGCGCGTCGAGCTGGTGGCGCCAGGAGTACCAGCCTTCCGGAAAGCCGTGGCAGAGCAGCACCATTGGCCCATCGCCCTGCTCGGCGACGTTGAGGCTGATACCGTTGGCCTTGATCGTCCGCTGCGTCGGCTCGCCCACGTCGCCTCCCGGTCGTGATTATGGGAAGCATCCTAATCGGGTGTCCTGGCTGCGCAAAGATTCTAATATATTGGACTGGCGCTCCCCGCATTCGCCTCTCGCCCGGCTTAGGTTGGTCGAGGCGGCATGCGGTCCTTGCACTGGGCAATGTTTGGATGAAGGCCGGGGCTGAAAAAAATGGACCAGCAGAAACTCGATCGCGCGATCGGCCGCCGCCTGAAGACGCTGCGGACCCAGGCCGGCATGACGTTGAACGAACTGGCGGCTCGGTCCGGCGTCAGCCGGGCCATGATCGGGCGGGTGGAGCGGGCGCAGAGCAGTGCGACGGCTGCGCTGCTCGGAAAACTCTGCGCAGCGCTCGACGTGTCGCTCAGCGATGTCGTTGCGCTGGCCGAGAAGCCGCCCGAGCGCTTGGTGCGACTTGCCGATCAGCCGCATTGGCGCGATCCCGACAGCGGCTATCGAAGGCGCCACGCCTCGCCGACCGATGCGGCGAGCGGGATCGAGATCATCGTCGTCGACCTGCCGGCCGGCGCGCGGGTGCCATACAGTCCCTGGGGCCGCAACGCGTTCACCCAACAGCTGTTGATGCTGGAGGGCGCCATCGCCGTGCATATCGACGCCAAGGCGGTGCGGTTGCGCGAGGGCGATTGTCTGGATTTCGACGTGATGCGCGCGGTGATTTTCGAGAACGAGACCCGGCAGGATGCGCGCTACGTTGTCATCACGCGGCGCGGCGCTTCCTACGGCAAGATGTGAGGGCACCGATGCGAGACCCTGGAGTGAGGCCCTGACGATGCACATCCGCCCCGGCGACACCTTTGATCCCCGCGTCATCGCGCTGCTCGATCACCACGTCACGGCGGCGCGGGCGCAGACCGCGCCCGGTAGCGCCCATGCACTTGATCTCTCCGGTCTTCGTGGACCCGACATCGCATTCTGGACCGGCTGGGACGGCGAGACACTGGTCGCCACCGGCGCGCTGAAGACGCTTTCGGCCGACCACGGCGAGGTGAAGTCGATGCACACGCTGCAGACCACGCGCCGGCGCGGCTTCGGCGGCCAGATGCTCCGCCACATCATCAGTGAAGCCCGCATGCGCGGCATGACGCGGCTCAGCCTGGAGACCGGCTCCTGGGATTATTTCAAACCCGCGCACGCCCTCTACCAGGCCCACGGCTTCGTCGCCTGCGGTCCATTCGAAGGCTATGTCGAGGATCCCAACAGCCTGTTCCTGACGCTGGATCTAACCACCAGCTGAGCCTGCCGACTGGCGCAAGGTGCATGCAGCCTCAACTTCTTCGCGTCTCCTCGATCTTGTCGAGCACGCGTTCGGGGGCGATGTCCCGGGCCGCTTCCTCCAGATCGCGCTTCGAGTCAGGTTTGACGTCGAGCCGCTCGGCGATCTGCGTGAGCAGGCGGGCAACCTTGGTCAGTTCATGCTCGGCGAGCAGGCTGATCTGGAGGTCGAGATCGGCGCGCTTGTCCGCGGCGGCGGTCATGCGGTTCTGCGAGATCAGCACGAAGGTGGAGAGGAAAATCGCTTCCACCGAGGCGATCATCGCCAGCACCACAAAACTCTCGTCCCAGGCCCGGATCCCTGGCAGCCAATTCAGGTTGGCGATGATCCAGAAACCAAATATGGCCAGGTGGAGATAAACAAACGGCATGCTGCCGGTGAAGGCCGTGATCGCGTCGGCGAGTTTTTCCTGGCCCGTCGCAGCCCGCTGCTCCCCACGCCGCCGCGCGACCAGCGCCTTGATGTTGCGCTCGAGCGTCGGGCTCAGGCCCTCGCCGGGATCATGGGTGATGTCGTTACGCACGCGGCGGCAACGGCCAAGTGAAGGTCCTGTTCCTGGGAGGAGGGAGCCAAATGATTATCGTCCATCAAAATGAGTTGCGTACCTCAAAACACCTCTGCTAGCCTTCAGCCATGGCCGAGACGCTCACCCCGACTGCGCTGACGCTGAAGGATATCGCCCGCGAGGCCGGCGTCAGCCTCGCCACGGTCGACCGCGTCCTCCACAACCGCCCGGGCGTGCGCCCGGACACGGTGCGGCGCGTCAAGGCGGCGATCGAGCGCAATTCGTTCCAGCCGCACGTTGCCGCCGCCGAGCTCGCCCGCAGCCGCGCCCGGCGCTTCGCTTTCGTGATGCCGTCCGGCTCGAACCCGTTCATGCAGCAGATCGAAGCCTATCTCGGCGAAATGTCGGCCTGGCTGTCGGCCCGCCGCCTCAGCGTCGAGATGGTGGCGACCGACGTCTTCGACCCCTCCGCGCTCGCAGGCACGCTGGAGGCGCTATCGGGCGATTACGATGGCATCGCCGTGGTGGCGCTGGACCATCCGGGTGTCCGCGCCGCCATCAACGATCTCGTCGATGCCGGCGCCAAGGTGGTGACGCTGGTCTCGGACGTGCCGTCCTCGCGCCGCCATCATTATGTCGGCATCGACAACATCGCTGCGGGTCGCACCGCCGGCGCGCTGGTCGGGCGGCTGGTCGGCCAGAGGTTCGGCAAGGTCGCGATCGTCGCGGGCTCGCAGGGCCTGCGCGACCACGCCGAGCGCATCTTCGGCTTCAACCAGGTGATGGCGACGGAATTCCCGGATCTCAGCGTGCTGCCGGTGCTGGAAGGGCGCGACGAGGACGAGCGTTCGGAGCAAGTATTGGCGCGGCTGTTCGGCAGGCATGCTGACATTGTCGGCCTTTATAACGTCGGCGCCGGCACGCAAGGCGTCGCCAAGGCTTTGACCGATGCCGGCCGCGATAAGCAAGTGGTGTTCGTCGGGCATGACGTCACCGCGTTGACACGGCGGCTGCTGTTGCAGGGCGTGATGGATGCGGCGATCTCGCAGAACCCGGGCCATGAGGCGCGTGCTGCCGTGCGCGTTCTGCTCGCGCTCGCCCGCGGCGAGCCGATCTTGCGCGAACAGGAGAAGATCAGGATCGACATCGTGATGCGGGACAATCTGCCCTAGTGGCAGCTGGATTTCAAAATGGTCGGCAGCGGTGAATGCGACGTCAAGCTCGCGCACCGCGACAGGTAAAGGGAGGATGGCGTGTATCTCGGACTAGACATCGGCACGTCCGGTGTGAAAGCGGTGCTCGTGAGCGAAGCCGGCGCGATTGTCGCGACGGCCGCGCGCGAGCTTGCGCTGTCGCACCCGGCGCCGCTGTGGTCCGAGCAGGATCCGGACGCCTGGGTCGATGCGGCGATCGGCGCGGTGGACGATCTCGCCGCCCGCCATCCGCGCGAGGTCGCGCGGGTCGCCGGCATCGGGCTGTCGGGCCAAATGCACGGCGCGACGCTGCTTGGCGAGGATGGGCGGCCGCTGCGTTCCGCGATTCTCTGGAACGACGGCCGCTCGCACGCCGAATGCGCCATGCTGGAGCGGCGCTGTCCGTCGTTGCACGCGATCGCCGGCAATCTCGCCATGCCTGGCTTCACCGCGCCGAAGCTGCTCTGGGTGGCGCGGCATGAGCCAAAGATCTTCGATCGCGTCGCAAAGGTGCTGCTGCCCAAGGCCTATGTCCGCTATCGCCTCACCGGCGAAATGGTCGAGGATATGTCGGACGCCGCCGGCACGCTGTGGCTGGATGTTGGTCTGCGCCGCTGGTCGGCACTGTTGCTGCATGCCACCGGGCTCGATCTGCATCACATGCCGCGCCTGGTCGAGGGCAGCGAGGTGAGCGCGGTGCTTGCGTCGGAATACGCGCAGCGCTGGGGCATGACTGCGGATGTCGTGGTCGCCGGCGGCGCCGGCGACAATGCGGCGAGCGCGATCGGGCTTGGCGCGATCGCGCCGGGCAATGCCTTCCTGTCGCTGGGCACGTCGGGCGTGGTCTTCCGCGTTACCGACCGCTTCGCGCCGGCGCCGGCTTCGGCCGTGCATGCCTTCTGCCATGCGCTGCCCGGCCTCTGGCATCAGATGGGGGTGATGCTGTCGGCCGCGGCCTCGCTCGCCTGGCTGTCTGGCGTGATGGAGACTCCCGCCGCAGCGCTCTTGGCGCCGCTCGGCGAGCGTGTCGACGGGCCCAGCCCCGTCTCTTTCCTGCCGTATCTCGATGGCGAGCGTACGCCGCACAACGATGCCGCCGCCAGCGGCGCCTTTGTGGGCTTGCGCGGTGCGACCGGGCGATCGCAGATCGTCCAGGCCGTGCTCGAAGGCGTCGCCTTTGCCGCGCGCGACAATCTGGCCGCGCTGAGCGCGGCGAGTGGGCCGCTTGCTGAGCTCGATCTGGTCGGCGGTGGCTCGCGCTCGCCGCTGTGGGCGCAGATCTGCGCCGACGTGCTCGGCATTCCCGTTCATCGCGTTGAGGAAGGCGAAGTGGGCGCCGCGCTCGGCGCTGCGCGGCTCGGCCGTATCGCCGCGACCGGCGAGGACCCCGCAGCGGTCTGCAAACCCCCGCGGCGGCTCGCGAGCTTCACACCCCGCCCGTCCGTCACTGCGGCCTATGACGAGGCCTATCTGCGCTGGCGGGCGCTTTATCCTGCATTGAAGGAGACTGCCTGAGTGAACGCGTCAGCCAAATTCTTCGAGGCCAGCAGGCCTGTCGCCTTTGCCGGCAAAGATGCGGACAACACGCCCGCCTTCCGCTGGTACGACAAGGACCGCCTCGTGCATGGCCGCCGGCTGGAGGACCACTTACGATTTGCCGTCTGCTATTGGCATTCGTTCTGCTGGCCGGGCGCGGATCCCTTCGGCGGCGAGACCTTCCTGCGGCCCTGGCACCACGGCACCGATGCGATGGCGCTGGCGCGGGCGAAGGCCGATGTTGCCTTCGAGCTGTTCCGCCTGCTGGACGTGCCGTTCTTCACCTTCCACGACGTCGATGCGGCGCCGGAAGGCGCCTCGCTCAGCGAGTCCGTCGCCAATCTCAACGCGATTGCCGATCTGTTCGAGGCGAAGATGGCTTCCGCGAAGGTCCGTCTGCTCTGGGGCACGGCCAATCTGTTCACGCATCGTCGCTACATGGCGGGCGCCGCGACCAATCCGGACCCCGATATCTTCACCTATGCCGCCGGCCAGGTCCGCGCTGCGCTGGAGGTGACGCACCGGCTCGGCGGCCAGAATTACGTGCTATGGGGCGGGCGCGAGGGCTACGAGACGCTGCTCAACACCGATCTCAAGCGCGAGCTCGACCAGCTCGGCCGCTTCGTCTCGCTGGTGGTCGAGCACAAGCACAGAATAGGCTTCAAGGGGCCGATCCTGATCGAGCCCAAGCCGAAGGAGCCGACCAAGCATCAATACGATTTCGACGTCGCCACCTGTTACGGCTTCCTCGAGCGCTACGATCTCCTGAACGACGTCAAGCTCAACATCGAGCAGAACCACGCCATCCTCGCCGGTCACTCCTTCCATCACGAGGTTGCGCTCGCCGAGGCGCTCGGCGTATTCGGCTCGCTCGACGTCAACCGCGGCGACGATCTGCTCGGCTGGGACACCGACCAGTTCGCGATGAACGTGCCGGAGCTCGCCTTGGTGTTCCACGAGATCCTGAACCACGGCGGCTTCACCGCGGGCGGGCTCAATTTCGATGCCAAGATCAGGCGTCAGTCGATCGATCCCGACGATCTGATCCACGCCCATGTCGGCTCGATGGATGCCTGCGCGCGCGCCTTCCTTGCCGCCGCCGACATGCTCGACGCCGGCGTGCTCACCACACCGCTTGCCAAGCGCTACGAAGGATGGGCCAGGCCCGAGGGCCGGGCCATTCTCGGTGGCCAGCGTTCACTCGCCGATCTCGCCGACCGTGCGCTCGGCCCCGGCTTCGACCCGCAGCCGCGCTCGGGCCGGCAGGAATATCTGGAATCCCTGGTCAACCGTCATGTCTGAGGAAGGCCGCTGATGACAAGCGCTGAAGCAACGCCGGTGCTCGAGCTGACTGGCATCGGCAAGGAGTTCGGCGCGATCCGGGCACTGCATGACGTCGACATGCAGGTGTTCCCGGGCGAGGTCGTCGGCCTGATGGGCGACAACGGCGCCGGTAAGTCGACGCTGGTCAAGATCATCGCCGGCAATTTCCGCCCCAGCCATGGCGAGATCCGCTTTGCCGGCAGTGCGGTCCATTTCAACCGGCCGGTCGATGCCCGCGCCGTCGGCATTGAGGTCGTCTACCAGGACCTCGCGCTATCAGACAATCTGACCGCCGCCGCCAACGTCTTCCTCGGCCGCGAGCTGAAGCGCAAATTCGGACCCATTGCATTGCTCGACCACAAGGCGATGGCGGCGCGTGCGCTGGAGCTGTTCGGTGAATTGCGTTCGGAGACCCGCCCCGATGATCTCGTCAAGCAGATGTCGGGCGGCCAGCGCCAGGCGGTCGCGATCGCGCGGACGCGGCTCTCCAATGCGCGGCTGGTGATGATGGATGAGCCGACGGCCGCGATTTCGGTCCGCCAGGTCGAGCAGGTGCTCGGCCTGATCCACCGGCTGAAGGAGCAGGGTGTCGCCGTGATGCTGATTTCGCACCGCATGCCCGACGTGTTCGCGGTGTGCGACCGCGTGGTCGTCATGCGCCGCGGCGAAAAGCGCGCCGACAAGCCGATCCACCAGACCTCACCCGAGGAGGTCACCGCCCTGATCACCGGCGCGAAGGAGGCGGCGTGATGGCCATGCCTATGGAATCTCCGATCAGCTTCACCAATGTCGGCCGGATCAGATGGTGGCAGCGCGGCATCTTCGCGTCACAGACCGGCTATGTGCTGCTCGCTCTGGCGGTGTTGCTGGTGATCATGCATTTCGCCAGCCCGTACTTCTTCACCGAAGGCAACATGCAGAACGTGGCGAAGAACTTCTCCTTCATCGCCATTGCCACGCTGGGCGTGACCTTCGTGATCATCACCGGCGGCATCGACCTCTCGGTCGGCTCGATGATGTGCTTCTCCGCCATGATCACCTCGATGGTGATGACCGAATTGTCGGCGCCCGGCTCGCCGGCAGGCGCGCTGTTCGTGCACATGGCGGCCGACGGCAAGACCGTGCTCGCCAACGTGCCGGGGCTGATCCTGCTGGTCTCGATCCTCGCCGGCCTCGGCGTCGCGCTGGTCGCCGGGCTCGTCAACGGCTTCTGCATCGCCGTGCTCGGCCTGTCGCCGTTCGTGACCACGCTCGGCATGCTCTCGATCGTACGCGGGCTCGGCTACGTCGTCTCCAACGGCCGTGGCAGTTTTCCGGGCGGACCGGATGCAGATTATTTCTATGCGCTCACCTCCGGCGACGTGCTTGGCGTGCCCGTGCCTTTCATCTATCTGGTGATCCTCGCGCTGGCGATGGCCGTGGTGCTGCACCATACCTCGTTCGGCCGCCACGTCTTCGCGCTCGGTGGCAACGAGAAGGCGGCCGAGCTCACCGGCATTCCGGTGGTGCGGGTGAAGATCGAGGTCTACGTGATCTGCGCGCTCGCCGCGGGGCTCCAGGGCATCATCATCTCCGGCTGGCTTGGATCGGCGCCGGCCAACATGGCGACGTCCTACGAGCTCAACGTGATTGCGGCGGCCGTGATCGGTGGCGCCAATCTCGCCGGCGGCATCGGCGGTCCGTTGGGGGCCATCGTCGGCTGCGTGCTGCTGGAGGTGATCCGCAACGGCCTCGTGCTGGCGCAAGTCAGCTCCTACTGGCAGCAGACGCTGGTGGGCGTGATCATCATCCTGGCCGTGCTGGTCGATCGCATCCGCTCGCGGATGATCTGACGTGACGTCGTTCCGGGGAGGCAACGAAAATGCCGCCTGTCCGCTTCCCGGACGAATCTCGAAAGGATGGGCGCAAGAGAAGGGTGGAGGAGACAATGAGGAAACTTCTTCTTGCCGGCATCACCGTTGCCATGATGGCGACGCCGGCGTTCGCTGCGAATTACCGCTTCATCATCGTGCCCAAAGCGATGAACAATCCGTTCTTCGACTTCGCGCGCGACGGTTGCCTGAAGCGCGCCAAGGAGCTCGGCAACATCGAGTGCATCTACAAGGGTCCGGTCGAGCATGAGCCAGCGACGCAGGCCCAGATCATCCAGGACTTCATCACGCAGAAGGTCGACGGTCTCGCCATCTCGGTCGCCGACGTCGCGGCAATGACCAAGTCGATCGAGGCGGCGACCGCGGCCGGCATCCCCGTCATCACCTTCGATGCCGATGCACCGGGCTCCAAGCGCATTGCCTATATCGGCACCAACAACAAGGAGTTCGGTGTCGCGCTCGGCAAGCAGTTGCTGAAAATGCGGCCCGAGGGCGGCAAATATGCGATGGTTTCGGGTGGTCCCGGCGCCAAGAACCTCGCCGAGCGCGTCGACGGCGTGCGCGAGGCTCTGAAGGGCTCGAAATGGACCGAAGTTGCGGGCTCGCCGACCTTCTGCAACGACGATCCCGCGCTCGCGGTCCAGCAGATGACGGACATGCGCACCGCAACGCCCGATCTCGCCGCCATCGTTCCCATCGGCGGCTGGCCGATGTTCGCGCCTGAAGGCTTCAAGGCGTTCGCCTCCAGGAACAAGAAGGACATCGACTCCGGCAAGTTCACGCTGGTGGTCGCCGATACGCTCAAGATGCAGCTTGAGCTCCTGCGCGACGGCTATGCCAATGCGCTGGTCGGCCAGCGCCCGTTCGAGATGGGCGAGAAGGCGATGGACACGCTGCTCGCCATCAAGAAGGGCGAGAAGGTGCCGGAGATCGTCTACACCGGTCTCGATCTCGTGACCAAGGACAACGTGGCACAGATGTTGAAGTAGGAGCGCGCCGCCAGCCCCGCGCTCCTGCGCGCCTCCCCCGCTTGCGGTTTCCGCGAGCGGGGGAGATGATTTGGGCCGCTGGAAAGACGACTCTTGGAAGGCAATGGAATGAAACGGTCGCGCCTCGGCTCTCTCGACGTCACCTCGATCGGCCTCGGCTCCGCCCCGCTCGGCGGATTGTTCGCACCCGTCAGCGATGCCGATGCGCAAGCGACGGTCGCGCGTGCCTGGTCGCTCGGGATCCGCTTCTTCGATACCGCGCCGCTTTACGGCTTTGGCCTGGCCGAGCGGCGGCTCGGCGCGTTCCTGCGGCAGCAGCCGCGTGAGTCCTATGCGATCTCGACCAAGGTCGGGCGTCTTTTGCGCGCGCCCGAGGGCGCCGCCGCCGAGGACGAGCACTACAAGGGCACGCCGCGTGAGCGGCCGGTGTTCGATTTCAGCTATGACGGCGTGATGCGTTCGCTGGAGGAAAGCCTCGCCAGGCTCTGGCTCGATCGCATCGACGTCCTGCTCGTGCATGATCCCGACGACCACTATGACGATGCCGTCAGCGGTGCCTTCCGCGCGCTGCAGCGTCTGCGCGAGGACGGCACGGTCAAGGCGATCGGCGCAGGCATGAACCAGTCGGAAATGCTGGTCCGCTTCGCCGACGCCGTGCCGGTCGACTGCTTCCTGCTCGCCGGCCGCTACACGCTGCTCGACCAGGGCGCGCTGGATGCGCTGTTTCCGGCCTGCCAGGCCAGGAACATCGGCATCCTGCTCGGCGGCGTCTACAACAGCGGCATCTTGGCCAATCCGCACACGAGCGCGAAGTTCAATTATCAGGATGCTGACGCGGCGCTTGTCGCGCGTGCGCTGGAGCTCGACGCGCTCTGTCGCAAGCACGGCACCGAGCTAAAGGCCGCGGCGCTGCAGTTCTGCATGGCCCACCCGGCCGTGACCGTCACGGTGATGGGCGCGCGCAATGCCGCGGAGGCGGCCGAGAACATCGCGATGTCGGAGGCTGCGGTGCCGCAGGCCTTCTGGCAGGAGCTGCGCGCGCGAAACCTCGTCGATGCGCGGGCGCCGCTGCCGGGCGGAGCGTGAGCCATGATCATCGACGGTCACCAGCATTTCTGGGATCCGGCGCGTGCCGACTATCCCTGGATGGACGCGGACGAGCTCACACCGATCCGCCGCGCCTTCGGCCCTGGCGATCTTGCGCCGCTGCTGAAGGCAAACGGCATCGATGCGAGCATCCTGGTGCAGTGCCGCTCCGCGCTCGAGGAGACCGAGGAGTTCCTGCGCATCGCGCATGCGACGCCCTTTGTCATCGGTGTCGTTGGCTGGGCTGATCTGACCGACGGCGCGCTTGACGAAACGCTCGATCGACTGCGCGCTGCGCCGGGTGGCGACAAGCTGGTGGGCATTCGTCACCAGGTCCACGATGAAGCCGATCCGGATTGGTTACTCCGCGAAGACGTCCAGCGCGGCCTTACCGCGGTGTTCGCCCGCGATCTCACCTACGACTTCCTCGTCCGCACCCGCGAGTTGCCGGCTGCTATCGCGACTGCGCAGGCCTTCCCACAAGCACGCTTCGTGCTCGACCACGCCGCCAAGCCGCCGATCGCTGATGGCGCAAGCGACGAATGGGCCGATGGCATCGCGGCGCTGGCCGCTTGCGGCAATGTCTGGTGCAAGATTTCGGGCTTGGCGACGGAAGCAGTCTGGAGCGATTGGAATGCGGAGCGTCTGTTTCCGTTCGTTCAGCATGCCGCGACATGCTTTGGCGAGGATCGGGTGATCTTCGGCTCGGACTGGCCGGTGTGTCTGCTTGCGGGGAGCTACGGCGAGATCAAGGGTGCGCTGGAGGCGTGCCTGATGAGGTTGGGCGCACACGTGCGCGAGAAGGCGCTCGGTGTGAATGCGAAGGCTGCGTATCGGTTGGCTTGACTGTTCAGTCGAGGGTTGCGCTCTTTCCCTCTCCCCTTGTGGGCCCCCTTGTGGGAGAGGGTGGCTCGCCGCGTAGCGGCGAGACGGGCGAGGGGTATCTCTCCGCGCACGACCCTCAAGCAGCAAGGATCGCGGAAGGAACCCCTCATCCGGCGCTTCGCGCCACCTTCTCCCACAAGGGGAGAAGGAAGAAGGCAGCGTGCCCGCCCTTCACGCGCCGGCTGGCACCTGATCCAGAAATCCCGTCACGCTCCTAATCCGGCCGTCCTTTAGGACGGCAAAATCCGTTCCCTTGATCGGGCTGTCGACGCCGTCAGGACCAAGTCCCCACGCGAAGCGCACATGGTCGCCGTAGCCGTTGGGCTCGCCGATCAGCTTGAAGGTGAAATCGGGAAAGCGCTGCTGCACGCCTGCGATCAGCGCGTCGATCCCGTCCTGGCCGTCGCCCTTCATCAGGGGATCGACATAGCTCGCATCCGCTGTCCAGTCTTGGCTGAGCAGTTCGCGCCGGCGGCCGGCGGCGCGTTCGTTCCAGAGTTCGATGTAGCGGCGGGCGATGGTGTTGGGATCGGTCATGATGTTCTCCTTCGACAATGCCGTGTTGGCTGACCGTAACTATCGAAGGAATGCGCGCGCCGATCGATTACCTCGGAGGTCATCGGCGCACGCATAATCTCATGCAGCCGTCACTTCGCCGCGGTCACCATGATCTCTACGGTGTATTGCGGCGCCGCCAGCTTGGCTTCGACGGTGGCGCGGGCCGGCGTGTTGCCAGGCGAGACCCAGGCGTCCCACACCGCGTTCATCTCGCCGAACGTTTTCATGTCGGTGATGTAGATCGTGGCCGAGAGCAGCTTCGATTTGTCGGTGCCGGCCTTGGCGAGGTGGCCGTCGATGGTCGCCAGGATGTCCTGGGTCTGCTTCGTCACGCTTTCGCCGGCAGCCTTGTTGGCGACGACGCCGGCGAGATAGACGGTGTTGCCGTGCACGACAACCTGGCTCATGCGCGGGCCGGTTTCAAAACGCTGAATGCTCATCTGGGATCTCCTGGTGGAAGGGCGGCCCTGTCTAGCCCAGCGATTCGCGCTGTGCCAGCCCGGGCACGCATGCGTTGCCAGACCCGCATGCGTTGCCCAGGCACGCATGCGTTGCCTGCGGCGATGCGCCGCTCAGCGAAACTGGCTGAAGAAAGCCCAGATCGTCTCGGCGCCGTCGATGTCACTGTTCTGTGGCCCGAGCAGGCCGGTCGCGACTTTCGGGAAACGCGCGTCAGGGGCAAATCCGGGCATGCGATGGCCGCCTCGATTGACGCGATAGAGCACGACGTCGTGTCCGGCCGGACAACGTGAGGAAATCTGCGTCACGGTGGATTGGTCGGTGGGACTTCTGTCGGGCAGGTCGGCTTCGGTCAACTCATCCGCGTCGCAGCCATTGAGCTTGCGCCAGAACGCCAGCGTCTCGTCGGTCGACCAGAACCCGTCTGCGGCATAATAGCCCGATCCGCGTCCACCTTCATAGGGCACCAGCGGGTCGGCCGTGCCGTTCATGATCAGGATCGGCAGCGGCCGTGACGGATGGCACGTGATAGCAGCCTCATCGGTGAGATTCATGATCACGCTCGCAGCTGCCGCGAACAGATCGGCGCGGGCGCAAGCCAGCGTCATCGCCATGGCGCCGCCGTTGGAGATGCCCGTCACGTAGACACGCTTTGCATCGGCGGTGCCGTCGGCCACCAGCTTCTCGACGAGCTTTGCGATAAACGCGACGTCATCGGTGCCCTCGGGCGGGCCGCGGAGCGCGGGTCCCGCCTTGGTCCTCGCATCGGCCCAGGCGTGGTTGAGTCCGTCCGGAAAGACAACGGCGAGGCCCTCGCGCCTGGCAAGCTGCGGCCACGCCGTCCGCGCGACCATGTCGGCACCGCGCTGGGTCTTGCCATGCAACACGACAACTAGCGGGGCAGGCTTTTTCGCCGGCAGCAGCGCGGTGTAGGAGCGCTTCACGCCGTTGACGTCGACCGTATCGGCAGACGCCGCCGTGACGGCGGTGAGTGCCACCAGGAACGCCCCGATATGCATCCACCGCCGCATGATCTAGCCCACCGCCTTCGCCGCGGAGCGGCCGGCATTGCGCCCGGAGAACAGGCAGCCGCCGAGGAAGGTGCCTTCCAGCGAGCGGTAGCCGTGCACGCCGCCGCCGCCGAAGCCGGCGGCTTCGCCGACCGCATAAAGGCCGGGAATGACGCTGCCGTCCTCACCGAACACGCGCGACTCGAGATCGGTCTCGAAGCCGCCCAGCGTCTTGCGGGTGAGGATGTTGAGCTTCACCGCGATCAGCGGTCCATGCGCGGGATCCAGGATTCTGTGCGGGGAGGCGGTGCGGATCAGCTTGTCGCCGATATAGCGGCGCGCATTGTGGATGTTCATCACCTGCGCGTCCTTGACGTAAGGGTTGGCGATCTCTCGGTCGCGCGCTTCGATTTGCATCCTGATGTGCTCGAGCCTGACGAGATCGCTGCCGGCAAGCTTGTTCATGGCCGCAACGAGCTCATCGAGCTTGTCGCGCACGATGAAGTCGACACCGTGGCTTTTGAACGCCTCCACCGGCCCCGGCGCGCCTTTGTTGGTGGCGCGGCGCAAGGTCATGCGCCAGCTCTTGCCGGTGAGGTCGGGGTTCTGCTCCGAGCCCGACAGCGCAAATTCCTTCTTGATGATGCTCTGCGTCAGGATGAACCAGGAATAATCGTAGCCCGTCGACATGATGTATTTGAGCTGGCCGAGCGTGTCGGAGCCCGGGAATAGTGGCGCCGGCAGCCGCGTGCCCGTGGCGTCGAACCACATCGAGGACGGGCCGGGCAGGATGCGGATGCCGTGGCGCGGCCAGATGGGTGACCAGTTCTGGATGCCCTCGACGTAATGCCACATGCGGTCGCGATTGATCAGCCGCGCGCCAGCCTTCTCCGTGATGCCGATCATGCGGCCGTCGACATGCTCGGGCACGCCCGAGATCATGAATTTCGGCGGCTCGCCGAGCCGCTTCGGCCAGTTCTGCCGCACCAGCTCATGATTGCCGCCGATGCCGCCGGAGGCGACGATCACCGCTTGCGCCTTCAGCGAGAACTCGCCGACGGCGTTGCGTGACGAGCTCTTGCCCCGCTCGATCGTATCGGGGGCGAGAACGGCGCCGCTGACGCCATCCACCGTGCCGTTGGTGATGGAGAGCGCATCGACGCGATGGCGGAATCGGAAGCTCAGCCGGGCGCTTTGGGCGGCTTCGCGCGCGCGGCGCTCGAATGGTTCGACGATGCCGGGGCCGGTGCCCCAGGTAACGTGGAAGCGCGGCACCGAATTGCCATGGCCCATTGCATCGTAGCCGCCGCGCTCGGCCCAGCCCACCACGGGGAAGATGCGATGGCCCATCGCCCGCAGCCAGCCGCGCTTCTCGCCGGCCGCGAACCCCACGTAAGCCTCGGCCCATTGCCGTGGCCAGAAGTCCTCGTCGCGGTCGAAGCCGGCGGCGCCGATCCAGTCCTGGAGCGCGAGCTCGTAGGAATCCTTGATGCCAAGTCGGCGCTGCTCCGGCGAATCGACCAGGAACAACCCGCCGAACGACCAGAACGCCTGGCCGCCGAGCGACTGCTCGCCCTCCTGGTCGACCACGATGACGCGCTTGCCCGCGTCCGCAATCTCCGTTGCGGCCACCAGTCCGGATAGTCCGGCTCCGACGACGATGACGTCCGTCTCTTCAGTCATGTGTCTCCCCCTCCTCGGGTTCCCCCCTGTAGTTGTCCGGATTGAAGCCAGCGGTTGCAACTGAGATCAAGGGTGTGGCCGGTAAGACATCATTAACTTGTTCCACTTTGGGATAGAGACCAGCCGAGTGCAGCGCGGACGCAACACTGGATTTGAATTTGTTTTGAGCAAGCCGGCGTGCCTAGACAAAACCGCAGACTCGACCGACGCTAGCCGCGCATCACCACCTGACACGCAGATTCGAATACGACTGGGGCGGGGGACAATGAAGGTTCTGACGGGGTTGCTTGCGGCGATTCTGCTGATCGCCGGCATGGGGGCTTCTCACGCGGTGGTTCGAATTGCGGATGACCGCGGCGGCAGGATCGGAACCTACGTCGACAAATACCAGGGCCTGCGGCAATCAGGCGAAACCGTCATTATCGACGGCCTCTGCGCGTCCGCCTGCACCATCGTGCTCGGCGCCATCCCACGCGACCGGATCTGCGTGACCTCGCACGCAACGCTCGGCTTCCATGCGGCGTGGGATTTCGGCAGGAACGGCCGCGCCATCACCAATCCAGAAGCTACCCAGATGCTCTATGCGATGTATCCCTCGCAGGTGAAGCGCTGGATCGCCCAGCGCGGCGGCCTCACCCCGCACATGCTCTTCCTGAGGGGCAAACAGCTCCAGGCCATGTACAAGCCCTGCTACCTGGACGCGCAGGCCTCGACCAATAAGCCGTCGTCAAGGTAGGCCCAACCTCTCCGGTTTTGGCAAACTTGCACCACGATTGAGGTGCTCTCCCGCTTGGCTTGCGGGAGTGGCGACCCTGCGGCAAGCTCGCGCTGCTACACGCTTATCGTGATCTCTGCCCCACCCCTGCGCTTGCCGGGTCGCGCGTCAGCGCCTATTTGAAAGGCAGGGAACCCTTCGCCCCGATCATGACCATGGTTCAACCACTGCACCCGGCCCATCCAGTATCGGACAATTCGCCCAATGCCGGCCGGATGCCGTCCGTGCTGCTGTGGGTGGGCGCGGGTCTCGGCGCGCTCGTCGTGGTCGCCGCCCTCACGCTCTGGTTTCACTACGGCACCCAGGTGTTCTTCGAAATGATCAGGACCGGTTTCGCCGCCTGCTTCTGATCTCGACAGGAAGTGTTCCGCCAATGAGCTCCATCGCCCGTCCGCTGGTGATCGCAACTGCCTTCGCCGCAAGCCTCATCGTCGGGCTCCTGATCATGTTCTGGGCCATGGGCGGGATGAGCAAGGTGGCGCAGCCGGCCGCGATCGGCGGCCCGTTCCAGCTCACCGATCAGAACGGCAAGACCGTCACCGACAAGAACATGAAGGGCAAGCCGACCCTGATCTTCTTCGGCTACACCCATTGCCCCGACGTCTGCCCGACCTCGCTGTTCGAGATCTCGGAAGTGCTGCGCGCGATGGGCAAGGATGCCGACAAGGTCAATGCCATCTTCATCTCGGTCGACCCCGAGCGCGACACGCCGGAAGCGATGAAGGACTATCTGTCGAGCTTCGATCCGCATCTCGAGGGCCTCTCCGGCGATCCCGCCGAGATCGCCAAGGTGATCACGTCCTACCGTGTCTACGCCAAGAAGGTCCCGACCAAGGACGGCGACTACACCATGGACCACACCGCGCTGATCTATCTGATGGACCGCGACGGCCGCTTCGTCTCGCCGTTCAATTTGAAGCGGACGCCGGACGAGGCGGCGGCAGAGCTGAAGCGGTATCTCTGAGAAGAGCGCGATCGCACCGCGACCTCACCTCCCGCCTGCGATGAAACACTCTCTCCTCCGCCTTCCCCGCACTGGGGGTAGGAGCGCACCGTCACCTTGTCCGCATTCCGCGCTCGCGTTCCGGGCCGAATGGTCTATAAGGCCCTCCGATCTCAACGATATCAGTTCATTTCCGGCCGATGACATCATCGCAACAGGCGAAATCGTCGAAATCTGCCCGTGGCTTGCTGCGCCGGCTGGCTATCGGCGGGTGCCTGCTCGCGGGCCTATCCGGCGCGAATGCCCAGACACCAGCCAAGCGGCCGCCCACCGCGCCCCAGGCCACGGCGCAAACCGCGCCCCAGGCCGCCCCCCAGGCCGTGCCCGGCTTTTGGGACCCGCGCCGCCGTCCGGAGCGGCCGGACCTCTCACGCCTGACCGTGATCCGTTTCCTGACCGAGACCGACTATCCGCCCTTCAACTTCACCGGCGCCGACGGCAATCCGGCCGGCTTCAACGTCGACCTCGCCCGCGCATTGTGCGACGAGATCAAGGTGACCTGCACGGTGCAGATGCGCCGCTTCGAGACGCTGGTCGACGCGCTCACCTCTAACCGAGGCGATGCCATCATCGCCTCGATGGCGGTGAGCCCGCAGCTCCGCGCCCGCGTCGATTTCACCGATCCCTATTACCGGGTGCCGGCGCGTTTCGTCTCGCGCAAGGACGCGGTGATGCCGGAGATCCGGCCCGAATATCTCGAAGGCAAGAAGGTCGGCGTCATCGCCGGCTCCGCGCACGAAGCTTATCTCAAGGCGATGTTCACCGACGCCGAACTGCACGCCTATCCCAATGACGATGCGCTCCGCAGCGCCTTACGCAAGGGCGAGGTCGATTTCATCTTCGGCGATGCCATCTCGCTCGCGTTCTGGATCAACGGCACCGATTCCGGCGATTGCTGCGCTTTCTCCGGTGGCCCCTTCGTCGAGAGCCGCTTCTTCGGCGAGGGCATCGGCATCGCCGTGCGCAAGGGCAACGACGTGCTGCGCCAGGCCCTGAACTGGGCCTTGTTCCGCGTCTGGGAAAAAGGCCGCTACACCGATCTGTGGCTGCGGTATTTTTCGGTGAGCCCGTTTTAGGTTCTTCGCTGCGCTCAGATCCTCATCCTGAGCGCTTGCGTAGCAAGCCTCTCGACGGATGAAGGCCCCACTGATGGCCTCGCCCCTCAAGACGCGCGCGAACAGCGCGCTCCTCAGGGTGAGGTCTGATACTCGCTCACAAAATTGCATTCTGCCCGGAAATCGCTATTTTCCGCGGCCCGGAGGCCCTGATGTCCGTTATCGATCTTGCCGCGAACCCGAGCGACCTGCGTGCGCTCGCCGAACAATCCAACGCCTGGCCGTTCGAGCAGGCGAAGGCGATCGTCGCGCGGCTGAAGAAAAGCCCGAAGGACGAGGTGCTGTTCGAGACCGGCTACGGTCCCTCCGGCTTGCCGCATATCGGCACGTTCGGCGAGGTCGCGCGCACCTCGATGGTGCGCCATGCTTTCCGCGTGCTGACCGAGGACAAGATCAAGACGCGCCTGCTCGCCTTCTCCGACGACATGGATGGGTTTCGGAAGGTGCCCGACAACGTTCCCAACAAGGAGATGCTCACCGCGCATCTCGGCAAGCCGCTGACGCGGGTGCCGGATCCGTTCTCCAACGAGCACCCCTCGTTCGGACACCACAACAATGCGCGCCTGCGCGCCTTCCTCGACCATTTCGGTTTCGACTACGAGTTCGCGAGCTCGACCGATTACTACACATCGGGCCGCTTCGATGCGACGCTGCTTAAGATGCTGGCCGCCTACGACAAGATCATGGCGATCATCCTGCCGACGCTCGGGCCCGACCGCCGCGCCACCTATTCGCCATTCCTGCCGATCAGCAAGACGACAGGCGTGGTGCTGCAGGTGCCGATGATCCGGCGCGATGTCGCGGCCGGCACGGTGACCTATGTCGATCCTGACACCAACCAGGAAATCGAAACGCCGGTCACCGGCGGCAACGTCAAGTGTCAGTGGAAGGCCGATTGGGCGATGCGCTGGGTCGCGCTCGGCGTCGACTACGAGATGGCCGGCAAGGACCTCATCGATTCCGTGAAGCTGTCCGGCGCGATCGCCAGGGCGCTTGGCGCCACGCCGCCGGAAGGCTTCAACTACGAGCTGTTCCTCGACGAGAAGGGCCAGAAGATCTCGAAGTCGAAGGGCAACGGCCTCACCATCGACGAATGGCTGCGCTACGCCTCGCCGGAATCGCTGTCGCTGTTCATGTACCGTGAGCCGAAGGCGGCCAAGCGGCTCTATTTCGACGTCATCCCGCGCAATGTCGACGATTACCAGCAATTCATCGACGGTTTTGCCAAACAGGACGCCAAGCAGCAGCTCGGCAATCCGGTCTGGCACATTCATAATGGCCATCCGCCGAAGGGCGACATGCCCGTCACCTTCCAGCTCCTGTTGACGTTGGTGTCGTCGTCGAACGCGGAGAATGCCGAGACGCTGTGGGGTTTTATTGGCCGCTACCGTCCCGGCGTGAGCCCGCAGACGCATCCGAAGCTCGATGCCATGGTCGGCTATGCCATCAACTACTACCGCGACTTCGTCGCGCCCACGAAGCAATTTCGGGTGCCGACTGATAGCGAGCGCGCCGCGCTACAGGACCTGCGCGATGCGCTGTCGCAACTGCCGCAGGACGCCTCGGCCGAGGACATCCAGAACGTCGTCTACGAGGTCGGCCGCCGCGAGCCGTTCCTCGATCAGGTCAAGAAGGGCAAAGATGGCCGTCCCGGCGTCACGCTCGATTGGTTCAACATGCTCTACCAGGTGCTGCTCGGTCAGGAGAAGGGCCCGCGCTTCGGCTCCTTCGTCGCGGTCTACGGCATCCAGAACGCGGTCAACATGATCGACGGCGCGCTGGCGCGGAGTGCGTAAGTCGTAGTCCCGATTGCTTGTACTTGATGTTGCCGAGCATCAAGGGGCTGCTTTTGGCGAAGTTGAGCTGGATCGTATGCCCGTGGTTGACGATGGTGTCGGCGCGCTTGCCCCAGTTCAGCAGACGGGCAATTGCGAGAGGGACGGTGAGTCGCAAGGTCGCGGCGAAACGCGGCGTGGGTGATGTCATCGCCTGGTCACCACGCCAGGCGGGGCGCAATCACTGGCTGGCCCAGACGATCCGCGCCATCCAGGCGACATCGCTCACCGCGATCGTCCGCTCCGCCTGTGACGCATCGAACGGCTGCAAGTCCAGCACCTTTGCCGTGCGGCGCTTCAGCGTCGCCACCGTCACCTCGCCCGCTTTGGTCTTCACCACCACGCGATCGCCTTTGCGGATCGGCGTGACGGGCGAGACCAGGATGACGTCGCCATCGCGATAGGCAGGCTGGAGCGCATCGCCGGAAATCTCCAGCGCGAAGGCGTGGCCGTTCTCGGGGGTGGGAAGCGCGATTTCGGTCCAGCCCTTGCCGGATGGAAGGCCGGACTCGTCGAATGCGCCGCTCGCACCGGCGAGTGCGAAGCTGAGCAGCGGCACCGAGTGAGGCTCGCCGGCGTCCCCGTCGATCAGCCTCGCAAAGCTGTCGATCGAGGCGCCGGCCGCCGCCAACGCCTTCGCGATCGATTCCGTCGAGGGCCAACGCTCGCGGCCGTCGGAGGTGACGCGTTTGGACCTGTTGAAGGTGGTGGGATCGAGCCCCGCGCGCTTGGCAAGGCCGGATGGCGAAAGCCCGGCGCGCGCCGCCAGCCGATCCAGCGCGACCCAGATCTGGTCGTGAGTCAGCATCCTCTGCGCTTTGGCCTGTTTGACCATCGAAGCAACTCAGGAAAACTGTCCTCAAATCAAACCGGTTTTCCGTTTTTCGCGCAAGGGGTGGTGGGCAGAAGCGTTTTCAAGCGAAGTGGGTACCGGTTCGCGTCAAGAAGACGCGTCAAAACAAGAATCTAGAGCCCCGTTCCGATTTCATCGGAACGGAAAGGCTCTAGGTCTTGAGTTCGGAAGGGGGCGCCTTTACGGTCGCGGCCGGGTTTTGAGGACCCGCGACAGACGAAAAATCCCAAAAGACTCAAAGAGCAAACAGGACTGCGGTAGCGGTGGTCAAGATCTACAAAATCTGTCCGGCCTCGGCCTGGCGCGAGGCGGAACGGCAGGGTGTCTACCGTGGCAGCGCCGATGATGCGCGCGACGGTTTCATCCATTTCTCGACCGCCGCCCAGGTTCCCGAGACCCTGCGCAAGCATTATGTCGGGCAGCGCGCGCTGTTCCTGGTCGAGGTCGACGGCGATGCGCTCGGCAGCGAATTGCGCTGGGAGCGATCGCGCAATGACGAGCTGTTTCCGCACCTCTATGGCGAGCTCGATCTCGGTGCGGTGATCGCGGTGATGAACCTCAATATCCGTTCCGACGGGGGTCACGATGTTCCGGAGCTTGCCCCGTGATCCGCGCTTTCGACGCGTTTTCGCTGCCGGTGCTGCGCTGGCTCGACCCGGAGGATGCGCATCGCCTCGCGATCCAGGGCCTGCGCTTCTTGCCACCGGTGAAGCCGCGCCTTGATGATCCCAAGCTCGCGGTGCGCGCCTTCGGGCTCAACTTCCCCAATCCGATCGGCATGGCCGCGGGCTTCGACAAAAGCGCCGAGGTGCCGGATGCGCTGCTGCGGCTCGGCTTCGGCTTCGTCGAGATCGGCTCGGTGACGCCGAAGCCGCAAAGCGGCAACCCGCGGCCGCGGCTGTTCCGGCTGGAGCGCGACGAGGCCGTCATCAACCGCATGGGCTTCAACAATGACGGCGCGGACATCGCCTTGCGCCGGCTCGCGGCGCGCGCAGCGCACGGCGGCATCGTCGGCGTCAATGTCGGCGCCAACAAGGATTCACCCGATCGCGTCGGCGACTACGTCAAGCTGATCGAGACCTTTGCGCCGGTCGCGAGCTATTTCACCGTCAACGTCTCCTCCCCGAACACACCGGGTCTGCGCAATTTGCAGGAAGGCGCACTGCTAGACGATCTTCTCGCACGCGTGATCGACGCGCGCGAACGGGTGCGCCAGAAGGCCGGCGACACGCCGGTGCTGCTCAAGATCGCGCCTGATCTCAGCCTTGCTCAGCTCGACGATGTCGTGCAGGTGGCGCGCTCGCGCCGGGTCGACGGCATGATCGTGTCGAACACGACCATCGCGCGACCGAGCACGCTGCGTGAGGAGATGCGGGCCAGGGAGCAGGGCGGTCTGTCCGGACGACCGCTATTTCGCCTGTCGACCCGTATGGTCGCGGAGACCTATGTGCGGGTCGAGGGCGCATTTCCCCTGATCGGCGTTGGTGGCGTCGATTCGGGCGGGGCCGCGCTGACCAAGATCCGCGCCGGTGCCAGCTTGATCCAGCTCTATTCGTCGCTGGTCTACAAGGGGCTCGGCCTGGTCGACGAGATCAAGCGCGACCTGACTTCGACGCTGCTCCGCACCGGGCGGGATTCGCTCTCCGAGATCGTCGGCGCGGATGCGGCGACGCTCACGGCGGAAGATTGGCCGGGGATGTAAGGTGGATTCCGCGCAGCGCGCCGCCTTGTGCGGTGCGCTGCTGATCGGGGCCCACAGGGTCCCGGCTCTGCGCAGCAGCGTATCACGCTGCAGCGCGTCCGGGACACGAACATCTCGGCTACGATCTTTCTACGGCTTCGAAAACGTCGCCCTGAACTGCGCCGGATAGCGCACGGCCTGCAAGCCGCCGCGCGAGACGTAGGAGGCCATCAGGGCGCTCCACAGTCCGGCATTGCCGAACGATTGCAGCGCCCACCAGGTGCCGAGGAAGATCGCGAGCGAGGCCAGCATCAAATTGCGCATCTCGCGCGCCCAAGTCGCGCCGATATAGATGCCGTCGAACCCGAAGGCGAAGACGCCGGGTAGGGGCGCGAGTACGACGAACGGCAGGAAGTCCCGCGCGGTACGGCGGACGTCTTCGCTCGCCGTCATGAAATCGATCAGGGCCGGCCCGAACAGCGCGAACAGCACCGCGACGACGATTGCAAAGCCGAGCCCCCACAGCAGCACCAGCCGGGTCGAATCGGCAAATCCCTTGGCATCGCGTGCGCCAAGGGTACGGCCGCAGAGCTGCTGGGCCGCGTTGGCGAGACCGTCGAGGAAGAAGGCGCTGACCAGCAGGAAGTTGTTGAGCACGGAGTTGGCGGCCAGCATGACGTCGCCGGCCTGTGCGCCCTTGGCGGTGAAGAACAGGAACACGGCGATCAGCGCTGCGGTGCGGATCAGGATGTCTGAATTCACCGCCAGCATGCGCAGGAGCTTCTCGCGGTCGAGCAGCGTAGCGTACGGGACGGCAAAGCCGCCGTCGGCAAAATAGCGGCAGACGATCACGCCAAGGGCGAACCCGACGGCTTCCGACAACAGCGCGGCGCTCGCGGCGCCGGCGATGCCGGTGTCATAGACCAGCACCAGCAGGATCGTCGCCGCCATGTTGACGAGATTGATGACGACCTGAAGCAACAGAGCCGAATTGGCGCGGGCCTGGCCGATCAGCCAGCCGAGGATGACGTAATTGGCGAGCGCGAACGGCGACGACCAGATCCGGATCTCGAAGTACGTCTTCGCGGCCTGCGTCACGCCCTCGCTGCCGCCCATGAGGTCGAACAGCACCGCGGCCAGCGGCAGTTGCAGTGCGATCAGCGCGGCGCCGATCAGGCCAGCAACGATGAAACCGCGCGCCAGGATCGCGGTCGGCTCGCGCGCATCACCCGCGCCCAGCGATTGCGCGGTGAAGGCGAGCGTGCTCATGCGCAGGAAGCCGAACAGCCAGAACAGGCAGTCGAAAATCACTGACGCGATCGCGACGCCGCCGAGCAGCGCCGCATCGTCGAGCCGTCCGATCGCCGTGGTCGAGACCACGCCGATCAGCGGCGTGGTGAGGTTCGCGACCATCGCAGGGCCGGCGATGGCGAACACCTGGCGGGAACCGATCCTGGGGTGAACGGGCGCGTGCATGTCAGAACACGAGCACCATGCCGTCTTCGGCGGCGAGATGCTCGATGTCGTCCAGGCGCGACAGCATGTCGTCGCTCATATGGGTGAGGACGAGGCGCTTTGCGCCGATCGCGGGCAGATGCTGTTCCAAGGTCTTCAGGCTGAGATGGTTCTTGACCGCCTTCTCGTACATATAGGCTTCGGCAATGAAAAGATCCGCGTCATGCGCCAGCGGAATGAGCGTCTCCGTCCATTCGGTATCGGCGCTGTAGGCGAGCGTGCGGCCCTCAGCCTCGACGCGATAGGCCAGGAATGGCCCGCCGGATTGGCCGTGCACGACCGGGTAGGGCGTCACTGTCACTTCGCCGAAGCTTTGGCTTTGCCGAGGCGCGAGTTCGACGACGGAGAGCTCGAAACGTTGTTCTGTCTTCGAGGAGTGCTCGAACAGCGCTTTCCATCACCTGCGTCAGTCGCATCTCGATGCCTTGCGGGCCCGCAATCGTCAGCGGCCGCGTCCGCCGCGAGAATTGGGCGTCGAGCAGGAAGAATGGCAGCCCGGCGAAATGATCGCCGTGGAAATGCGTGATGAGAATGAGATCGATGTCATTGCGCTCGATCTCCAGCCGTTTCAGGGCCGGCAGAGCCGACGCGCCGCAATCGATCAGGAAATTGGTCTCGCGCCCCGAGATGTGGAAGCAGGTGTTGAGCCTGCCACCGGAGCCGAAGGCGTCACCGCAGCCGACAAAGCGTAGTTGCATCGGCTGCGGGCCCCTAAATCCTTACCTGCCGCGCGGCGCGCCGAACACGCGCGACAGCAGCCAGATCGGAATAACGATGACCGCGCCCAGCAGGAAGTAGCGCCACAGCCAGTTCACGGCATCGAAGCCGAGATCCCACAGCCGCTGGAATAACAGGCGGATGCTGGTGATGATATTCCAGGGGTCGAAGCCGATCGCGGCCAGCACGACGCCGACCAGGATCGAGAGCAGGACCAGCCGAAACGCGACCGCCAGCGGCGTGCCGCCGAGAAAGCGGTTCAGGCCATCGCTGCGGCCAGCCGGCAAATCTCTGACGTCGTGGGCCATCGCAAGAAACTCCTCAACGGGGATTCGCCCCGATTATAGGTCACCGCGGGGCACATGGGGAACCCGCAACGGTGCGTCAATCAGCTTACCGCATTTTAATTCGGGCAGCGCCAGGGCCACGATTTGGGCGCGCCGCCCGCCGCGGGCGCGGTGCAAACCTCTTCCGCTTGCGGGAGAGGTCGGCGCGTAGCACCGGGAGATGGCTCTATCCTCCCAGGCAATCCCAATGCGGAGACACCCTCTCCCCAACCCTCTCCCGCAAGCGCCCGCAAGCGGGAGAGGGAGCGCACCTCTGCCTCGGCGAGAAACGAGCCTCGATTCAGCGCGCTTTCACGCCTCGATCTCCGCCGCCTCCGCCTTCAGCATCCTTTCCAACGTTTCCAGCCGGTCGGCCTCGCGCGGCGGCTTGTCCCAGCGCAAGCGGCTGATGCGGGGAAAGCGCATGGCGACGCCGGATTTGTGCCGCGGCGAGCGCTGGAGCCCTTCGAAAGCGACCTCCAGCACCAGCCCCTTGTCCGGCTCGTGCACGACATGGCGAACGGGGCCGAATTTTTCGGTGGTGTTGCGGCGGACGAAGCGGTCGATCTGCAACAGCTCCTCGTCGGTGAAGCCGAAATAGGCTTTCCCGACCGGCACCAGCTCGTCGCCGCCATCGCCTGCGGTCCAGACGCCAAACGTGTAGTCGGAATAATAGGACGAGCGCTTGCCATGACCGCGCTGCGCATACATCAGCACGGCGTCGATGATGTGCGGGTCGCGCTTCCACTTCCACCATTGTCCCTTCGGCCGCCCCGGCATATAGGGCGCATCGCGCCGCTTCAGCATCACGCCTTCGACCGCGTCCGCATCTTCGCCCGCGCCGGCGCTGGCAGGATCGGCGCGCGCAGCGGTCAGCGCCTCCCAGCTTGCGAACGGAATGGTGGGCGACAGGTCGATGCGGGGATCGTCAAGCTTTGCGATGAAGCTCTCCAGCCGCTCACGCCGTTCCGCGAACGGCAGCTCGCGCAGATCGTTCTCGTCGTCGCCCAACAAATCGTAGGCACGCAAGTGGATCGGAAATTCTTTGATCAACTTCGGCGAGACCACCTTGCGGTTCAGCCGCTGTTGCAGGACGTTGAAACTCTGCACGCGGCCCTCACGCAGGATCAGCAGCTCGCCGTCGATGGCGCCGGGCAAGCGCAGCGCCGGCACGAGGTCGGGAAAACTTCCCGTAATGTCCTCGCCGGTGCGCGAGTAGAGGCGCGCCGTGATGTCGCCGCGATCATCGCGCCCTGCCACCGCCTGCACGCGGATGCCGTCCCATTTCCATTCGGCGATGTAATCGGCGGGATCGAGTGCGGCGAAATCCGTGTCCTCGATCGCATGCGCCAACATCACGGGCCGAAACGGCGCCGGATCGCGATTGACCGGCTTTTCGGCGCGCCCCTCGAGCCACGCGAAGAGGTCGAGATACGGCGGGGCGAGCCCCGGCCAGATCAGCTCGATCTCGTGCGGATCCTTGTCACCGAGCGCCGCTACCGCGGTCTTGGCAAGACGCGCGGAGATGCCGATGCGAAGCCCACCGGTGACGAGCTTCAGCAGTGCCCAGCGGCCGGTCTCATCGAGCTCGTCAAGCCAGCGTTCGAGTTGCCTTGGCAGCTCGGTCTTGCCGAGCGTGCGCAGTGTGGTGACGACTTCGGTGAGGCTCGGCGGGGGTGGGTTGTTGTGGGCGGCGAGCGCGGCCTTCGGCCACATCAGCGCCACCGTCTCGGAGAGATCGCCGACGTAATCGTAGCTCAACCCGAACAGCACCTCATCCGTGCGCGAGGCAATCAAATCGCGGATCAGGGCCGGCTTGGCGTGCTTGAAGCTCAGCGCGCCGGTCAGCGCGGCCAGCGCGTAGCCGCGGTCGGGATCGCCGACCTCGCGAAAATAGCCGGTGATCAGCCGCAGCTTGTTGTTGCGGCCGGGCTCGTAGGCGAGACGGTCCAGAAGCTCGGCGAAGCGGTTCATGCCTCCGCCTCGCCTTCAATTGGCGTCTCGCTCTCCTCCTCGTCGCCATAGCCGACGAGATCAAGCGGCCGCGCCTTCAGGCCCTTGCTTTGGCACCAATGCACCAGCGCGTCTTCCTGGCCGTGGGTGACCCAGATCTCGCCGGCACCTGTCGCACCGATCGTGGAGGTGAGGCCATCCCAGTCGGCATGGTCGGAGATCACCAGCGGCAGCTCGACGCCGCGCTGCCGCGCTCGGGCGCGCACGCGCATCCACCCGGAGGCGAAGGCGGTGAGGGGATCGGGGAAGCGCCGTGTCCAGAGATCGGACGTTGCCGACGGCGGTGCCAGCGTGATGGTGCCGGCGAGCGCCGCTTTCTTCACGCCTTTCGCGGGCCTGAGCTCGCCGAGTTCGATGCCGCGGCTCTGATAGTAATGCGTGATCGTCTCCATCGCGCCATGTAGGTAGATCGGCGCGTCGTAGCCGGCTTGGCGCAAGAGCGCGATCACGCGCTGGGCCTTGCCGAGCGAATAGGCGCCGACGAGATGCGCGCGCTCCGGAAACAGTGCGACGGAGGCGAGCAGCTTCTTCACCTCGTCGGCGGCGTCGCCATGACGGAATACCGGCAGCCCGAAGGTCGCCTCAGTAATGAAAACGTCGCAGGGCACGAGCTCGAACGGCGGGCAGGTCGGATCGGGTGCGTCCTTGTAATCGCCGGAGGCGACGATGCAGGTGTCTTTGCAGGTCACCGCGATCTGCGCCGAGCCCAAGACGTGTCCGGCCGGGTGAAATTTGACGGTGACGTCGCCGAGCCGGATCTCCTCGCCATAGCGGATCGCTTGCGTCGAGCCTGCAAATTGATCGCCATAGCGCAGCCGCATCATGTCGAGCGTTTCCTGCGTCGCCAGCACCGCGCCATGGCCGGCGCGGGCATGATCGGAATGGCCGTGGGTGATCACCGCCCGCTCAACCGGGCGCACGGGGTCGATATGGAAGCCGCCGGGCTTGCAGCACAGGCCGGCAGCAACTGGCAGCAGGATGTCTTGCGGGCGCATGGAGACGATATAGGAGGCAGGCGCCCCGAATTCATCTGTCATGCGCGGGCTTGCCGTCTCCGCAAGGCTTCGCCGGCCCGGCGGCGTAAAAGCCCGCCGAAGCCAATGAGCGGAGGCTTGACCCGCGCATCCATCCACTTAAACAGTCTTTTTTTTGATGGATTGCCGGGTCCGCCGGCAATGACGAGCCGAGTTCCTATGCCCCTGCGCTTGTTCCTGACCTCCGGCGATCTCATGGCCGACCGCCGCTTCGAGTTCGCGCGCGACCTCCAACTCAAGGGCGATCTGGCCGCGGCCGCGGACCTGCTGGAGCAGGCGATCGAGCTCGCGCCGAACTTCACCTCGGCCTGGTTCACCCTCGGTGAAATCCGTCAGCAGCTCGGCGAGCGCGACAAGGCCATCGCGGCGTTTCGTGAAGCGCTCAGGTCCGATCCCGCGGATCAGCACGGCGCCGGCCTGCATCTGATGCGGCTCGGTGACGCCGAGATGGCGGAGATGCCGAAGGCCTATGTGCAGGCCCTGTTCGATCAATATGCGCCGCGCTTCGAGCACACGCTGATCAACGATCTCGGCTATCGCGCCCCGAGCCTGATCTTCAAGGCGGTGCTGGCCTCACGCGCGGCCGCCAAGAAGCCCGCTTTCTTCAAGCGCACCATCGATCTCGGCTGCGGCACCGGGCTCGCGGCCGCCGCCTTCGCCAAGCAGGTCGATCATTTCGTCGGCATCGATCTGTCGGCCGGCATGATCAAGCAGGCGCGCGCCACCAATCTCTATGCCGAGCTCGAAGTCGCCGACATGATCGAAGGCCTGCGCGGCAAGAGTGATGCGAGCGCGAACCTCGTCGTCGCCGCCGATGCCTTCGTCTATCTCTCTGATCTTGCGCCGGTGCTCACCGAGGCAAAACGCGTGCTCGCAGCCGGCGGCGTGTTGGCCTTCACGCTGGAGACGCATGACGGCAGCGGCATCGTGCTCGGCGAAGGCCTGCGCTATGCCCATTCCGCGGAATATGTGCGCGGCGCCATCGCGAAAGCCGGGCTCAAGCTGCTGACACTGGAGCCGGCCTCGCCGCGCAACGAGAACAACGAGCCGGTGCGCGGCCTCGTTGTCGTTGCCGAGAAAACTTGAGTCTAGGCGCTAATCGCCGGGCGATTTGAGCGTCATTGCGTCGCAAAGCTGCGACTTCCCGCTTGCGAGCCGCGCGGCGGTGCCAGCACAATGCGCGCACAGGGAGAAACAAACATGACCAAGAATCCATCGCGGCGCGACTTCAGCGCCGCCGCGCTCGCCACAATCGCCGCATCCACTTTGCCTGCGCCCTATGTCTGGGCCGCGGAGAAGAAATACGATGCGGGCGCCAGCGATACCGAGATCAAGATCGGGCAGACCGTGCCGCATTCCGGCCCCGGCTCGCTCTACGGCGTGCTCGGCCGTATTGGCGAGGCTTATTTCCAGATGCTGAACGAGAAAGGCGGCATCAACGGGCGCAAGATCAAGTTCCTCACCATGGACGATGCCTACAGCGCGCCGAAATGCGTCGAGGCGACGCGGCGCCTGGTCGAGCAGGAGGAGGTGCTGGCGCTCTACGGCTCGCTCGGCACCGCGCCGCAGACCGCCGTGCACAAATACCTGAACTCCAAGGGCGTGCCGCAGCTCCTGCTCAACACCGGCGCGTCGAAATGGAATAACCCGAAAGAGTTCAAATGGACCATGGCGGGCCTGCCGCTCTATCCGACCGAGGCGCGCATCCTGGCCCGGCACGTCGTCAGCGTGAAGCCGAACGCCAAGATCGGCATCCTCTACCAGAACGACGATTTCGGCCGCGACTTCCTGGGTCCCTTCAAGAAGGTGCTGACTGACGCCGGCGGCACCGCGCAGGTGATCATGGAGCAGACCTACGATCTCACCGAGCCGACTGTCGATTCCCAGCTCATCAACCTGTCGAAGTCGGGCGCCGATGTCTTCTACAACATCTCCACTGGCAAGGCGTCGTCGCAGTCGATTCGGAAAGTAGCCGAGCTCGGCTGGAAGCCGCTGCAACTGCTGTCGGCCGGCTCGACCGGCCGCTCCATCCTCAGCGCCGCGGGCCTCGAGAACGCCGCCGGCATCGTCGCCATCCGCTACAACAAGGAGGTCGGTCTGCCGAAATGGGAGAAGGACCCCGACGTGATGGCGTTCGAGGAGCTGCGCAAGAAATACACGCCGGCGATCGATCCCGACAACACCATTGCCTTCGCCGGCTACGGCCAGGCGGTGACCATGGGCGAGATCCTGCGCCGCTGCGGCGACGAGCTCACACGCGCCAACGTGCTGAAGCAGGCATCAAACCTCAACGGTTTCCACTCGCCCTATTTCCTCGACGGCGTCACCTACAGTTACACGCCCGAGAATTACACGCCAATGAAGACGCTGTTCATCTCGACGTTCACCGGCAAGGACTGGGACATCTCCGACAAGCCGATGTCGGAGTAGGTCTGTTTTCTTCCCTTCTCCCCTTGTGGGAGAAGGTGGCGCGAAGCGCCGGATGAGGGGTCCTCTCCGCGTTCTCGAGAGAGAATGACGTGCTGAGAGAAACCCCTCACCCGTCTCGCCGCTAGCGCGGCGATCCACCCTCTCCCACAAGGGGCTACCGTATTCACACATCTCTGTCGGAGCCATTCGCCGATTAAGCCCAAAAAGTGAGTCATCCGAGTCACTTGTCTCGATTCTGCAGCGCGTGAGCGTCCAAAACCTGGCTTTTGCTAACTCATTGAAGATGATTCCATTTTCGAGATGTGTGAATCTGGTAGCCCACAAGGGGAGAGGGGACAGCGGTGTCCCGCCATTGGCAGCACTGCACCCCTCGACGAACCCGCGCGCACGGCTTACCTCTTATGCCGTGCCGCCCCGCATCCTCAAATCCCCGGCCGAGCCGCCTGCGCTGCTGCCGGACCGCTTCAACGCGTGGTTCGCAGCCCGCGGCTGGTCGCCGCGCGCCCATCAATTGGCGCTCTTGGAGAAGGCACGCGAGGACCGCTCGGCGCTGCTGATCGCGCCGACCGGTGCCGGCAAGACGCTGGCGGGATTTCTGCCGACGCTGGTGGAGTTGTCTTCTGATGCAGCTCGGCGGGAGGCTAGCGCGAAGAAGAGCCTCGTCTCCACCGGACGCAGCCTGCAGCGCAGCGGCGGTCTCCACACGCTCTACATCTCGCCGCTGAAAGCGCTCGCCGTCGACATCGCGCGCAATCTGGAGCGGCCGATCGCCGAGATGGCGCTGCCGATCAAAGTCGAGACCCGCACCGGCGACACGCCGGTGTCGCGCCGGCAGCGGCAGCGGCGCTACCCGCCTGACGTTCTGCTGACCACGCCCGAGCAGCTTGCGCTGTTGCTGTCCTCCGACGACGCGCCATTCCTGTTCTCCTCCTTGAAGCGCATCGTGCTCGACGAGCTGCATGCGCTGGTGACGTCGAAGCGTGGCGATTTGCTCTCACTCGGGCTGGCGCGGCTATGGCGGCTGGCGCCGCAGCTGCGTGCGATCGGCCTGTCGGCGACTGTCGCCGAACCGGAGCAGCTCGCGCGCTTCCTGGTGCCGCAGCCCGAAGGCAGGGAAGCTGCCGCCGACATCGTCGTCGCCGGTGGCGCCGCGCCGCCTTTGGTCGAGATGCTGGATACGCGCGAGCGATTGCCCTGGGCCGGTCACAGCGCGCGGCACGCGCTCCCTGAGATCTACGAGCTGATCAAGGCGAACAAGACCACGCTGGTTTTCGTCAACACCCGCAGCCAGGCCGAGATGCTGTTCCAGAATCTCTGGAGCATGAACGATGACGGCCTCGCCATCGCCCTGCATCACGGCTCGCTGGACGTCGCCCAGCGCCGCAAGGTCGAGGACGCGATGTCGACGGGCAGGCTGCGTGGCGTGGTCTGCACCTCCTCGCTCGACCTCGGCGTCGACTGGGGCGACGTCGATCTCGTCGTTAATATCGGCGCTCCCAAGGGATCCTCGCGCCTGATGCAGCGCATCGGCCGCGCCAACCACCGCCTCGACGAAGCCTCGCGCGCGGTGCTGGTGCCCGCCAACCGCTTCGAGGTGCTGGAGTGCCGCGTCGCGATCGATGCCATTGCGGAGAATGCGCAGGACACGCCGCCGCTGCGCACTGGCGCGCTCGATGTGCTCGCCCAGCACGTGCTCGGCTGCGCCTGCGCCGAACCGTTCTTCAGCGACGAGCTCTACGGCGAGGTTCGCACCGCCGCGCCCTACGCAAACCTGTCGCGGCAGGATTTCGACGACGTGGTCGATTTCGTCGCTTCCGGCGGCTATGCGCTGAAGACCTATGAGCGCTTCGCCCGTATCAAGCAGGACAAGGAAGGGCGCTGGCGCGTCGCCAACCCAAAAGTGCGGCAGAGCTACCGCATGAATGTCGGCACTATCGTCGAGGACGACATGCTGAAGGTGCGGCTGGTGCGCTCGCGCGGCGGTCAAGGAACAGCAGGCGGCTCGACAGGGGTGATCGCGCGCGGCGGCAGGCTGCTTGGCGAGATTGAGGAAGCCTTCATCGAGGGCTTGAGCCCCGGCGACACCTTCGTGTTCAGCGGCGAGGTGGTGCGCTACGAGACCCTGGTCGAGGACCAGGTTTATGTCTCGCGCGCGCATGACAAGGATCCGAAGGTGCCGTCCTATATGGGCGGCAAATTCCCGCTCTCGACCTATCTCGCCGAGCGCGTGCGCCGGCTGCTCGATGACGGGCGCGCATGGGCTGGCTTGCCCGAGCAGGTGCGCGATTGGCTGTCGCTGCAAAAGGATGTCTCCCGCGTGCCCGCGGTGCGCGAGCTCCTGGTCGAGAGCTTTCCACGCGCCAACAAGCATTATCTCGTCTGTTATCCGTTCGAGGGCCGTCTCGCGCACCAGACCCTCGGCATGCTGCTGACGCGTCGTCTCGAACGCGCCCGCGCCCGGCCGCTCGGCTTCGTTGCCAACGAATATGCGATCGCGGTCTGGGCGCTTGGCGACATGTCGTTCATGATCCGGGACGGCCGGATCGATCTCGATGCCCTGTTCGACCCCGACATGCTCGGCGACGATCTCGAAGCCTGGCTGGCCGAATCGGCGCTCATGAAGCGCACCTTCCGCAATTGCGCGATCATCTCCGGCCTGATCGCGCGACGCCATACCGGCGAAGAGAAAAGCCGCCGCCAGGTGCTGTTCTCCACCGATCTGGTCTACGACGTGCTGCGCAAGCACCAGGCCGATCACGTGCTCTTGCGCGCCGCCCGCGCCGATGCCGCCACCGGCCTGCTCGACCTGCGCCGTCTCAGCGACATGCTGATGCGTATTCAGGGCCGGATCACGCTTCGGGAACTCGACCGCGTTTCTCCGCTCGCCGTCCCCGTGATGCTGGAAATCGGCCGCGAGTCAGTTTATGGCGAAGCTGGCGACGAGCTGTTGGCCGAAGCCGCCGACGAGCTGGTCAAAGAGGCGATGGGATAAGAGCAGGTTCGGACGTGACGGCAGGCGCGCAGGTTTCAGGAGATGTCGAGGACATGCGCGTTTCGAAGGTTACCATCAGCGGTGTGACGTTCGCGGCCGACCTCGCCGGTGCATTGTTCTGGGAGGAGCAGCGCCTGCTCGTCGTCTCCGACCTGCATCTGGAAAAAGGCTCCAGCTTCGCCACCCGCGGCGTGCTGCTGCCGCCCTACGACACGCTGGCGACGCTCAGCCGCCTTGCTGCTGTCATGTCCCGCCATGATCCACGCATTGTCATCGCGCTCGGCGACAGTTTTCACGACCGCACCGCGCATGAGCGTTTGTCGCCGGAAGATCGCGAAGCTGTCGCCGCACTCCAGACCGGCCGCGACTGGATCTGGATCTCGGGCAATCACGATCCCATGCTGCCGCGTGATCTCGGCGGCACCGTCGCCGACGAAGTCGCGATTGGCCCGATCGCCTTCCGCCACGAGCCGACCGGCGCAAGCGGCGAGATTGCCGGCCATCTGCATCCGAAGGCCCGCGTCTCCACCCGCGGCCGCTCGATGGAGCGCCGCTGCTTTGCCAGCGACGGGATGCGCGCCGTGATGCCGGCCTTCGGCGCCTATACCGGCGGCCTCAGCATTCGCGATGCCGCCTTCGCAAAGGTCTTTCCGACCAACGGCTTTGTCGCCCATCTGCTCGGCGACCGCCGCGTCCACGCGATCGCCGCGTCGCGGTGTTATTAGGCCGCCTTCGCCTGCACATCATCGCAGAACTCGGCGAGCCGATCGGCCAGCCGCAGCGTCGCGGGGCTGGCGCCGGGCGCGGCCATCAATGCCACCTCCGTGCGGTTGATCGGCGCAAAGCCGTCCTTGGCGGTCAGCACGCGGTGGTCGGACTGGATGGCCATCTCCGACAGGATGCTCAGCCCCATGCCGGCGGCGACCGCGGCCTGGATGCCGGCGAGACTGGATGACGTGTAGGCGGTGTGCCAGGCGCGGCCCGCGCTTTCCAGCGCGTGGATGGCGCCGGCGCGATAGATGCAGCCGAGCGGAAACCCGATCAGCGGCACCGAGGGCACGTTGACGTCGACCGGATGGCTCTTGCTGGTGACCCAGTGCACCCGCTCGGGCCACACCGCGATTGCGTCCTTGGCGCCGGCCTCGCGCTTGTACAGCGCAAGATCGAGTTCGCCGCGTTCGAGATCGCGGGCCAGATGCTTGCTCTGGTCGGCGCGCACGTCGAGCCGCAGGCGCGGATGCGAGCGTGAGAACGCACCCAGCAGTTTCGCCAGTCGGTACGCCGCGAAATCCTCGGGAATGCCGAGCCGGATCGCGCCTTCGCCCTCGGGCTGGCGCAGCACGTCGCGCGCCTCCTCGGCCAGCGAGAGCAGCCGCCGCGCGTAGGACAGCAGCCGCTCGCCGGCCTCCGTGGGGCGGACATCTTTGCCGTCGCGGTGCAGCAGCACCTGGCCGACGTCCTCCTCCAGCCGCTTGATCTGCTGGCTCACGGTCGACTGCGTGCGGTGAACGCGCTCGCCGGCGCGGGTGAAGCCGCCGGCCTCGACCACCGAGACGAAGCTGCGCAGCAGCTCGAGATCGAGCATGCCGGCCTCCATTCGAAAATCCACTGAATTGAAGTTAATCATTTAATTTCCAAATGGCAAGCTGCGTTCTTAGATCGAGGGCTCAGGAGAATGTCATGTCGCTCGCCCCATCGATCGCCGTCCCCCGCAGCCGTTTCAATCCGCTGCCGCTCTATATCGGCCTGTTCTGCCTGCTCTGGAGCTACGCCTTCGTCGCCGGCAAGATCGGCGTCACCTATTGCCCGCCGCTGATCCTGCTCGCCGCGCGCTTCTCGCTCGCCGGCGTTCTGATCCTGGGCGCGACCTGGATCCGCGGCGACGGCTGGTCGCTGTCCTGGCGCGACGCCGCGATCTTCGCCGTGCTCGGCATCGCCAACAACGCGCTCTATCTCGGCCTCGGCTATACCGGCCTGCAATCGGTCTCCGCCGGCCTCGGCGGGCTGATCGTCTCGGCCAATCCGGTGTTCACGGCTGCGCTCGCCGCGCTGCTGCTCGACGAAGGCATGACCTGGCGCAAGGCGGCGGGCCTGCTGCTCGGCATCATCGGCGTCACCTTCATCGTCTGGCATCGTTTGTCGGTCGGCACCGACAGCCTGCACGGCATCCTGTTCACGCTGGCCTCACTGGCCTCGATCGTCGCCGGCACCATTCTGTTCAAGCTGCTGGCGCCGAAGGGCTCGTTGTGGATCGGCAACGGCATCCAGAATCTCGCCGCCGGCATCGTGCTGGCGCCGGTCGCGCTCACCTTCGCCGACGTTCACGCGATCGTGGTCACCCCGAGCCTGATCGGGGCCTTTGCCTTCCTCGTGCTCGGCGGCTCGATCCTCGCCTACCTGCTCTGGTTTCATCTCCTGAAAGTGTGTGGCGCCACCGCCGCCAGCGCCTATCATTTCCTGATGCCGCCACTGGGCATGCTGTTCGCGTTCCTCGTGCTCGGCGAGCATGTCGAGGCCCGCGATTTGCTCGGGATCATTCCAGTCGCGCTCGGCATCTATCTGGTGACGCGTCCTGCAAAGCCCGTCTCGTAAACAGGAGTTCATCATGCCCGTTTCCATCACCCTGATCGGCGGCCCCACCGCGCTGATCGAGATCGACGGCTTTCGCCTGCTCACCGATCCCACCTTCGATGCGCCCGGTGCCTATCAACTGCCGCATGTGAAGCTGGAGAAGACGATCGGACCTGCCGTCAGGCCTGACGCAATCGGTCCGATCGACGCCGTGTTGCTCAGCCACGACCAACACTCCGACAATCTCGACAATTCCGGCCGTGAATATCTCTTCAAGGTCAAGCGCGTGCTGACGACCGAAGCCGGCGCAAAGCGCCTCGGCGGCCATGTCGAGGGCCTTGCGCCCTGGAGCGCCGCGCATCTCAGGGACGGCGACGGCAATGCGCTGACCATCACCGCAACGCCCGCGCGCCATGGCCCGGCCGGCATCGAGCCCCTGTCCGGCGACGTCATCGGATTCGTGGTGTCGTCGAGCCGGAAGGACACACGTCCGGTCTATATCAGCGGCGACACCACCTGGTTCGACGGCGTCGCCGAAGTCGCGCGCCGCTTCAAATGCGGTGTGGTGCTGCCCTTCGCAGGCGCGGCGCAAACGCGCGGACCGTTCCATCTCACCATGGACACCAACGACACCATCGAGACCGCGCGTGCCTTTCCCGAGGCAACGATCGTGCCGCTGCACACCGAAGGCTGGGCGCATTTCCGCCAGGGCAGCGAGGATCTGCGCAAGACCTTCGACGTGCTCGGCTTCGGGACGCGCTTGCGCCTGCTGGAGCCAGGCGTGCCGACGGTGATCGAGGCGCCGTAGTCTCAAACTGTCATGCCCCGCCACCGGGTCTCGCCTTCGGCGAGCCCGATGACAGGCTCCGGCGGGGCATCCAGTACGCCGCAGCAGTTGTCGTGAGAGCGAGACACCTAACGCCGGTCTCTGGAATACTGGATCGCCGGTCAAGCCGGGCGATGACGAGCGGCGAGAGCGGCGCGCCCAACTGCCCCTCAATCCTTCCGAAACACGATCGACGCCATCCAGCCCGTCATCAGCGCCATCGCTGCGGTGGCGAGGCCATAGAGAAGCCCATGTTGTCGCGCGCTGGTGGCGACGAACTGCTCGAAGCCGACCTTGACGATCTCGAACGCGGTCTCGGTTTTGCCAATGAACGCACCGTTCGCAAACAGCTTGATCTCCACCTCATAGGTGCCGATCGGTACCTCCGCCGGCAGCGGAATGCCGGTGCGGAACAGCGTCGGCGTCAGGAATGTCACCGCGCTCGCATCCTCGCGATAGAGCCCGTCCTGGGTGCGCAGGCGGATGAAGGCGGAGCGGAACGCATCGTTCGGCACCACGTCGGCATAGTCGCCGCTGACCCGCTGGGTCAGCAGCACGTTGTTGAGCCCGATCTGCTGCCGCCGCGCGATTTCGGGCGAGGTGATCACATCGAAGGGGCGGTTGGCGAACAGCGCCAGATAGCTCGGCACCTCCAGGAATTGCCGGTAGTCGGTGTTGATCCAGATGCCGAAGGTGCGCTCCTTGCGCCGCGTCACCATGTCGGCGCGCGGGCCCAGCACGGTGACGACGAGATCGTAACTCGTGCGATCGGCCGGGGTCGTCGCATCCTTTTCGACCGAGCCGAACAGCACCAGCTCCTCGCCTGAATAATTCGGCGTCACGGTGACGCGGTGGTTGGAGACCGACACGATCAGCCGCTCGGCGCGCGCGCCGCCGACGAGCAGCAGGACGAGAAGCAGTGCGACAATCGCGCGCGTCATCCGCTCACTCCCAGCTCACGGATGGTGAAGAGGTCCGCAGGTTGGATCACCAGCTCGATCGCGAAGCGGATGCCGACCGAGAGGATCAAAAGGCCGAGCAGCAGCCGCAGCTGCTCGCCGCGGATCTTCTGGCCGGCGCGGGCGCCGAACTGCGCGCCGGTGACGCCGCCGACCATCAGGATCAGCGCCAGCACGGCGTCGACGAGGTGATTGGTCACCGCGTGCAGCATGGTCGCGAACAGCATCGTGACCAGCGTGAGGACCATCGAGGTGCCGATCACGGTCGAGGTCGGCACCCGCAACAGATAGATCATGATCGGCACCAGGATGAAGCCGCCGCCGATGCCCATGATGGCGCCGATGAAGCCGATCATGATGCCGACGACCACGACGGGAATCACCGAGAGGTAGATCTTCGAGCGCTTGAACCGCATCTTCAGCGGCAGGCCGTGGATCCAGTTGTGCGTCCGGCGTGGCGGCACCGCGCCGCGTCGGGTCCGCATCAGGGCGCGCAGGCCCTCGGAGAACATCAGGCTGCCGACGGTGCTGAGCAGCACGACGTAAGAGAGCGCGATCATCAAGTCGAGCTGGCCGAGCGCACGGAGCTGGGTGAAGGTCCACACGCCGAGCGCCGTGCCGGTCACGCCGCCGCAGAGCAGGACGCTCGCAAGTGCCGGATCAATCGCGCGCCGCCGCCAATAGGACAGTGCGCCGGAAAAGGAGGAGGCCGCGATGTGGCTCGCGACGGAGGCGACCGCGACCGCCGGCGTGATGCCGATGAAGATCAGCAGCGGCGTCATCAGGAAGCCGCCGCCGATCCCGAACATGCCGGACACGAAGCCGACCGCGGCGCCCATCGCGAGCACCAGGAAGACGTTGACCGGAAGATCGGCGATCGGAAGGTAGAGCTGCATTGAACCACGCGCCGGGCGGGACGGATCGATTGCCGCGGAATGCTCGAGGGAAGGTCGGAAACGATTGCCGCGCCCCTCCATAGCGGAATTCGCCGGCGTGCGGGACCGGGAATTTCGCGCGTGGTGAATGGGCATGACGAGAGCGTGGTGATATCCGCGATCGTCGCCATAATGGAGATGCGCTCCCTCCCCCGCCTGCGGGGGAGGGTTGGGGAGAGGGTGTCTCCGCAGTGGGACTCCCCCAGAGGAGAAAACCCTCACCCGGCGCTCGGGGTCGATGCTTCGCATCGCCCGGGAGCGCCGACCTCTCCCGCAAGCGGGAGAGGTGCACCGAGCTCGTGGCTCGCTTGGTCTGATCAAATGCTGCGCGGCTTAATGCGCCGCCGACGCCGACTTCCTGGTCGCGACCGGCTTCGGCGCCGGCTTGGCGCTCGCCTGCGGCGCGCTGTCCCAGCCGCCGGCGGGCGTCGCGACATTGACGGCATCGTCGGGCTGCGGTTCGGCGCTGAAGGTCTGGATTGCGAGCTTGGCGGCGGCGAGCGATTGCGGGTCGAGACGTTTGGCGACGTCATCGCGCTTGCCGGCCGCATCGGCATCGCCCTGGGCGGCGGCCAGGCTGAACCATTTGTAGGATTCGGCGAGGTTCTGTTCGACGCCGATGCCGCGTGCATAGAGAATGCCGAGGTTGAACTGGCTGTCGGCAACGCCGCGGTCGGCCGCTTTGCGGAACCACAGCGCCGCGCTCTTGTAATTGGCGCCACGTCCGCCGCCATCGGCATCGAGCACCGCGAGATTGTGCATCGCCTTGGCGTTGCCGCGCTCGGCGGCCTGGGTGTAGTAGCGGCGGGCAATATCGGCGTCCTTCTTCACGCCAAGGCCCTTCTCGTAGAGCGTGCCGAGACGGAAGGTCGCGGGCACCACGCCGGCCTGCGCCGCGCGGTCGTACCATTTGGCGGCTTCGTCGTAGTTCGCAGCGACACCCTTTCCTTCCGCAAAGCGCACGCCGATCTCGTAGGCCGCGGTCGCATCGCCCTTCATCGCGGCGGTGCGCAGGCCCGGGCCGCCGATGCCGTCGGGCAGCTTCTCGCTCGGCGGCACCTGGATGAGGCCGAGCTTGCCCCGGCTCGTGCCCGACAGCGCGCCGGTGACGTCGCTGGAGACAGGCGGGGCCGCGGCAGGCGCCGGCGGAATATCGACCGAGGCCGAGCTGCCCGGGTTGGCGGCGGGAGCCGGCGCGGCATTGTTCTGGGATTGTCGTCCGATCGGCGTCGGCGAGGTCATCGAGGGTGTGACCTGCTCGGGCGTCGCGGGCTTGGTCTCGACCGAGGGCGGCGGGGCCAGCGGTGTGGGCTGGCTCGACGAATTCTCCATCGTTTGCGGCGCCGGCGGCGCGCTGCCGCCTTCGAGCAGGCCCATCGCCATCTTGAAGGTGCCGAGCACGATCACGACCACGCTCGCGCCGACCAGCAGCGAGCGGATCTTCGACGTGATGGTCGAACCGCCGTCCTTGCCCTTGTCCTTGGAGCGATCGGCCCCCGCCTTGGCGGCGCGGCCGGTCTTTTCCGGCTGCGCGGCGGCGGCCTGGGCGGCGCGGCGCGCCGCGGCGATGAAGCTGGACGATGACACCGGCTCTTTCGGAGCGGTGGGAATTCCGCTGATTGCGCTCTCGGAGGCGGCGATGCGCTCCGACGGCGTGGCGACGCGTCCACCCGGCCGTGTGCCCGGCTCGAGCGGATGATCCGGCGGCAATTCCGGCGCGAGTGCAGCGCGCGCGGGCGCGGTGTGCGGCTCCAGGATTTCGCTGATCGCACGCGGCGGAACGGGCGGTGCCGACGGCACCGGCGGCGCGGCATGGAATTCGCGCGGCGCGGCGGCGAAGGCGGCCTGCGCCTGCGCGGCGGCCGGGTTCGGCAGCTCCGGCTTCAGATCGTATTTCGGCTGCTGCTGCGGCGGCCGCGGCTCGCGCGCCACTGGCGCGGGCTCCATCGGGGCGGCCACCATCGGAGCGGCCATGGGCATCAGCGGTGCCGGCGCGGTGCGCACGGCGCGCAGATCGCCCTCGATCATGGAGAGGCGGTCGACGACATGGCCGAGCGTGTTGTGAACGGCTTCGAGCGAATCCTGTGTATTCCGGTTGGTCTCGGCCTGGCTGAAGCGGATGTCGGAGAGCTCGCGCTTGACGAGATCGACCACGCCCGAATCGGGCGGCGGCGGCGAATTGCGGCTCTCGGCCAGCGCGGAATAGGTCGCCTGCTGCCGCTCCAGGTGCCGCAGGATGTCGTGCAGCCCATCCTCGACGCGGCTCAGATTGCCGCTGCGTGGATCGGAAGCGGCCTCGATCCGCTCCAGCAGATAGGAGACTCGCTGCTCGAGATGGGCGAAGGTCGAGGCCGAATCGTTGCCGACATGCATGCGATCGAAGCGGTCCGACAGCGCGCGGATCGCAGCTTCCAGATGCTCGGTGCTCTCGGACGGCTGGGGCCGCTCGCGGGTTTCCAGCGCCGCCGTGAGCGCCGCGATGCGCTGCTCCAGCACCGCAAAGCTGTCACTCGGGCCGGTGGCGCGGGTGATCTGGTCGACCTTGGACGACAGCAGCTGCACGTCTTCGGACAAACGCGCCAGCGCTTCGTTGGAGGCCACGTTGGAGACGATGCTGCGCAGCGCCGAGATCGCGTCTTCGAGCTGGCGCACTGTCGAGGGATCGTCATTGGCGCGCAGGATCAGATCGAGCTTGGCGCCGAGATTGCGGATCGCCTCGTCATAGCCGGTGAGTTGCTCGGCCGGCGTCAGCGTGCGCAGCACCTGCTTGATGTCGGACAGCGCGCGCTCGATGCCTGATAGGACCTGGCCGTCGGTGCCGTTGGAGCGGGTCTCGTCGATGCGACGGTGCAGCGAGCGGATCTCGTTCTCGATCGATTCGATCGCGCGCCGCGGCATCGCCTCGGTGATGGCGTGACGGATCTCGGCAAGCTCGCTGCGGAAGGCGGTGATCGCCTGCTCGGTATTGTCGGGGCGCTGGAGCGACTCGATCTGGCTCGTGATCTTGAGCAGATGGCGCTCGAGCGAGGAGAAATCCGGCCCCGACGGTTGCGGCGGCGGCGCGTAGGCGGGGGCGGGTGGCGCCGCCATCGGCGCGATCGGCGGCGCGGCGCGCGGCGGCATTGGCCGCGGTGCAAAGCCATCGAGCTCGCTCTGCCGCGCCGTGATCTCGGCGACCGCGACGTCGAACGACGCCGGGCTCAGGGGAGGCGAGCTGCGATAGACCTGGGCTGCCGCGCGCTCGACCGCATCGGCATGGCGCTGGCGCGTCTCGACCGGTGACGGTGGCGGCCGCTGGGTCTGAGGCTGCTGCTGCGGCTTCGAGATTTGCGACAGCCGTGCATCGAGCCGCGAGATCGCATCATTGAGCTGGCGCGCGACGCCCTGCTCGCGCGAGATGTCCTGCCGCGAAGGGTCCTGGCGCGAAGGGTCCTGGCGCTGGGCGGGTTTTGAAATCCGTTCGATCTGCTGGGTGATCGCGTCGAGCCGCTGGTGGATGTCGGCGACTTCGCGGCTTTCCTGGCTCGGTCCGTGCGGCTGGCTCGGTCCTTGCGGAATGTGCTGCGAACGCTGCTCGTAAGTTGCGCGAAAGTTCGGCGCGGCAGTCTCGCCGAGCGTGGAGTTCAGCCAATCGTTGAGTGACATGCCGGCTCTGCGCGCAGCAGCTTCGGCCCGCTCCCGGACGGATGGATCGATGCCGTCAACACTCCACGATACGCGCGAATTCATGACTCTGTCCGGTTCCGACTCCGGCGCCCCACCCGGCGCCTCCAGCCTTCCCTCGCGTGCCGGTTGCAAACACAACCGAATTTGGCGCGGGTCGTCTGCCTCGAAAACCGACTTTTTCCTGTTACGGTAAATAACGGGTTAAGGAACGCTGGCCTGATGTCCTAAAGTTGGGCGGAGGAGCTCAGCCACGAACGAGGTGCGCTCCCTCCCCCGCTTGCGGGGGAGGGCTGGGGAGAGGGTGCTTCAACAACGAAGACTCCCCAAGAAGAGAAAGCCCTCACCCGGCGCTACGCGCCGACCTCTCCCGCAAGCGGGAGAGGTGACCGGCACTGCCTATGCGTCTCAGCCCTTCTCCCGCTTCCCCTCCTCCAGTGGCACCACACTGGTCTTGCCGCTCATCGCCGAGAGCGCCTCAAGCGCCTCCTCGCAGAAGTCGGCCACCATCCGCTCGTGCCGGGCGCCGAGCTGAAGCAGGAGCAGATTGCCGAGGTCGAGCCGGCCTTCCGCCGTTCCCTCCGGAAAACGCTTCTTCAGGATGCGCTCGTAATTGGCGTGGCGGTCGCGGTGATGCTCCAGGCGGGCCATCAGATCAGTGCGCATGGGCTCGATGTCGATGCTGTCGAGCGCATGCAGCCGCACCAGGAGGTCGTCCTTGATCGAGGGCGGCGTGCTGGGCCGCGCGGCCCAGTGCCGCAGTGCTGTTCGGCCCTCGGGAGTAAGGGTATAGATCAGCTTATTGGGCTTGCCTGACTGCACGACCTCGCGGCCTTGGATGTAGCCGCGGTCGCGCAGCTTGGAAAGTTCGCGGTAGATCTGCTGGTGGTCGGCCTTCCAGAAGAAGCCGATCGATGAATCGAACGTCTTGGCGAGCTCGTAGCCCGTCATCGGACGTTCCGTCAGGCAAGCGAGGATTGCGTCGCCCAATGCCATGACCGGCCTCCCTTCGCGAATTTGACCGACTTACTTGACTTTATGCGCATCGGCGCATATGCGTCAATGTGCATATGAGGCAGCTTGCGCACGGGGCCAAAGACCCCGACGGAAAATCCAGCGGAATCAACCTCCTCGCTACTGTGCATGGGGTTGTTTTCGCACTTTTTGCCCTTGCCCTTAGGGAGGCACCTGAGAATGACCGGTCTCGATTCCTGGTACGCCTACATGAAGTCTCACGACCGCGCCGCGCTCTGGGACCTTCTGCACCCGGATGCCGTGTTCGAAAGCCCCGTCGTGCATTCGCCGCAGCGCGGGCGCGACATCACCTTCAAATACCTCTCCAGCGCCGAGAAGGTGCTCGGCGGCCCGGGCTTCACCTATGTCGGTGAATGGCGCAGCGACACTGGAGCCGTGCTCGAATTCAAGAACGTCATCGACGGTATCGAGATCAACGGTGTCGACATCATCAGTTTCGACAGCGACGGACGCATTACCCATTTCAAGGTGATGGTGCGTCCGCTCAAGGCGATCAACATGCTGCACCGCCTGATGGCGGAGCAGTTGGCCGCCCAATCATGACACTGCCCTGACGTTGCGGAAGCCGCTAAGCTCGCCACTGCGCCGCAGGGACTTCACGAGAAATCCACCACCTCAAGGCCCAACCAATTCGAGGCCCGTGCCGGGAGAACGCCATGCCGATCTATAAAGCCCCCGTCGACGATGTGAACTTCCTGCTCAACGACGTCTTCCAGATCGATCGCTACGACAATCTGCCGGGCTTCTCGGATGCGTCGAGCGACGTGCGCGAGGCGATCCTCGGCGAGGCCGCCAAGCTCGCTGAAGAGGTGCTCCAGCCGCTCAACCGTATCGGCGATCTCGAAGGCTGCAAGCGTGCCGATGACGGCAGCGTCACCACGCCGAAGGGGTTCAAGGAGGCGTTCAAGCAGGTCGCCGAGGGCGGCTGGCTTGGTCTGTCGGCGCCGACCGAATATGGCGGGCAGGGGTTGCCGGTGACGCTCTCCCAGGCGGTCAATGAATTCCAGATCTCCGCCAACATGGCGTTCTCGATGTATGGCGGCCTCACCATGGGCGCGACCGCGGCATTGCTGGTGCACGGCACGCCCGAGCAGAAGCAGACCTACGTGCCGAAGATGGTCGCCGGCGAATGGACCGGCACCATGAACCTGACCGAGCCGCATTGCGGCACCGATCTCGGCATGCTCCGCACCAAGGCGGTGCGCCAGGCCGACGGCAGCTTCAAGATATCAGGCACCAAGATTTTCATCTCGGCCGGCGAGCATGACCTCGCCTCCAACATCATCCACCTCGTGCTCGCCCGCATCGAGGGCGCGCCCGCCGGCATCAAGGGCGTATCGCTGTTCGTGGTGCCGAAATTCCTGGTGAACGCCGATGGTTCGGTCGGGCAGCGCAATGGCGTCGTCTGCGGCTCGATCGAGCACAAGATGGGCATCCACGGCAATTCCACCTGCGTGATGAACTACGACAACGCCACCGGCTGGCTCATCGGCGAAGAGAACAAGGGCATGCAGGGCATGTTCGTGATGATGAACGAGGCTCGCCTCGGCGTCGCCGTGCAGGGCCTCGCGCAATCCGAGGTCGCCTATCAAAACGCGGTTGCTTATGCCCGCGAGCGCATCCAGGGCCGCGCGCTGACAGGCGCCAAGGCGCCGGACAAGCCGGCCGATCCGATCATCGTTCATCCCGACGTGCGCCGCACGCTGCTCTCGATCCGCGCCTTCAACGAAGCCGCGCGCGCCTTCGTGATCTGGACCGCGCTGAAGAGCGACGTCGCGCATCGCTCGGAGGATCCCAGGGATCGCCAGGCCGCCGACGACCACATGGGCCTGATGACGCCGGTGCTGAAGGGCTTCCTTACCGATTACGGCTTTGCCAATGCGGTGCAGGCGCAGCAGATGTATGGCGGCCACGGCTACATCGCCGAGCAGGGCATGGAGCAGTTCGTGCGCGATGCCCGCATCGCGATGATTTATGAAGGCGCCAACGGCATCCAGGCGCTCGACCTCGTCGGCCGCAAGCTGCCGCGGGATGGCGGCCGCGCCATTATGGCCTTCTTCGGCGAGGTCATGGCTTTCGCGAAAGAGAACGGCGGCGACGAGGCGCTAAAACCGTTCATCGCCCCGCTCTCGACCTCACTCGGCCATCTCCAGCAGGCCACCACCTGGCTGATGCAGAACGCGATGGCGAAGCCGGACAATGCCGGCGCCGCCGCAACCGATTACCTGCATCTCTTCGGCTTCGTCGCGCTCGGCTACATGTGGGCGAAGATGGCGAAGGTGACGCTAGGGAAGATTGCCGAGAGCGGGGCCACGCCCTATCTCTCAACCAAGCTCGTCACCGGCCGCTTCTTCATGGAGCGGATGTTGCCGGAGACCGCGGCCAATCTCGCGCGCATCCAGGCCGGCTGCGCCACCATCATGGAACTGCCGGCGGAAGCGTTCTGACCTGCTTCCGCCGCCTGCTCCCAATCGTTGAACATCACATCAGGAGGGCGTCATGCCTGAGGCATTCATCTACGACCACGTTCGCACCCCGCGCGGCCGCGGCAAGGCGGACGGCGCGCTGCACGAAGTCACGGCGCTGGCGCTCGCGACCGTGCCACTGAAGGCGCTGAAGGACCGCAACAACCTGCCCGAGGACTCGGTCGATGACGTCGTGCTCGGCGTGGTCGATCCCGTAGGCGAAGCGGGCAGCGACATCGCGCGCTTCGCAGCGCTGAAGGCTGGTCTCGGCCAAGCCGTGCCCGGCGTGCAGATCAGCCGCTTCTGTGCCTCAGGTCTCGACGCCGTGAACTTCGCCGCCGCCCAGGTGATGAGCGGCCAGCATGAGCTGGTGATCGGCGGCGGCGCTGAATCCATGAGCCGCGTTGGCATCGGCGCCTCCGGTGGCGCCTGGCCGATGGATCCCTCAATCGCGGTGCCGGCCTATTTCATGCCGCAGGGGGTCTCGGCCGATTTGATCGCCACCAAATATGGTTTCTCGCGCGACGACGTCGATGCCTACGCGGTGCAAAGCCAGCAGCGCGCGGCCAAGGCGTGGGACGAGGGCCGCTTCGATAAGTCGGTGGTGCCGGTGAAGGACATCAATGGCCTCACCATCCTCGCCAAGGACGAGCACATGCGGCCCTCGACGACGATGCAGTCGCTGGCCCAGTTGCAGCCGTCGTTCACGATGGTGGCGCAGATGGGCGGCTTCGACGGCGTCGCGGTGCAGTCGCATCCGGAGATCGAGCGCATCAACTACGTGCATCACGCCGGCAACTCCTCGGGCATCGTCGATGGCGCCGGCGCCGTGCTGCTCGGCAGCAAGGAGGCAGGCGCGAAATACGGCCTGAAGCCGCGTGCCAAGATCCGTGCCTTCACCAATATCGGCTCCGAGCCGGCGATGATGCTGACCGGTCCGGTCGACGTTACCGAGAAACTGTTCGCGCGCTCCGGCATGAGGAAGTCCGACATCGACCTGTTCGAGCTGAACGAGGCCTTCGCCTCCGTCGTGCTGCGCTACATCCAGGCCTTCGACATCGACAGTGCCAAGATCAACGTCAATGGCGGTGCGATCGCGCTCGGCCATCCGCTTGGCGCCACCGGTGCGATGATCCTCGGCACCGTGCTCGACGAGCTCGAGCGCACCAACAAGTCCACTGCGCTGGTGACGCTGTGCATCGGCGGCGGCATGGGCACCGCAACCGTCATCGAGCGCGTGTAACGCGCTGCTGTAGGGTGGGCAAAGCGAAGCGTGCCCACGACTGCGGTCTTCGAAAATGATGGTGGGCCCGGCGCAAGAGCGCCTTGGCCCACCCTACGAGATCTCAAGTCAACCGCCAGCGCCTGAGATCGGCAGCCGGCACCGAGGAGCAACCAATATGTCGTACAAGAACTTCAAGGTTGAGACCGACGCAGACGGCATCGTGCTCGTCACCTGGGACATCCCGGCCCGTTCGATGAACGTGCTCGACGAGACCTCGACCAATGAGCTCGACGCGATCGTCAAGGCGACCACGGCTGATGCCGCGGTGAAGGGCGTCGTCATCACCTCAGCGAAAGAAGCGTTTTGCGCCGGCGCAGATCTCTCGATGCTCGAAGGCATGAACCAGGCCTATGCGAAGGTCTTGAAGGAGCAGGGCGAGACCGCGGCGAACCAGATGCTGTTCGAGCAGAGCCGGCGCTTCTCGCAGGTCCTGCGTTCGATCGAGACCTCCGGCAAGCCGTGGGCGGCGGCGATCAACGGCCTCGCGCTCGGTGGCGGTTTCGAGATCACGCTGTGCTGCCACTATCGCGTTGCCGCCGACAATCCCAAGACTCGTCTCGGTCTTCCCGAGGTCAAGGTCGGCCTGTTCCCCGGCGCTGGCGGCACGCAGCGCGTACCGCGTCTGGTGCCGCCGCAGGACGCGATGACGATCCTGCTCAAGGGTGATCCTGTCACGATCGAGAAGGCGAAGGCGCTGAACCTGATCCATGCCATGGTTCCCGCTGCCGACCTCATCAAGGCGGCCAAGGACTGGATCAAGGGCGGTGGCAAGGCGGTCGCACCCTGGGACGAGAAAGGTTTCAAGCTGCCCGGCGGCCCGGTGTTCTCAAAGGCCGGCATGATGATGTTCCCGGCCGGCAACGCAATCTATCGCCGCGAGACCTACGACAATTATCCGGCCGCGCGCGCGATCATGAGCTGCGTCTATGAGGGCCTGCAGCTGCCGATCGACGCCGCCTTGCGCGTCGAATCGCGCTATTTCACCTCGGTGCTGCGCTCGAAGGAGGCGGCCGCGATGATCCGCAGCCTGTTCCTGTCGATGCAGGAGCTCAATAAGGGCGCGCGCCGTCCGAAGCACGTGCCGCCGACCAAGGTGAAGAAGATTGCCGTGATCGGCGCCGGCTTCATGGGCGCGAGCGTCGGCTACGTCTCGGCTCGTGCCGGTCTCGATGTCGTCCTGATCGATCGCGACCAGGAGAGCGCCGACAAGGGCAAGGCGCATGCGCAGAAGGTGATCGAGGAGCAGATCAAGAAGGGCCGCGCGAAGCCTGGCGATGCCGAGGCGCTGCTCGCCCGCATCACCGCGACGGCGGACTACGCCGCGCTGAAGGACGTCGACCTCGTCATCGAGGCTGTGTTCGAGGACCGCAAGGTCAAGGCGGAGACCTTTGCCAGGGCGCAGGAGTACCTGAAGTCTGACGTGATCTTCGCGTCCAACACCTCGACGCTGCCGATCACCTCGCTGGCCGAGAGCTTCAACGACCAGGGCAAGTTCGTCGGCATCCACTTCTTCTCCCCGGTCGAGAAGATGATGCTGGTCGAGATCATCCTGGGCAAGAACACCGGCGATGTCGCGCTTGCCACCGCGCTGGATTACGTCCGGCAAATCGGCAAGACGCCGATCGTCGTCAACGACAGCCGCGGCTTCTTCGCCAACCGCTGCGTCGGCCGCTACGTCGCCGAGGGCAACGAGATGTTCCTGGAAGGCGTGCCGCCGGCGATGATCGAGAACTGCGCCAAGATGGCCGGCATGCCGGTCGGCCCGCTCTCGCTGTCGGATGAAGTCGCGCTCGACCTCGGTCTCAAGATCATGAAGGCGACGGAAGCCGATCTCGGCCCCAACGCCATCAATCCCGAGCAGAAGAAGCTGATGGTCGAGATGGTCGAGAAGCAGGGCCGGCTTGGCCGCAAGAACAGCAAGGGCTTCTACGACTATCCCGAGAAGGGCAAAGGCCAGAAGAGCCTGTGGCCGGGTCTCTCGGCCTTGCAGCCGAAGCAGCTTGACCCTGACACGCTCGACGCCGAAGAGCTGAAGCAGCGCTTCCTGGTGGTGCAGGCAGTGGAAGCCGCGCGCACGGTGGAAGATCACGTCATCACCGATCCGCGCGAGGCCGATGTCGGCTCGATCCTCGGCTTCGGCTTCGCGCCGTTCACCGGCGGTACGCTGTCCTACATCGATTTCATGGGTACGAAGAAGTTCGTCGAACTCTGCCACAAGCTGGAGGCCAAATACGGCTCACGCTTCACGCCGCCGAAATTGCTCGAGGAGATGGCCGCAAACGGCGAGACCTTCTACGGCCGCTTCGCGCCGAAGAAGGCGGCGGCCTGATACAAAGTCGTCAGTCCGGGCAGTCCGCAACGCGGACTGATCCGGAATCTCGATTGGCGTCGCGCGGTCATGCAACAACTGCGAGATTCCGGGGTCGCCGCGTCGCGGCGCCCCGGAATGACGAACAATCACTTCGCCTGGACCAATCCTTCCTTCCTCAGTGCCTCCTGCACCTGCGGGCGCGCCGCGACGCGGGCCTTATAGGCGGTCAGGTTAGGCATCGCCGAGAGGTCGAACTTCATGCGGTCGGCCCAGGTCAGCATCGTGAACAGGTAGCCGTCGGCGACCGTGAACTGCCTGCCCATGAGGTAGTCGCGGCCGGCAAGCTGGCTGTCGATATATTTCAGCTTGCCCATGACGCGGTCCTTGAAGAAGGCCTTGGCCTCCTCGTTCAGCGCCGGGGCGAACAGGGGGCCAAAGCTCTTGTGCACCTCCGAGGTGAGGAAGTTGAGCCATTCGAGCAGCTTGTAGCGCTCGGAACTGTCGCGGGCGGGGACCAGCGCCTTGCTTGATGCCTGATCGGCGATCATCTGGACAATCACCGGGCCTTCGGTCACGATCTCACCGCTGTCCAGGCCTAGCGCAGGCACCTGGCCCTTGGGGTTCAGCTTCAGATAATCCTCACCATTTTCGAGCTTCTTGGCCCGGATATCGACCTTGACCAGCTCATAGGGCAGGCCGGCTTCCAGGAGCGCGATGTGGGGGGACAGGGAGCAGGCGCCGGGCGAATAATACAGTTTCATGGAATTTCCTCCTCATGATGCTTGGTTCGAGCGAAAGAACGACTACATGCGCTTGCATGAAATAGTCAAGATTGATGCAGGTGCATCGAATGAGGTAAAGAGCGGGCGACGAGCTTGAGCGGGACCATGAAGCGCAAACCATCAACCGAGGCAACTTCGGCCTGGATCCGCCTGATGCGGGTGCAGAGCCGCGTGCTCGATTGCGTCGAGCAGGATCTGAAAAAGGCCGGGTTCCCGCCGCTCGCCTGGTATGACGCGCTGCTCGAACTGTCCCGCGCCCCCTCTGGCGAGTTGCGGCCGGTGGAGCTTGAACGTCAGATGTTGATCCCGCAATACTCGACCTCGCGGCTGATCGACCGCCTGGTCGACGAAGGTCTCGCCTTGCGGCGCGAATGCAAGATCGACAAGCGCGGCCAGTTCGTCGAGATCACGGAAGCCGGCCGCGAGTTGCAGAAGCGGATGTGGGGCGCCTATTCGGCCGCAATCGAGAAATATGTCGGTTCGAAACTATCGGATGCCGACGCCGTCAAGCTCAGCGGTCTGCTCGATCGCCTGGGCTGCTCGTGCGGCGAGATGAAACTGCCGCCCGTCGCCAACGCCAACGAAAGCACACCGTCGCGATGATCGCGCGGCAAACCAGCACGTCCGCGCGCCCGGCGGGTTCGCGGACGCTCCCCGTCACCCGCGCGTTCGGTCGAAGCGCTTTTTGATTAGAGTTTGATATGGCGCGAGACCAGATCGACATGACGCCACTGCAATCGCGCGACGAGCTCGTTGCGTGGTTCGAGGCCGGCTGCAAGGATCCGTCCGAATTCCGCATGGGGACCGAGCACGAGAAGACGCCGTTCACGCTCGAAGGCCACCGACCGGTGCCTTATGAGGGGGCGCGGGGCATCGGCGCGCTGCTCGAGGGCATGAAGCTCCTGCTCGGCTGGGAGCCGATCATGGAACAGGGCAATATCATCGGCCTCTACGACGTCACTGGCGGCGGTGCCATCTCGCTCGAGCCCGGCGGACAGTTCGAGCTCTCCGGCGCGCCGGTCGAGAACGTGCACCAGACCCAGAGCGAGCTGATGGCGCATCTGGCGCAAGTGCGCGAGATCGCAACCCCGCTCGGCATCGGCTTTCTCGGGCTCGGCATGACGCCGTCCTGGTCGCGCGCGGACATCCCGGTGATGCCCAAGGGCCGCTACAAGATCATGACCAATTACATGCCGAAGGTCGGTCAATATGGCCTCGACATGATGTACCGGACTTGCACCGTGCAGACCAATCTCGACTTCTCCTCGGAAGCCGACATGGTCAAGAAGCTGCGCGTCTCGCTCGCGCTCCAGCCGGTCGCGACCGCGCTGTTCGCCAATTCGCCGTTTACCGAAGGCAAGCCGAACGGCTTTCTCTCCTTCCGCTCCGAGATCTGGCGCGACACCGACAACGCGCGTTCGGGCATGATGCCGTGGGCGTTCGAGGACGGCATGGGCTTCGAGCGCTATGTCGACTACGCGCTCGACGTGCCCATGTATTTCGTCAAGCGCGGCGAGCAGTACATCGACGTATCGGGCTCCTCGTTCCGCGCCTTCTTCGACGGCCGCAACAACAATCTCCCCGGCGAGCGACCGACGCTGTCGGACTGGGCCAATCACCTCTCGACGATCTTCCCGGAAGTCCGGCTCAAGCGCTATCTCGAGATGCGCGGCTCCGACGGTGGTCCGTGGGGCCGGTTGCCGGCGCTGCCGGCGTTCTGGGTCGGGCTGCTCTACGACGATGTCTCGCTCGACGCCGCTTGGGAAATCGTGAAGCACTGGAGCGCGCCTGAACGTCAGGCCTTGCGCGACGACGTGCCGCGCTTCGGCTTCAAGTCGCGGATCAGGGATCGCTATCTCTTCGAGGTCGCCAAGGAGTGCCTGGTTCTGGCACATGCCGGCCTGCGCCGGCGTGGCCGGCTCGACCAACTCGGCCGCGATGAGACGAGGCATTTGGAGCCGCTCGATCGCATCATCGAGTTCGGCCGGACGCCGGCTGAGGAGATGCTGGACAAGTTTAATGGTCCCTGGAAGGGCTCGGTGGAACCTGCCTACGCGGAATACGCTTTCTAGACCAGGCTAATAGCAGGCAATTGAGCCGTTCATCGCCCGTACAGGTTTGCGGCGATCAAATGATCGGCTGGAAAAACCTGTGCATCGTCAATAACTCGAAAGCTGTTCCGATGGGAAAGGGCCGCCTGCCTGGGGTCGTCATGGCCCGCGTCCTGGCTTGCGTCGCGCTGCTCTCGCTCCTGTTTGCGAGCGCGCCGGCGCCGGCGCAGACGGCGTTCGACCGCCCAGGCGGCGACTATTTCAACACGCCGGTCACCTCAGGCGACCCTGAGGATTGCGCGCTGCTGTGCGAGCGTGACCGCCGTTGCCGCTCCTGGAGCTTCAACTATCCCGACGTCGAAGGCGGCTCGGCGGTGTGCTGGCTCAAGAACACGGTGCCGACGCGGGTGCCGGGCAATTGCTGCATCTCCGGGGTGCGCGGCGCCGGCGTGATCGAGCCGCGCATCGAGGGTGTGGAAACGTCGATCGATCGCCCGGGCGGCGACCTGCGCAATTTCGAGCTCAAGGTCGGCGAGGGCGAGGAGACCTGCAAGGCCGCCTGCACCGCCGACAACAAATGCCGCGCCTTCACCTATGCCCGTCCCGGCTACACCGGGCGCGAGGCGCGCTGTTTCCTGAAGAAGGAAATCAAGCCGCCGCGGCGGAAGGCTGGGTTCACGTCGGGCGTTGTGAGATAGGCCTGTCTTGTCCGGGACACGAGAAGGTTACGCGCCCGCTGCAATCACGGTAAGCTCCGGCCACAGCGCCTTCCATCGCGCGGATTTTGCCTCGTAATTGGCGGCGGAAAAACTCAGCGCCCGATTGGGCCGTACGATCAGCCTCGCGACGTCGTCGAACCCGTGCGGCGCATAGACATCGAAACCGTCGCCCGCGCGTCTCCCTCCGATTTGCGTGTTCTGCGTCAGGAAGCGGTCGATGCCGTCGGTCGAGCATGTCAGCGGTGGATAGGGCAGACCGTGCTTGTCGGGGTACCACAGATGCACGCGCGCCTGGTTACGAATCGCGACCTTGGCGGCGAGATGCGCGAGCCGCGCATGCAGCGTGCGGATCACCGCATCCTCCGCCTCCCAGGAGGTATCGGAATCGAAATGGAACACGTCGTAATCGGCGATACCGTGATCGATCGGGCGGCTCGTGAGCGCGTTCCACACCGATTGCACCAGGCAGCCTGCGACCAGCCACGCATCCGGCAGCGCGAGTCGGCCGAGCTCATCGACGATCGCGGCGTTGACAGGGTTTTGCAGAGCGAGAGCGAGGAATTCGTCTTTGCTCATGGCAAACCGTAGGAATCGTAAGGTGGGCAAAGGCGCGCGCTCCTTCGCGCGTCGTGCCCACCATCACTTACGATAGAAGTGGTGGGCACTTTGCCCACTCTCCGATCTACACTCTACTCAATGCACGGCGGTGAAGAACCGTGCGAGCCTGAAGCCGGAGAGCCAGGTCCACACCGGCTGGCCGCGGATGCCGAGATCCCAGGAGCCGAGCACCGCGTCCGCGCGGCCGACCAGATTGTCGATCGGCAACAGGCCGACGCCGCCGGAGCGCAAAGGTACGCGGCTGTCGGCGGAATTGTCACGGTTGTCGCCGAGCACGAAGAGATGGCCTGCTGGCACCGTCACCTCCGGCGTGTTGTCGAGCGGGCCGTTGTCGCGCATCTTGAAGATCAGGTGCGACACGCCGTTCGGCAACGTCTCGACATAGCGGTAGGCTGGCTCGCTGCCGCCCTTGTCGTCCTCGGCAGCGCCAACGCCATCGGGCTTCAGCTCGGCGGGACGGTCGTTGATGAAGAGCTGGCCCTGCCGCATCTGGATGCGGTTGCCAGGCAAGCCGACGACGCGTTTGACCCAGGCCTGCGAGCGATCACCTGGCCAGCGGAACACGACGACGTCGCCGAGTTTCGGCGTCTCCGCGAACACGCGGCCAGTCTCCGGCAGGTTGATCTGAATCGGTAGCGACGAGGTGCCGTAGCCATAGGGGAATTTCGAGGCGAGCAGCGCATCGCCGATCAGCAGCGTCGGCTCCATCGAGCCCGACGGCACGTAGAACGGTTCGGCGAGCGCGCCCTTGGCAATGAACACGGCGGCGACGATGCCGGCGAGCTGCATCAGCTGTCCGCCCCAGCCACTGCTCTTCCGCTTGGTGGTGACAGTGACCTTTTCTTCAACGCTCATGCGCCCGTCCCACCTACCGTGATGCGTTCCATCAGAAGCGACGGCTGGCCGACGCCGACAGGCACGCCCTGGCCGTTCTTGCCGCACGTGCCGATGCCGGTGTCGAGCGCGAGGTCGTTGCCGATCATGCGGATGCGGTGCAAGTCGGTCGGCCCGTTGCCGATCAGCATGGCGCCCTTCAGGGGCGCCCCCAGCCTGCCGTTTTCGATCTTATAGGCCTCGGTGCACTGGAACACGTATTTGCCCGAGGTGATGTCGACCTGGCCACCGCCGAAATTCGCGGCGAACACGCCGTTCTTCACGGAGGAGAGGATCTCGGCGGGATCGCGGTCGCCCGCGAGCATGTAGGTGTTGGTCATGCGCGGCATCGGCACATGGGCGTAGCCCTGGCGGCGGCCGTTGCCGGTCGGCTTCATGTTCATCAGGCGCGCGTTCTGGCGGTCCTGCATGTAGCCGACCAGGATGCCGTCCTCGATCAGCACGGTGCGATTGGTCGGCGTGCCCTCGTCGTCGATGGAGAGCGAGCCGCGGCGCGAGGCGATGGTGCCGTCGTCGACCACGGTGACGCCCTTGGCCGCGACCTGCTGGCCCATCAGGCCGGCAAAGGCCGAGGTCTTCTTGCGGTTGAAGTCGCCCTCAAGGCCGTGGCCAACCGCTTCATGCAGCATCACGCCGGGCCAGCCGGCGCCCAGCACCACATCCATCTCGCCGGCGGGAGCCGGAATCGATTCCAGATTGACCAGCGCCTCGCGCAGCGCGCCGTCGGCGGCTTCCCGCCAGGACCTGCTCTCGATGAATTCGCCATAGCCGGCGCGGCCGCCATAACCCTTGCTGCCGCTCTCCTGGCGGTCGCCCTGGCCGGCGACGACGGAGATGTTGACGCGCACGAGCGGGCGGACGTCGCGATAGCTCTCGCCATCAGGGCGCAGGATCTCGACCACCTGCCAGGTCGCGCCCAGGCTGACGCTGACCTGCCGCACCCGCGGATCCTTGTCGCGCAAGTAGGCATCGATCTCGGCGAGCAGCTTGACCTTGGTCTCGAAGCCCGGCGCATCCAGCGGATTGTCGTCGCCATAGAGCCGCACATTGGTGTGCGGGGGCGGAGCCGCAAAACTGCCGGAATAGCCGCCGCGCACGGCCGCGACCGCATCTGCGGCGCGAATCAGCGCCGGCAGCGACACGTCGGAGGAATGCGCATAGCCGACCGCGTCGTCCTTGACGGCGCGCAGGCCAAAGCCTTGCGAGGTGTCATAGGTCGCCTGCTTCAGCCGCCCATTGTCGAACATCAGCGCTTCGGTCTGGCTGTATTCCAGGAACAATTCGCCGTCGTCGGCACCGGCCAGCCCGCGCGCAACCTCGTTGCGAACCTGGTCGCGGTCGAGATTGGCGCGGTCGAGCAGGGAGGTTGTGGCAGGGTTGGTCATGCGTCCGTCCATTATCGGGAGGTGTGGGGCAAGATAATGTTTTCGGAACGGTTCCGCGAGGGCACGAAGCCTCACATTACGGAAACAATAGGATCGCCCTCGATCTCACAGCTTACGGCAGCTTGTCATATCCCTCACCCAGCCCATTCAGGCTGAGCGGGAAGCCGATGCCCTCTTCCGGGGTCTCGAAGATGATGAAGGTGGCGGTCTTGGCGCCGCGGAGCTGACCCAGCAGCTTGTCGTCCATCACCACCTCGGCCACGCAGCCATTGGGCAGACATCTGACAAAACCGGCGCGGCCGACGTCCTGGTTGTCGAGCTTGAGGCCGAGGCCCGAGGGCAAGAGCACGCCGAGCGGGGCGACCACCCGCATCAGCCGGCTCTTCTGGTCGGCGGTCTTGAGCACGATCACGGTCAGTCCGGCATTGGAGCGGTCTTCCGCCACCACGCTCTGGATCAGGGCGCATTGCTCGGTCTGGGCGCCGGGCGGGGTGTCACAGCGGATCTGCCAATCGCCATGGACGGAGCGCACCGCGCCCTGCGCATGGGCCAGGCCGGGCAGCGCGAGGACGGCGACCGCCGCCAGCAGGGCGGCCAGCATCGTGGGCCCGCCAGCCTGCCTTGCCATGCTTCTCGAAAGCCCCATCGGGTCGGTCCCTCTGCTCGCCTGGTTCGCTCGCACCTGGCGGACTGATACGGGAATGACGGCGTCTTGAAGGCAATTCCCAAGCAAATATCGCGCCGCCGCGCGCCACCATCGCCCGCACGAATCAGGTTCCTGCGCGGCCGTCTGTCAGTGCCTACCGCGGGCAATCTCGCTGTCAAGCCGCAGCATACCGGGAAACGGTAATTTTGTCTGATGTTACTAGGAAATATCTTGCGGGTGATGCCTGGCAAATGAGGCCCAAGACTGCATTGCGATAGATCAAGAATTATGGTTTGAGAGGCTTGATTTCGGCGTTCTAGCGATCTGGCCCCAATTCCTCTTAGAGGTATTCTTGCGCGGCGGTTTGTCAGACGGGCGGATGGAATAAGCGTTTCCCGGAAATAGGGAAATGCACGTGGGGTGATTTCGTAAGGGGAGCGCGAACGGCATGAGGATGTCGATGGGCCGGATGGGCCGGCAGTTGCTGGGATTGGCCGTGGCGGGTCTGACGCTGGCGACGGGCGGTGTGGCATTCGCCGAGCTCGGGCAACCGGCGCCGTGGGAGTGGACGCTCCAGCAATCCGGCTCGCCGGTGATGGACAACATCGTCTGGTTCCACAACTTCCTGTTCGTGCTGATCACCCTGATCACGCTGTTCGTCCTGGCGCTGCTCGTGGTGGTGGTCGTCAAGTTCAATGCGAGGGCCAACCCGGTGCCGTCGCGGACCACCCACAACACGCTGATCGAGGTGGCCTGGACGCTCGTTCCGGTGCTGATCCTGGTCGGCATCTCGGTGCCGTCGTTCCGGCTGCTGTTCCTCGAGCTCGACGTGCCGAAGGCGGATCTGACGATCAAGGCGACCGGCAAGCAGTGGTATTGGTCGTATGCCTATCCTGATAACGGCAAGTTCGAGTTCGACTCGTTGATGGCCCAGGACAAGCAGCCCCGCCTGCTCGGCGTAGACAACGAGATGGTAGTGCCCGTCAACAAGGTGGTTCGGGTCCAGGTCACCGGCGCGGACGTCATCCACGCCTTCGCGCTGCCGGCTTTCGGCGTCAAGATCGACGCCATTCCAGGCCGGCTGAACGAGACCTGGTTCAAGGCGGCCAAGACCGGCATGTTCTACGGCCAGTGCTCGGAGCTGTGCGGCAAGGATCACGCCTTCATGCCGATCGCGATCCGCGTGGTCGACGACCAGGAGTTCGCCTCCTGGGTCGAGACGGCAAAGAAGAAATTCGCGAGCGGCGGCACCAGCACCTACGCCTCCGCGGCCGGCCCGACGCAGTAAGCGCCGGGCGGAAGCTCGAGGGACTGAAAGCGATATGAAGGGCGGGACCGCATACGGTCCGAATGGGACGCAAGGCAGGATTTGAATATGGCAACGAGCGCAGCGGCACATAGCGATCACGCGCATCATGACGAGCACGCCCATCCGACCGGATGGCGGCGCTACGTCTATTCGACCAACCACAAGGACATCGGCACGATGTACCTGATTTTCGCGGTCGTCGCCGGCGTCATCGGCGCCGCGATGTCGATCGCGATCCGGGCCGAGCTGATGTATCCGGGTGTGCAGATCTTTCACGAGACGCACACCTATAATGTGTTCGTGACCTCTCACGGCCTGATCATGATCTTCTTCATGGTCATGCCCGCGATGATCGGCGGGTTCGGCAATTGGTTCGTGCCGCTGATGATCGGCGCGCCCGACATGGCGTTCCCGCGCATGAACAACATCTCGTTCTGGCTGCTGCCGGCCTCCTTCGCGCTGCTGCTGATGTCGACCTTCGTCGAGGGCGAGCCGGGTGCCAACGGCGTCGGCGCCGGCTGGACCATGTATGCGCCGCTGTCGAGCTCCGGTCACCCCGGCCCCGCCGTCGACTTCGCGATCCTGTCGCTGCATCTGGCGGGCGCCTCGTCGATTCTCGGCGCCATCAATTTCATCACCACGATCTTCAACATGCGCGCACCGGGCATGACTCTGCACAAGATGCCACTGTTCGTGTGGTCGATCCTGGTGACAGTGTTCCTGCTGCTGTTATCGCTGCCGGTGCTCGCCGGTGCGATCACCATGCTGCTCACCGACCGCAATTTCCACACGACGTTCTTCGCGCCCGAGGGCGGCGGCGATCCCGTGCTGTTCCAGCACCTGTTCTGGTTCTTCGGTCACCCCGAGGTGTACATCCTGATCCTGCCCGGCTTCGGTATGATCAGCCAGATCGTCTCGACCTTCTCGCGCAAGCCCGTGTTCGGCTATCTCGGCATGGCCTACGCCATGGTCGCGATCGGCGGCATCGGCTTCGTGGTGTGGGCGCACCACATGTACACGGTGGGCATGTCCTCGGCGACGCAGGCCTATTTCGTCGCCGCCACCATGGTCATTGCGGTTCCGACCGGCGTGAAGATCTTCTCCTGGATCGCCACGATGTGGGGCGGCTCGATCGAATTCCGCGCGCCGATGATCTGGGCGGTAGGCTTCATCTTCCTGTTCACGGTTGGTGGCGTCACCGGCGTCGTGCTGGCGAACGCGGGCGTCGACCGCGTGCTCCAGGAGACCTATTACGTCGTCGCGCACTTCCACTACGTGCTGTCGCTCGGCGCCGTGTTCGCGATCTTTGCGGGCTGGTACTACTGGTTCCCGAAAATGTCGGGTTACATGTACAATGAGTGGCTGGCCAAGCTGCACTTCTGGGTGACCTTCATCGGCGTCAACCTGGTGTTCTTCCCGCAGCACTTCCTCGGCCTGTCGGGGATGCCGCGCCGCTACGTCGACTATCCCGACGCGTTCGCGGGCTGGAACCTGATCTCGTCCCTCGGCTCCTACATCTCCGGGTTCGGCGTGCTGATCTTCCTCTACTGCGTCCTCGACGCCTACATGAAGAAGGTGCCTGCCGGTAACAATCCCTGGGGTGCGGGCGCAACCACGCTGGAGTGGACGCTGCCCTCGCCGCCGCCATTCCACCAGTTCGAAGTGCTGCCTCGCGTGCAGTAAGCCATCGCCCGCGGCGCCCGTGACGGGCGCCGCGGCTCTTTCAGGAAGCGAGCTGAATTAAGTGTCCGTCCTCGACCACAATGCCGTCGACATCAATCCTCGCATCTCCGAAGCGGAGGTCGGCGATTACATCGCGCTGCTCAAGCCGCGCGTGATGTCGCTGGTGATCTTCACCGCGCTGGTCGGGATGGCGATGGCACCCGGGCATTTCCATCCCGTGCTGGCGATCACCTCGCTACTCTGCATCGCCGTCGGTGCCGGCGCCTCCGGCGCGCTCAACATGGCGCTCGAGGGCGACATCGACGCCAAGATGTCGCGCACGGCGAACCGGCCAATCCCGCGCGGCCGCGTCACCCGCCCCGAAGCGATGGCGTTCGGCATGACGCTCGCCTTCTTCTCGGTGATGACGCTCGGCATCCTCGTCAACTGGATCGCGGGCGCGCTGCTCGCCTTCACCATCTTCTTCTACGTCGTGATCTATACGATGGGTCTGAAGCGTTGGACCGCGCAGAACATCGTGATCGGCGGCGCTGCCGGCGCGCTGCCTCCGGTGGTGGCCTGGGCCGCCGTGACGGGCACGGTCGACGTCGAGCCACTGCTGCTGTTCGCCATCATCTTCTTCTGGACGCCGCCGCACTTCTGGGCGCTGGCGTTGTTCCGCTCCGACGATTATGCGCGCGCCGGCATTCCGATGCTACCCAACGTCGCCGGTCCCGATGCGACGCGGCTCCAGATCCTGCTCTACACGATCGTGCTGATCGCGGTCGCCGCCGCACCCTGGGCGCTCGGCTATTTCGACGCCGTCTACGGCATCGTTTCGCTGATCCTCGGCGCCGGCATGCTGGTGCTCGCCATCAACGTCTACATGCGTCGCGAGCGCAGCCAGTCGCTGCGTGCCACCCGCAAGCTGTTTGCATTCTCCATCCTTTATCTGTTTGCGCTGTTCGCCACCCTGCTGGCCCAGGTTGTATTCCGGGCGCTTGCTCCGATGGCATGGGGCGCATGAGGCGGGGATGGCCGACAAACCCGAGCCAGATGGAATCGTCCTCACCGAGGCGCAGAAGAAGAGCCGTCGTCAGCGCTCCATTGCCATTGCTTTGGCGCTCGGCGTGCTCGTGGTGCTGTTCTTCGCCGTCACCATGGTCAAGGGGCCGGCGGTTCTAGTGCGGCCGATGTAGGAAACATGGATCACGAGCCGACCATATCGCAGGATCAGAGCCGGACGGCGGGCAAGGGCCGCATCGGTGGTCTTGGCCGCGACGCGCTGGTCGCCTCGATCTGCGGCGGCGTAGTGGCGCTGATGGTGGGGGCATCCTACGCGGCGGTGCCGTTCTACAACTGGTTCTGCCGCGCCACCGGCTTCAACGGCACGACCCAGGTCGCGACCTCCGCACCGGCCACCGGCCCGATCGCCCGAAAGATCTCGGTGCGGTTCGATTCCAACGTCGCGCCGGGCCTGCCCTGGAAGTTCGAGCCCGAGCAGAGCGAGATCGAGGTCAATATCGGTCAGGTGACGACGGTCTACTACACCGTGACGAACCAGGCCGCGCGCACCACCGCGGGCCAAGCCGCCTATAACGTCGCGCCGCTGACGGTTGGGTCATATTTCCAGAAGATCAACTGCTTCTGCTTCACCGAGCAGACCATGGCGCCCGGCGAGAAGCGGGAGATGCCGGTCGTGTTCTATGTCGATCCGTCGATTGCCGAGGATCGCGAGAACGACGGGCTGAACACGATCACGCTGTCCTACACGTTCTATCCGGTGAAGGATCCCGTGGTGAAGCCGCTGGCATCGGGTGACGACGACAAACGCAAGGGAAATCTCTGATCGCCGGGCGCACGCTCGGGGGATTGGACGCAAGGGGATAAGTGCCTGACAGGCACGGGATTGAGGAGAGAGACCGCAAATGGCAACGGCGCACACCAAGCATCACGACTACCATCTGGTCGATCCCTCTCCCTGGCCGGCCGTCGGTTCGCTGTCGGCCTTCATCATGGCGGTTGGCGCGATCGCCTGGATGCACCACATGTTCTCGGCTGCGCCGATCGTGTTCGGTGTGGGCACCGTCGGCGTGCTCTACACCATGGCGAGCTGGTGGGGCGACGTGATCAAGGAAGCCCAGTACAAGGGCGACCACACCCGCGTCGTGCAGCTCCATCACCGCTACGGCATGATCCTGTTCATCGCCTCCGAGGTGATGTTCTTCGTGGCCTGGTTCTGGGCCTATTTCAACGCCGCGCTGTTCCCGGCTGACGCCGTCCATGCCACGCGTGATGCGGTGTTCGGCTGCGGCCTTGGCACGCAGGCCGGCGCCTGCTCCGTTCCCGGCACCTGGCCGCCGAAGGGCATCGAGACCTTCGATCCCTGGCATCTGCCGCTCCTGAACACGTTGATCCTGCTCACCTCCGGCACCACGGTAACCTGGGCGCACCATGCGCTGCTCGAGAATGACCGCCAGGGTCTGAAATACGGCCTGATCCTCACCGTCGTGCTGGGTGCGCTCTTCACCTGCGTGCAGGCCTATGAGTACAGCCACGCGGCGTTCTCGTTCGGCGGCAACGTCTATGGTGCGACCTTCTTCATGGCGACCGGCTTCCATGGCTTCCACGTGCTGGTCGGCACCATCTTCCTGCTGGTCTGCCTGTTTCGCGCCTATGCCGGCCACTTCACGCCGACCCAGCATCTCGGCTTCGAGTTCGCCGCCTGGTACTGGCACTTCGTCGACGTGGTCTGGCTGTTCCTGTTCCTTTGCATCTATGTCTGGGGACACGGCGCCGAGACCATGGCTCACGGCGCGCACTGAGCTGCGAGGCAGATGATTCAGAAAGGGCGGCCGCAGGGCCGCCCTTTCGCTTTCCGGCCGCCGGAAGCCTTGGCCGAAACTGTGATAGAGTTTGCCATCATGAACGACATCGCCGGCCCATCGGAGTCTCAAACCACGGTCCTGCAAAGCGCGCTGCGCGGGCTCGCCTGCAAATGTCCGCGCTGCGGCGAGGGCAAGCTCTATGCGGGCTTCCTGACACTCGCGCCTCGCTGCGAGCGCTGCGGTCTCGACTATGCTTTCATCGATACCGGTGACGGTCCGGCGATCTTCATCATCATGCTGGCCGGCGCGATCGTGGTCGGCTGCGCGCTCGTCGTCGAGGTCAAGTATCAGCCGCCGTTCTGGCTGCACGCGGTGCTCTGGCTGCCGCTGATTCTCGCCACCACGCTTTTGCCGCTGCGCGCGATGAAGTCGCTGCTGATCGCGCTGCAATTCCACCACAAGGCGGCGCCGGGCCGACTCATCGACCGCGCGAAATGAACCGGACCGTGCGCAAGCCTCGCGTGGCCGGCTTTGCGCTGTTCACGCTGCTCCTGACGGCAGTGTTCGTCGGGCTTGGCTTCTGGCAATTGCAGCGCCGGACAGCCAAGCACGAGCTGATCGCTGCTCTCACCGAACGGCTTGCGACCGCGCCGGTCGCGCTGCCGGCGCCCGCGCAATGGGCGGCGCTCAATCGCGCGCGCGACGAATTCCGCCGCGTCAGCTTCTCTGCAACTTACGTCCCGCTGCCCGATGCGATGGTCTATTCCTCCGGCTCGGCCGTGCGCAAGGACGCCTCCGGTCCCGGCACCTGGGCGTTCCTGCCGGCGCGGCTTCCGAGCGGCGAGATGGTCGTGATCGATGCCGGCTTCGTCGAGAACACGATGCAGGATCGCGGCGTCGAGGATCGCGCGGTGAAGCAGCTCGTCACGGGCCAGCCGGTCGTGCTCACCGGCTATCTCAGGTTCCCGGAAGCACCGGGCTGGCTGACACCTGCGGAGAACCGCGAGAAGCGGCTCTGGTTCGTGCGCGATCATCTGGCAATCGCGAGCGCGCTCGGCTGGGGAACGGTTGCGCCGTTCTATGTCGACCTCGAGCAGCCGGTGCCCGAGAACGGCGTTCCACGTCCCGGTCCGCTCGACGTGCATCTGAAAGACGATCACCTGCAATACGCGATCACCTGGTTCACGCTCGCGGGCGCCCTGCTGATCGCCTTCGCGGTGTGGGCGAGGGGGCGGCAAGACCGAACTCATCCGTAGATCAACCGAGGGAACCCGGTATCGTCCGGGCTTTACCGTTCAGCGCACATTCACGAGTGTGGTCCTAAGCCGCCACTGGTGTCCGCGGCAGAACAGGATTGCAGCGTGAGCGATTTCGACCAGATGGGAATTGTCGTTGACTGGGTAGATGCCTGCCGCAAGGGCGACCTCGCGGCGCTGCTCGATCTATATGCGGACGACGCCGAGCTTGAATGTATCTGCAACGGAACGCAGCGCCATCGCGGCCGAAGCGAGCTCGAAAGCTATTGGAGGCCGCGACTTGGCGCCTTGTCGTCGGCGGGCTTCAGGCTGGAAGAGATCGATCCAGTGTCCAACGGCGTCGATCTCGAATATTCCATCGCTGGCGCGCTGCGCATTCGCGCCTCGTTTCGCTTCAGCACGGAAGGCAAGATCCGCAGCACGCTGTGCGAGCCGGCGCGACAGAACGCGCATGTTGGCTGCGCGTGCTAGCTAGGGCATGATCCGGAAAAGTGTGTAGCGGTTTTCCGAAAAGATCATGCTCAGCTAGACCGGCGCCTCCCGGGTTGGCGCAGCCGGAAGACGGCATCGGACATAGGTTCGTTCATTCGCGCGCAGCAGTGACAGCGATCCGCTGAGCGCGCGAACGCGCTCATGCATGCCGGTCAGGCCCCGGCCAAAGACGTTGTCGGCGGGAAAGCCGCCGCCATCGTCGGAGATCTCGATGACGAGCGTCTCACCGGTGATGGTCGTCTGCACATGGGCGTTGCTCGCTTTGGCATGGCGCAGCACGTTGGTCAGCGCCTCCTGGATCAACCGATAGACGGTCCGCGCCAGCGGCCCGTCTAGTCCGTTGAGGCCGGGGTCAATCGTGTCCGTCAGACCGATATGCGGTGCCTGCTTGCGAAAGTTTTGAAGCAGTGTCTGGACGCTGCTTGCGAGGCCCAGTTCCTCAACATAGAGCGGCCGCAGCCGGTCGAGAATACGGCGGTTGGCCTGCTGGAGCGCCTCGACCGATTGCAGCACCTCCTGCACCGAATTGCCGAGATTTCCCACGGCAGGCGCGGCCTCGATCAGCGCGACCGCGCCGGCGCGGATGCCGAACAGAAGCGGGCCGAGTTCGTCGTGCAATTCGCGGGCGAGGTCGCGCCGCTCATCGTCCTGAAGCGACACCAGCCGATGCAACAGGTCGCGATTGTCCTGGCTTAGTTGCGCCAACGTCCCCGCCAGCGCGTTCGCCGCCGCGCAGCTCTGCCGGATCTCCGGCGGCCCTGCCACCGGGATCGGCTTTGTGTAGTCGCCGCGTCGCATCCGCGTCAGTCCTTCGCCGAGCTGTTGTAGGGGGCGTAGCGCCGACGCCGCCAGGACGTAGGCGATGGTTCCGGTAAGCGCCATCAGCCCGGCGATCAGGCCGGTGAGCGCGAGGAAGCCGATCCATTTCTCGAACAGCTCGGCGGACAGGTCGGGCACGAAGACGATATCGCCGACACGCTCGCCGTCGATCGTCACCGGGGATGCCGCGTCCATCTCGGGGATGGTGATCAGGTCGATGAACCATTGCGGCACGCTATGCGGCGTGCGCGGGTCGTCCTTCGGGGAGCGCGCGGGACCCGCTTCCACGGAACGGAATTGGATATCAGAGGAGGTGTCCAACGATTGGACAAACGCATCGAGCGTCCGCCGTGGATTGTCGGAAGCGCGCAGCGTGTTGTTGAGCGCGGTGGCGATGGCCCGGGTCGAACGCCGGCCCGGCTCATTCTCCTCAACGAGCTGGCCCCCTGCGAAGGTCTGAAGCAGCACGCCGCCCAGGATCAGTGCCGCGAGAAGGCTCGCGCCGAGCGGAAGAAACAGTTGCGTCCTGAACGAGAGTCGTTGCCACATTAGGTCAATTCTAACGTGTTTTGACGGAATTCTCTCTTTCCATTTGTTCCCGCCGGTCTATGAGTCGAGAAAGCAAGTGAGCCTGCGATGCAAGATACCGCCAAGCCGGCAACCAAGGTCCTGATCGTCGACGACCACCCTGTGGTGCTGTCCGGTTGCCGCACCCTGTTCGCGTCCGACCAGTCGATCCGTATCGACGAGGCGAACGATGCCAAATCCGGGCACCGCGCCTATGTCAGCAAGCGGCCCGATGTTACCGTGATCGACATCAGCCTGCCTGATGTCTCGGGCTTCGAGCTGATGCGACGCATTCGGAAGGACGATCCGGACGCCAAGATCATCATGTTCAGCATGAATGATGATCCGGCCTTCGTGGTGCGGGCGGTCGAGCTTGGGGCCCAGGGCTATGTCTCCAAGGGTGACGATCCCAGGATACTGCTGAAAGCGGTGCGCAAAGTGGTCGCGGGCGACAATTTCATTTCTCCGCAGCTTGCGGAAGCCGTGACGTTTTCCGGTGCCGCAATCAAGGCCAATCCAGCCTCGCAGATGACGCCGCGGGAGCTCGAGATTCTTCGCCTGCTCGGACGCGGCGACAAAATCGTCGAGGTCGCCAAGGCGCTCGGCATCTCCTACAAGACCGTGGCGAACACGACGTCCCTGCTCAAGCAGAAGTTAGGGGCCAAGAACCATTCCGACCTGATCCGGATCGCAGTGGAAATCGGGATGAATTGACCTGTCGCCAACGACCGAACCGGCTGCTCCAGGAGGCAGCGGTTCGGTCGACGGATCGGCGTAGCCATCAGCCGGGCAATGCATGGGCGATGGCCGGCACCGTCCGCCGACCCAATCGGTCGCCACGGCATTCGTTCCCCAGGGCAGGCCAAAGGTTCGGGAAAAGACGGCAATATCACGCAAGTCATTGCTCATATCCGCGAAAGAAGGCCCTGAGCACGGCGGGAAAAACAGGAACATTTTCCGCCGCCTGCCGTTTTGGCTCTTGACGATTTGACGACAGCTGACGAAAGCTTGGGTGAACAGTTTAGCGGGTCGAACGACCCGACGAGGCAATCGGTCTGCACACAACGACAGACCTTCCAAGAGAAGGGCTGCGGCAATGCCGCAGCCCTTTTTCATTGGGCTGCGGGGCGAGCGGAAGCGGTTTCCCGATGCCGCAAAACACTTTATGGTGGCTCAACGCCTCTGGCTGTTAACAAGTAATTTCGTAAAATCAAAGGCTTAACGAGCGAGCTCAGACTCGGTTGGCCTTTGGAGGGCAGTTTGACTCGTTATATCTCGACCCGGGGCGAAGCCCCCGAACTCGGCTTCTGCGACGTGATGCTGACCGGGCTAGCCCGCGATGGCGGCCTGTACGTGCCGGCCGTTTGGCCGCAGCTTTCGGCGCAGACCATCGCCGGCTTCTTCGGCCGCGCCTATTGGGAGGTCGCGGTCGACGTGATTCGCCCCTTCGCGGGCGGCGAGATCACGGACGCCGAGCTTGGCCGCATGGCCAACGAGGCCTATGCCACCTTCCGCCATCCCGCGGTGGTGCCGCTGCGCCAGATGTCGCCGCACCAGTTCGTGCTCGAGCTGTTCCACGGCCCGACGCTCGCCTTCAAGGACGTGGCGATGCAGCTGATCTCGCGGCTGATGGACCATGTGCTCGCCAAGCGCGGCCAGCGCACCACCATCGTGGTCGCAACCTCCGGCGATACCGGCGGCGCCGCGGTCGAAGCCTTTGCGGGTCTGGAGAATGTCGACCTGATCGTGCTGTTCCCGCATGGCCGCATCTCCGAGGTCCAGCAGCGGATGATGACGACGACTGGTGCGGCCAATGTGCATGCGCTCGCCGTCGAAGGCACTTTCGACGACTGCCAGGCGCTCGTGAAGGGAATGTTCAACAACCATCGCTTTCGCGATGCGACGTCGCTGTCCGGCGTCAACTCGATCAACTGGGCGCGTATCGTCGCCCAGGTGGTCTACTATTTCACGTCGGCCGTTGCCGTCGGTGCACCGGCGCGCGCGGTGGATTTCGTCGTGCCGACCGGCAATTTCGGCGACATCTTTGCCGGCTACGTCGCCAAACGCATGGGGCTGTCGGTGCGCACGCTGCACATCGCCGCCAACGTCAACGACATCCTGGCCCGCACGCTCAAGACCGGGATCTACGAGGTGCGCGAAGTGCACGCCACGGCCTCGCCGTCGATGGACATCCAGATCTCCTCGAATTTCGAGCGGCTGCTGTTCGAGGCCGGCCGGCGCGATGCGGCGGGCGTGCGCCGCCTGATGGATTCACTGAAGCAGTCGGGGCGTTTCGTGCTGCCCGATGCCACGCTGGCCGCGATCCGCGAGGTGTTCGACGCAGGCCGTGCCGACGAGACCGAAACCGCGGCCGCAATCCGCGCCGCCTGGCGCGAGGCGGGCGAGCTGGTCGATCCCCATACCGCGGTGGCGCTGGCGGTCGCGGACCGCGACACCACCGACACGACGGTCCCGAGCATCGTGCTCTCTACGGCCCATCCGGCCAAATTCCCCGACGCGGTCGAGGCGGCCTGCGGCCAGCGGCCGCAACTGCCCGCCTGGCTCGACGGATTGATGACTAAATCCGAACACGTGAAGGTGATGAAGAACGATCAGGCCGAGGTCGAGCGGTTCGTGCTGTCGATCAGCCGCGCCGCAAAGCAAGGAGTTGCCGGATGAGCGTCGAGATTTCCAAGCTTGCTTCCGGCCTCACCGTCGTCACCGACAAAATGCCACATCTCGAGACTGCGGCGCTCGGCGTCTGGGCCGGGGTCGGCGGGCGCGACGAGAAGCCGAACGAGCATGGCATCTCGCATCTCCTGGAGCACATGGCGTTCAAGGGTACGACCAAGCGCTCCTCGCGCGAGATCGTCGAGGAGATCGAGGCGGTCGGCGGTGATCTCAATGCCGGCACCTCGACCGAGACCACGTCCTACTACGCGCGGGTGCTGAAGGCCGACGTGCCGCTCGCGCTCGACGTGCTCGCCGACATTCTCGCCAATCCTGCCTTCGAGCCGGACGAGCTGGAGCGCGAGAAGAACGTCATCGTGCAGGAGATCGGGGCTGCGCAGGACACACCCGACGACGTCGTGTTCGAGCATCTCAACGAGCTCTGCTATCCCGACCAGCCGATGGGTCGCTCGCTGCTCGGCACCGCCAAGACGCTGCGCGGCTTCAACCGCGACATGCTCCGCGGCTATCTGTCGACGCATTATCGCGGGCCCGACATGGTGGTGGCCGCCGCCGGCGCGGTCGATCACAAGCAGGTGGTCGCCGAGGTCGAGCAGCGCTTCGCGAGCTTCGAGGCGACACCGGGACCGAAGCCGCAATCCGCCCAGTTCGGCAAGGGCGGCGCCAAGGTGGTCCACCGCGAGCTCGAGCAGGCGCATCTGACGTTGGCGCTCGAAGGGGTGCCGCAGACCGACCTCTCGCTGTTCTCGCTCCAGGTCTTCACCAACATTCTCGGCGGTGGGATGTCGTCGCGGCTGTTCCAGGAGGTGCGCGAGAAGCGCGGCCTCTGCTACTCCATCTACAGCTTCCACGCGCCCTACACCGACACCGGCTTCTTCGGCCTCTACACCGGCACCGATCCCGCCGACGCGCCGGAGATGATGGAGGTCGTGGTCGATGTCATGAATGATTCGGTGGAGACCCTGACCGAGGCCGAGATCGCGCGTGCCAAGGCGCAGATGAAGGCGGGCCTGCTGATGGCATTGGAGAGCTGCTCCTCCCGCGCCGAACAGCTCGCCCGGCATGTGCTGGCTTATGGCCGGCCGCAGACGGTGCAGGAGCTGGTGGCCCGGATCGACGCCGTCAGCGTCGAATCGACCCGGGATGCCGCGCGTGCGCTGCTTTCGCGCAGCCGCCCTGCGGTTGTTGCATTGGGCAGTGGCAGGGGTCTGGACACCGCGGTATCTTTTGCGGAAGGATTGACGCGGGCGCGTGCCAAGGCGCGGCTGCATTAAGAGCCGTCGCCCAGGGGCGCCCGCTCCGGGAAGCATCACCATGGCCCTGTTCCGCCTGCCATCCAGTGGACCCGCCGCCCTCGCGCCGCGCGGCAACGGGCTGTTGCTGCGCGCCCCGCAGATGTCGGACTTCCTGCAATGGGCTCACTTGCGCGAAAGTAGCCGCGACTACCTCACCCCCTGGGAGCCGATCTGGCCGTCGGACGATCTCACCCGGTCCGGCTTTCGCCGCCGCTTGCGCCGCTATTCCGAGGACATTGCCGCGGACCGGTCCTATCCCTTTCTGATCTTCCGCGAACTCGACGGCGCCATGGTCGGCGGCATCACGCTGGCCAATGTCCGGCGCGGCATCGTGCAGGCCGGCACCATCGGCTACTGGGTTGGGCAGCCCTACGCCCATCGCGGCTACATGACCGCTGCGCTGCGGGTGCTGCTGCCGACGCTGTTCGGCGAGCTCAACCTGCACCGCGTCGAGGCCGCCTGCATCCCCACCAATGCACCATCGATCCGGGTGCTGGAGAAGTGCGGCTTCTCGCGGGAGGGGCTGGCGCGCCGCTATCTCTGCATCAACGGGATCTGGCAGGACCACCTGCTGTTCGGCCTGCTGCATGAGGATTTTCGCGGTTGAGCCGCCACGTCCTGCGGCCAAAGTCTTGATCGTCTCGCCTTGTTTGCTGCCGTAATTTGCCTGCCTTGGGTTCGCCGATTTTGGCGATATAACGGCGCGGGCTGGCCAGCGATCGGCCGGAGTGCTGTCATGGAGTATGGGTGTTGATGGTGAAGGAGCTTCGGTCGTCGCGAAATGCGTTGCGGCGGGGGACGGTGGTAGCTTTGACGTTGTCGGTTGCGCTCGCGTCTGTCTCGCCGGTGGCGGCCCAGTCCTTGAGCGACCGCTTCAAGAGCCTGTTCGGCGGCAAGTCCGACGAACCGGCCCAGCCCAAGCCGCCGCCCGCGCCCGGCCAGCCGGCCGACGACGACGTTGATTGCCCGCAGGTCACGGTGCGCGCCGGCGCCTCGACTTATGCGGTCGGCGCGAGCGGCAAGCAGGCTGTCGGCAACGACATCCGCTTCCAGGCCACAATCACCAAGATGGCGCGCGAATGCGCCCGGAGCGGCGGCGATATCACCGCGCGGATCGGAATCCAGGGCCGTGTCATCGCCGGTCCCGCCGGCGCGCCTGCGACGGTCGAGGTCCCCTTGCGTGTTGCCGTGGTGCAGGGCGGCGTCGGCGAGAAGGTGATCGCCTCAAAGGCCTACCGGACCACGGTCGAGATGTCGGAGGGCGGCAGCGTGCCCTTCACGTTCGTGGCCGAAGATCTGGCCTACCCGATGCCCTCGGCCGCGGCCGCCGATTCCTACATCTTCTATGTCGGCTTCGACCCGCAGGCGCTCGCGCCCGAGCCGAAGGGACGGAAGAAGAAGTAGGGTTCAAGGTCGGCTGTCACTACAATTACGGCTGTCATCACCCGCAAAGGCGGGCGATCCAGTATTCCAGAGAGGTGAGTGATCTATCGAGAGGTCGCGGCGTACTGGTTGCCTCGCCTGCGCGGGGCATGACACCGGACTTGTGGCTATAGATCGGCCAACAAAAAAGCCGGCGCTCATCGCGCCGGCTTTTGAGTGGTGAAGGCAGAGTTCTCAGTTCAGCTTCTGCCGGACTTCGTTGATGCCCCTGGCGAGCAGGTCGTCGGCGACCTGGCCCTTGACCGACTGCGACAGGATCGTGGAAGCGGCCTGAACGGCGGCTTCCGCGGCTGCGGCTCGGACATCGGCCAGCGCCTGGGCCTCGGCGAGCGCGATCTTGCTCTCCGCGGTCTTGGTCCGGCGGGCGACGAAGTCTTCCATCTTCGCCTTGGCGTCGGCTGCGATTCGCTCGGCTTCGGCCCTGGCATTGGCGATGATGTCGGCAGCCTCGCGCTCGGCCATGGCGCTGCGCGCCTTGTAGTCGGCGAGCACCTTGGCCGCCTCCTGCTTGAGGCGCGCCGCGTCGTCGAGCTCGGCCTTGATGCGATCGGCGCGATGGTCAAGCGCGGTCATCGCCGTCTTGAAGATCCCGAGATAGCCGAACACGACCATCAGGATCACGAAGGCGACGGCGACCCAAAATTCAGGTTCGAAGAACATCTCAACTAACCCTTCAAGGACGCGTCGACCGCGGCATTGACCGACGCTGCATCGGGAACGACGCCCGTGAGCTGCTGCACGATCTGGCCTGCCGCATCCGCCGCGATGCCGCGGACGTTGCTCATGGCGGCGGCGCGGGTCGAGGCGATGGTCTTCTCCGCCCCGGCCAGCTTGGCCGCCAATTGCTCTTCCAGCGCCTTGCGCTCGGCATCCGCCTGCGCATTCGCCTTGTCGCGGGATTCGTTGCCGATCGCCTGTGCCCGCATGCGCGCCGAAGCGAGCTCGCTTTCATAGGCCTTCAGCGCCGCGTCGGACTGGTCCCTCAGCTTCTGCGCTTCGGCGAGGTCGCCCTCGATTTTGTTCTGCCGCGCCTCAATCACACCGCCGACGCGCGGCAGAGCGAGCTTGGACACGATCACGTAAAGCAGGACGAAGAAGATCGCGAGCGACACCAGCTGCGAAGCAAAGCTGCTGCTCTCGAACGGCGGAAAACCGCCACCGTGGTGACCACCGTCAGCCTCGGTGTGAGCGCTCGCCGGACCTTTCGCGCCGCCATGACTCTCAGCCATGGAGTTCTCCTGTTGCTGTCACGCGCGCCGTCCCAGAGGCTGGAACGGCGCGAAAAAACGTCGTTCTCAGAGCGGAACGAACAGCAGCAGCAGCGCGATCAGCAGCGAGAAGATGCCGAGCGCTTCGGTCACGGCGAAGCCGAAGATCAGGTTACCGAACTGGCCCTGAGCCGCCGACGGATTGCGAACGGCTGCGGCGAGGTAATTGCCGAAGATCACGCCCACGCCGACGCCCGCACCGCCCATGCCGATGCACGCGATGCCCGCGCCGATAAGTTTTGCTGCTGCCGGATCCATTTTAGTCTCCTTGGAAGAAAGATGGGTTGTGGGTGGAAATTCCCCGGACCGCTCAGTGTCCTGGATGAATGGCGTCGTTGAGATAGATGCAGGTCAGGATCGCGAACACATAGGCCTGAAGGAACGCGACCAGGATCTCGAGCGAGGTCAGCGCGACCGTGAGCGCCAGCGGCAGCACGCCGCCGACCCAGCCGAGGGCGCCGAGCGAGAAGCCGAGCATGGCGACGAAGCCGGCGAACACCTTCAGCGCGATGTGGCCGGCCAACATGTTGGCGAAGAGGCGGACGCTGTGGGAGACCGGCCGCAGGAAGAACGACAGGACCTCGATGAACATGACCAGCGGCAGGATGTAGATGGGGACGCCGTGGGGAACGAAAATCTTGAAGAATTTCAGGCCGTTCTTGTAGAGGCCGTAGATCAGGACGGTGAAGAACACCAGGAGCGCGAGCGCCGCGGTGACGATCAGGTGGCTCGACACCGTGAAGGTGTAGGGGATGATGCCCACCAGATTCGAGACGCAGATGAACATGAACAGCGAGAAGATCAGCGGGAAGAACTTCATGCCTTCCGCGCCGGCCGTCGAACGGATGGTCGAGGCGACGAATTCGTAGGAGATTTCAGCGACGGACTGGAGGCGTCCGGGAACCAGCTGCGTGCCGCTGGCGAGCATCAGGATCGAGATGATCGCGACCGCCACCAGCATGTAAAGCGACGAATTGGTGAAGGCGATCGTATGATTGCCGATATGGCCCAGGGTGAAGAGAGGCTCGATGTTGAACTGGTGGATCGGGTCGATTTTCATCAGCGCGGCATCTCTTGGTCTGCCGGCAATGCCGGCGGGTCTCGGTCTGCCGGCCGGGCCGGCCCGTACCGGCAAAGCCGGCACGATCATTCCTCTGCTGGGCGGATCGCTTAAGAACCACCGCGCCTGTTTTGACCCGCGCCCGCCGTTCTCACCACATTCACCACGCCGGCGACGAAGCCCAGCAGCAGGAACACGATAAATCCGAAAGGCGACGTCGACAGCAAGCGGTCGAACCCCCAGCCAATCCCCGCTCCGACAACGACGCCGGCGATCAACTCCGAGGATAACCGGAAACCAAGCGCCATCGCCGAGGCTCTGGCCGCTCCGTCTTCACCGTCACCTGCGGGTTGCTCGGTCTTGCTCCGCCGGTCCCGAAGTTCGGACAAGCGTTGATCAAGATTTCCGAGCCGTTCGGAAAGCGCAGCTTCCTCGGACGATCTATCGCGATCTCCATTCCCGCCGTGCTCCGTGCCCTGTGTCATGCAACGAAGACCCGAAACGCCGCGGCTGAATGGAAATTACGCCCGCCACCCTCAAAAGCCGCGCGGACCATACTGATGGCCTATTATCAAGTCAAGCCAAGTCACGATTGCGTCGCTTTCCGTTATGTGTCTGATTTCTTTGCTGATATTGGCGCGCACAGCAGTGCTGCACACAGCGTGACGCCGCACCGCAGCAGCTCTCCGCATGATCGACGAATGCAGCCGCCATTTCGCCGCGCTGCCGGGATCAAGGGACGGTCGCGGTCGTTGATATCGGTGGTGCGTTTTGGGCGGCGGATTGCCTCGGCGGGGTGTAGAATTGCGAAAGTGCCACCTGCACGTCGTGGCGGAGCGCAAGATGAGACCTGTGACGTCATCCACAACATCATGGTTTGCGGTAGCGACGTTCGCCGTGGTGATGGTCGTCAGCGGCGGCTTCGTCGCCGCGCAATCCGCTCCTGACAGCGAAAACGGCCGCTACAGCATGACGCCGATCCCGGAGGGCGTGTTGCGGCTCGACACCCGCACCGGCACCATGTCGACCTGCACCAAGAACGGCGCCGGCTGGGCCTGCTACGCCTTGCCGGACGAACGGGCCGCGCTCGATACCGAAATCGGCCGGCTTCAGGCCGAAGTCGAGAAGCTGAAGGGCCAGCTCGCGGCTGGGCCGACCGTATCGGGCAAGGTCGACGAGCCGCTGCCGAAATCCGATCCGCTCAAGAAGGCGGAGCCGAAGGCCGCCGAGGGCGAGCGCAAGATCGAGATCCCGCTGCCGAGCGACCAGGATGTCGACCGCGTGATGTCGTTCCTGGAAAGGGCCTGGCGCCGGCTGATCGACATGGCCAACCGCGTGCAGAAGGACGTGTCGGGGAAGATTTGATTCGGCTCCTTCGAGGTCGTCCTGAAGCCGTGCCGCAGCCTCTCTGTTTTTCTCGACGCGAATTGCCACTTTTCGCCATCACGAGCATTCGGGGTAATGGGTCCTGGCTTTCGCCGGCCTTCGCCAGGACGACGAGAGGCTCTTGATGACATCAGGCAAATCCGTAACGCGTTCGGCGCCATCATTCGTGCAAACCACCACGCTCGCATCGTCGCTGCTCACCGTGCAGACGCCCGGCCGCGGCTTCACCGATCTGACCAGCGAGGCAGCCAGGTTCATCGCCGAAGCGCACGCGCGTGAGGGCGCGCTGACATTGTTCATCCGCCACACCTCGGCCTCGCTGACGATTCAGGAGAACGCCGATCCGTCCGTGCTCGTCGATCTCACCACGGCGCTGTCCCGGCTTGCACCGGAGAATGCCGGGTGGACGCATGACACCGAGGGGCCGGACGACATGCCGGCGCACGTCAAGACGATGCTGACGGGGACCTCGCTTCAGGTGCCAGTCCTGAAAGGCAAGCTCGCGCTCGGCACCTGGCAGGCGATCTACCTGATCGAACATCGCAGCCGGCCGCATCGGCGCGAGATCGTGCTGCAATTCGTCGGCAGCCATCAGTAGGGACAAAACAAAACCGGCCGCGGAGACAGCGGCCGGTTCGTGTTGTCGACTGTGCTTTCGATCAGGTCGCCTTGATATCGACGTCCTTGGTCTCGGGCAGGAACAGGAAGCCGATCACCACGGTGATGGACGCGAAGATGACCGGATACCAGAGACCTGCATAGATATCGCCCGTCGAGGCCACGATGGCGAAGGCGGTCGCAGGCAGGAGGCCGCCGAACCAGCCGTTGCCGATGTGGTAGGGCAGCGACATCGAGGTGTAGCGGATGCGGGTCGGGAATAGTTCGACCAGCATCGCCGCGATCGGGCCGTACACCATGGTGACGAACACCACCAGAATGAACAACAGCCCGACGACTGCCGCCACCTGCGGGCGGAAGATGTCGAACGGGTGCGCCATCTTCACGATACCCGCATCGCCCGCCTTCGGGTAACCGGCGGCCTGCACGGCGGCGAGGACGGCCGGGTTGCTGTCCTTGGCGTTCGTGTACGGAACCTCCTTGCCGTTCACCATGACCTTCACGCCGGAGCCGGCCGGGCCTGGTGTGGTCGAGTACTTGACCGACGACTGCGACAGGAAGGCGCGTGCGGTGTCGCAAGGCGCGGTGAAGACGCGGGTGCCGACCGGGTTGAACAGGTCGCCGCAGCCTTTTGGATCTGCCACCACCTCGACCTTGGTCTGCTCGATGGCCTTTTCCAGCGCCGGATTGGCGTTGGTGGTGATCATCTTGAAGATGGGGAAGAAGGTCAGCGCCGCGATCAGGCAGCCGCCGAGGATAATCGGCTTGCGGCCGATCTTGTCGGAGAGGATGCCGAACACGATGAAGAAGCCGGTACCGAGCAGCAGCGACCAGGCGATCAGGAGGTTGGCGGTGTAGCCGTCGACCTTCAGGATCGATTGCAGGAAGAACAGCGCATAGAATTGGCCGGTGTACCAGACCACGCCCTGGCCCATCACGCCGCCGAGCAGGGCGAGCAGCACGAGCTTGCCGTTCTGCCAGTTGCCGAAGGCCTCCGTCAGCGGCGCCTTCGAGCTCTTCCCCTCGTCCTTCATCTTCTGGAAGATCGGCGACTCATTGAGACGCAGCCGGATCCAGACCGAGATGCCAAGCAGCAGCACGGAGACCAGGAACGGGATGCGCCAGCCCCAGGCCGCAAAATCGGCTTCGCCGGTCGCGGTACGGGTGAACAGGATCACCAGCAGCGACAGGAACAGGCCGAGCGTCGCCGTGGTCTGGATGAAGGAGGTGTAGTAGCCGCGCTTGCCGTTCGGGGCGTGCTCCGCGACATAAGTCGCCGCACCGCCATACTCGCCGCCGAGCGCCAGACCCTGGGCGAGGCGCAGCGCGATCAGGATGATCGGAGCCGCGATGCCGATGGTCGCCGCGTTGGGCAGCAGGCCGACGATGAAGGTCGACAGACCCATGATCAGGATGGTGACGAGGAAGGTGTATTTGCGGCCGACGATGTCGCCGATGCGGCCGAACACGATCGCGCCGAACGGGCGCACCAGGAAGCCGGCGGCGAAGGCCAGCAGCGCGAAGATGTCGCGGGTTGCGGGCGGATAGGCCGAGAAGAACTGGGCGCCGATGATGCTCGCCAACGAACCGTAGAGGTAGAAGTCGTACCATTCGAAGACGGTACCGAGCGAGGAGGCGAGAATGACGAACCGTTCGTCCTTCGTCATCCCTCCCGCGCCCGTCTGAGACACTGCCATTGTCGACATGTTGAGTCGCTCCCCGAAATGCGTTTCCTCGCGCCCCAGATGCCCGGACGTGCCGGATCAATCCAGGTCTTGCTTGCAAGGTAACATCGGCGTGAAACCCGCCCCAATACGACTTTCGGCTTTGCGCACTGACCCGCGCCTGACGCTCCGGTCTCGGGCGCCGGTGCGCAACCGTAAAGGCTGGGATTAACCCCTTTGCGACAAAGGGATAATGTGCACTTGCATGCCATGGCCGCTCGGGGAAGAATTGACCGCCGCGGCGTTGACACGCCTCCCGCCGCGAACGACAGCAAGAGAACGATGAACGCTCCCTCAACCCATCTCGTCATTGCCGATGATCATCCGCTGTTCCGCGACGCGCTGCGGCAGGCGGTGGCGGGCGTCCTGACTTCGGCCAGGATCGACGAGGCCGGATCGTTTGAGGAGCTGACCAAGCTGCTGGAACAGGCCTCCGACGTGGATCTGGTCCTACTCGACCTCTCGATGCCTGGGATCTCCGGCTTTTCCGGCCTTATCTATCTACGGGCGCAATACCCGGCGATTCCGGTCGTGATCGTCTCGGCTTCCGACGACAGCGCCACGATTCGCCGCTCGCTCGATTTTGGCGCCTCCGGCTTCATCCCCAAGCGTTTCGGCGTCGAGACGCTGCGCGACGCCATTCTCAAGGTGATGGAGGGCGACGTCTGGGTTCCCGCGGACACCGATCTGTCGGCCGCCGCCGACCCCGACATGACGCGCCTGCGCGACCGTCTGGTGACGCTGACGCCGCAACAGGTCCGGGTCCTGATGATGCTGTCGGAGGGCCTCCTCAACAAGCAGATCGCCTATGAGCTCGGCGTCTCCGAGGCCACCATCAAGGCGCACGTCTCGGCCATCCTGCAAAAGCTCGGGGTCGAGAGCCGCACTCAAGCCGTCATCGCCGCCGCGAAGATCGCCGGTGGCCAGTGGAAGCAGGGCACGCCGACGGGGTGAAGCGTCCCCGGGGGTGCGCACAGTCCGGCCTACATCATCGCCAGCAGCCTGTTAGCGGCGGTGATATCCGTCGTCTCGGAGCCCTTGGCGAAGCCATCGAGCGCTGATTGAAGCAGGCGTTTCGCGTGCTCTCGCCGGCCCCGTTCCGCAAGGATCTCGGCGAGATCGATGGCCGCCCGCAGCTCCCAGGCTTTTGCACCTCTGTGGCGGCTCAAATCCAGCGACTGCATGAAATGGGCTTCTGCTTGCTCAGCGTTGGGCTCTGGCAGCGACAACAGGACTCTGCCCTTCATGCGCAGCAGCTCAGGCATGTAGAGGTGGTCGCCGCCTCGCTCGACAAGGCGAATCGCCTCGTCGACCAGGCGCGCACCCTGCTCGATCTGTCCGATTGCCAAGAAGCCCTGAACCATCGCGGCGTTGAAGGTCGTAGTGAGCAGCTCGTAGCGGGCATCGTGGAGCTCGTGCAGACAAGCCCTGATCGTCTCGAGGCCGTCAGCGGCGTTTCCCCGCCGGATTGCCAGCTCGCCTTTGACGCCGCGGCCGACCGCGAGATACGGGCCCATCGAGCGCGATTCGGCGTGTGCGATGAAGCGGTCGATGTTCGCTTCCGCGTCGTCGAGGTCTCCGTTCCAGAGGTCGATCGAAACCGCCCAGATCAGCGCGATGCAGAGCGTGATCGGATGATCCATTTGCGCGGCTTCGGTGACCGTCTGTCGCGCCAGCTGCTGCGCCTGCGCCGGCCGGCCCTGCAACCAAAGCTCTCGTGCAAGCGAAATGCCGGCCCGGTTGCGATGATCGAAGCCGTAGACCGTGCTGATCCGTTCCGTGCCTGGCCCCAGCCAGGCAGCCTCCAGCATGGTCAGCGCATCGTGATGCTCGCCGGCCAGATGCAGCGAGACGCCCAGAAGCGAATGGGCAAGTGCGGTCGAAGCCGCATCGCCGAGCGCCTCGGCAACGGTGAGGCTCTGCTGGGCGTAACGGAGTGCGGCATCGAACTCTCCCATCCGCTCGTGGAAGATATGCATGCGGCCGAGCAGTTGGAGCTGGTTGATCTCGTCGCAACGGCCCTCGGCGATCGCAAGGCTCCGGCTCAAGGCGGCGCGCGCCGCTTCGCTGCCGCCCCGCGTGAACATCAAGGTGAGGCCGAGGGCAGCCTGGATGTGCATTTCCTCGGCGCTACCGCGCGAGGAGGGATCGATCGCAAGCAGCGCCCGCTCCGACCAGCGCCGGCATTCGATCAAGAGCGACATTGCGAGGAAGATCGGTGCCGCCGCAGCGACGAGCGCCATGCCGATGCCGACGTTGCCGTCCGTGCCGAAGCACCAATCCAGCGCGGCGCGCACGTTGTGAAGTGCGGAGAGGTGGATCGCCCGTTCGTCGGCGCTCGGCACGGTGGCCCAGGTCGAGCCTGCCTGCTCCAGCCATTGCCGGTAGTAGGTGGCATGGCGTCCGGCGAGCCCCGCGTCGTTCGGCTCGATCTCGAGCAAATAGGCGCGCGTGGTGTCGAGCAGCCGGTAGCGCATCATGGCGCCAATCGGTCGCGGCGCCACCATGGACTTGGCGACGAGGCTGTCGATGGCGTCGAACAGGTGGGAGCGATCGACGCGTTCGTCCGGGACGACCTCGAGCGCCGCGTCGATGGTGAAGTGCCCGGCGAACACCGCAAGTCGGCGCAGCACCAGGCGCTCGGTGTCGGTCAGGAGCCCGTAGCTCCAGTCCAGGGTCGCCTGCAACGTCTTCTGCCGCGGCGGCGCGGTGCGCTGGCCCTGCCAGAGCAGATTGAGGCGTTCGTCTAGCAGCGTAGCCGTCTGCTCCAGGCCATAGGCCTCGACCCGGCCGGCAACGAGCTCGATCGCCAGGGCCATGCCGTCGAGCGTGCGGCAAATCCTTGCGATGATCGCGGCATTGGCATCGTCGAGCGCGATCTGCGCGCCGCTGGCCGTGGCACGTTCGAGGAAGAGTTGAAGTGCGGGATAGGTCCGCGCCGCAGCGACTGTTAGTCTTGAGCCATCCGGCGGAACAGCGAGCGGCGCCAATCGATAGACTTGCTCGCCCTCGACGCGTAGGGCTTCGCGGCTCGTGGCCAGGATATGGACATGCGGCGCGGCGTGGAAGATCTCCGCAGCCAGCGGGGCCACAGCAGCGATGACGTGCTCGCAATTGTCGAGGATCAGCAGCATCCTCTTGTTACCGAGGTGCGCGAGCAGCGGGGGTAAAGGATCGTCGGTCTGCGCCGGCAAGCCCAGCATCAGCAGGATCGAGGTGATCACGAGATCGGGATCGCTGAGCGCGGCAAGATCGACGAAGTGTGCGGCATCGGCGAAGGTCTCGAGCAGGTCATGAGCGATCGCGACCGCCACGGCCGTCTTGCCGACGCCGCCGGGACCGGCGATCGTGACGAAGCGCGAGGCGATGAGCTTGTCCGAGACGGCGGCGATCGCATCGTCGCGTCCGACCATCCGTTGCAGCCGGTTCGGCAGCTTCACCGGCGACAGGCCGCCTCGCGATGCCAGGCGCCGCTCTGCCGGGATGGCCGCCCGCGAGATCGGCGCCACAAAGCAATAACCGCGGCCGGAGAGCGTGGTGATGTAGCGTGCGCCGTCCCTGCCGTCGCCGAGCGCCTTGCGAAGGGCTGCGATTTGAAAGCGCAAACTGGCTTCTTCCACGGTCAGGCCGGGCCACACCAGCGCCATCAGATCCCACTTGCTGACGACCTCGTTCGGCCGCGACATCAGCGCGATGAGCAGGTCGAAGGCTTTCGCGCCGAGCGGCAGCGCGACGCCGTCGCGCGTCACCATCCTTGCGTGCGGTGTCACGGTGAATGGCCCGAACGATAGGGTTTTTGCCGCAGACCCGGCCGGTTCAGTCATGACGAATCCTGATGCTTTCCAATGGACCCGGTAGCAGATGGCTGCGATCCAGCAAGGCGCCTGCCTGCATCGGCATCAGACCGTGGATGCAGCCCTTGTGAGGCGAGCGAGCTGAGACCTCACAACTTCTCACAACTCCAAACGGGTGTCCTGCAGCAGCCGCTGCTAGTCAGTTGCGCAATGGCAAGGAGGCCTTCATGACGCAGGCGGCAAAACTGCTTTACACGGCGAAGACACACACCAGCGGCGGTCGACACGACGGCATGTCGCGCAGTTCCGACGGTCGGCTTGACGTCAAGCTGTCGCCGCCGGGTAGCGCAGGCATCGGCACCAATCCCGAGCAATTGTTTGCGGCCGGCTGGTCGGCCTGTTTCGAAGGCGCGATGGAGATCGCGGCGCGCAAGCGGAAAATCGATCTTCCCAGGAAATGCGCGATCGATGCGGAGATCGACCTCGTGCTCGACGAGGACGCTTACTCGCTGAGGGCGCGCCTCAATATCAGTCTGCCGGGTCTCGATCGCGAGGTCGCACGCGGCATCATCGATGAAGCGCATCAAACCTGCCCCTATTCCAAGGCCGTCCGTGGCAACATAGACGTCACGGTCGCGCTGATCTGACGCACTATCACCCACCATCAGCAAGGTAGCCACCATGAAGCAGATCATCGACCAACATCGCCGCCAGTTTCTCGGCGTCGCCGCGGGAACCGTTGCCGCCGGTCTCGGCGTGATCGAACTCGCCCGCGCCCAAACGGAAGCGTCGCGATCCCAAGCATCGAACGCGTCCTTCGGTACGATCAAGCAGACCGATGCCGGCGTCCTCAATGTCGGCTATGCGGAGGCGGGTCCCTCCAACGGGCCCGTGGCGATCCTGCTGCACGGCTGGCCCTACGACATTCACGCCTTCGTCGATGTCGCGCCGATCCTGGCAAAGGCCGGCTATCGTGTGATCATCCCTTACCTGCGCGGCTATGGTACGACGCATTTCCTCTCCAGCGAGACGCCGCGCAACGGCGAGCCGGCGGCAATGGCTGCCGATATCATTGCGCTGATGGACAAGCTCGATATCAAGACGGCCGTCGTCGCCGGCTTCGACTGGGGCGCGCGCACCGCGGACGTCATCGCCGCGCTGTGGCCGGACCGCTGCCGGGCATTGGTATCGGTCAGCGGCTATCTGATCTCCAGCCAAGCCGCGGGCAACGCGCCGCTGCCGCCGCAGGCCGAACTGCAATGGTGGTACCAGTTCTATTTCGCGACCGAGCGCGGCCGCGCCGGATACGAGAAGTACACGCATGATTTTGCCAAGCTGATCTGGAAGCTCGCCTCGCCGCAATGGAAGTTCGACGACGCCACCTTCAATCGAAGCGCAGCAGCGCTCGACAACAAGGATCATGTCGCGATCACGATCCACAATTACCGCTGGCGGCTCGGGCTTGCCCATGGCGAGACGAAATACGAGCATCTCGAAAAGAAGCTCGCGGCAGCTCCCGTCATCGACGTGCCAACGATCACGATGGAGGGCGACGCCAACGGCGCGCCGCATCCCGACCCGAGCGCCTATGCCAAGAAGTTCTCAGGCCGATACGAGTTTCGCCTGATCACCGGCGGCGTCGGCCACAATTTGCCGCAGGAAGCACCGCAAGCCTTTGCCAAGGCCGTCATCGACGCCGACCGCGCCTGAGCATTTGTCAGCACCTCGGTCCAGCCAGGCTGGACCAAGGATCGCCCCTCGTTCCAGCTTGATGAAACGTCATGACAACAACCGAACCTGAAAAGAAGAAGTCTCCCTACCCCACGATGGTCGTTCTGGCGGTGGTCCTCCTCGTCGTGCTCCTGACCTGCGTGCCGTATCTCGTCACGGTCGCCTTCGCGGAAGGTCCGGCGGACCGCAGCGCGGCGGACGCCTCGCCGATCTTCGGGGTCACGATTCCGCCGGGCTACAAGCAATGGGAGCTGATCGCGCCGGCCGAAGAGGCGGCGCCGCTCGACGAGCTTCGCGCTGTCGTCGGCAACCAGATCGCGATTGACGCTTACCACACGGGAAAGCTTCCGTTCCCGGACGGCACCGTTCTGGTCAAGCGCGCCTGGAAGCGGAAACAGTCCCCTGAATTTGCGTCCGCGACGATTCCCGGCGCCGCAACTACGGTTCAGGTGATGGTCAAAGACTCCAAGAAATACGCCTCAACCGGCGGCTGGGGTTTTGGTCGCTTCGTCGACGGCAAGGCGGTCGATGAGGCCCAGCACCGCACCTGCTTCTCCTGCCACGAAGCCCGTGCCAAGAGCCGAGACTACGTCTTCACGCGGCTGGCCCCCTGAAATGTCCAAGATCTGGTTCATCAGCGGCGGCTCGCGCGGGCTCGGCCGCTCCATCGTGGAGGCGACGCTCGCGGCGGGAGATCGCGTCGTCGCTTCGGCCCGGGACCCAAAGCCGCTCGAACCGTTGCTTGGGCGCTTCGGCGAAAGGCTTCGGCTTGCAACCCTCGACGTGACCGACGAGGCGGCAGCGCAAGCGGCGCTCGGCCTGGCCGTGGAAGCCTTCGGTGGCGTCGATGTTGTCGTGAACAATGCCGGTTACGGCGATCTCGGATCGGTCGAGGACACGAGCCTGGACTCGTTTCGTCAGCAGATCGAGGTCAACCTGATCGGCACCATCATCGGTACCAAGGCGGCGATCCCCGTCCTGCGCCGGCAAGGCCGCGGGCACATCGTGCAAGTCTCATCCGTTGGCGGGCGCATTGGTGCTCCGGCTCGCGCGGCCTATTCGGCCGCGAAATGGGGGATCGAGGGCTTTTCGGAGTCCTTCGCGAGAGATGGCGCTGATCGGTGTGCAGGTGACAATCGTCGAGCCCGGCGGCTTCCGCACCGGCTTTGCCCAGACCGCGCATGCGACCGGCGAGGGGCGAGCCGAGTACGACCTGGTTGTCGGCGCAGCCGTCAGGATGCAGCGCGATTACGATGGCCGCCAGCCCGGTGACCCGGCCAAGGCTGCAGCACTTGTGCTGAAGCTCGTCGACATGAAGCGTCCACCTCTGCGGATCGCCCTCGGAAGCGACGCGGTGAACGCGATCGCGGCGACGGACAGGCTTCGGCTCGAAGAGCTAGAGAAATGGCGCGCTCAGTGTGTCGACCGACTACTGACCGGCCCCGCATTCATTCCGCCGCGACCATCTGCTGCGTGCGCCACTGACCGAGCAGGGCGCGCAGCGAGGCCGGCTTGACCGGCTTGTTGAGCACCGCGACCTTTTCATCCCGCGCGGCGACCTGCACGGCGGGGCTGCGGTCGGCGGTGATCAGGATCGCGGGGATGCCGTCGCCGAAGCGGCGGCGGATGTCGCGGATGGCGGCAATGCCGTTACCGCGATCGAGATGATAGTCGACGAGCAGGCCGGTGACGCGCCGTCCCGCGGCTTCGATCGCCGCCATCGCGCCCTCGGGATCGGCGACGGCGATAACCTCGGCGTCCCACGCTTTCAGCAGCGTGCGCATGCCGTCGAGGATCGCCGCATCGTTCTCGATGCAGACGATCAGTGCGCCCGAGATCGGCGTGCGTGCCAGCGGCGTCGCGCTGGTCACCGCCGCCGTGTGGGTGATCGCCTTCGCCGTCGGCACCGTCACGGAGAATACCGAGCCGCCGCTTGCATTGCTCTCGATGGCGATGCCGTGCTTGAGCACGCGGGCCAGCCGCTCGACGATCGAGAGCCCCAGGCCAAGGCCGCGTGCGATTCGCGCCCCCTGCTCGAGGCGATGGAATTCTTTGAAGATCTCGCCGCGCTTGACCGGCGGGATGCCGACGCCGGTATCGTAGACGCAGATCTTGAGCGAGGCGCCGTGACGACGGCAGCCGACCAGCACGCGGCCTCGGGGGGTGTACTTGATCGCGTTGGAGATCAGATTCTGGAGCAGGCGCCGCAGCAGCAGCCGATCCGACTCAACGGGCAACGAGCAGGGCACGAAGGCAAGCTCCAGGCCCTTGGCGCGCGCGATCGGCGCGAACTCGATCTCCAGCGAGCGCATCAGATCGGCCATCTTGAAGCTCGTGATCGAGGTCGTCATCGCGCCGGCGTCGAGCCTGGAGATGTCGAGCAGCGCGCCGAGGATCTCCTCGATGGCCTGAAGCGACTCGTCGATGTTCTCGACCAGCCGGGTCTCCTCGCCATTGTGCTGGCGCTCGACAAGGCTGGTGACGTAGAGCCGCGCCGCGTTCAACGGCTGGAGAATGTCGTGGCTGGCGGCGGCGAGGAAGCGCGTCTTGGAGATGCTGGCGTCCTCCGCCGTGCTCTTGGCCAGCGCCAGCTCCGAGTTCAGCCGCGTCAGCTCCTCCGTGCGGTCGCGGACGCGCTTTTCCAGCGTCGCATTGGCGCGCTCCAGCGCTTCCGCCGCCTCGAAGGTGGGCGTGACGTCGGTGAAGGTGATGACGAAGCCGCCGCCGGGCATGCGGTTGGTGAGCACCTCGATCACCATGTGGCGTTCCGGCAGGCGTTCGAGATAGGGCTCGCTGTCGGTGGTGTAGGCGGCCAGCCGCCGCTCCAGCATGGCCTCGCGCTCGACCGGGTCGTCCGGATCGCTGACGCCGATGAACTCCAGGATTTCGCGAAGCGGAGTGCCGAACTGAATGAAATGCGGAGGAACGTTGAGGAGATCGCCGAACTGCCGGTTGGAGCAGATCAGTTGCAGATCGGCGTCGAAGACCGCGATGCCCTGGCGTACATGGTTGAGCGCGGTCTGAAGGATCTCGCGGTTGAAGTGCAGCGCTGCATGGGAATCGTCGAGCAGTTTCAGCGCGGCCTTCGCCGAGACCGTCCGCTTGCGCAGCAGGAGCGACATCACGAGCCGCGAGGACGCGGCTCCAATCGACGAGGCGATCAGGTGCTCGGCATGCTGCAACAGCTCGAAATCGGCGGGCGCTCCGGGTTCGAGCCGGACATTGCGCCGCGCCGAGAAAGCCTCAAACGAATGGCGGGCGCGGTCGGGCCCGAGATATTGCGCGACCGTGGTCTGGATGTCCTGCACGGTGACGGTGGTGCGCCAGCGGCGCAAGCTCGGGGAGATCGGCGCGAGCGTGTTGGGGACAAACAGATCGGCCTGCACCAGCTCGATCGAAGATGGCCGGCGCGCGAGCGAGAGCAGCACATAGGTGAGAATATTGAGCGACAGCGACCAGATGACGCCATGCATCAGCGGCGGCAGGTCGGCGCCGAACAGCGCCTGTGGCCGCAGCGCCTCGATTCCGAACGGGCCGTGCTGGAGCAGCAGGATTCCCGTCGTCGAGGAATCCATGAAGCTCGGAACGAACAGGGTGTAGAGCCACACCACGAAGCCGACCAGCATCCCGCCGATCGCACCGCGCGCCGTCGCCCGTCGCCACAGCAGCCCGCCGAAGAAGCTTGGTGCAAGCTGGGCGATGGCGGCAAAGGACAACAGGCCGATCGCTGCGAGCTGGGTGTTGCCGAGCGCGCGATAGTAGAAATAGGCCATCACCATGATGGCGAAGATCGCAAGTCGCCGCGAGCGCAGCAGGAAATCGCTGAAATCGGCGCCGCCGGTGCGTCCCTCCGGCCGACGTTGCAGCACCAAGGGCACCACGAGGTCGTTCGAGACCATGATGGAGAGCGCGACGCACTCGACGATCACCATCGCGGTCGCCGCCGACAGGCCCCCGACGAAGACGGCGACGCTGAGCAGATCCGCGCCGCCCTCCATCGGCAGGGCCAGGACGTACATGTCGGGGTCGGCGGCGCCGAACGGGAAGGTCACGAGGCCGGCAATCGCGATCGGGATCACGAACAGATTGATGGCGACGAGATAGAGCGGGAATAGCCAGCGCGCGCGGCCGACTTCGGCGTCGGACGAATTTTCGACGACGCTGACGTGGAACTGGCGCGGCAGCAGCATGATCGCGCACAGCGACAGCAGCGTCATAGTCAGGAAGTTGCCGATCGACGGCGAGTAGTTGATGGCGCGCACCGCCTCCGGCGTCTTCATGGCGCGCTCGATCAGTTCCTGCGGCGAGAACATCCAGAAGGTGACGAAGATGCCGGCGGCGAGGAAGGCGACCAGCTTGATGATGGATTCGGTCGCGACCGCCAGCATCAGGCCGTGCTGATGCTCGGTGGCGTCGGTCTGGCGGGTGCCGAACAGCACGGCGAAGGCCGCCATCGCCAGCGTCACCATCAGCGCCATGTCGCCGAGGATCGGGATGTGGGAGAAGGCCTGGTCCTCGCTCAGGATCGTGCCGAGCGATGAGGCGACCGCCTTGAGCTGCAGCGCGATGTAAGGCACCGAGCCGATGATGGCAATCAGCGCCACGGTGGCTGCCACCGCTTGGCTCTTGCCGTAGCGCGCGCCGATGAAGTCGGCGATCGAGGTGATGTTGTGGGCTTTGGCGAGCTGGATGACGCGCCGGAGCACGCCGGCGCCCAGTCCGATCATCAGGATCGGGCCGACATAGATCGCCAGGAAGTCGGTCGAGGTTCGGGTGGCGAAGCCGACCGAGCCGAAGAAGGTCCAGGAGGTGCAGTAGATCGCCATCGACAGCGGGTAGATCAGCCCGGAGGCGCGGCCGGGCCCGGCCGGCGAGCGACGGTCGCCATGGCTCGCCACCAGGAACAGAAAGCCGATGTAGCCGAAGGCGGCGGCGATCACGCCCCAGTCGTGCAGCATGGCGAGCGCGCTTCTCCCTGGGCGCTGGCAGCGCCCGATCTCATTTTCCTAGCAAATCTAGCGCGTTGCGCGGTCGCAAGCGACAGCGAAATGCCCGGTGGAGCCCGGAACTGGAGTTGTCGTTAAGGTGCTTGCGGCAGGGCTCCCCTTCAGGGGAGGGTGGAAGCGAAGCCTACTCCGCCGCCAGCGGCTTTTGGCGCAGCGGCAGGCCCAGGCGGTCCCACACTTGCAGCAGGGCTTCGGCGAGCTGATCGATCAGACCGTCGTCGTGATAGGGCGAGGGCGTGATGCGCAGCCGTTCGGTGCCTTTGGCGACGGTCGGATAGTTGATCGGCTGGATGTAGATGCCGTGCTCCTCGAGCAGAAGGTCGGAGGCCTGCTTGCACTTCTCGGGATCGCCGACGAACAGCGGCACGATATGGGTGTCGCTCGACATCACCGGCAGGCCGGCGGCATTGAGGATCGCCTTGACGCGGGCGGCGCGGTCCTGGTGGCGCTCACGCTCCCAATTCGAGGTCTTCAGGTGCTTGATCGCGGCGGTCGCGGCCGAGCAGATCGCCGGCGGTAGCGCGGTGGTGAAGATGAAGCCCGGCGCATAGGAGCGCACGGCGTCGATGATCTGACCGTTGGCGGCGATGTAGCCGCCGAGGCAGCCGAAAGCTTTCGCCAGCGTGCCTTCGAGGATGTCGATGCGATGCATGACGCCGTCACGCTCGGCAATGCCGCCGCCGCGCGGGCCGTACATGCCGACCGCGTGGACCTCGTCGACATAGGTGATCGCGCCATACTTTTCAGCGAGGTCGCAGATCTTGGCGAGCGGGGCGATGTCGCCATCCATCGAATAAAGGCTCTCGCAGGCGATCAGTTTCGGCCGATTCGGGCCGGCCACTTTCAGCAGCTCTTCAAGATGGGCAAGGTCGTTGTGGTGGAACACAACCCGCTCACAGCCGGACTGCCGGATGCCCTCAATCATCGAATTGTGGTTGAGCTCGTCCGACAGGATCAGGCAGTTCGGAATGAGTTTTGCGATGGTGGCGATGCCGGTCTGGTTCGAGACGTACCCCGAGGTGAACAGAAGTGCGGCTTCCTTGCCATGGAGGTCGGCCAGCTCGGCCTCGAGCTGGACCAGCGGATGATGCGTGCCGGCGATGTTGCGGGTGCCGCCGGCCCCGGTGCCGACGCGGGTTGCGGTCTCGACCATGGCGCCGACCACCTTCGGGTGCTGACCCATGCCGAGATAATCGTTGGAGCACCAGATCACGACGTCGCGTTTGCCCTTCGGCGAATGCCAGACCGCGTGTGGGAACCGGCCGGCCGTGCGCTCGAGGTCGGCGAACACGCGGTACCGCCGCTCGGTGTGAAGACGGTCGAGGGCGGAACTGAAGAACTCGTTGTAATCCATCGGCAAACCTGCAGCGGAACCCGGCCCAAGGCGGCCGTTCAATTTTTAGAGCTTTTCCAGCTCCGATGTCCATGCACCTGCTCACATTTGCGGCAAGGCGGAGCGTGCCAATTGATAACGCCGGCCCAGCCGCGATTGTTGATTTGGATCAAGTGCCTAGCGCACGCGGGCGGCCGGGACCGGATTGTCGGGAAGGTGTGGCTGCCGTGGACATTTTGTCCATGGTGCACGCTCCTGTATCATTGCGGAGCCGGCCGCGCCGACGCCATCGCCTCAAGCTGCGCTTCAATTCGGCGTCTCCCCGCAAGCGGGGTGCAGGCGGGGAGAGGCGAAGGCAACTCAGGTCGTCCTGAACTGCAACACGCCGTCTTGCGTCTCCGCCCTCAGCCGGCCCTCGACGATCATGTAGTTGACGTGGGCGACCAGTTCGCCGGCGGCAAAGCCCATCTGATGCTCGTCCAGCACATGCTTGTTGAACACGACGGGCACCAAGGCGCGCGAGGTTTGCGGCACCTCGCGGCAGGCTTCCGCGATCAGGCGGCAGCGCTCCTCGTGATGGTCGGCGAGCTGTTTGATGCGGGTCTTCAAGCCGTAAAACGGCACGCCGTGGCCAGGCAGCACCAGCACGTCGTAGGGGAGCGTCGTGGTGAGGCTGGCGAGCGAGGCCAGATATTCGCCGAGCGAGTTCTGGTCGGGCTCGACCGCCCAGACGCTGACATTCGGCGAGATCTTGCTCAGCACCTGGTCGGCGGAGAGGAACAGCTTGTCGTCGGCGCAATACAGCATCACCTGGTCGAGCGCGTGCCCGCCGCCGGTGATCACCTTGAAACGGCGTGAACCGATCACGACGTCGTCGCCATGGGAGATGCGGCGGTAGGACGGCGGCAGCACGGAGACGCGCTTGAGATAATCCTGACCGCGGCCGAGCAGTTTCTCGGTGAGCGATTCGTCCATGCCATGGCGGCGGAAGAACAGCCGCTGCGCCTCGCGTCGCTCCTCGGTGCCGCGGTTCTGGTGATAGACTGATTGCAGATATTCGACCTGCGACATCACCAGCGGGCAGTTGAACCGTTCGACGATCCACCCGGCGAGACCGACATGATCGGGGTGCGAGTGGGTGACGATCAGCCGCGTGATGTTGACGCCTTTCAGCGGGCCCTCGAACAGCTTTGTCCAGGCCTCGATCGTCTCCTGGTTGCCGAAGCCGGCATCGATCATGGCATAGCCGTCGACGTCGGCGAGCAGGTAGATGTTCACGTGATTGAGGCGGAACGGCAGTTTCAGCCGCGCCCACAGCACACCGGGCCGCACCTCAACCACCTCTTCGGGGCCGGGATGCTGTTCCCAGGGGTAGCGCAAGGCCTCGGCCGAGGACTGCGCGGTGTCGGTTTTCGAATTCATGCTACCGGCTTAAACCCGCGGCGCGCGGGGCGCCAGCCGAAAAGGATGGGAGTCGACCGTCGCATGGCCGTCATACCGGTGGTTTTCCGTGATGTGGGACGCTCGTGCTCCGAACTCGGTCACCTCTCCCGCTTGCGGGGGAGGTCGGCGCGTAGCGCCGGGTGGGGGCTCTCTCCGCACGGGGATATTCTCGACACGCGGCGACAACCCCGTTGCGAAGATACCCTCTCCCCAGCCCTCTCCCGCAAGTGGGAGAGGGAGCGCAGCCCCGAGCCGCAGGCGTCTACGCCGCGCGCATGTTGTTGAGGAACGCGTCGATCTCCCCGCGCAGCATGTCGGCCTCGCGGCGCAGTGCATCGGAGGCGTTCAGCACTTCGCCTGCCGCAGCGCCGGCCTCGGCAGACGCCGTGGAGACGCCGACGATGTTGCTGGAGACCTCGCTGGTGCCGCCGGCGGCGTGCTGGATGTTGCGGGCGATCTCGCGGGTAGCGGCGCCCTGTTGCTCGACCGCAGCCGCAATCGTCGTGGTGACGTCGTTGATCTCGCCGATGATCCGGCCGATGCCCTGGATGGCACCGACCGCCGAGGTCGTTATCTCCTGCATGCTGGCGATCTGGGTGCGGATTTCTTCCGTCGCCTTGGCGGTCTGGCTCGCAAGGCTCTTGACCTCGGACGCGACCACTGCGAAGCCGCGGCCAGCCTCGCCCGCGCGTGCCGCCTCGATGGTGGCGTTGAGGGCGAGCAGGTTGGTCTGCGAGGCGATGGTCTGGATCAGATCGACGACGACGCTGATGCGGCTCGCGCTGTCGGCGAGACTCTGCACCGTCGCGTCAGTGGCGCCGGCCTCGTCGACCGCCTTCTTGGCGATCTCCGCCGAGGTCACCACTTGACGGCTGATCTCGGCGATCGAGGACGACAGCTGCTCGGTGCCGGCTGAGACCGTCTGCACATTGACCGAGGTTTCCTCCGCGGCGGAGGCGACCGCGTTCACCAGCGCGTTGGACTGGTCGGCGGTATTCGACATGCTCTGCGCCGTCGATTGCATCGAATTGGCCGATTGCGCGAGATTGTCGAGCGCGGAGCGCACCGTGCTTTCAAACTCGGCGATCTTCGCCTCCATGCGCGCGGCACGTTCGGCTTTCGCGGCACGATCCTTGTCCTGCTCGCTGGCCAGCGACCGGGCTTCGATCATGCTGTCGCGGAACACGTGAAGCGTATCGGTCATCGCGCCGATCTCGTCATTGTGCTTCGCGCGTGCGATCTCGGTTTCGAGATCGCCGGCCGAGAGCAGCTGCATGGCGCGCTGCAGGCCGCTGATGCGGCGGAGGATGTTGCGGCCGACATAGAGCCAGACGAACAGCGCCGAGCCGACCAGCATCATGGCGCCCAGAGCTAGCATCGCGGTCGTAGCGAGCGAAATCTCCTGCTGCGCCTGGAAGGTCGACGTGTTGGTCTCTTTCTGCACGGCGTCGACGAGCTGCTGCACGCTGATGCCGAGGCCGACATTGAGCTTGCGGGTCTCGTCCAGGATGGTCTGGCCGTAATCGACGGAATCGAGCTCCTTCTCGCGCAAATTGAATACGCCGGTCCTGCCGGTGCCGAGCGCGAGCAGCTTTTCTGCCGTCTCGCGCAGCATCTTGTTGCCCTGATTGTCTGGCAACAGATCGAGGTTGGACCGCAGGCGCCCCTGTGCCGTCTTGAATTCCTTCTGGATGTCGTCGAGCTTGTCGCTCGTGTTCGCCGAGAGCGCCGCGCTCATATCGGCGGCTGCGAGATTGCCGCTGGCGACGACGTTGCCGAGCTGGCCGACGGTCTGCGCGGCGTCGGTGGCATCTGCAGCGGACAGGTCGGCAGAGCCGAGAATGGCGTTGACTCGGGTCTGCGCGTCCAGCATCGCCGGACTGGCCGCGCCGACGAACGCGCCCTGCGCGTTGCGTAGCGCGTCATATTGCTTGTCATGCAGGGCCGCAATGTCCAGCCGTTCGCGGGCAGCCTTGGCCAGGCTCTGGGCCGCTTCGTTGATGCTCTTCATCGTCTCGCTGAGACCAGAGACGACGGCCTTGTCGCCGCCGAGCTCGATGATCTCGTTGAGTTTCTGCTGCGTCTGCTCCTGCAATTCCTTCAGCTTCTTGGTGCGCTCGTTCAGGGCGTCCTCGGTTTGAGCCGCAAGCAGGGCAGGTCCCTGTGCCGCAAGGCTGGCGCTCAAGGCCGACAATTGCAGGCTCGCGGCAAGGCGCGGAATGTCCCGTCCGCTCAGTTCAGTCATGCGCCCGCCGAGTTTCTGCAGCGCCAGGCCGGCGCCGGCCGAAATCACGAGGCCCATGCCGGCGATCACTGCGAAGGCCGCGAACAGGCTGCCGCGCACGCCCCATTTCGGCAGTTTGAAACGCGGCTTGAATCGGCCGAGACTGAAACGGATCGCCATCGAAATTCCCCCACGCCCTTGCTTCTGTTTTGTGGCCGGGAGTATCGGGCACGCCGGTTAAAAAATCGCAATCTGTGCAATCGGTTGCGCGCGTTCCGCAGGGCGAAAAAAAGAAGGGCCGGCAACATCGCCGGCCCTTCGTGATGATAACGTTTTGCTAACGCTCAGTAGCGCGCGACGGCCGGGCTGGCCCAGTTGAAGCGGTAGTTGATCCCCGCCTTGACGGTGTGGTCGTCGGTGGTGAAGTTGCCGGTGCCGACCAGCGGGCCCGCGGTGAAGTGCGCGTCGCCGAAATTGTAGTACTGGTACTCGGCCTTGGCCGACCAGTTCGGTGCGAACATGTATTCGAGGCCGGCGCCGACGGTGTAGCCGTTGCGGTGATCGCCATCGATGATGAAGCCGGACGGTACGCCGCCGACCATCACTCTCTCGTTGTTGTCCGAATAGGCATAGCCGCCCTTCACATAGAGGAGGCCCGGACCCCAGGTGTAGCCGACCCGGCCGGTGATCGAGCCGAGCCCGCGCTGGTCGTTGGTGTAGGCGATGCCGCCCGGGAACACCGCGCCGACGCTGCCGGAGAGCCAGGAATACTGGCCTTCGACGCCGACCACGAAGTTCGGGTTGAACTGCCAGTCCGCACCGACCTGCACACCGCCGAGGAAACGGCCGTTGCCATTGTTCCCCGTGGAGAGACCGTTTAAATTGTTGTCGCTGGAGAACGCGCCGCCGACATGGCCGCCGATGTAGAAACCGGTCCAGTTGTAGATCGGTGCCGCATAGGCCGGCGCGGGTGCCTTGTAGTAGTTGCGGTTACCGAGATCGGCCCCCACGGCCGGCGCGGCCGCGCCCAGCACGAGCAGCGCAACGGTCGCAAACAGAATCTTCTTCATCGTCTTGAACTCCAACACGTAAGGTCCCCGGCAGGCGCGCTTTCGCGCCGTCGTTGGTTTTGCAGATAGCTCGCTTTTGACGAAAATGCTGTCACATGCGTGACACAGCGGGCCCCAACCTAACCTATTGGGCCCCAAATGATTTTCGTGCTTAATGGCGGCTTAAGAAATGCTGAAGGAAGGCTTAACTTCGCCCGTCGCCGGTAACTTGCGGGCGCCTCCTCTTAACCAAGACGTCGCCGCGCCTCGTCGCGCATCTGCGCGCGAAAGGCCGCGCGCTTTGCCGGGCGGTCTTCCTCGCGCACGTCGTGACGATCGAAGATGTCGAACTTTTCCAGGATCGGATACCGCTCGCTCGCCATCGCGAGCACGCGCAGCACCTTGGTCGCCGCCGGTGTCGGGCCGCTGACCTCCCAGCGCCTTATCGTCTCGGCGCCGCCTTTCTCCGGCAGCCCGCATAGCCTGGCCATGTCGGCCGCGGTGAGCTTGCGCTCAAGGGCGTCGGAGAGGTCGTTGCGGAGTTGCTTCAGTTCGGCGCCGGTCATGCTGCTTGCGTCCAGGAAAGTCACTGAAGCCAATGCACTAGCGCTGATTCGGGTTCATCCGAAGGCGGCGAGCGCGCAGCCCCCGGCACGTTCGCGCGCGCACGGAGTTATGAACGCAGACCTATGGAAATTTTCCGATGAATGAACACTTGGCATACCGGGCACGGGGCGAAAGGATCAGGCCATGACAACCATCAAACTCGCCATTGCCGCACTCGTCACTGCCGGGCTGCTTGCCGTGCCCTTTGCGGCCGAAGCGAAGAAAGCCCGGTCGAGCCGACATTACAGCACCGGTGTGGTGGCGCCGACCAATAGCGGTGCCGGAACGCCGTCAGCGCAGCCGAGCGCGTCCTATGGGTCGTCCGGACAGACGGTCGGCACCGTCACGGCGCCGTCAGTCGGCTCGTACAATTGGCCCTCGGTCGGCGTGACCAACTCGGTCCCCACCTGGAGCAACACCACGAGATAGACCGATGCCGGTCAGCGGGGCGCCAATCGCGAGGCCGGAGAGCAGATAGAGCGCGACCAGCAACGTTGCGATGGACAGCATCGTCGTGATCGAGACCGTGGCCGCAACCAGCTTCTCCTCGACCTTGTGCTCATGCGCGAGGACGTACACGGTTTTCGCCGTCGGCACGGCCGCGCAGACGACGGCGGCGACCGTGTAGAGAGGATCGAGGCCCAAGATCACGCAGAGTCCGTAGACGATCAGAGGCATGATCACCAGTTTCACCGCCGCGAGCGCAAACGATGCCTTCAGGTTGGATCGCAGGCCCTCGACGGACAAACCAAGCCCGATGGCAAACAGCGCGCAAGGCGTGAGCGCTGCAGCGATCATGTTCAGATAGGTCGCGACCGGCGCCGGAATCGGCAAGCCCGTGATCGCCCACACCAGCCCAATGAGCTTCGACAGCACCATCGGGTTGAGCAGGATCTGCTTTGCCAGTCCCGTGGGATGCGCGGGCTGGTGCGGGTCGCGTCCTTTCAGGAGGATGACCGTGATCGGAAACATTACGGCGGCCACGAACACTGTCGCTACTGCGGCGGGCAGGACGGCGGGCTGGCCGTAGATCGCGTGCAGGATCGGCAGCGCGACAAACCCGGTATTGGTCATTGCCGCCGCCATCCCATGAATGGTGCTGCTGGCGATATCGTGCTTGCCACCCGCGCGGACTGCCAGAAACACCAGCCCGAAGCAGATCAGTGAACCGCCGCCGAATGCGAGCAGGAAGCGCCATTCCAGCAGGTTGCGGGCCGGCTCCCGCGCGATCGTGACGATCAGCAGCGCCGGCATCGCCACGTTGTAAGCAAAGTGCACCAGCGCATCGGCAAGCGAGCGGGAGAGATAGCCGAACTCGCCTGCGAGCCAGCCGGTGACGATGATCGCGAATACGGGAAGAACGAGGCTGGCGACCTCCATCCGGCTTCCCCTCATTGACGAACGGCGGCGAGGTTAGCCCAGCGATGGATTGTCGTCACTGCGGGATTTAATGGAGCCGTCCCGGGTGATCGTCAATCGCAAAGGACGAAATCTTCCTCGTTAGATTCCCCTCCGGTCCTGCTTCCCAATTACGCAACGCCATGCCGCCAGGCGCTCAGCCGGATGCTGGTTCATCCATTCCGCAAGCTGCGGGGCGCCCATCAGGCAGGACTGCACCGAGACCTGAGCAAAGTCCGAGCTGGTGACAATCTGCTCGTGGCAATTGGTCGGGGAGGAGAGACTGCAAAGCACGGCAATGATCTTGATCACGAGAGGTTATCCCTGTCGCCGCCGCTGATCGTGCGGCCCGTTGCTTTATCCTGCCCATCACTGACCGGATCGGATGGCGGAAAGATGCTGTCGTAGATTGCGCGTGCCTCCTGAATGAGGCGCGCGCGCTCGCGCTCGGATCTTGAGACAAATCGAATAATTTCGCCCATGTTGGCTCCGAATATCAGTGGGGCAAGCAGGTCATGAGATGACGATGATCATCCTAATCGCATCTATGGCGTCCCCTCGGCTTTGAAACGGCGTCCCGTTCACGACGGAATAAAAAACCTGTGACCGCGCGGGCATCCCAACGCCGGGGTGTTCTTGCGCCAGGTACGGGGGCCGTTCACCGCTCTTATCGCGCTGCTGCAATTACCGCGCGAGCGGACGCCGATGACAGCTTACTCTTGCCGCACCGGCAAGGCAGTCTCTGCAAAGCAAATGCCGATCGACCAAATATGTTTCGCCGGCATCACGTGCAAGTTTTTGGAACAATCTTGCAGCTCGGCGAACTGGTCACGACCATCGTTCATGCCGCCGGCGCGCGCGCCTTCCGCCCCGGTACCGCCGCCAGCAGTTCACGCGTATAGGCGTGCTCGGGCGCGGCGAAGAGCTGCGCGGTCTGCTTGAGTTCGACGATGGCGCCGCGCTGCATCACCGCGATGCGGTCGCAGATTTGCGCCGCGACGCGCAGATCATGGGTGATGAACAGCACCGAAAGGCCGAGGCGCGCCTTGAGGTCTTCGAGCAGCTTCAACACCTGCGCCTGCACGGAAACGTCGAGCGCGGAGACGGCTTCATCTGCGACGATGATCTCGGGCTCGAGCGCGAGCGCGCGCGCAATGCCGATACGCTGGCGCTGGCCGCCGGAGAATTCGTGCGGATAGCGCTCGAGGGCGCCGGCGTCGAGGCCGACCATCCTGAGGAGATCGCGAGCGCGGTCGAACGCGACCTTCGGATCGGTGCCGGCCGCGATCGGGCCGTCGGCGATGATGTGGCCAATCTTGCGCCGCGGATTGAGCGAGGCGAACGGATCCTGGAAGATCATCTGGATGCGATGCCGTTCGGCGCGCAGCGCCCTGCCCGAAAGAGAGGTGAGATCGGTGTCGCCGATCCGCACCGTGCCGCGGTCGGCTTCGATCAGCCGCATCACGAGCCGTGCCACCGACGACTTGCCGGAGCCGGATTCGCCGACGAGGCCGAGCGTCTCGCCCTTGAGGATGTTGAAATTGACCTCGCGCGCCGCCTCGACGCGGCGGTCCTCGCGAAACCAGCCGCCCGACGTGACGTAGGTCTTGTCCAGTCCGTTCACCTCGACGGCGTGGGCCTGATCGTCGAGCGGTTTGCGCACCGGCGGGTCCATCGACGGCACGGCGGCGAGCAGCGCCTTGGTGTAATCGTGCTGCGGATCGTGGAAAACCGTCGCAGCGGGACCTTCCTCGACCACCTTGCCGTGTCGGAGCACCACGACCTGGTCGGCGATGTCGGCGACCACGCCGAAATCGTGGGTGATGAACATCACCGCCATGTTGCGGTTGCGCTGGAGATTGCGGATCAGATCGAGAATTTGTGCCTGCGTGGTGACGTCGAGCGCGGTGGTCGGCTCGTCGGCGACCAGCACCGCGGGCTCAAGCGCGAGCGCCATCGCGATCACGGCGCGCTGGCGCTGGCCGCCGGAGAGCTGGTGCGGGTAGGCGCGCACGATCCGCTCGGGGTCGGGCAGGCCGACCTCGCGCGCCAACGCGAGTGCTCTTGCGCGCCGCTCCTTCGGCGTGAGCAGGCCATAGGCCTCGAACATCTCCACGATCTGGTCACCGATCCGCATCAACGGATTGAGCGCGGTCATCGGTTCCTGAAAGATCATCGCGAGCCTGCGGCCGCGCAGATCGCGCCAGCCGTCGTCGCCCAGCTTGAGCAGGTCGCGACCTTCGAACTGGACCTCGCCGGAGGCGACCGACACGGTGTCCGGCAACAAGCCCATCAGCGCATGCGCGCACATCGACTTGCCGGAGCCGGACTCGCCGACGACGCAGACGATCTTGCCGGGCTGCAAATCGAGCGAGACGCCGTCGACGGCGAACGGACGCTCGGCGCCCTTGGGCAGCGCGATCCTCAGGTTCCTGATGGAGATGGCGGGCGGTGCGGTCATCGTCAGCGCCCCTCCCGAGAGAGTCGCGGATTGAGCGCGTCGTTGAGGCCTTCGCCGATCAAATTGAGGCCGAGCACCGAGATCAGGATGGCCACGCCGGGAAAGACCGTGATCCACCAGGCCTGGCGGATCACGGTGCGGCCGGCGCCGACCATGTAGCCCCAGGAGATCAGATTGGGATCGCCGAGGCCAAGGAACGACAGCGAGGATTCCAAGAGGATTGCGGTCGCCACCATCAGCGAGGCCAGCACGATCACGGGCGACAGTGCGTTCGGCAGGATCTCGCGCAAAATGATCCAGGTGTTGCTCTGTCCCGTGACCACCGCGGCCTGGACATATTCGCGCGTGCGCAGCGACAGCACCTCGCCGCGCACGAGGCGGGCGACCGGGGGCCAGCTCACCACCGCGATCGAAGCCACGATGGAATAGATCGAGGGCTGCAGGATCGCGACCAGCACGATCGCGAGCGCGAAGCTCGGAATGGTCTGAAAGAATTCGGTGAAGCGCATTAAGGCATCGTCGACTTTGCCGCCGAAATAACCGGCCATCGCGCCGATCGGCACGCCGACGATCAAGGCTACGAGCGTCGAGACGAGGCCAACGAGCAGCGACACGCGCGCGCCAAAGATCATGCCGGCGAACACGTCGCGGCCGAGCGCATCGGTGCCGAGCGGCACGGCCTGCAGCGTGAAGGGCGGCAGGAACGGCCGCTGCACCATGCGCCAGGGCGAGTTCGGGAACAGCATCGGCCCGAACACCGCGACCGAGATCGCAAGCAGCAGGATGACGAGCCCAATGACGCCGCTCGGGCTCTTCAGCATCGATTTCCAAAACTGTTTCATGAAGCGAATTCGATGCGCGGGTCGACCAGGCGGTAGACCAGGTCGGTGATGAGGTTGAAGATCAGCACCATGGCGGAGCAGATCACGAAGACGCCGAGCAGCAGGTTGTAGTCGCGTTGGAGTAGCGCGTCGTACATCAGCCGGCCGATGCCGGGCCAGGCGAACACGGTCTCGGTGATGACGGCGCCCCCGATCAGCGTGCCGGAATGCACGCCGGCGAGCGTCACGACCGGCAGCAGCGCGTTGCGCAGCACGTGGCGGCGCTGGATCACGGCGTCGGACAGGCCCTTGGCGCGCGCGGTCTTGACGAAGTCGAGCCGCTTTACCTCGAGCATCGAGGCGCGCGTCATGCGGGTGTAGGTCGCCATGAAGAACAGCCCGAGGGTCATCGCCGGCATGATCAGGTGCTTTGCGACGTCGATCGCGCGGGCAAGGCCGGTGAGATTGGCGCCGACCGTCTCGTAGCCGAAGCTCGGCAGCCAATCCATGGTGACCGAGAACAGCAGGATCCCCATCAGCGCCACCCAGAAGATCGGCATGGCGTAGAAGATCAGTGCAAAGACGGTGATGGCCGTGTCGAGGAAGGTTCCGGCAAAGCGCGCGGCGAAGGTGCCGAAGAGAATGCCGAGCACGAGCGAGATCGCGAATGCGGTCAGTGTCAGCAGCAGCGTTGCCGGCAGCCGTTCGCCGATCAGCTTTGCGACCGGCGCCTGCTGGCGGAAGGAAAAGCCGAGGTCGAGAGTGACGACGCCCTTGACGTAGATGAAGAGCTGCTCGGGCGTTGGCTTGTCGAGGCCGAACTTTTCCCGGAGCTGCTTGACGAAGATCGGGTCGCTGGCGCCGGCTTCGCCCGCCATCACCACCGCAGGGTCGCCGGGCGCAAGTCGGATCAGGAAGAAATTGAGGACGATGATCGCGAGCAGGACGATCACGCCCTTTAGGACACGCTGAGCGACGAAGGAGAGCATAATTAGATGGCGATCAGATCAGGTTGAACGCAGCGGCGATCGCGGTGCGCTCCCTCTCTCGCTTGCGGGAGAGGGTAGGGGAGAGGGTATTTCCGCAGAGAGGACACCGGGTGGAGAAAGCCCTCTCCCGCCGCGCTCTGCGAGCGCGTCGACCTCCGCCGCAAGCCGGGAAGGTGAAACAAGCGTGCGGCGTGCACCATCACTTGTCGAGCCATGCGTCCTTGAAGCCATCATTGACCCCGATCCCCGTGGTGATCAGGTTCTTGACCTTGCAGCGCATGATGGTCGGGAATTGCAGCTCGAGCATCCAGGCCACCGGCACGTCTTCGACCAGGATCTTCTGTGCCTTCTCATAGATCTCCTTGCGCTTGGAGTCCGGGGTCGCGACGGCGCCGTCGGCGAATAGGTTGTCGATCTCCGGGTTGGAGTAGCCTTCGACGTTATTGAAGACTTGGCCCTTGGCGATGGCGCTGGAGACGTAATTGCGTCCTACCCCGAGTGCGGGATCGCCGTACTGATAGAGATAGGTAAAGGCGATGTCATAGTCCCAGTCGCCGATCTTCTGGTTGCCGCCAGCAACGTCGGTGGCAATCGTCTCGATGTTGATACCGGCGTCCTGGAGGTTCTGCTTCACCGCTTCACCCCAGCGCTGCCAGGTTTCGCCATAGGCCAGCGGCAACAGGCGGATCTTCTCGCCCTTGTAGCCGGCTTCCTTCAGCAGCGACTTGGCCTTTGCCGGATCGTACGGGTATTTTTTCACGTCGTCGGTGTAATATTTGATGGTCGAGGCCGACGGGCCGGTCGCGACCTTGCCGAGCCCGTTCCAGATGACGTCCTTGGCGAAATCGCGGTCGATTGCATACATGACCGCCTGCCGCACCCGCTTGTCCGCGAGCGGACCCTGGCGGTTATTGAGCCAGAGCCAGGCCAGCGGGGAGAAGAACTCCCAGCCGGCACCGGTGACGCAGGTGTCTTTCAGCTTGGACAGCCGCGGCACGTCGAAATTCTCGACCGAGCCGCCGGGCAGCACGTCGACCTTGCCGGTCTCATACGCCACCGAGCGCGCCGCGGCGTCAGGAATGATCTGCCAGTAGATCTCGTCGAGATAGGGCTTGCCCTTCTCATGGTAGTTCGGGTTCTTGACCAGGCGGATGAACGAGCCCTTCTGCCACTCCTTGAACATGAAGGGACCGGTGCCGATCGGCGCGTTGTTGTAGGGATTGGTCTTGAAGTCGGTCCCTTCATAAAGATGCTTCGGCACCATCGGCATCGAGCCAACCTCGAAGATGCCGAGAAACGGGCCGAACGGCTGCTTCAGCGTAAAGACCACCGTGTAGTCGTCGGGCGCCTCGACCTTGTCGACCTGGGCGAGGTTGTTGCGGGCGCGCGCGTGGGTCTGCCTCAGCATCTCGACCGAGAACAGCACGTCTGCGGCGGTGAAGGGCTTGCCGTCATGCCAGGTCACGCCCTTCCTGAGCTTGAAGGCGTAGGTTTTCGCGTCCTCGCTTACGCTCCAGCTCTCGGCGAGCTCCGGCTGCGGCTCGAGCTTGGGGCTGTAGCGCAGCAGCCCCTCGAAGATGTTGCCCGACACCATCTGGGTCGGACCGTTCTGGACTATTGCAAGCATCAGGCCGGGCGGCTCGGGCTGGATCACGGCATTGATCACGCCTCCTGTTTTCGGCTCTTGCGCCGGCGCCGGGGCCGTGAGGCCGCAAGCCAGGAGGAGACCAAGCAACACTCGTTTCGGCATGTCTAAACTTTATCAAGCGAGGTCAGCCGGTAACGCTTCGCAACGTGCTCGCGCGCAAAGCGACGGCCGGCCCATCCCAGTCCCCATCCGGTAGCGAGGCTCACATAGTCTCGCTCGGCGCCGCAAGATGAAAGTCGCGACAACGTTCGCACAAAAAATGTACAGCGTGTCCTGTTTTGATTTATCTGCCGCTTATCGCTGTGTAGCGCTGATGTCGGTCGTTGGCCGACATGACCCGCGGCTAGCGACACAGCGTCGCGGGCAGGCCCGTCATCGCAACCCCGCCCGCCGAAATCCTTCCAGATAGTGATTGCGGTCGGCGTCATTGGCCCACGGCAGTTGCGTCGCGATCCAGTGCAGCGAGATTCCGGGCTGGGCGCGGCGGAGTTCGCTCAGCGCCATCTCTGCAAGCTTTGCGTCCCCGGTCATGCCGGCGGAGACCGCGAGCACGCGGTAGGCGCCGGTGAGGTCGCCGCGGTGCCGGATCGCCTCGCGCGCGAGCGCGATCGCCTCGTCATAGTGCCGGTCGGTAAAGCGCGCATAGCCTGCAATGCCGTGATAGATCGCCAGCGAGGGATCGCGCGGCGAGAGCCGGATTGCCGTCTGCGCCGCCTCGAACGATTCCTTCGAGCGTCCGGCATAAGACAGTGCCAGCGCGTAATAGCCCTGCGCCAGCGAGAAGTTCGGATTGAGCGCGAGCGCCTGCTCGAACTCGGACAGTGCGTCGGCCAGCCTACGTGTCGAGAACAGGACGCTCCCGAGCGCGGCATGCGCCCAGGCATCCTCATGGTCGCAGCGCACGGCAGCGAGCGCGGCGGCTTCCGCCACTGGCGCCACCGCGGCAAGCTCGGCCCAGCCGAGATGCACGCCGAACATATGATTTGCCGCCAACACCGACAGCGCCTGACCATAATTCGGATCGATTCCGATCGCGCGCTCCAGCAGCGTCCGGGCGGCCTCGTGATCCTGCCGCGTCACGCGCCAGTAGTGCGACAGTGCCCGCATCAGCAGATCCCAGGCGTCCAGGCTCGCAGGCGGCTTGCGGTGAGCGCGAAAATTTTCGGCCGCGTGGATCTGCGGCTCGATCGCCGCCACGATCGCGTTGGTGATCTCGTCCTGCACGGCAAAGACGTCGATCAGCTCGCGGTCGTAGCGCTCGGCCCAGAGATGGCTGCCCGACGTGGCATCGTTGAGCTGTGCGGTGATGCGCACCCGGTTGTCCGCCTTGCGCACGCTGCCCTCGACGATGTAGCGGACGCCGAGTTCCTCGGCGATCTGCCTGATGTGGACCGCGCGTCCCTTGTAGGTGAAAGACGAGTTGCGGGCGATCACCATGAACCAGCGCTGTTTCGACAGCGCGGTGAGGATGTCCTCGCTGATGCCGTCGCCGAAATAGTCCTGCGCGGGATCGCCGCTCATGTTCTCGAAGGCGAGCACCGCGACTGCCGGGCGGTCTGTGGCGGTGTGCGGCCGGGCAGAAACGGATATGGCGGGCGCAGGCGACGCCGCCACCTCTTCCTGGACCTCGCCGACGAAACGAAAGCCTTTGCGCGGAATGGTCTTGATCAGCCGCTGGGTCGCGCCGTCGTCGCCGATCGCCTTGCGCGCGGCGTTGATCCGGCTGTTCAGGGCGGAATCGGAGACGATGCGGTCGCTCCAGATCTGGCTGATCAGGTCATCCTTACTGACCACACGCGCGCGTTGAGCAACCAGATAGAGCAACAGATCGAACACCTGCGGCTGCAACGGCACGGCTATCCCGGCGCAGGTGAGTTCCCGCAGGTCGCCGTCGAGCACGTTGTTTTCAAAGCAAAATCGCACGTTTTGTGTCGTCTCAAGCAAAAATCAATGGCGTCTCAGGCGAAAATCAATTGTCGGCGAAAGTCTCAGGCCCGTCCGAAGCGCATGGTGGGGCGACCACATAGTGCCGATGTTTTGGCACAACGGAGCTTTCCATGTCTCAGATTGATCAGGTTCATTCGATCAGCCCGGCGGTTGCGGGCTCACGCATGTTCAAGTTCGTCGCCTTTCTGTACGGAATTGCGGCATATCTCGTGTTTTTCGTCACCATTCTCTACGCCATCGGCTTCGTCATGGGGCTGGTCGTGCCGAAGACCATCGACACCGGAACCGCCACGCCCCCGCTTGAGGCCGTCATCATCAATCTCCTCCTGATGACCCTGTTCGCCATCCAGCACAGCGTGATGGCGCGTCAGAGCTTCAAGGCCTGGTGGACGCAGTTCGTCCCGAAGCCGGTCGAGCGCAGCACCTATGTGCTGCTGGCGAGCCTGTCGTTGCTGCTCCTGTTCTGGCAGTGGCGGCCGCTGCCTTCAGTCGTTTGGGAGGTCCAGGATCCCGATTTTGCCGTGACGCTGGTCACGCTGTCCTTCGCAGGCTGGGTGCTGGTTTTCACCTCGACCTACATGATCAACCATTTCGAGCTGTTCGGCCTGCATCAGGTGACCAACCATCTCGTCGGCAAGGAAGCGGCGCCTGCGCGGTTCAAGACCCCGCTGCTCTATAAATTCGTTCGTCATCCGATCTATCTCGGCTTCATCATCGCGTTCTGGGCGGCGCCGGTCATGACCGCGGGCCATCTGCTGTTCGCCGCCGTGACCACGCTCTACATCTTCGTCGGCATCGCGCTGGAGGAGCGCGACCTCGTCGCTCTCTTCGGCGACGAGTACCGGCAGTACAAACAACGCGTGTCGATGCTTATTCCCTGGCGCAGATCGGTATAGTCTTCGCCTCGCGCCAGGCGTCCACCGAAAGGAGGACGCGTGGCTGGCCCGACCAGCAATATCGATCCCAATGGAGACGAGCAAAATGAAACATGTCGGAAACTGCTTCTGTGGCGCGGTCACGATCGAGGTCACGGGCGAGCCGGAGGCGATGGGCTATTGCCATTGCCGTTCTTGCAGGTCGTGGTCGGGCGGACCGGTGAATGCCTTCAGCCTGTGGAAGCCCGAGGCGGTGCGCATCACCGAAGGCGCCCAGAACGTCGAGACCTTCGCCAAGACGCCGCTCAGCCAACGCAAATATTGCAAGAAGTGCGGCGGTCATCTCATGACCAACCACCCGCCGCTCGGCCTGATCGACGTCTTCACCGCCACCATCCCCACGCTCGCATTTTCGCCAGGCGTCCACGTCAATTATGCGGAGACGGTGCTGCCGATGCGCGACGGCCTGCCCAAGCTGAAGGACTTTCCCGCCGAGTTTGGCGGCAGCGGCGAGATGATGCAGGAGTAGGACTTTTCTTGCCCTCCCCTGGAGGCCCCCAGGGGCCGGTAAGCTGTGGCGAGCTACCTCATCCCTGCGCGCCGCAGCCCTTCCAGGTAATGCGCGCGATCCTCGTCGCGTAGCATCGGCAGCTCGCGCGTGATCCAGGCAAGCGAAATGCCGGGCTGGGCGCGGCGCAGGCCGTCCAGGGCGGAGGCGGCAAGGGCCGCATTTCCCGATATACCGGCGGCGGCTGTCAGCACACGATGCGCGCCGACGAAATCGCTGCGTTGCCGCAGCGACTCGCGCGCCATCTGCACGGCTCCTTCGTAGTCGCGGCCGATGAACCGGGCGTAGGCCGCAACTCCACCATAGATCGCGGCGAGCGGATCGCGCGGGCTCAGCCGCAGCGCACGGCGCGCGGCGGCGTCGCCGTCCTGCCATCGCCCCGCGTAGCACAGCGTCACGCCGTAGAAGGCGTACGCCATCGCGAAATTCGGATTGAGCTTGAGAGCCAGATCGAACTCCGCCAGTGCGTCGTCGAAGCGGCGGCGGAACAGATAAGTATAGGCGAGGCCGTGATGCGCCCAGGCATCGTCGCGATCGGCCTCCACCGCGGCCAGCGCTGCGCGTTCGGCGATCGGCACGGTCGCAGCCATTTCCGCCCAGCCCATATGCGCACCGAAGATGTGGCTGGTCGCGAGCAGGCCCAGCGCCTTGCCATAGGCGGGATCGATCGCGATTGCCTTTTCCAGCAGCTCCTGCGCAGCGGCATTGTCCTCGCGCGTGATGCGCCAGTAATGCGACAATGCGCGCATCACCAGATCCCAGGCATCCAGGCTGCCCGGCGGTTTCTGCTGCGCGCGAAAGCTCTCGGCGGCGTAGAGCTGCGGTTCGATCGCCGCGACGATCGCCTCGGTGATCTCGTCCTGCACGGCGAAGACGTCGGCGAGCTCGCGGTCGTAGCGCTCCGCCCACAGATGGCTGCCGGTCGAGGCATCGTTGAGCTGCGCCGAGATACGCAGGCGCTCGCCGCTGCGCCGCACGCTGCCTTCGATCACGTAGCGCACACCGAGCTCGCGTGCGACCTCGTGGATGTGCACAGCGCGCCCCTTGTAGACAAAGGACGAGTTGCGCGCGACGACGAAGAACCAGCGCAGCTTCGACAGGGCGGTGATGATATCCTCGCTGATGCCGTCGGAAAAATAGTCCTGCTCGCGGTCGCCGCTCATGTTGGTGAAGGGCAGCACGGCGATTGCGGGCCGGTCGGGTAGCGCGAGCGTGGTCTGCGCCACCGGCGCCGCGGGACCGGGTTCCTGAACGGCCGCGCCGCGCTTTGCCTCGACGTCGCCAACGAAGCGAAAGCCCTTGCGCGCGATGGTGCGGATCAGCGCCTGGTTCGCGCCATTGTCACCGATCGCCTTGCGTGCCGCGTTGATCCGGCTGGTCAGCGTCGATTCGGAGACGCTGCGGCCGTGCCAGATCTTGTCGATCAGCTCACCCTTGCTGACCACCCGGTCGCGGTTCTCCATGAGATGCACGACCAGATCGAAAACCTGAGGTTCCACGGCAACGGGAACCTGCTCGCGGCTCAGCTCGCGCCGGTCGGTATCGAGGAGATGGTCCCGGAACAGAAATTGCACGTCGAAAACTCAGTCCTTCCCACGACATCGGGCAATACTAAAACCAAATGGATTTCGACTTGAAAATCTGTAAGTCCGCCGAAGGGGCTGTCAGGTTCACCACGATCGCGTGATGCCAGTTATGCTGTCTTCGGATGGGGAATACGACCTCGATAGAATGTGGAGGCTTGGCGCAGAATGCCGCTGGGTTAATCCGCAAGTGTAGCTGCGTCCGCAGTGTCGGACACTTCCCCAGCGTCGTCCTGGCGAATGCCCGGCGAATGCCCGTGGGCATCCGCCAGGACGACCCGGTCGTATGGCAGGCATTGTCGAATAGCATGGCCCGCGTAAGCTGCCTTCACAGAGAACACTCCAACCACGAAGAAATGCCCATGCCCGCTTTTCCCACTGGGACCACCGTGCTCGACTCCATGCTGTTCCGCGACGCCTTCGGCACGCCTGAGATGCGGGAAGTGTTCTCCGATCTCGCGCTGGTGGCGCGCTATGCCGAGGTCGAGGTGGCGTTGGCGAAGGCAGAGGCCAGATGCGGCGTGATACCGCAGGACGCCGCTGATCAGATCTCGGCCGGGACCAATGTTTCCGCGCTCGATTTCGATCTGTTGCGGCAGGAGACCGACATCGTGGGCTATCCGATCCTGCCGCTGGTGCATCAGATGGTGAAGCAGTGCGGCGAGTCTGGCCGCTACGTGCATTGGGGCGCGACCACGCAGGACATCATGGACACCGCGGTGGTCCTGCAACTGCGTGCCGGGCTCGAGATCGTCGAAAGGGACATTGCCGAACTGCGCCGGATTCTTGCAGACCTGTCCAAGCGTTATCGCGATACGCCGATGGCGGGCCGCACCCATCTGCAGCAGGCGCTGCCGGTGACGTTTGGCTACAAGACCGCGATCTGGCTCGCGATGTTCGACCGTCATGCCGAGCGTCTGGCGCAGTTGAAGCCGCGCGTCCTGGTCGGCCAGTTTGCCGGCGCTGCCGGCACGCTGGCTTCGCTCGGCGACAAGGGATTCGAGGTGCAGGAGGCGCTCTGCGCCGAGCTGAAGCTCGGCGTTCCCGCCTCGACCTGGCACGTCGCGCGCGACGGCTTTGCCGAGGCCGTGAACTTCCTGGCGCTCGTCACCGGCTCGCTCGGCAAGATCGCGCTCGACATCATGATCATGGCTTCGACCGAGTTTGCCGAGGTCTACGAACCCTTCGTCAAGGGGCGCGGCGCCTCCTCCACCATGCCGCAGAAGCGCAACCCGATCTCCTCCGAACTGATGCTTGCGGCGTCCAAGGCGGTGCGCCAGCATGCAGGCCTGATGCTGGATGCGATGGTGCAGGATTTCGAGCGCGCCACCGGCCCCTGGCACGCCGAATGGATGGCAATCCCAGAAAGCTTCGTGCTGACCGCCGGCGCGCTGCACCAGGCGAAGTTTGCGCTCGCAGGCCTCATCGTGGATGAGGCGAAGATGAACGACAATCTCGCCATCAGCCGCGGCCTGATCGTGGCCGAAGCGGTCATGATGGGGCTCGCGCCGCAAATCGGGCGGCAGGAGGCGCATGACATGGTCTATGACGCCTGCCGGCTCGCCAGTGAGAAAAGTCTGTCGCTGGCGGATGCGCTTTCATCCGACTCCCGCGTCTTGAACTGCATCGACCGTGCCACAATCGAGGCACTCACCTCGCCAAGAAATTACCTCGGCCTTGCGCCGGCCATGGTCGACCGGGTGTTGAAATCGGCAACGCGTTGAAAACCAACATGCGTGAAACTGCGTATCTTATCGCTGTCGCAAGGTGCTCGCGCACTTGCGCCTTGCGATCCTAGGCTTAGATTGAACGAGAGACGGCAGAGGGCCCCGTATGACTGATCACCGCAATTCCGCTTCTCCCATCGATCCCGCGAAACTCGACCGGCTGGCCGAGGTGGCGGTGAAGGTGGGGCTGGGTTTGCGGCCGGGGCAGGATCTTCTTCTGACGGCGCCTGCGATCGCGCTGCCGCTGGTGCGGCGGATCGCCGTGCACGCCTACAAGGCCGGCGCCGGGATCGTAACGCCGATCCTGTCGGATGAGGAGATGACGCTGGCGCGCTACCGCTTCGGTCACGACGATAGTTTCGATCGTGCTGCCGGCTGGCTGTATGAGGGCATGGCCAAGGCATTCTCGGACAACACCGCACGGCTCGCCATCGTCGGCGACAATCCGATGCTGCTGTCGGGCGAGGATCCCTCCAAGGTGGCGCGCGCCAGCAAGGCCAATTCCATGGCCTATCAACCGGCGCTGGAAAAAATCGTCAATTTCGACACCAACTGGAACATCATTGCTTACCCGAGCCCGTCCTGGGCCAGGCAGGTGTTTCCTGACGATCCTGAGGACGTCGCAATCGGCAAGCTCGCGGATGCAATCTTTGCGGCGTCCCGCGTCGACCGTGAAGACGCGATTAGCAACTGGGCGAGCCACAATGCGGTGCTGCGCGAGCGCACCAGCTGGCTCAATGGCCAGCGTTTCCGCGCGCTGCAATATTCGGGGCCGGGCACCGACCTCACCATCGGACTTGCCGATGGCCATGAATGGGAGGGCGGCGCCTCGCTCTCCAAGAACGGCATCAGCTGCAACGCCAACATCCCGACCGAAGAGGTCTTCACCACGCCGCATTGCCGCCGCGTCTACGGCCACGTCGTGAGCTCGAAGCCGCTGTCCTACCAGGGCACCCTGATCGACAACATCTCGGTGCGCTTCGAGGACGGCAAGATCGTCGACGCAAAGGCCTCGCGCGGCGCGGAGGTGCTGAATAAGGTGCTCGACACCGACGAGGGCGCGCGCCGCCTCGGCGAGGTGGCGCTGGTGCCGCATTCCTCGCCGATCTCGCAGAGCGGACTGTTGTTCTACAACACGCTGTTCGACGAGAACGCGGCGTCCCACATCGCGCTCGGCCAGTGCTACTCGAAATGCTTCGTCAACGGCGCGCAGCTCACGCCGCAGCAGATCGCCGCGCAGGGCGGCAACCAGAGCCTGATCCATATCGACTGGATGATCGGCTCGGCCGAGACCGACATCGACGGCATTCTCGCCGACGGCAGCAAGGTGCCGGTGTTCCGCAAGGGCGAGTGGGCGAAGTAACCTGCTTTACCTCTCTTGTAGGAGAGGTGAGCACGGTGGTTCGCTGTCAGAACCTCGAGCGCGAGGAGCCTCCATGACTCCCTCGATGGTCACGTTCGCGCATTTTGTCGCACCCCCGGAAAAGATGGGTTCACATAGGCCAATTGGCAGGAAATCACGGCGTTAACGCGCTTTGCGGCTTCAACTACGGTCGATTGTCGAGGCCTGCGTAAGGAAGAATTAAAAGCCGATCACTAGCGTTGCGAGGATCATTGAAACAATCCGGGCTCCGACCCGGTCAAACTTATTTCATTCCCTGAGGAAACAGATGTCGCGCGCCATGATTGAGATCGGCAGTTGCAATGTGGATCTGGAGCTGCGGCCGATCGAGCCGTCCTGGATCATCGAGGGTAACCCGGTGTCGCGCTCGCGCGTCCTGTCCACCAGCGCCGACGGCACGGCCCAAACCATCATCTGGGCCTGCACTGAAGGGCGCTTCAACTGGTACTACGATATCGACGAGACGATCATGATCATGGAAGGATCGATCGTGCTCGAAAGCGACGGTATGCCGCCGAAGCGCTACGGTCCCGGCGACGTCATTTTCTTCCGCGACGGCGCGCATGCCAAATGGCATGTCGAAGGGCACGTCAAGAAGATCGCCTTCTGCCGCAAGACCAATCCGGTGATGATCGGCCTTCTGATCCGTGTGGTCAACAAGCTCAAGAAGATGTTCACCTCCAGCGGCGAGCGCCGTCCAGCTTCGTTGATGGGCGCCGGCTAGAGCCCGAACAATACGTTTTCAAGGACGCTTCCCAGCGGCTACGACGGAAGAGGGGTCGGGATCAACATCCCGGCCCCTCTTCTCGTCACGACGGCAGTTCGAGCCGATAGAAATCGATCGCGGTCTGCGAGAACAGCGCCGTCTTTTCGGCCTCGCTCAGGGCCGCTGCGATGCGCTTGAAGGCGTTGAAGATCACGTGATAGCTGCACTGGCCCTTGTCCGGCGGGAAATTGCTCTCGAACATCGCGCGCCTCGGGCCAAATGCCTCGATGCAGGTTTCGACATAAGGCCGCCAGGCTGTGGCAAGCTCCTCGGATGATGGCGGCCTCTCGCGCAGATGGAAGTCATAGCCGAGCAGGCACATCGCGAGCCCGCCGAGCTTAACCACCACGTTCTCGCATTTCGCGATCTCGCGGATCGAGGCGCGCCATTGCGAAAACACCTCCTCGCGCCGTCCCGCAAAGCGGCCGACGCCGGCGGGGCCGCCACAATGGTCGAGCACGATTCTGGTGTCGGGGAAGGCGCGCGCAAGCTCGGTCAACTCCCCGATCTGCGGATGAAACAGCCAGGCATCGAAGCTGAGGTTCAGCGGCGCGAGGCAGGCAAATCCCTTGCGGAAGGTCGAATCCTGCAAAAGGCCCTTCGGCCGGTTCGCATACATGCCGGCGACGACGGGGTCTTCGTCCCAGGCCGAGGAATGCCTGATGCCGCGGAAGCGGCCGTTGCCCGCCGCGATCTCCGCTTCCAGCACCGGCTTGGCCGCGTCGCCCAGCAGCAGATTGGCGTGGCTGACGATGCCCGCACAGATCGCCGCCCTGCCGTAACCACCGCTCGCGCTCATCGCGGCGACGCCATTGGCGAACTCGACCTCGCCGACGGGCCGGAACGCCTCTGGCCCATGCGCACGATACATCGAGCGGCAATCGACGTAGACGGTTGCGACGACGTTGTGGCCGGAGGCGATGTCGGCCGCCATCTCCTCGATCAGATAGCGGTGCCCGCGATTCCAGAGATGGTGGTGAGGATCGACGATCGGCCGGGGCGCATCGATGATCTCCTCCTGGTGCTGCGCAAGCCAGTCCTCGCGCGGCTCGACAAACAGTCCGCTCGTATTGGCGGGCAACCCACTTGCGGCCATCGGCGTTCGCTCCCTCTGTTTTTGTGCTGAGAGCCTAACACCTCATTTCGTCACGCGGCAGCGCGCGTCATGCAACCGCACCCGTCATCGCGAGCACAGCGGCACCCTCGTCAGCCCTCGCGCCGCTTTGCTTTCACATCGACCATCAGCCGCCAGTCCGCTACGGCGGCCGGCCTGACCTCCCCGAGCCAGTGGAAGGAATCGTCGGTGATCTCCGTAAAGCTCCAGCGCGTCAGCTCACCGGCTTCGGTCGTGCCTTCCTGTACGATATCGTCGCCGCGCGGACGGCCGATCTGCTGGCGGAACACGCTGCGGCCTGGATCGAACCAGGAAATCCGCCACGCGGCAATGGTTGGGTCATAGACACGTAGCGTCGTGCCGTACCAATTGCCGGCGATCGGAAAGGCCGGGCTGCCGGCGGGACGAGGAATCATCCAGACGTCCTGCACGGCGCGCCCCTCCAGTACCCAGCCGAAATGGATTTCGCCTGACGCTGTGTGTTTGGTTCCATCGAGCCCGTGGGCGGTGATTTCGGCGTCCCAGTCGCCGACAAAACGACCGTAAAGCTGCAGCGCCGCCGCGTGCTCTGGGTTCGGTCCGTCCGCATGCAACAGTCTCGCAAAATCTGTCATGTCGATCTCCTCTTGCGACGAGATCAGCACGAACGTGCCTTAGTGACTTGGAGAAAATTGCCGTCCGCGGTCGTCAGGTCTGGCGTGGCGACAGATGCCTCACGCCGCGATCGGTCGCGTCGTTCGTTCGCCGGCTCGCTGAACGTTCCGCCAGCCAGATGACGATGATGGAGACAATGACGAGGCCCGCGCCAAGCAGCATCAGACGTGAAAATGGCTCGCCCAGTATGACAGTACCGAGCAGCACTGCGATCACCGGGTTGACGAAAGTGTAGGTCGATACGAACGAGGTCGAGACGTTTTCCAGTAGCCAATTGTAGGCGACGAATCCGATCACGCTGCCTGAGATGATCAGCCAAAGCGCCGCCGCAAGCGAAGTCAGCGAGACGTCGCTCGGCCTGAAGCTTCCGATCTCGCCGGTCAGCCAACTGATTGCGAACAACACGGCACCGCCGATCGTAAGCTGCATGCCCGACAGCAGGATGGCCGACGCCTGGTGCGACATGCTCCGGGACAGGACGGTCCCGACCGACCATGACAAGGCCGCAGCCAGGAGAAGGACGACGGGAAGAATGCTGATGCCGGCCTGCTCGACGTTCTGCCGCGCCACGAGGCCAACGCCGAAGAAGCCGGGCACGAGCGCCAGCAGGGCGAGGGGCTTTGGTCGCTGATCGCCGGGGAACAAGACATCGATCAGCAAGATCCAGAACGGGATGGTAGCGAGCACGATCGCTGCCGCGCCCGAAGGAATCGATTGCTGGGCATAAGCGAGCACGCCGTGGCAGCCGACGAAGAAGAGCAGTCCGCAAAGGCTCGCCCGCGCCCACGCCTGCGAGGATATGCTTGCGACCTGCCCACCGCTCATCGCCAATAGCGCAATGCCGCCGCAGAACGAGCGGAGCGCCATCAGCAAAAATGGCGGGATCGATTTTAGGCCCAATGTGATGGCAAAGTAGGTGGAACCCCACAGCAAATATATCGCGGTGAATGAGCCGAGGATAAGAAACCGTCTGCTCATGATTGCTCCGACCAAGGATGATCTTGAAGCAAACCAAGTCAGAGGACGTTCATGTGTTCCGGCTTCGCGCGTCAGACCCCGTCGAGGATGATCACCGTCGGCTTCGACGGCAGCGCATCCCGCGAGATCCGGAACGACCGCTCGATGCGCTGATCGATCTCGAACTGCTGGCCGATCCGGCGCATGAAATCGTCGAGCGGGGTGGCGAAGCGGTGCATCGGCAGCACCACCGAGGCGCGCAGCCGTTTGGTGATCTCGGAGATGCCGTCCAGTGACATGGTGTAGGTGCCGTCGATCGGCACCATCACGATGTCGAGCCGCCCGATCTGGGCGAAATGGCTGTCGTCGAGCTTGTGATGAAGATGACCGAGATGACCGATGCAGAGGCCGGCGACCTCGAAGATGAAGATCGAGTTGCCGTCGCGGATCATGTCGGCGCCAGAATCGTCGCCGAAATAGCGGCGGATGTCGGTGGTGACGTTGCGGATGAAGGTATCGCCGATGCGCTCCGATATAATCGCCGGCTTGCCATCCACGCCCCAGCCGTGCAGCACATGAGGAATGCGCTTGTCCGGGAATAGGGTGTAGTGCGTGCTGTGCGCACGGTTCATGGTGACGACGTCGGGCAGCGGTCCCACCTGATAGGCGCCGCTATAGTCGGTGGCGATGCGCAGGCCCCCGGGCGTATCGATGAAATAGGTGGAGTGGCCGGCATAGGTGATCTCGACCTCGGCTGAGCCGGCGGCCTGCCGGAACGCGACCGGCAGCGCGCGCGGCGCCGCGTTCGCCATCGCCAGACACTCGCTGAGTTGAGGTGGCTGTTGGGCGAGGGTAGGTGCGAGGGATACGCCGAACAGCACCAAAGCCGCCCAAACCAGTCGCCACATGCATCCGTCCCCGATGACTTCACGAGAAAGTCTAGCGTGCAATGCGGCGCGTGGCCAATGGGCTGCGATCAACAGCGCGTCAGTGTCGCACCTTTCGCTGGCGTGGCTTATTCACGCCGCGGGCTGAACTTCCAGGTGATGGCAATGAGGCTAGCTGTGATCAGGCCGCTGATGAGGCCGGCGATGGGGAGAGCGAGCAGCAGCGCCGCAGTCGCGGCCCAACCGATCGAGGAGAAGGCTTCGGCAAAAGTCGCAAGCCGCGAGGAGGTCTGGCGGCGGCGGAATTGGCTGCGCCGGGCCTGCACCCGGAACCAGAGCTGGATCGCGGTGGCGGAGGCCGCACTGATGATGATTGCGCCGGCGCTAATTGCCGCCTGGATTGGCGAGGCGAAGGCCAGCGCCGCCACCAGAGGGCAGAAGATCACGGCGGTCGCGATCAGCACCACCTCGATCTTGGCACGGATGACGCTGGATGGCGTCAGCGGCGCGGTCGCGACCAGGTCGGGCGCGTCCTCGCCCGAGATGGTCAGCCAGGCAAGCCCGCCGGCGAGCTGTCCGGCCGCCATTACGATGACAGGCGTGATCAGCGTCAGCGCTGCCGAGCTATCGGCAAAATTTCGCCAGAGCAGCAGCGCCGGCGGCACCAGATAGAGCAGCTGCATCAGGGTCTGCGAGATCAGCCAGGGATCGCGCCAGAGCAGCGAAAATTCCTTGCGTCGCAGCGCCTGCTGCCGCGATCCGCCGCGGAACGGGCGCTCCTTCGCGCGCACGCGGCCGGATGCGCCATACGCCGCCGCATCGATGGCAGTATCGGCAAAGCGGCCCGAAAAGATCGCCATGACGCTTCCGAGCAGCACGAGCCCGAGCGCGAGAAGCAGCAACAGCGCCTCGCAGTCGCCCATGGTCGCCCGCGCCGGCCACCACCAGATGCTGTCGACATCGGGCGCGTAGGCGGCGAGGCTACCCGAGGTCAGGATGGTGAAGCGCGACAGCGTGCCGTAGGACATGATCGCGGCGACCTGGAGCGCGATCACGAAGCCAGCGCCGATGACCGCGGCGAGGATCTGGGCGATCAAGCGCGTCCGCGCCGGCCCGATCAGCCGAAACAGGAGAATGGTGACGGCAATAGCGATCGCCGCCGCCGACAGGCCCATCGCGACCACGACGCCCAACGCGCTGAGCCATCGCGCACCGCCGCCGATCACCAGCACGTCGATGAAGGGCGTCGAGAACAGCAGCGCCATCACCGTGACGGTCAGCGCGATCGCGGCAATGCGGACCGAGAACAGGTTGGCCAGCCTCGCCGGCGAGGACATGATGAGGTCGAGATCGGCACGGGCGTAAAACACCCGTGTCACCGATTCGATCGCCTGCGACAGCATCAAGCTCCAGGCCAGAAAGATCGTCGCCGAGATCACGATCAGCGAGGACTTGTCGAGCGGCAGTTGCAGATCGGCGAAGCGGCCGATCACCGCCCAGGCCGGCACGTGCAGGAGTGCTGCGAAGAACAACAGGCCGATGAGGGCGGCGCGCGCTCGCTTGCGCTGGCCGCCGGTCATCATGGCAAACCATTCGCGCCAGGCGAGCCGGAGCTCGTGACGAGCGAACCAGGAGATCGCGGTCGCCGAGCTCATGCGGCGTCCGGAAACGTCACCAGCGCGATGAAAAGGTCTTCCAGGCTGGTATCATCATGGCCGTTCTGCCGGCGCAGTTCGTCAAGCGTGCCTTCGGCGACCAGATGGCCCGATGCGATCACGCCGATGCGGTCGGCCATGCGCTCGGCGACCTCGAGAATATGCGTGGTCATGATGACGGTGCAGCCGGCGCGGACGCGCTCGCTGAGGAGGCCCTTCACATGGCGGGCGGAAACGGCATCGAGCCCCGTCAGCGGCTCGTCGAGGATGATGAGGCGGGGATCGTGCACCAGCGCGCCGGCCAGCGCCACCTTCTGGCGCATGCCTTTGGAAAAGCCTTCGCAGCGTTCGTGCCGATGCGACTCGAGGCCAAGCGAGCCGAGAAGCTCCTGCGCAACAGGTTCCGAGCTGGACGGCGCGATACCCCAGAGACCGGCGACGAACTCGAGATATTCGAGCGGCGTCAGCTTGTCGTAGATCATCGGCTCGTCGGACACCCATGCCATCATCTGCTTGGCGGCGACCGGATTTTGGAGCGCATCGATGCCGAAGATCGAGACGCGTCCGGCATCGGGCCGCAGCAGGCCTGCAACCATGCGCAGGGTGGTGGTCTTGCCGGCGCCGTTAGGGCCGACCAGGGCATAGAATTCGCCGGCATGAATAGTGAGATCGAGGCCATCGACCGCCAAACGGTCAAAACGCTTCGTTAACCCCAGGACTTCCAGCGCCGAGCTGTCCGGCTTCATGACGGCCACACCATCCGGTTTTGCATCGTCCGCGACCATGACTTTAAGATGTTTCGGCACCGTGAATTTACGGCCGACAAATTCCGTCATCCTAAAGGCAAGTCACCGTTTGTTGACAGCGCTTGGCGGTTCAGGCTGAATTGGCCTCGGACAAATGGCGCTGACGCAGCGAAACGACTGCGTAGCGACTGGACACAAGATGCAACAAGGCGGTCAAGAAGAACCGTTGGTTGCGTCGGGAGGATGCGCGGCGATGCTGGATTTCGTTCAGCAGCTGGTCAGCGGTGTTGCGCTCGGCTGCGTCTACGGCCTGATCGCGCTCGGCTTCGTGCTCGTCTACAAGGCCACCGAGGTCGTCAATTTCGCCCAGGGCGACCTGATGATGCTCGGCGGTTTCTTCGCCTTCACCTTCATCGGCATGATGGGTCTGAACTACTGGATCGGCTTTGCCGGTGCCATAGCCGCCATGGCGCTGTTCGGCATGCTGGCGGAGCGCGTGGTGGTGCGGCCGATCCTCGGCTATCCACAATTCTCCATCATCATGGCGACGATCGGCCTCGGCTATTTCTTGCGCTCGATCGCCGGCATGATCTGGGGCACCGACGACTTGAAAATCGAGACCCCCTTCAGCCAGGGGGTGCTGCGCATGGGCTCTCTGGTCCTTGCCTACGACAAGCTCTCGGTGATCGCAGCAACAATGATCCTGTGCGCGCTGCTATGGCTGTTCTTCAACAAGACCACGCTTGGCACTGCGATGCGTGCCAGTTCCGAGAACATGCTGGCGGCCTATTACATGGGTATTCCGGTCAAGCGCGTGGTGTCGATCGTCTGGGCCATTAGCGCGGCGGTCGCCACCTGCGCCGGCGTGCTGCTGGCGCCGATCACCTTCATCCATTCCAATGTCGGCCTCGTGCTCGGCCTAAAGGCCTTTCCCGCCGCCGTGCTCGGCGGCTTCGGCTCGATCCCGGGCGCAGTCGTCGGCGGCGTGCTGATCGGCGTGATCGAGAGCATGGCCGGCTTTTATCTGGCCGAAGGTTGGAAGGACGTCGCACCCTATATCGTGCTGCTCGCCGTGCTGCTCTTGAAACCTGAAGGCCTGTTCGGTCTCCACGTCCGCAAGAAGGTCTGAACGCCATGCGCTTTCTGTTCAAGACCGATTATGAGGACGACATCAAGCTGTTTCCGCACTCGGGCTACGTCGCCACCTATGGCGTCCTGCTCGCACTGCTGCTGATCGCGCCGTATGTGCTCTCCAGCTACCTGATGAGCCAGCTCGTCTTCGTCTGCATCTATGCGACCGTCGGCGTGGCGCTGCTGATCCTGACCGGGTTTACCGGCCAGGCCTCGCTCGGGCACGCAGCGTTCCTCGCGATCGGGGCCTATACCGCGGCGTATTTGCAGAAATACAACGTGCCGTTCCCGGTCTACTTCCTCGCCGCAGGACTGCTGACCGGCATCATCGGCGCGATGGTCGGCTTTCCCGCCCTGCGCCTGACCGGCATCTATCTCGTCATCGCCACCATCTCCTTTGCCTTGATCGTCGAGGAGATCCTGGCGCGCTGGGAGAGCGTCACCAACGGCAATGAAGGCATGCGGGTCAAGACGCTATCGCTGCTCGGCGTCACGGTCCCGCGCGACAGCCCGACCTTCTATTACCTCTGCCTTGCCGTGCTGGTGCTGACCATCGTCGGCACGCTCAATCTGCTGCGCTCGCCGACAGGCCGCGCCTTTGTTGCGATCCGCGACTCCGAGACGGCGGCGCGCAGCATGGGCGTCAATGTTGCGCTCTACAAGGTGAAGTCCTTTGCGATCTCGGCGGCGATCACCGGTTTTGCCGGGGTGCTGTTCGCGCACAAGCTCTCGTTCATCTCGCCGGAGATGTTCACGCTGCAGCTCTCGATCGAGTTCATCATCGTGATCCTGATCGGCGGCGCCTTCAGCCTGCACGGCGCGGTTCTGGGCGCGATCTTTATCGTGATGATCGATCCGTTCCTGACCTATCTCAAGGACGACATGCCCGGCATGATCGCCGGCATCGCCGCGACATTTGGTGCGAGCTCGGCGACTGCGGGCAACATTCAGTCCAAGGTCGCAGCCTTCGCCTCGCTCAACGGCCTGAAAGGCGCGATCTACGGCATCATCATCGTGCTGTTCGTGCTGTTCGAGCCGCTCGGCCTCTACGGCCGCTGGCTCAAGATCAAGCTCTTCTTCCAGCTGTTCCCGCTCTACAAGCGCGCCACCTTCAAGCGGCAGAAGATCTACGTGAAATCGGAGCGCAACCGATGAGCTATTTCCGCGCTGAGAACCTGTCGCTGCACTTCGGCGGTCTCAAGGCGGTCGATGCGGTCTCGTTCGCGATCGAGAAAGGCGAGATCCTCTCCATCATCGGTCCCAACGGCGCCGGCAAGAGTTCGATCTTCAACCTGATCTCGCGGATTTACCGGCCGACCTCGGGCCGCATCTTCTTCGAGGACCAGGACATCACCGAACAGCCGCCCTACGACATCGCCAAGCTCGGTATTGCCCGCACCTTCCAGAACATCGAGCTGTTCGAGAACGCGACCGTGCTCTCCAATCTGCTGGTTGGACGCCACCGCCATTCCACCACGCAACTCTGGCAGGAGCTGCTGTTCCTGCCGAGCGTACGGGCCAACGAGAAGGTGCACCGCCGCCGGGTCGAGCAGGTGATCGAATTCCTCGATCTCGAACCCTATCGCGACAAGCTGATCTCGGGCCTTCCCTATGGCGTGCGCAAGGTCATCGAGCTGGCGCGCGCGCTGTGCTCGGAGCCGAAGCTGATCCTGCTGGATGAGCCGTCCTCCGGCCTCAATGTCGAGGAGACCGACGACATGTCGTTCTGGATCCGCGACATGAAAAACGAACTCGGCGTCACCGTGCTGATGGTCGAGCACGACATGTCGCTGGTCAACCGCGTTTCCGACCGCGTCATTGCCCTCAACTATGGCCGGGTGCTGGCGATGGGCTCGCCGGCCGAGGTGCAGCAGCACCCCGATGTCGTCGCCGCGTATCTGGGGGCCTGAGTCTATGGATGCGACCGCGACACCCGAGACCATCTTGAAACTCTCGAACATCGAGAGCTATTACGGGCCGATCATGGCGATCCGCGGCATCTCGCTGGAGGTACCGCGCGGCCGCATCGTCACGCTGCTCGGCGCCAATGGCGCCGGCAAGACCACGGTGCTGAAGACCATCTCCGGCATCCTCGATCCGCAGAAGGGCGCGATCGAGTTCATGGGCAAGCCGATCCAGCGCATGGAAGCCGACAGGATCGTGCGGCTCGGCCTCAGTCACGTGCCGGAGGGGCGCGAAGTCTTCCCGTTCCTCTCGGTGCGCGAGAACCTGATGATGGGCGCCTATCCGCGCCGGGACCGTGACGGCGTCGCGGAAGATCTGGAGCGCGTCTACGACTATTTCCCGCGCCTGAAGGAGCGCATCAACCAGCCGGCCGGTCAGCTCTCCGGCGGCGAGCAGCAGATGTTGGCGATCGGCCGCGCCCTGATGAACCGGCCGACGCTGCTCCTGCTCGACGAGCCCTCGCTCGGTCTATCGCCGCTGCTGGTGAAGGAGATCTTCACCATCATCCGCCGCGTCAACGAGGAGCAGGGCATGTCGATCCTGCTGGTCGAGCAGAACGCCAAGGTGGCGCTGGAGACCGCGCATGACGGCTATGTCCTGGAGATCGGCCGAATCGTGATGAACGACACCTGCGACCGCTTGATGCATTCCCAGGACATCCAGGAATTTTACCTTGGCGCCAAGGAAGTGGGCGCTAGAGGCGAACGGCGCTGGAAAAAGAAGAAAACGTGGCGTTAGATGGACGAGCCCCTCCGCAAGACATAGACCGCCGGCAAGGCAGGCGACGGAGGGGATCGCGACAAGGAGGAGAGGTGCATGGCCCGACCGGCGGTGCTGACGGTCGCTGATACGATCGCGAAGAGCTTCCTGCGCGCCGTCGAGACGCGGGGCGACAGGCCGGCGATCCGCGAGAAGAAGTTCGGCATCTGGCAGCCGACGAGCTGGCGCCAATGGCTGGATATCTCAAAAGAGGTCGCCTATGCGCTTCGCGCGATCGGCTTCTTGCCCGGCGACGTCGCCTCCATCATCGCCAATGCCGTGCCCGAATGGGTCCATGCCGACATGGGCATCCTGTGCGCCGGAGGCGTCTCCTCCGGGATCTATCCGACCGACGCATCCTCCCAGGTCGAATATCTCGTCAACGACTCCAGAACAAAGGTGATCTTCGTCGAGGACGAGGAGCAACTCGACAAGGTCCTCGCCTGCCGGGCGCGCTGTCCGACCTTGCAGAAGATCATCGTGTTCGACATGGAGGGCCTCGGCGGCTTCTCCGACGACATGGTGATGTCGCTCGACGAGTTCCGCGCGCTCGGCCGCAACCACATGGTCGGCCGCGAGACGCTGTGGCAGGAGATGATCGACAGCCGCGGCGCCAGCGATCTCGCAATCCTCGTCTACACGTCGGGCACGACAGGGCCGCCCAAAGGCGCGATGCATGCCAACCGCAGCGTGACGCATCAGATGCGGCACGCCAGCGACTTCATTCCCGCGCAAGAGGACGAGGACCGGCTGATCTTTCTGCCGCTCTGCCATGTCGCCGAGCGCGTCGGCGGCTATTACATCTCGGTCGCGCTCGGCTCGGTGATGAACTTTGCCGAGAGTGCGGAGACCGTGCCCGATAATTTGCGCGAGGTGCAGCCGACCGTTTTCCTCGCAGTGCCACGGATCTGGGAAAAATTCTATTCCGCCATCACCATCGCGCTGAAGGATGCGACGCCGCTTCAGCAATGGGTCTATCGCCGCGCCATCGGCATCGGCTACCGCATGGTCGATTGCCGGCTCGAGGGCAGGAGGCCGCCGCTGACGCTGCGCCTCGCCAACCGTCTCGCCTATCGCGTCGCTTTCCGCAACATTCGCCGCATGATTGGGCTCGACCGCTGCCGCATCGCCTTCACCGGCGCCGCGCCGATCGCCCCCGAACTGATCCGCTGGTATCTCGCGCTCGGCATCGACATGCACGAAGTCTATGGCCAGACCGAGAATTGCGGGGTTGCCACCATGATGCCGGCGGAGCGGATCAAGCTCGGCTCGGTCGGCACGGCCGTCCCCTGGGGGGAGGTCGCACTGTCGTCCGACGGCGAGATCCTGATCAAAGGTGACTTCCTGTTCATGGGTTACCTGAACCAGCCGGAGAAGACCGCCGAAACCATCGATTCTCGCGGCTGGCTGCACACCGGCGATGTTGGCACCATCGACAATGAAGGCTTCGTCCGCATCACCGACCGGATGAAGGACATCATCATCACCTCGGGCGGCAAGAACATCACGCCGTCTGAGATCGAGAACCAGCTCAAATTCTCGCCCTACATCTCGGATGCCGTGGTGATCGGCGACAAGCGGCCTTATCTCACCTGCCTCGTGATGATCGACCAGGAGAATGTCGAGAAATTTGCGCAGGACCACGACATCCCGTTCACCAATTACGCCAGCCTGTGCCGGGCGACGGAGATTCAGGACCTGATCTGGCGCGAGATCGAACGGGTCAACGGCAATTTTGCCCGCGTCGAGACCATCAAGAAGTTCTACCTGATCGAGCGCCAGCTCACCCCGGAAGACGAGGAACTGACGCCGACCATGAAGCTGAAGCGCGGCTTCGTGAACAAGCGCTACGCTGCCGAGATCGAGGGGATGTATCGCCAGCGTGCGGTAGCGTGACCCACATGCCCCCCGAAGAGTGGGAATCGGTTTTCCGACAGGGCGCATGTGCAGAAAAGAAAAGCCAGCCATTCGAGCAAGCGGAGGAGCGATGGCCCTCGCCCTTCGTCCAACACGGGCCTTTAGGAGAGGAGACGTCAATGTCGAAATCGTTCAGCGCGTTCGGCCTTGCTGTGAGTGTCGTAGTGCTCACCTGTCTGCCGGCCGCGGCGCAAACCAAGGTCACCAACGAAGGCATCTCGCCATCCGAGATCGTCATCGGCACTCACCAGGACCTGTCGGGACCGATCAAGGGTTGGGGCGTCCCGGTCGCAAACGGCATGAAGATGGCGACCGAGGAGATCAATGCGTCCGGCGGGATCAATGGCCGCAAGATTCGACTGGTCATCGAGGACAGCGGCTATGATCCGAAAAAGGCCGTGTTGGCGTCGCAAAAACTGATCGAGCGCGACAAGATCTTCGCGATGGTGGGGCCTATGGGATCACCGACGGTCCTCGCCGCGCAGGACATCCTCTTCGACGCCGGCGTACTGCAGCTCTTCCCGCTGACGGCGGCCGAGTTCACCTTCAAGTTCGATCCGGCCAAGCCGCAGGAGCGGTTGAAGTTCAACAACCTGTTGCCTTACGTCGAGAGCACGCGGGCCGCGCTGAAATTCATGATGGAGTGGAAGGGCTTCAAGAAGCCCTGCATCATGCATCAGGATGACGAGTACGGTAAGAACGTGCTCGACGGCTTCAACCAGCAGCTCACCGCGATGAAGGCTCAGCCGGCTTCGATCACGAGCTACAAGCGGGGCGCCTCCGACTTCAGCGCGCAGATCGCCAAGATGAAGTCCGACGGCTGCGACCTCGTCGTGCTCGGCACTGTGCTCCGCGAGACCATAGGAGCGATGACCGAAGCCAAGAAACTCGGCTGGGACGTCACCTTCCTCGGTGCCACGCCGACCAACGTGATGGAGGTGCCGATGCTCGGCAAGGAAGCCGTCGAAGGTCTCTACGCCGCCAGCGGCTTCGAGATTCCTTACGAGGACACCGCTAAGGGCAAGGTCAAGGACTGGCTGGTCAACTACAAGAAGATGTTTGGCACCGACGCCAACACGCAGGCGATCATCGGCTACAACGCGGTGATGACCTTTGCGTTCTACGCGGAGAAGGCGGGCAAGGATCTCACAGGTCAGAAGATGCTGGACGCGCTCGAATCGGGCGAGAAATTCCTCGACATCTTCAACTCGCCCCCGACCAAGTTCTCCAAGACCGACCACCTCGCCAACACCATCACTCAGGTACAGCAGGTCAAGGGCGGCCGCTGGGTGCTGGTGAAGGACAATCTGATGTTTTGATGCGCTCGCTCTGCCGCGCGAACGCTTCACCCTCTCCACTCGCCGGAGAGGGTGGCTTCGCGAATGCGACGTCGGTGAGGGGTTCTATCCTCACGAGCAGTCTTGCGAGCGGAGACAGAGCCGGCGCTTCGCGCCACCTTCTGCCGCAAGGGGAGAAGGAAGAAAGCGCGACCGGCTACGATCCCCACCCGCCGTCCCCGAATTCACCGGGGCCAGTTCGTCCTCCCTGCAACGGCAGCGGGCAGCGCCTTGCGCCGGCCCGTTGTCTTCATGCGCGCTACAAAGTCGATCACCGCGGCTCGGTGGCTGCGATCGAGAACCGCGCGGGTTCGTCGACATATTTCATCACGGCCGACTGGTAGAGCACGAACAGCGGCTGATAGCTCCGCGCAGCGTCGTCCTCGACCATTGCCATGCGGCGATTGTCGAGCATCAGCCAGTGGCCGTCGAGCCGCGCGGCGGCCACAGCATGCGCCTCGCCGGCGCGGGTGTCGCGCACCACGACGATGCGGAGGTCTTCAGCGGCAATGCCGGCGAGCCGCAGTGCGGCGAGCTTGGCAATAGCGTAGTCTTCGCAATCGCCGGCGCCGCGCTGGAAGGTCGCAAGCGGCGAGCTCCAGACGTCATCGGTGCCGTCATTGACGGCTCGGACGGCGAGGTTGATGGCGCGGTTGGCTTCGCCCAGCCGTGCACGGCCGTCGCGATCACGAGCCTGGTCGACGATGGCGAGCAGCTTCAGGGCCGCAGGCGATGCGCAATTGTCCCGATCGCCATCGCACAGCGCGAGCTGCACCATGTCGTCGTCGAGCTTGTCCTTCAGCGCGAGCCATTTCCGTTGCAGGCCGCCCGACGAGATGGCGAAGGCGAACACGCCGAACGGCTCGGCGGATTTGCGCACAAGGACGCCGGCGCCGGGCGATAGCAGCGTCCCGGCGCGAAGCTCAGCGGCCGATCCGAGCAGGACCAATCCGCACATGACAAGGATTGCGCGCCAAGCGCGCCAGCGAGCAGCGGTCTCCATCTGACATCCCCTTCCGGGCTTCGCGAGATCCCTCTCGATCTCGACGTGCCGGCTTCGTTGCTTTCGGGCAGATAGTGCGAGATGGGCCGTTTTGTTCTGCTTAACGCGCCCGGCAGGGGTCACAAAACCGGGGAACAGGCTGAAACGCGCCTGCTCATATTGCGTAAAATTTTACGGGCCGCAGGCGAGGGGGGACGCCACCGACGCGAAATGGAGCCAACTGCAAGTGATGGTTGTGCATTCGTGATTTCACGCGCTATGGCTAACGACTCGCTATTTCACGCGTTCTGTTAACTGGATCACAGATTTGGCTCCATATTTGCCCCAGTGTGCTGCCGGGCATCCGAATAAAAGCTGACACAAGTATTCCTTACCTATTCTATACTATAGAATACGTGGAGATCGACGAAATGAGCTCGGGCAGCTGAAAATTATACTTCCGAATGTTGCCGGTATTGCCGCGCGTCCTCCAGGAGACTTGGTTCGATGGGCCTCTGCGGCTTCGGTGACGCCAAATCACACAAGCAATAGATGGTTTCGCTAAGGAGTTGGTAATGCTATGCAAGCTTAGGCAGTCGATACTTACTTAGATTTTAACCCTTTTTACGGTGCGCGGTTGAACTACGCTGGCAAATTTGACGCCGCGATCTCCTTGGACGGCCCGGGTTCCCGTTTACCCGCCGATGTTCATGTCGATTTCTCTGCCGCCAAGCCCTTTATCGCAAAGGCACATGGCAATGTGCCCGATGGCGCGTTCGTTGTTCCTGACCCCAGGCTGATCTTCAACGGCGAGTTCAAGCGCGCAGGTCTCGACCTCGTGCTGTCCCATGAGGGTCGCGAGTTCGTCGTTCACGATTATTTCAGGGGCGACAAGCGGACAGCGATCGCCTCGCAAGACGGCGCCCATCTCACCGGCGACATCGTCAATACCCTCACGGGCCATGTACAATATGCGCAGGCTGCGCCCGGCACCGCAGCGGCCCAGGTCATCGGTCACGTCACAAAACTCTCCGGCAGCGCGACCGCGATCCGTAACGGCGTATCGGTCATCCTGAACAATGGCGACAATGTCGAGAAGGGCGACGTGGTCTCGACCGCCGCCGATTCGACGCTCGGCATCACCTTCATCGACGGCACCGTGTTCGGCCTGTCCTCCAATGCGCGGATGGTTCTGAACGAGATGGTCTACGACCCCAACGGGTCGAGCAATTCCTCGCTGCTGAGCCTGGTCGCGGGTACCATCACCTTCGTCGCCGGCGAGACCGCCAAGCACGGCGACATGAAGGTTGACACGCCGGTCGCCACGATGGGCATCCGCGGCACTGCGGTGCTGACCCAGATCAACTTCGTCGTCCCCGCCGGCGGGGGCGATCCGCAGCCGCAGGCGAGCTTCCAGGTGCTGGTCGAGCCGAACGGCACCACGGGCTCGTACATTCTGTTCGACAAGATCACGCTGCTGCCGATCGCGACGGTCAACCAGGCCGGCCAGATGATCCAGATCAGCGGCGGCAACGTCTCGATCACCAATGCGCTGATGTCGCCCGACGTGCAGAAGCTGATCACGGACGTGTTCACGCTGAAGTTCACCGACAACAACAGCAACACCAAGCTGACCACGAACTTCACCGACACGATCACGCAGACCAGCGACGGAATCTTGATCAAGACCCCGGCCGGCTACATCGTGACCGCGGTCTTCACGAACTTCAATCCGCAGGGACAGGAAGCCCCTAGCAACTCCACGCCCACGGCCACCCGTGTTCCCGGCCAGCCGCTGGTGCAAAGCCTCGATTCCAGTGGCAATGTGAAGACCGCGTTCGCGCTCACCGAGCGCGCGGACGCCACGGGCGACACAACGCATGCCGACACTGTCTCAGGCCGGATCACCTTCGTCGACCAAAACCTTGGCGACCGGCCGTCGGTGTCGGTGAGCCTCGCCGAGGCGCCGAACTACGTCTACAAGAACGCCGGCCAGCAGGACGTCACCGGCTCGCTCACCGCGCTCCAGAAGCAGGACATCGCGGCGACGCAGATCCAGATCAGTGTCGTCGCCGATGGCGGCAACACCAACAACGGCTCCGCGGTCTGGACCTACACGATCCCCGACAACGTTTTCGACTTCCTCGCGGCCGGTGAAACGCTGACGCTGACCTACATGGTTCGCGTCGATACCAATTTCGCGGTGAGTCCGGAGTCCAAGTTCATCCCGATCACCATCACGATCACCGGGACGAACGACAAGCCCGCCATCGCGACATCGGGTGGCACCGTCATCGAGAAGGTCGGGACCGGCAACCAGGCTCTGGACACCATCACGGGCACGGTCACCTTCACCGACGTCGATCTGACGGACCGGCCGATCGTGAGCGCGGCGCTCTCGTCGACCCAGCCGTTCAAATATCTCGATGCGGAAGGCAACGATATCACCGCGACGCTGACGCCGGAGCAACGCGCCGCGATCGCCGCCGTTGAGGTGCCGCTGACCGTGGTGCAGGGCGCGGGAAACAGTAACAACGGTTCGGCGATCTGGACCTACAGCGTTCCCGACCATCTCTTCGATTTCCTCGCCGAAGGCGAGACGCTGACCCTCAACTATGTCGTGCAGGTCGATGACGGGCACGGCGGTGTGGTCAGCACGCCGATCACCGTGTCCATCAACGGTGCGGACGTCAATGTCGAGGGCACCAACGACCTGCCGACGATCGTCGAAGACTCCACGATTCCAACCGGCGCGGTGATCGAGGACACGGCGGGGACGCTCGCGGCGAGCGGCACCATTGCCTTCAACGACCCCGATCTCACGGACACGCACACCGCGAGTTTCGCGCTGAAGTCGACGACGTCGAGCGCGCATCTACCCGGCTTCAGCGACGGCACCTCGCATGTCGGCACTTTCGCGCTTGCGGCGGTGAGCGAAAGTCCCGGCGTCAGCACGCGAGGTTCCGTGGGCTGGACCTTTACGCTCCACGATAGCGATCCGGTGCTCCAGTCGCTGGCCGAAGGCCAGACCATCACGCAGGTCTACACCGTTACGGTCGACGATCATCACGGCGGGACGGTCACCCAGGACGTCACGGTGACCATTACCGGGACCAACGATGCGCCGACCGTTACGAGCGATGCCGACGCGGCAAGGGGCAAAGTCATCGAGGACACGGGCCTGACGCTGTCGATCGGCGGCACGCTGGCGATCCAGGATCTGGACCTGATCGACACCCATACGGCGCAGGCGGTGTTCAAGTCCTCGTCCTCGAGTGCGCATCTGCCTGGCTTTGCTGAGGGCGCCACGAATATCGGCACCTTCACGATCGATCCTTCGGTGCTCGAATCCAACACCGACACCAACAATGGCGCCACGCTGGGTTGGCACTTCACGCTCGACAACGGCAATGCGATGCTGCAGTCGCTGGCGGAAGGGCAGACTATCACCCAGGCCTACACCGTCACCTTCACTGACGATCACAATGCGACGGTCACGCAGGACGTCACCGTCACCATCACGGGCGTCAACGACGCGCCGACCATCACCAGCGATGCCGCGGCGGCAACGGGCGCGGTCACCGAGGATGAGGGCTCGTCGCTGTCGGCATGCGGCACGCTGGCGATCCAGGACGTCGACCTGATCGACACCCATACGGCGCAGTGGTCGTTCAAATCGTCGTCCGTCAGCTCGGCTCTGGCGGGCTTCGGGACCGGTTCGCATATCGGCACTTTCTCGATCGATTCGTCGGTGGCTGAATCCAGTAGCGACACCGGCAACGCTGCGACGCTGGGCTGGCACTTCACCTTGGACAACAGCGATCCCGTGCTGCAGTCGCTGGCGGAGGGACAGACCGTCATCCAGGTCTACACCGTCACGTTCGACGATCATCACGGCGGCACCGTCAGCCAGGACGTTACCGTCACGATTACGGGCACCAACGATGCGCCGGCCGTTTCCTATGTGACGTCGAACTACATGAATTTCGACGGCGAGACGATCGCGGTTGGCGACGTGCCGACCGTCGCTACTGATGACGTCACGCTGGACGGTTGGGTGAATTGGAGCGGGGCCGCCCATCCCGGCGACGGCCAGATCCTGTTCTACAACGGCAACACCTCGACCACCGGTTTCGGTCTCCTCGGTACGGTCAACCACGATGGTACCCTGGAGCTGCAGATTCTTGCAGGCGGCGTCGATATCGAAGATACCGGCGTGGCGCTCACGGCGTCGCAGTGGCACAACATCGCGCTGACCCGCGACAACGGCACCTTCACGCTCTATCTGGATGGAAAGCTCGAATATTCGCAGTCATGGGCGTTCAATCCGATCGACGGCAGCCCGTCGAATCCGTCGGCGTCCTACATGATGATCGGTGCGGCCAGTCATGAATGCGGACCCGGCTATAAGGGGGAGGGCTTCACCGGCTCGATCGCCGATGTTAGCGTTTGGACCACCGCGCTCACGCAGACGCAGATCCAGTCGATCGATTTCACCGGTCTCACCGGCAACGAGGCGAATCTTGCCGCGTATTATCAGCTCGGCGACGGCAGCGGGACCATGGCCGCCAATACGGTCAACTCCGCCCACAGCCTCGCGATCGAGGGCACTGCGGCTTGGGCCAGCGGGACCTCCGGGCCGGGCGGCGCCGTTGCCGGTCTGATGGAAACCAACGCCGGCCAGCTCTCGCATGGCGTGCTGACGGTCTCCGACGTCGACGCGATCGACCACGTCACCGTGTCGGTCAGCCAGGTACAGGTCTCTCTCGACGGCGTGCCACAAACCGGCTGCGTCGGCGGGCTGTCGCATGCAGATCTTTTGAACTATCTCACCGTGCCGTCCCGCGACATCCTCGATGGCACGGCCACTTATGCCCAGTTCTCCTGGTGTTTTAATTCGGGTAGCCAGGCCTTCAACTTTCTCGCCGTCGGCCAGACTCTGTCGCTGCAATACACGATTGTTCCGTCGGATGCCGAGGGCGCTGGCACAGGCGCTATCGTCACAGTCAACATTGCCGGCAGCAACGATGCGCCGACGCTGTCCGATCTTCAGATCGGCCCGCTCACGGACACCGCCGAGGACGACACCTTCTCCAACCTCACCGGGCAACTGGCCGGCACCGACTCCGATAGCGGCGAGACGGCGACGCTGACCTTTGCCGTCTTGAACGCGGATCACCATGCCACGACGACGGTTGCGGGACTGTACGGTTCGCTCACGGTCAACCCGGACGGCAGCTACAGCTACGTTCCCAATGCAGGGGCCATCAACGCGCTGTCGGACGGGTCCTATGCAGATATTTTCACGGTCCAGACCACGGACGCGCATGGTGCCACCGGCACGGCAACGCTCACGGTAGACGTGATCGGCGCCGACGACGCCAGCGGCCCGGTTATCGACACCGATGCCGACGCTGCGACGGATGAGTTCCAGATCAGGACCGTAACTGCACATGATCCGGACAGCAGTGTCGCCCCGGGGGCGGCGTGCGGCTCTCTCGATGACATCAACTCGGCCCTCGCGGATGGGGTCACTTATGATCCGGGCCAAACGCCGCCGGACAACGATCAGATCACGCTGACGGTGAAGGACAAAACCACCGGCCTGTTCGATACCGTTCACTTCATCTTCAACGAGGCGGGCGACGCCAGGCACGGCATCATCCTGCAGGGCACCGACGGCAAGGACGTCATTTTCGCGACCGAGACGGGCGATACGTTGACCGGCGGCGGCGGCAAGGACCAGTTCGTGTTCTCGCCGGGTTCGATTGGTTATGGCCACGGACACCATACGGATTTCACGCACACCATTGCCGATTTCGCGATAGGTCTGGACAAGATCGATCTCCGCGAGTTCTCGGACATCAGCTCCATCGGCAATCTCACCATCGTCCAACAGTCTGAGGATACGTCGGCTGCGTGGCAACAACAGATCACTCATCGCGAGGGTCCATCGGTCACGGAGCACGAGTCGCTGCTGCTGAAGAACGTGATCGCGGCAAATCTCAAGGCCAGCGATTTCATCTTCCACATGACTTGATCGCCCCCCGGGGCTCCCGGCGCCGGCTCGCGGCCTGACCACGGCAAAAAATCCATAATCCTCAGTAGCCAGGGCATAGTAAATCGCGCGCGGACGCTCCATGATCGGTGCGCACGGCAGGAGGCGGGACAGGAAGCCCGACCGGCATGAAACGTCTAAAAATCCTGCGGCGGTGGTTTGCGCGCAAGTTCGGCTTTGCGCGGCTGATGTGCCTCGCGCTGCTGGTCCTGTTTGCCGGCGCTCGTCTCTGGGATCCGCCGCCGATTGAGGAATTGCGGCTGCGCACCTTCGACATGTTCCAGCTGATCGATCCGCGCCACAAGACGGCGCGGCCTGTTACCATCGTCGATATCGACGACAAGAGCCTCGCCAAGCTCGGGCAATGGCCGTGGCCGCGCACGCGAATTGCCGATTTGATCCAGAACCTCACCAAGAACGGCGCGGTGGCGATCGGCTTCGACGTGGTGTTTTCCGAGGCCGATCGGCTCAATCCGGATCTGGTCGCGAACCAGATGCGCTATCTCGACGACGCCACCCGTGCCAAGCTGCGCGAGCTGCCGACCAACGACCAGATCCTCGCTGAGGCGATCAAGGGCTCCCGCGTGGTGCTGGGCGAGACCGGGCAGCCGGCGATCTCCTCCGAACTCGACAAGTCCCTGCCCTTCACCGGCGTCGCCACGGTCGGCGAAGAGGGCGCTGAGCGCTTCCTGTTCGAATTCCCCGGCCTCTTGCGCAACGTGCCCGTCATCGAAAAGATCGCCGCCGGCCGCGGCCTGTTCACGATCAAGACCGAGCGCGACGGCCTGATCCGCCGCGTGCCGATGGTGATGCGCGCCCAGGGCAACATCATGCCTTCGCTCAGCCTTGAGATTCTGCGCGTCGCCACGGGCACGCCGACGCTCCTGATCCGGACCGACAAGACTGGCATCAGGGCCGTGCGCCTCAAGGGCCTCGAGATCCCGACCGACAAGAACGGTCAGCTCTGGGTGCATTATGCGCGGCAGGATCCCTCGATCTACGTCTCGGCGGCCGACGTGCTCGACAGCACCGCGCCGCCCGCCAAGCTCGCCGGCAAGCTGGTGCTGGTCGGCACCTCCGCGGTCGGGCTCAACGACATCAAGACCACCCCGGTGTCCTCGACCATGCCGGGGGTCGAGATCCATGCTCAGGTGCTCGAGAGCGTGCTGAGCGGCGCCGTGATCTCCCAGCCGAACTATGCGCTCGGGGTCGAGCTGATAGCGGCGCTAATCATCGGCCTCCTCGTCATCATCTTTACGCCAAACCTCGGCCCAGTGCGCCTCGTGCTGGCGGGCGCGGCCTTCGCCGTCATTCTGGTCGGCGTGTCCTGGTTCTTCTACGCGCAGTACCGCTACCTCATCGATTTCACCTATCCCCTGCTGTCGACCACCGCGATCTATCTGACGCTGATCTTTGCCAGTTTCGTGCGCGAGCAGCGACAGCGCGTGCAGATCCGCGGGCAATTCGCGCAATACATGTCGCCGGTTCTGGTCGAGCAACTCGTGCAGTCGCCGGAGAAGCTCGTGCTCGGCGGCGAGGAGCGCGAGATGACGATCATGTTCTCCGACGTGCGCGGCTTCACTACCATCTCGGAGAGCTACAAGCACGACCCGCAAGGGTTGATCGCGCTGATGAACCGCTTTTTGACGCCGCTGACCGACGTCATCATCGAGCGCAAGGGCTACATCGACAAATACATGGGCGACGCCATCATGGCGTTTTGGAACGCGCCGCTCGACGATGCCGAGCACGAGGTCAACGCCTGCGAGGCCGCGATCCAGATGCTGGAGCAGATCGACGCCGTCAACAAGGAGCGCGAGCAGGAAGCCGCCGACGGCGGCCACGTCTACATTCCGCTCAATGTCGGCATCGGTCTCAACACCGGCATCGGCGTGGTCGGCAACATGGGCTCCGATCTGAAGAAGAACTATTCCGTGCTCGGCGACAGCGTGAACCTCGCCTCGCGCCTTGAGGGGCAGACCAAGGAATACGGCTTCCCGATCATCGTCGGCTCAAGAACTGCGCTCGCGGCCAAGGACAAGTTCGCGATCCTCGAGCTCGACTTCATCATGGTCAAGGGCAAGACCGAGCCGGAGGTGATCTATGCCATCGCCGGCCGCGAGGACGTGATGCATTCGGGCGCTTTCCAGCGCCTGCGCAACATCACCATCGAGATGCTCGGCTGCTACCGCAATCGCGACTGGCAGGGCGCACTGGACGCCATCGAGCGCGGCCGCCGCAGCGAAGACGCCGACACCCTGGAGAAGCTGTTCAGGCTCTATGAAGCGCGAATCAGGGATTTCCAGCTCACGCCGCCACCGGAAGGGTGGACCGGGGCTTATGCGCTGCTGGCGAAGTAGGGGCGTGTGACTTAGCTCCTTCCGAGCGTCATAAAGGACGACAGTTGATGCTTTGCGCAAGTCCGCAGCCGCACCAAAATGTCGTCCCGGCTTCCCGTGCACTAGGCTGGGAAGACGCCGGTAGGTTGCGCGCAGCCCCTCACTCCACGCCGATCGTCGTCAAATCCTGGAACCAGTGCTGCGCCTGCACGAACTGCTTGATCTTCGGCGAGAGCGCATGCGGATTGGTGTCGTGGACCACCCAGACCAGCGTGGCATCGTTCACGATCAGCGCATGCGCCTGCGCCAGCAGAGCGTCCTGTTTGGCGGAATCGAACGTCTGCTTGGCCTCGTCGATCAGTGCATCGACCTCAGGGTTCTTGTAGCCACCCCAGTTGACGCCGACCGGCGCGATCTGCCCGGAATGGAAGAAGCGAACGATGGCGTAGAGCGGATCGGAGGTGACATAGGCGATGTTGTTGGCGGTGATGCCGGCGTTCATCTCGTCAGCCGCGCCTTTGCGCCAGTGTGTATATAATGTCTCGAGCTCGACCACCTTGAAGTCGATCTCGATGCCGATCTCCTTGAAGCTCTGCTGCAGGAATTCATTCATCGGCAGCGACAGCATCTGGCCGGTGCCGCCCTGCGCAATGATGAAGGTGGTCTTCAGTGGCTTCGCCTTGGAGTAGCCGGCCTCTTCGACCAGCTTCTTGGCCGCGGCGAGATCATATTTCAGCTCGAAGCTCGGCTTGCCGAACCACGGGCTGGAGGGATCAACCTGACCCTTGGCAGGTTTTGCCAAGCCGTTCATCAGGGCGACCACCGCCTCGCGATCGATCGCGAGGTTCAGTGCTTTGCGCAGGCGGATGTCCGTCCAGGGCGAGCCCGGCAGCACGCTCAGATGATAGTTCCAGACATGCGGCGTGACGTTGTCGACGAGCTTCATGCCGGCCGCTTTCAGCTGCGGCACGGCGTCTGGCGCCGGCGTCTCGATCAAATCCACTTGGCCGGCAAGCAGCGCGTTGGTGCGCGTCAGGGCCTCCGGCATAGGCACCAGCACGATCTTGTCGGCTTTCGGAATGCGCTTCTTGTTCCAGTAGTCCGGGTTCTTGGTGAGCTCGGCGAGCTCGCGCGGCACCAGCTTTGTCAATTTGAATGGACCGGTCCCGGAGGGCTGGCTTGCGAACCTGTCCCAGTCCTTTCCGAGCTTTTCGTATTGCGCCGGGCTCGACACCAGGAACCACAGCATCTGATAGGGAAAGAAGGAGTCGACCGTCTTGGTAGTGATCTCCACCGTGACATCGTCGATTTTGGCGTAGCTAGCGACCGAGGGAAGACGAGTCTTCACCTGCGCGCTCTGCCGCTTGTCGAATTGCGGCGCCTTGTCGTTGAGCACCTTGTCGAGATTCCAGATCACTGCATCGGCATTGAACTCGCTGCCGTCGTGAAACGTCACGCCTTTGCGCAAAGCAAAGCGCCATTTGGTCTTGTCGGTATCATCGACCTTCCATTCGGTGGCGAGCCCCGGCACCAGCCTGCCGGGGCGGTCGGCGACGTCCATCTCCCAGGCCACCAAGGGATCGTAGATCGTGTAGGCGGTGAACTGATAAGCACCGGCACCGCGATCCGGCTGGCCCGTCGTCAGCGGAATATCCGCCATCGAGATGCCGTAGCGCACCACCGTTTCGGCGCGCGCCGCCATCGCGGACAACGCCAGCGCAAGCACGGCGAGACAGGTCGACAATCGAATACGCATTGGCCCAAAGCTCCCAGGAGACGTCGGGGCCGAACCTGCAATCTTGATGCCAGAATAGGCAGCGCGATGCATTCGCCCGCGCGCCAGCCACAAGGACTTGTCGTCGCAGTGACAAATGGCAGAATAAGTTTCTCTTTGGCATAGCCATTGCATACGATTGCATCAAAAATAGTCATCCAGGCCGGAAAAGGATTGAGGCGATGCTTATCAAGAAGACCACACGCGCGGCATTGATCGCGGTGCTCGCTCTAACGACCGCCGCCGCATGGCCGCGCGTGGCCAGTGCCGAAACTGTGCTGCGCATTGGCATGACCGCCGCCGATATTCCGCGCACGCTGGGCCAGCCTGACCAGGGTTTTGAGGGCAATCGCTTCACCGGCCTTACCATGTATGACGGGCTCACCGGCTGGGACCTGTCCTCGGCCGACAAGGCGAGCGTGGTAATCCCCGGCCTTGCCACCGAGTGGAAAGTCGACGATGCCGACAAGACCAAGTGGGTGTTCAAACTGCGCCCCGGCGTCACCTTCCATGACGGCTCGCCGTTCAATGCGGACGCCGTGGTGTGGAACGTCGAGAAGGTCTTGAAGCAGGACGCGCCGCAATTCGACGCCAGCCAGGTCGGCGTTACGGCCTCGCGCATGCCGACGCTGACGTCAGCGAAGAAGATCGACGACATGACGGTCGAACTCACCACCAAGGAACCCGACAGCTTCCTGCCGATCAACCTCACCAACCTGTTCATGGCGAGTCCGACGAAGTGGCAGGCCTTCTACGACAAGGCGGAAGGCCCTGACGCCAAGGCGAAGTCGCAAGCTGCCTGGACGGCGTTTGCCAGGGACGCCTCGGGCACCGGCCCGTGGAAGATGGCGAGCTTCACCCCGCGCGAACGGCTCGAACTGGTCAAGAACGCGAACTATTGGGACAAGGCGCGCGTGCCGAAGATCGACAAGATGGTGCTGTTGCCGATGCCCGAAGCCAATGCGCGCACTGCCGCGCTGCTCTCCGGCCAGGTCGATTGGGTCGAGGCCCCGGCGCCGGATGCGCTGCCCGAGCTCAAGCAGCGTGGCTTCAAGCTCTACGCTAACGAGCAGCCGCATGTCTGGCCCTGGCAGTTCTCGCGTGTCGAGGGCTCGCCCTGGAACGACATCCGCGTGCGCAAGGCCGCGAACCTTTGCGTTGATCGCGAGGGCCTCAGGGACGGCTTGCTCGCCGGCCTGATGGTGCCGGCGACCGGCACCTTCGAGCCCGGCCATCCCTGGCGCGGCAAGCCGAGCTTCGAGATCAAGTACGACAAGGCGGCTGCGCAAAAGCTGATGCAGGAGGCCGGCTTCGGCCCGAACAAGAAGCTGACGGTGAAGACCCAGACATCAGCCTCCGGCTCGGGCCAGATGCAGCCGCTGCCGATGAACGAATATCTCCAGCAGGCGCTGGCCGAATGCTATTTCGACGTGCAGCTCGATGTCATCGAATGGAACACGCTGTTCACCAACTGGCGCCGCGGCGCCAAGGACGCTAGCGCCAACGGCGCGAACGCGACCAACGTCACCTATGCGGCGATGGACCCGTTCTTCGCGCTGGTGCGCTTCCTGCAATCGGGCATGGCGCCGCCGGTGTCGAACAATTGGGGCTTCATCAACAACCCCAAGTTCGACGAGCTCGTGAAGAAGGCGCGCCAGACCTTCGATCCTGCCGCGCGTGACGCCGCGCTCGCCGAGCTGCACGCAGCCTCCGTCGACGACGCCGCCTTCCTCTACGTCGCCCACGACGTCGGCCCGCGCGCCATGAGCCCGAAGGTAACAGGCGTCGTGCAGCCGAAGAGCTGGTTCATCGACTTCTCGCCGGTGTCGATCGCGCGGTAGTTCGCGCAACACGCTCGGTGCACCCTCTCCCCTTGTGGGGGCCCCTTGTGGGAGAGGGTGTCTCGCCGCGCAGCGGCGAGACGGGTGAGGGGTTCTCTCCGCGGGAGCCGCTCTTGCATTCGGAATGATTGTACTCGCGGATAAAACCCCTCATCCGGCGTGCTGCGCGCGCCACCTTCTCCCACAAGGGGAGAAGAAAGAAAGAACTCAACGTGCTCGCCTACACTGCCAGACGCATCGTCTATGTCGTCCCGATCGTCATCAGCGTGGCGCTGGTGTGCTTTCTGCTCGTGCACATCACGCCTGGCGATCCCCTGGTCGCCGTGCTGCCAGCCGATGCCTCGCAGGAGCTCGCAGCGCAGCTGCGCGCCGCCTATGGCTTCGACCGACCGTTACCGGTGCAGTTCGGGCTTTGGCTGCTGCGTGCGCTCCACGGCGATCTCGGCAATTCCATCGCTACGGGCCGTCCCGTGCTGGCCGAGGTCATGCGCGCGGTCGGCAACACCGTCACGCTGGCGATTGCCGCAGCCATCATCGGCTTCACCATGGGCGTCCTGCTCGGCTTGATCGCCGGCTATTTTCGCGAGACCTGGATCGACAAGGTCGCGACCTCCTTTGCGATCGCCGGCGTCTCGGTGCCGCATTACTGGCTCGGCATGCTGCTCGTCATCATCTTCTCGGTGCAGCTGAACTGGCTGCCCGCGATCGGCGCCGGGCCCAACGGCTCCAACTCGTGGGCCTGGGACTGGGCGCACCTGAAATATCTCGTGCTGCCGGCGATCACGACCTCGGTGATCCCGATGGGCATCGTCACCCGCACCGTGCGTGCGCTCACCGGCGACATTCTCAGCCAGGATTTTGTCGAAGCATTGCGCGCCAAAGGCCTGCGTGAAACCGGCGTATTCCGCCACGTCATCAAGAATGCAGCGCCGACCGGGCTCGCGGTGATGGGGCTTCAGCTCGGCTACATGCTCGGCGGCTCGATCCTGATCGAGACCGTGTTCTCCTGGCCGGGCTCCGGTTTCCTGCTCAACTCCGCGATCTTCCAGCGCGACCTGCCGCTGCTGCAAGGCACGATCCTCATCCTGGCGCTGTTTTTCGTGTTCCTCAATCTGCTGGTCGACATCGCGCAAGCCGCAATCGACCCGCGCATCAAGCGGGGCTAGCGGGATGAGCGAGCTTCCGTTGTCCGCCACCAGCGACGCCGCACTTCAGGCCGCACCCGCAACAAAGGCGCGCGGCTACTGGGCGACTGTCGGCCGCCGCATCATGCGCGACAAAGTCAGCATGGCCTGCGCGCTGGTGCTGCTGCTGATCTTCCTGTCCGCGATCCTCGCGCCATGGCTGGGTCTCGAAGATCCCTATAAGGGCTCGATGATCCGCCGCCTCCGCCACATCGGAACGACGGGCTATCCGCTCGGCACCGACGAGCTCGGTCGCGACATGCTGGCGCGCTTGATTTATGGCGGGCGGCTGTCGTTGCTCATCGGCATTTTGCCCGTGATCCTCGCCTTCTGCATCGGCACCTCGCTCGGCCTCCTCGCCGGCTATGTCGGCGGCAGGCTCAACACCGCGATCATGCGCACGGTCGACGTGTTCTATGCCTTTCCGTCCGTGCTGCTCGCCATCGCCATCTCCGGCGCGCTGGGGGCGGGGATCCTCAATTCCATCGTGTCGTTGACCGTCGTGTTCGTGCCGCAGATCACCCGCGTCGCCGAAAGCGTCACCACCGGCGTGCGCAACATGGATTTCGTCGAGGCCGCACGCGCGTCCGGCGCCGGCGCCTTCACCATCATGCGCGTGCACATCCTTGGCAATGTGCTCGGCGCGATCTTCGTCTATGCCACCAGCCTGATCTCGGTCTCGATGATTTTGGCGGCAGGTCTGTCCTTCCTCGGCCTCGGCACCAAGCCGCCGGAGCCGGAATGGGGCCTGATGTTGAACACCTTGCGCACGGCGATCTACGTCAATCCCTGGGTCGCAGCGCTCCCGGGCGCCATGATCTTCGCGGTCTCGATTTGCTTCAATCTGCTCTCGGACGGCCTGCGCAGCGCCATGGACATCAGGAATTAGACAATGGTGATGCAAGAGCGAACTGCCGCGGCATGCTCCGTACACCTCTCCCCTAGGGAGAGGTCGGATTGCATCGCGAGATGCAATCCGGGTGAGGGGTCACGCTGCATCGAGTTTGCCGCGCCCCCTCACCCGGCGCTGCGCGCCGACCTCTCCCCGATGGGGAGAGGTGAAGGATCGCGGCCATGAGCGAGAGCAACACATCTGTTGAAATGCTGGAGCCGATCGAGGACCGCGGCGGCGTCGCGCAGCCGCTGCTTCAGGTCAATGGCCTGACCAAACACTTTCCCGTGCGCGGCGGACTGTTCGCCGCCAAGCGCACCGTGCGTGCCGTCGACAACGTCTCCTTCGCCGTCGCCAAGGGCGAGACCGTCGGCATCGTCGGCGAGTCCGGCTGCGGCAAGTCGACCACCGCGCGCCTCCTGATGCATCTGATGCCGCGCGACACCGGCGACATCATCTATGACGGCATGACCGTCGGCCAGTCGCTGAGCTTGCGCGAGCTTCGCCGCGGCATGCAGATGGTTTTCCAGGATTCCTACGCCTCACTTAATCCGCGGCTGACGATCGAGGAATCCATTGCCTTCGGCCCCAAGGTTCACGGCATGGCCGATAACGCAGCGCGCACGCTGGCTCGCGATTTGCTCGGCAAGGTCGGCCTGCGCCCCGAAAACTTCGCCAGCCGTTATCCGCACGAAATCTCCGGCGGCCAACGCCAGCGCGTCAACATCGCGCGCGCCCTAGCCCTGTCGCCGCGACTGCTGATCCTGGACGAAGCCGTCTCCGCGCTCGACAAGTCCGTCGAGGCGCAGGTGCTCAATTTGCTGGCCGATCTCAAGCGCGAGTTCGGCCTAACCTATCTGTTCATTAGCCACGACCTCAATGTCGTCCGCTACATCAGCGACCGTGTGCTGGTGATGTATCTCGGGGAGGTCGTCGAGCTCGGCCCGGTCGACCAGGTCTGGGACCAGCCGGCGCATCCCTATACGCGCGCGCTGCTGGCGGCGATGCCGTCTTCCGACCCTGATAGCCGCACCGAGACGCCGCCGATCACGGGCGATCCGCCCAATCCGATCGACCCGCCCTCGGGCTGCCGCTTCCACACCCGATGTCCGTTTGCGGAGCCGCTCTGCGCAAATGCGACGCCAAAGCTAACTGCGCTCGATAATATGGGGCACGAGGCCGCGTGCTACATGGCGATCCCAGATTCAGGCCATAGCAGCGCGCCGAGGGAGAAGACCGCATGACGAGACCGACACCGAAAGAGATCAAGCCGATAGCACGGATCGCTGGCGTTCCCGTGGATGACGAGATCGCAACCCGCATCTCCAACTCCATCGGGCCTGCCTTCGAGGGCTTTGCGGCCATTGCCGGCACGCTGCCGTTCGATCTCGAGCCCGCCGGCTATGTGCTCGCGCAGATGCAGAAGGTGTCGAAATGAGCACCGAGCCTGCCTTGATGACGCTCACCGAGGTCGCGCGTGCGATCGCGATGAAGCAGGTCTCCTCTCATGAGGTCACACGCGCGTTGCTGCAACGCATCGCGCAGTGGCAGCCGCATCTCAATGCCTTCATGTCGATCGAGGCGGAAGCCGCGCTGAAGGCGGCCGAGGCCGCCGACGCCGCGCTTGCCAAGAGCAACGTTCGTGGTCCGCTGCACGGCGTGCCGCTCGCGCACAAGGACATGTATTACGATGCCGGTAAGGTTACGACCTGCGGCTCGCTGATCCGCCGCGACTTCGTTCCGACCGTGACCTCCACCGCCTTGCAGCGGCTGAAGGATGCGGGCCAGGTCCGGCTCGGCACGCTGCACCTCGCTGAATTCGCCTACGGCCCGACCGGGCACAACGCCCATTACGGTCCGGTGCGCAATCCCTGGAACGTGGCCCACATCACCGGCGGGTCCTCATCCGGTTCCGGTTCGGCGGTTGCTGCGCGTTTGACTTATGCGGCGCTCGGCTCGGACACCGGCGGCTCAATCCGCATGCCCGCGCATTTCTGCGGCGTCACAGGCCTCAAGACCACCGTCGGGCGCGTCAGCCACGCCGGCGCGATGCCGCTGTCGCAATCGCTCGACACGGTCGGCCCGCTCGCCCGCACCGCCGAGGATTGCGCGCTGCTGCTGGCCCTGATGGCCGGTGCGGACCCCTTGGATTCGACCTGTAGCCACGAGCCGTTGTCGGATTACGTGGCTGCGACCAAGGGCTCTCTGAAGGGTCTGAAGTTAGGGGTGCCGGCGTCCTTCTATGTCGACGATCTCGACAGCGAGGTCGCGCGCGTGCTGGACGAGACTATTGCCGTGCTCAAGCGCGAGGGCGCCGACATCGTCACGGTCGAGCTTCCGGACCAGCGGCAATTGTCCTCGGCGAGCCAGCTCGTGCTCGCGGCCGAAGCCGCCGCGTTCCACAAGCGCTGGATGATCGAGCGTCCGCAAGATTATGGCGCGCAGGTCCTGATGCGGCTTCAGAACGGGCTCGCCGTTCCCGCCATCACTTATCTCGAGGCGATGCGCTGGCGCGGCCCAGCACTTGCTGCCCACAACGCGGCCACCGCGGCCGTCGACGCGGTGATCGCGCCGGCGTCCCCCGTGCCGGCGCCGACAATCGAGGAGAGCGACGTCGGCGGCGGCCCGAACGCGCCGGCGCTGTTGCAGCGGCTGACGTTGTTCACCCGCCCGGCGAACTTCCTCGGCCTGCCGTCGCTCACGGTGCCGTCCGGCTTCACCAAAAGCGGCCTGCCGATCGGCATGCAGCTGATCGGCCGCTCGTTCGATGAGGCCACTTTGCTCACCATCGGCGCCGCGTTCCAGCGCGTCACCGACTATCACGATCGATTACCGAAACTGCCGTGATGACAAAACTCGTCGAGATCTCACACCTCAACATCCGCTTCACCGGCGAGCGCACGGTCTATGCCGTGAACGATCTCAGCCTCTCGCTCGGAAACAGTGAGGTGCTGGGCCTGCTCGGCGAATCCGGCTCGGGCAAGAGCGTGACATTGCGTGCGCTGATGCGGCTGTTGCCGAAAAAGCGCACGCAGATTTCGGGCACGGTCAACGTAATGGGCCGCGATGTGCTCGCCATGAACGACGAAGAGCTTTCGTCCTTCCGCGGCCAAACCGTCTCGATGATCTTCCAGGAGCCCGCGCTCGCGCTCGATCCGGTCTACACCATTGGCGCGCAGATCGCCGAAAGCGTCGTGCGCCATGAAGGCAAGAGCTTTGCGGAAGGGCGGGCGCGAGCGCTCGAAATGCTCGAGGTCGTGCGCATCCCCTCGGCCAAGCGGCGGCTGGATGCCTATCCGCATGAGATGTCCGGCGGCATGCGCCAGCGCGCGATGATCGCGCTAGCGCTCGCCTGCCGGCCGAAGATTTTGCTCGCGGACGAGCCGACCACCGCCCTCGATGCCACCGTGCAGATCCAGATCCTCTTGCTGCTGCGCGAGCTGCAGCGCGAGTTCGGCATGTCCGTCATCTTCGTCACCCACGACATCGGCGTCGCCATCGAGATCTGCGACCGCGTCGCGGTGATGTATGCCGGCCAGATCGTGGAGCAGGGAAGCCTGCGCGACATCGTCCGTTCGCCGGTGCATCCCTACGCCAAGGGCCTGCTCGCCTCCACCATCCACGGCGCCAAGCGCGGGCAGCGGCTCGAAACCATCCCCGGCACGCCGCCGTCGCTGGCCGAAAAACCCCACAATTGCTCCTTCGCCTCCCGCTGCAAGCTCGCCGAGCCACGCTGCCTGGAGCAGTTGCCTGCGAATGTGGAGGTCGCGCCGGGCCGGGCGGCCAGATGCGTGCTGGCGGAGCCGGTGGTCGCGTCGTAGGCGTTGCATTCATCTCGCAGCGTCTACCGTCGGGCGCGGCGAACACCCATTCAGACCCCATTCATCCGGCTTCGGTTCCATAGGCCATTCACGGAGAGGGATGTAACCGATGCACATTTCCAACGAAGGCTTGCTCGTCATCCTGTTCGTCGGCCTGGTTGCTGGCTGGCTTGCCGGCAAGGTGGTGCGCGGGACCGGATTCGGCATCATCGGCGACATCGTGGTCGGCATCGCCGGCGCCCTGGTCGCGAGCTTCCTGTTTCCAAAGCTCGGTATTCGTCTCGGCACCGGGCTCGTGTCCGAGATCGTCTATTCCGCCATCGGCGCGGTCATTCTGCTTCTCGTGGTGCGACTGGTGCGCGGCGGGGGCCGGTTTTAGCCCGGCGTTCGTCGATCGGAACTTTCAGCCTTTTGCGGGAAGAGCCTGAAAGCCTGCAAGAAAAAAGCCGCAAGCCTGTGAAATTCCGGACTTGCGCGGAAGGCTGCCAGGGGTAGATGTGGCTCATCGGGCCCGGATTAGGTCGACTGCGTTGGACGCGCGGAAAACGCGTTGTTAATCCGGGTCAAGTACCCTTAATTCGCCTTTGAAATCAGGGGGCTTTGCCCCTCACCCGAAAGAGATCAGACTGATGGCAGCCATCCCTGGCGTCCGCCGTTCAGAGCTCGGTGACGCCTTGCGAGCTTGTCGCTCGGCGTTCGTCGGCGTCGGCTTGATGAGCTGCATGATCAACCTGCTCTATCTGACCGGATCGGTCTTCATGCTGGAGGTCTACGACCGGGTGCTGCCGAGCCGCAGCATTCCGACCCTGGTCGGCCTCATCATCCTCGCCAGCTTCCTCTACATGGCGCAGGGCGTGCTCGACATGATCCGCAACCGGATCTTGGGTCGGATCGGAACCGCGCTTGACGAGGCCCTCAACAAGCGCGTGTTCGACACCATCGTGCGCCTGCCGCTCATCGTCGGCAGCCGCAACGAGGGCCTGCAGCCGCTGCGCGACCTCGATAACGTCCGCTCCTTCCTCGGCGGCATGGGGCCAAGCGCGTTTTTCGACCTGCCCTGGCTGCCGCTCTATCTCGCCATCTGCTTCGCCTTCCACGTCCTCATCGGCGTCACTGCGCTGGCCGGTGCCATCATCCTGGTGGGACTGACGCTCGTCACCGAGTTCATGTCCCGCCAGCCGGCGCGCGAAGCGATGGGGCTTGCCGCCCAACGCAACGATCTCGCCCAGGCCAGCCGCCGCAATGCCGAAGTCATGGTGTCGATGGGCATGGCCGGCCGGATGAACCAGCGCTGGAGCGAGGCCAACGAAAAATATCTCGCCGGCAATCAGCGGGCGAGCGACGTCGCCGGCGGTCTCGGCGCGGTCGCAAAGGTGCTGCGCATGATGCTGCAATCGGCCGTGCTCGCGGTCGGCGCCTATCTCGTGATCCATCAGGAGGCGACCGCCGGCATCATCATCGCCGGCTCGATCCTCTCCGCCCGCGCGCTGGCGCCGGTCGATCTTGCGATTGCGCACTGGAAATCCTTCGTCGCGGCTCGCCAGAGCTGGCAGCGTCTCACGCGGCTCCTCGAACAGATGCCGGCGCAGGCGATGCCGACCCAATTGCAGGCGCCCACCAGCCGGCTCTCGGTCGAAGGCGTCGCCATGGTGGCCCCCGGCGACCAGCGCCTCATCGTGCAGGACGTCACCTTCGCGCTCGCCGCCGGCAACGGCCTCGGCGTGATCGGGCCGAGCGGCTCCGGCAAGTCGTCGCTGATCCGCGCGCTGGTCGGCGTCTGGCAGCCGGTGCGCGGCAAGGTGCGTCTCGACGGCGCCGCGCTCGACCAATGGTCCTCCGACATGCTCGGCCGCCACATCGGCTATTTGCCGCAAGACGTCGAATTGTTCGGCGGCACCATCGCGCAGAACATCAGCCGGTTCGATCCCGAGGCCACCTCCGACGCGATCATCGCCGCGGCCAAGGAGGCCGGCGTGCACGAGATGATCATCAAGATGCGCGAGGGCTACAACACGCAGGTCGGCGAGCAGGGCGCCGCGCTGTCCGCAGGTCAGGCGCAGCGTGTGGCGCTGGCGCGCGCGCTCTACGGCAATCCGTTCCTGATCGTGCTCGACGAGCCCAACTCAAATTTGGACACCGAAGGCGACGAGGCGCTGACCCGCGCCATCCGCTCGGCGCGCGAGCGCGGCGCCATTGTCGTCGTGGTGGCGCACCGCCCGATCGGCGTCGAGGCGGTCGACCAGATCCTGGTGCTGCGCGACGGCCGCATGCAGGCCTTCGGCCCGAAGGAGCAGGTGCTGGCCCAGGTGCTGCAGCCGCGCGTGTCGCCGCCGGCGCCGATCAAGATCGTCAGCGAAGGTGGAGTGCCAAAGTCATGAGCACGTTGGCGATCGGCGGCACGAAGCCCGCCGCGAAAAAGACCGTGCGCGATTCGATCAAGTTCCACCTGTTGCTCGGCCTCGCCATCGTGGTGGTCCTCGTCGTCGGTCTCGGCGGTTGGGCTTCAACGGTGCTGATTTCGGGCGCGCTGATCGCGCCAGGGCAGATCGTGGTCGAGTCCAATGTCAAGAAGGTGCAGCATCCGACCGGCGGCGTGGTCGGCGAGGTGCGCGCCCGCGATGGCGACGTGGTCAAGGCCGGCGATATCGTGGTGCGGCTCGACGATACCGTCACCAAGGCCAACCTCGCCATCGTCACCAAGAATCTCGATGCCGCGCAAGCGCGCGCGGCGCGACTGCAGGCCGAGCAGCGCGGTCTCGACAAGATCGAATTCCCGCAAGCCCTCCTCGAGCGCGCCAACGATCCTGACGTCAGGGTGCTGCTCTCCGCCGAAACCAAGCTGTTCGACGTCCGTGTCAACGGTCGCACCGGGCAGAAGGCCCAGCTGCGCGAGCGCATCACGCAGCTCAACGAGGAAATTTCCGGCCTCAGCGCGCAGGAGAAGGCCAAGGATCAGGAGATCGCGCTGGTGCAGAATGAGCTCACCGGCGTGCGTGAGCTCTACGACAAGCGCCTTGTGCAGATCTCGCGCCTGACCCAGCTCGAACGCGACTCGGCGCGCCTCAACGGCGAGCGCGCGCAGTACATCGCTTCGCGCGCCCAGGCCAAGGGTAAGATCACGGAGACCGAGCTCCAGATCATCCAGATCGACAAGGACGTCGTCAGCGAGGTCTCCAAGGATCTGCGCGAGACCAACGACAAGATCGGCGAGCTGATCGAGCGCAAGGTCGCCGCCGAAGACCAGCTCCGCCGCATTGATATCCGCGCGCCGCAGGACGGCATGGTGCTGCAATCGACGGTGCACACCGTCGGCGGCGTCGTCACCGCCGGCGATGCCCTGATGCTGATCGTGCCGCAGGCCGACGACCTCCAGGTCGAGGCCAAGGTCAACCCGGTCGACATCGACAAGCTCCAGATCGGCCAGAAGACGCTGTTGCGTCTGTCCGCCTTCAACCAGCGCACCACGCCTGAGCTCAATGGCGTCGTCAGCCGCGTATCACCCGACGTCACCAGCGACCAGCGCACCGGCCAGAGCTATTACACGATCCGCGTCTCGATGCCGGCGCAAGAGATCGCCCGTCTCGGCGACATCAAGATGATCCCGGGCATGCCCGTGGAAGCCTTCGTCCAGACCGGCGACCGCACCATGCTGTCGTATCTGATGAAACCGCTGCACGACCAGCTGATGCGGGCGTTCCGGGAGAAGTGACGCGCGAAAGCGGGCCATCTCCACGACTTGGCTGTCAGTTTGTTATACTGCGATTGCAAACAGCAACCCTCGGTCGAGCATGCAATCTCCACCCTCCATCGCCACTGAATCCTTCTCCGACGCCGGCCTTGCCGTCGCCCGTCTCGAAGAGATCTACGAGCGCAACACGAAATTCCTGCGCGACCGGTTCGAGGCCTATGTTGGCGGCGAAGCGGTCACGACGCGGGTACGGGCCTATTATCCCTTCGTCCGCGTCACCACCGCGACGCATGCGCGGCTGGATTCGCGCCTGTCCTACGGTTTCGTCGCCGGTCCCGGCGTGCACGAGACCAGCGTGACGCGGCCGGATCTGTTCCGCGCCTATCTCACCGAGCAGATCGGCCTGCTGGTTCAGAACCACGGTGTTCCCGTCGAGATCGGGGAATCCGCCGAGCCGATCCCGATCCACTTCGCCTATCGCCGCGACATCAACATCGAAGCCGCCATCACCACCAGCGAGAACTCGGCCATCACGCGCTCGCTGCGCGATGCGTTCGATGTGCCTGATCTCGCCACGATGGACGATTCGATCGCCGACGGCACCTTCGAGCTCCAGCCCGGCGCGCCCGAGCCGCTATCCCTGTTCCGCGCTGCGCGCGTCGATTACTCGCTGCGCCGACTCTATCACTACACCGGCACGGATCCCGAATACTTCCAGAACTTCGTCATCTTCACCAATTACCAATTCTATGTCGACGCCTTCGCGCAGCTCTGCCAGCAACGGCTTCAGTCCGGCGAGGCTGGCCTCGAAGCCTTTGTTGCGCCGGGCAATGTCATCACGCGCAATGGTGGCTCGATCAGCGGCACGCCGCCATTGCGCGTGCCGCAGATGCCGGCCTTCCATCTGGTCGCGCCCGGCTATCGCGGCATCAGCCTGATCAATATCGGCACCGGCCCGTCCAATGCGCGCAACGTCACCGATCATGTCGCCGTGCTGCGCCCGCATGCCTGGCTGATGCTCGGCCATTGCGCAGGCCTGCGCAACACGCAGCGGCTTGGCGATTACGTGCTCGCGCATGGTTATGTGCGCGAGGATCATGTGCTCGATCGCGAGCTACCGCTGTGGGTGCCGATCCCGGCCCTGGCCGAGATGCAGGTTGCGCTCGAGGAGGCGGTCGAGGACGTCACCGGGCTGGAAGGCTTCGAGCTCAAGCGGCTGATGCGCACCGGCACCGTCGCGAGCGTCGACAACCGCAATTGGGAGATTTCCGGGCCGGCGGTGATCCGCCGCCTGTCGCAATCACGTGCGGTCGCGCTCGACATGGAATCGGCCGCGATCGCCGCCAATGGCTACCGCTTCCGCGTCCCGTACGGCACGCTGCTCTGCGTCTCCGACAAGCCGCTGCACGGCGAGATCAAGCTCGCGGGCATGGCCAGCGAGTTCTATCGCCGTCGCGTCGGCCAGCATCTCGAGATTGGCCTGAAGGCCCTGGAGCGGCTCAAGCAGCAGGAATCGGAGCGGCTGCATTCGCGAAAGCTGAGGAGTTTCGCCGAGGTCGCGTTTCAGTAGCGCGTCCCTCCCGCTTGCCGGCAGGATCTGGCAGCAAGACTGTCGCACGCCCGACGCTGGCGTCTCCGTGAGAGCGCAATCATTCCGGAATATCGCCGCCATGACAGGGTTATCACGTCATCCGGGGCCGCAGAAGCAGGAGATAGGAATGATCACAGCGATGATCAGAATCGTCGTGCTGGGAACGTTCGCAGCGGCGCTGTTCGCTTCGCCGGTCTTGGCCGCGGGCGGTGGAGGAGGCGGTGGAGGTGGTGGCGTCAGCTCCACGGACCCCTATGCGGGCGCCTATTCGGATCAGAAAGCGCAGCCCAGCTACCCGAAACGCTCCAACCCAAGGGCAACCCAGAAAGGCAAGAAGCCGAACAGCCAGTCCAGCATCGGTGATCCCGCATTCGCGGCCGGCTACCGCGCGGCCTATGACACGATCTACGAGCGCAACGATTATGCGGTCGCGATCGAGCAATTGAAGGCGCTCGGCCACGACGATCATCCTGCCGTCGCCAATCTCATCGGTTACTCATATCGCAAGCTCGGCGACTACAAGCAGTCGCAGATTTGGTACGAGCGCGCGCTGAAGGCCGATCCGAATCACGTGCTGACTTGGCAGTATTATGGGCTTTGGCAGCTCGAGCAGGGCAACCGCGAGCAGGCAATGTTTCACCTGGACCGCATCGCTGCGATCTGCGGGCGTGATTGCGAGGAGTACAAGTCCCTGGCGACTGCGCTGGAGAAACCCACAGGCGCTGCCCTCGTTTACTGAGAACGCAGGCGGGTCAGGCCTGCCGCTGTACGAAGCGCAGTCCGCTCGGCGTAGTTCACTATCGCGACAATAGGTGGGTTACGCCCTAGGCTAACCCACCCCTGGACATGGTGACAAGCGAAGAAATTTTCAGCATTGTCCGGCGCGGGGGCTCGACCGGGACGACTTGATGCCACTCATGCGCGACAAGATCATTGGCCATGATCTCGAACGGCTGGCCTTTCGCTTCACCATGCTGAACGATGGCGATGTGGTGCAGTGCCAGATCAGCGACGCCGCGATGGACGAACTCGCGGGCATGCAGGGCACCGAAAGCAGCGCGCGCCAGGCGCAATTCCTGTCGCTGCGCGAGACCATCGAGCGGATCGCGTCAGACCTCTACGACGAAGCGCCGCGGGTGAAGGGGCACGTGGTGCGGATTTTCACGCGGCATTTGGCGAGGTGAGATCCATTGAACCACGAGCGCCAGCCCCCGCCGTCGTTCTTCAAAGCTCTGTTTGCGATGGCAGGGCGATCGCAACACTCCTCGCCTGCGGCCATCCTTCGAGACGCCCGCCTTCGGCAGGCCCTCAGGATGAGGGCGGAGTGTGCGGGAACAGTTTCAACGAGCGCCAACGTGGCCTCATCCTGAGGAGACCGCTGGAAGCGGTCGTCTCGAAGGACGAGGCGTGCGCTCAGGCGCCTCCAAAAGTCATATGCGATCGCCCTACCTTGCGTCAGGCTTGCAGCTTCTTCAGCAACAACCTCAGCGCCGCTGCCGCGAACACCTGCATGTTGCCGAACCGGTCGTTGCTGCCCGTCTCCAGCGTCATCACCTCTGCCGTAGGGCCCGCCACCGCCATGCAGCTATGGCCGGCGGCGTCGCCGTAGCGGTTGCCGGTGGGACCGGCGGCGCCGGTTTCGGACAGGCCCCAGTCGCACCCGAAGCGCGTTCGCATCCGCTCGGCAAGCAGTTTCGTGTAGGGCTCCGATGAGGATCGAAAGCCCTTCATGCCGTCGTCCGAAATATCCATCAGCACGCGCCTGGCGTCGCGCGTGTAGACCACGGTCCCACCGAGGAAATAGGCGGACGCGCCGGGCACGGCGAGCAGGCTGGCCGAGATCAGGCCACCGGCCGAGGATTCTGCCACCGCAATCGTCTGTTTGCGCGCGATCAGTTTGGCCGCGACCTGTTCCGCAATGCCGACGAGTTCTTTCATGTCCTTCACCTCTGATCCTCGCAACTGTGATCAGCCTTGCTAGCATAGACGGAAGCCTTGGCCGAGTTGCAGGCGGCGGGCAGGCCTGCTTGAATGGCGGAGACAAAGCGGGGCGGCCAGGCGCTGCCCGCGAGAAGACGAGATTAAGAACTCCACAGGGAAACGTGAAGGAGATGTCATGGCGTCCCTGATCGCCGGCGCTGTCGATTGCGACGTGCATCCGGCCGTGCCGCATCTGACCAGTCTGCTGCCGTACCTGAACGATTATTGGCGCGATCAGGTGACGACGCGCGGCATGGTCGATCTCGTCTCGCAATCCTATCCGCAGAACTCGCCGATCGTGGCGCGTCCCGATTGGCGCCCCGAGAAGGGCAAGCCCGGCGAAAGCCTGCAGGACATGCAGCGCCATGTGCTCGATCGTTTCCAGCTCAAGCTCGCCATTTGCAATCCTCTGTACGGCGTGCAGATGGTGTTCTCCGAGGACATGCAGGCGGCCTTCTGCCGCGCGCTGAACGACTGGCTCGTGAAGGAGTGGCTCGATCGCGATCCGCGCCTGCGCGGCTCGATCGTGATCCCCACGCAAAGCGTCGAGAAGGCGGTCGCCGAGATCGAGCGCTGCGCGCAAGATCGCCGCTTCGTGCAGGTGCTCATGCTGGTCATGGGCGACATACCGCTCGGCAAGCGTGCGCTGTGGCCGATCTACGAAGCTGCGGAACGGCTGGAACTCCCGGTCGGCGTCCACGCCGGTTCCGCCTACCACAATCCGCCCACTGCTGTGGGGTGGGGGTCTTATCACATCGAGGATTATGTCGGTCAGGCCCAGGCGTTCCAGACCCAGCTCACCAGCCTGATCGTCGAGGGCGTGTTCGCCAAATATCCGCGACTGAAAATGGTGATGCTGGAGTCCGGCGTCTCCTGGATCGCGCCCTATCTCTGGCGCCTGCACAAGTTCTGGCGCGGGGTGCGGATGGAGACGCCCTGGGTCGATCGCGCGCCGCTGGAGATTGTGCGCAGCAACATTCGCTTCTCGTTACAGCCCTTTGATGCGCCGCCGGAACCGGAGACATTAATTCGGCTGTTTGATCATATGCAGTCGGACGAATTGGTCCTATTCTCCACGGACTATCCGCACTGGCAGTTCGATGGCCAGGAGGCGCTGCCCGAAGGTCTGTCCCCCGATCTCGTGCGCAAGATCATGATCGACAATCCGTATGCGACCTATCCCCGCCTGACTTAGCCCGCTGCCAAAGGAGGCAAGGCGATGAATATCCAGTTTCGCGAAAGTCCAGAAGCTGCTTCCCCACTGACTGCGAAAACCGCGATCGCGGATTGCGACATCCATCCGGCCCGCGCCACCCACACCGAGCTCTATCCCTACCTCGCCAAACGCTGGCAGCATCACCTCGACATCTATGGCGTCCACGCCTATCAGGGCATGATGGAAGGCCCGCCCTATCCGAAGGCCCAGCCTAACGCCTCGCGCCGCGACGCCTATCCGCCGGAAGGCGGCCCGCAGGGCTCTTCGTTGTCTTTCATGCAGAAGCAACTGCTCGACCCTAACAACGTGCAACTCGGCGTGCTCAATCCGCTCAACACCGGCCAGGGCATCCGCAATCACGAACTCTCGGCCGCGCTGTGCTCGGCGATCAACGACTGGCAGATCGACAAATGGACCAGCAAGGACAAGCGCCTGAAGGCCTCGATCGTCGTCGGCAATGAAGATGGCCTGACGGCCGCCGCCGAGATCCGCGAGCGGGCCGGCGACAAGAACTTCGTGCAGGTGCTGCTGCTCAGCCGCAACGTCGAGCCGCTCGGCCAGCGCCGCTACTGGCCGATCTATCAGGCCGCAGAAGAAGCCGGCCTTCCCGTCGGCGTGCACGCCTTCGGCTTCGGCGGCAATCCGATCACGCCGTCGGGCTGGCCTTCCTATTACATCGAGGAGATGGTGGGACATTCGCAGTGCCAGCAATCGGCGCTCGCGAGTCTGGTTTTGGAAGGTGTGTTCGAGCGTTTCCCGAAACTGAAGATGGTGATGATCGAAGCCGGCTTCGGCTGGGCGCCGTCGCTGGCGTGGCGGCTCGACAAGGCTTGGCAGCGGCTGCGCAGTGAGGTGCCGCATGTGAAGCGGCCGCCGTCCGAATATATCCGCGAGCAGGTGTGGTGGACGACGCAGCCGATGGAGGACCCGGAGCGCCGCGAGGAGCTGTTCGACGTCATCAACTGGATCGGTTGGGATCGCCTCCTGTTTGCGACCGACTATCCGCATTGGGACTATGATGAGCCCTCGCGCGTGCTGCCGGCCGGCGTCAGCGAAGCCAATCGCGAGGCGTTCTATCTCGGCAATGCCAAGAAGCTCTACGGACTAGCCGCATGATCCGAAAAAGTGTGAAGCGGTTTTTCGATAAGATCATGCGGAAGAGACAGATATGGCGCGCCATGTGATTGCCGCGGTCGACGAGCTTCCGCCGGGCACGCGAAAATTACTGGAGATCGACGGACGGCCGATCGCGGTGTTCAACGTCAAGGGCGAGTATTTCGGCCTGATGAACCGCTGCCCGCATCAGGGCGCGGCGCTGTGCGAGGGCCCGCTGATCGGCCTCGCGCAATCGAACGATCCCGGCGAGATCCAATATACGAAACTCGGCGAGATCATCCGCTGCCCCTGGCACGGCTGGGAGTTCGACATCCGCACCGGCCAGTCCTATTGCGATCCCCGCCGCTTCCGCGTGAAGGCCTATCCGGCCCATGTCGAGCCGGGCGCGACCGTGGTGAAGGGGCCGTATGTCGCGGAGACTATCCCGGTGAAGGTCGAGAGCGACTACGTGGTGGTGGAATTGTAGCCTGAACTGCGACCGCAGCGGAGGTGTGCTCCTTCGCCCCGTTTTTACGGGAGAGGTGAAGGAGCGTGCCTCCGGAGTGACCGTCAGTGTCCCGCCACCGGCTCCGGCACGGCATCGTAGGTCGGTACTGCCTTGCCGCCGCCGCGATACACCGTCGACGCCGCGATGATGCCGAGCAGGGCTGCGAACATCAGCCAGAAGCCGGGCGAGGCCTTGTCGCCGGTCCCCTCAATCAACCAGGTCGAGGCGAGGGGCGTGAAGGTGCCGAACAGCGCGGCGGCGAGCGCGAACGCAAGCGAGAAGCAGGTGGTGCGCACATGCGCCGGCACGATCTCGACGAGAGCACCGAGCATGGTGCCGCTGTAGACGCCGAAATAGAACGAAAACATCATCTCAACTGCGAGCAGCTTGCCGAAAGTCGGCGCCGCCACCAGCCAGTGCAGCGCAGGATAGGCGGTGACGAGTGAGAGGCCGGCGATGGCGAGCAGCACCGATTTGCGGCCGATGCGATCGGACAGCGCACCGCCGACCGGATTCCAGATGAAATTGGTGACTGCCACGAGCAGCGTGACCAGCAACGCGTCCTGTGTCGACAGCTTCAGCACGGTCTTGCCGAAGGTCGGCGTGTACACCGTGACGAAATAGAACGTCGTGGTGGTCAGGATCGCGATCATCATGCCGAGGATGACGATGCGCCAGTTGGCGAGCGCGGAGGCGAACACCTCGCTGGCCGTCGGGTGCTTCTTCATGGCGAGGAAGGCTGGCGTCTCCTCCAGCGTCCGCCGCAGGACGAAGATCAGCGGAATGATCAGGCAGCCGACGAAGAAGGGAATGCGCCAGCCCCAAGCGGCGACGGTGTCGGCCGGCATCACCTCGGAGAGGATGAAGCCGAGGATCGAAGCCACGAAGATCGCGACCTGCTGGCTCGACGATTGGAACGAGGTGTAGAAGCCGCGATTGCCGGGCGTTGCGATTTCCGCAAGATACACCGACACGCCGCCGAGCTCGACACCGGCGGAGAAGCCCTGCAGCAGGCGCCCGATCAGCACGATGACGGGTGCCGCGATACCGATGGTCGCGTAGCTCGGGCAGAACGCGATGACGACGGTGCCGAAGGCCATGATGCCGAGCGTGACGATCAGGCCCTGGCGGCGGCCGATGCGGTCGATGTATGCGCCGAGCACGATCGCGCCGACGGGGCGCATCAAGGCGCCGAGCCAGAACACGCCGAAGGTGTTGAGCAGCGACGCTGTTTCATCGGTGGAGGGAAAGAACGCCTTGCCGATCGCGGCGGCGTAGAAGCCGAACAGGAAGAAGTCGAACTGCTCGAGGAAATTGCCGGAGGTGGCGCGCAGGATGGCGCCAATGCGCGACTTGATTGCGGGTGGATTGGTCGATGCGGCTGATCCAGCCATTGCGGTCTCCCCCTTTGGAAAGGCGTGGCCGGCCGGAACTCATCTTCACGGCAAGGCGACAGATTGATGCTGCGACAATCTGTCATACCCCTTCCCGCAGGGTGGGAGGCGAGTCAATCGGTTTTGCCGAGAAAGCTGATGATTGTTCAGGTCTTGTTTTGCGTCGCAGCGATCATCCAGTCCCGGAAAGCGGCCAATTTCGGCGCTTCGCGGCGGCCCTCCGGCGAGACGAGGTAGAAGCCGGCATCGGCCGGCAGCGCGATCTTGAAGGGCACCACGAGGCGGCCCTTGGCGATATCGTCCTGAACGTAGGAGGTCCGGCCCATCGCGACGCCGATGCCGTCGATCGCGGCCTGGATGGTCATGAAGATCATGTCGAAAGTGATGCCGGGCTGCCTGGCGATATCGGCTGGCTGGCCCGCCGCCGTCAGCCACAGCCGCCAATCGTCGCTGTTGGCATTCGAGGTGTGCAGCAGCGAATGGTTTCGCAGGTCTTCGGGCCGGCGTAGCGGCTTGTCGCCGCGCAGTAGGGAGGGACTGCACACCGGAAACAGCTCGTCCGCCATCAGCCAGTCGGCACGCAAGCCCGGCCACTGGCCGCGGCCGTAGCGGATCGCGGCATCGACGTCGTCGCGCTGGAAGTCGACAAGACTGGTCGAGGTGGTGATGCGTACGTCGATGCCGGGGTGCTGCTCCTGGAAATCGGTTAGCCGCGGCAGCAGCCATTTTGCGGCGAGCGAAGCCAGCGTCGACACGGTCAGCACCTTGTCGTCGTCCTTGCGCAGCAACCGGTCGGTGGCGAGGCGGAGATCGTTGAAGGCAGCGCGGACGCCCGGCAAATAGTCACGCGCTTCCGGCGTGAGCGTCAGCGCGCGGTTCTGCCGGACGAACAGGCGGATGCCGAGCTCCTCCTCCAGCCTGCGGATCTGATGGCTGATCGCGGTCTGGGTCACGTTCAGTTCGGTCGCCGCCAACGTGAAACTGAGATGGCGCGCGGCGGCCTCGAACGCTCGCAATCCGTTCAGGGATGGCAATCTGGCAGTCATTTGGCAGCAGGATGTATGACGTTATTTCATGCGGAAAGGTACAAATTGTCGTTTGTCGCGGCGCAGCAGCAGGCAGATATTAGCGCTCAGGTTAGCTCTAGGAGCTGAAGATGTCTACCTTGACCCAAAATTCGATGACAAATCATCATGCGCCGAGCCTGATCCACCAGATCGGCGACACCCTCCACATCTGGCACGAACGCTACCGGACCCGGCGCGAGCTCACCAACTGGACTGCGCGTGATCTGCAGGACGTCGGCCTGACTTGGAGCGATGTGGCTTATGAAGCCGACAAACCCTTCTGGCGGGCCTGATCGGCCGCCAGGCCGGCGCCGCCTGATCACAGGGGCGCCGGCGGTCCCTTTCCCTTTGCGGCATGTGTCATGAGTACGCTTCGTCTGGAAGACCTGAGGCAATATTCCGATTCGCTGCGCACCCGGCAGGGTGAGACGCTCAATGTTCGCTTCGCCGAGCCGCGCAACACAGAGGAGCTCCAGCATTATTTCCGGTCGCTCTCGACCCGGTCCCGCTACAACCGTTTCTTCGGCGCGATCAGCGAATTGCCGAAGGGACTCCTGCACGATTTCCTCGATGTCGGAGAGCGCGAGCGCTTCACCGTGGTGGCGACCATGATGGTCGACGGCTTCGAGACTATCGTCGCCGAAATGCGCTATGCGCTCCATGCCGAGACCGCAGCGGTCGAGTTCGGCCTGTCGGTCGACGACCGCTGGCACGGTCACGGCATCGCCACTGCGCTTCTGAAGAACCTGGAATGCCGCGCCGCTGCGCTGCGCGCCGAGCACATCTTTGGCGAGACGCTGCGCTCCAACGAGACCATGATCTCGCTCGCCCGCAAATCCGGCTTCGCTTTCGTCAATCATCCCGACGATTGGAAGCTGGTGCGCTTCGACAAGAAGATCGCGGTCGCACCGAAAGACATTCCCTGTGCGAGCTGGCGCCTCGCCGCCCTTTCCCGTCAGGCCGACAGCCCCTCAGCCTCGGCCTGACACACTCCGAGCCCGGCCTGGCCAAGCCAGAGCCGGGCATTTTTTTGCCTTCACGCAGCCTTCTTCGGCCTACTTCCCCGTGAACACCGCCTTGCGCTTCTCGATGAAGGCCTGCACGGCCTCCTTGTGATCGGCGGTCGCGGTGAGGCGCACCAGCCGCTCGGCCTCGTGGTCGCGCGCGGTCTCGAAGTCGAAGAGCAGGGCTTCGTCGAGATTGTCCTTCATGTAGCGCAGCGCGAGGCGAGGGCCTTCGGCGAGCGATTTGGCCAGCGCGAAAGCCTCGGCTTGCAGCAAGTCGTCGGGCACGACGCGATTGACGAGGCCGATCGCCTCGCAGCGCGCGGCATCGACGCGATCGCCGGTGAACATCAATTCGCGCGCCCGCGCGGTGCCGACCAGCCGGGTCAGCAGCCAGGCGATGCCGTAATCACCGCTGAGCGCGATGCGGGCGTAGCCGGTGGCAACGAACGCAGATTGCGCGGCGATGCGGATGTCGCAGGCCATGGCGATGGCAAGCCCGGCGCCGACTGCGGGGCCGGGTAGGGCGGCGATGGTGGGCTTGCGCACCGACACCAGCGCGCCGGTGAGCAGGCGCTGCCGCTCCTGGAGATCGGCGATGCGATCCTCAAGCGACATCTCCAGCTTCTTTGAATCGCGATGCGCACCCATGCCCTTGACGTTGCCGCCGGCGCAGAACGCTTCGCCCGCGCCGGTGAGCAGCAGTGCGCCGACATCAGGGTTCTCGCCGCAGCTCCGGATCATCGTGCGCAGCGCCGGCGTTAACGTATCGGACAGCGAGTTGCGCGCCTCCGGCCGGTTCAGCGTGATGACAGCGACGCGCTCGCGGATGACGCAGAGCAGCTCGTTGGTGCCGGTATCGATGGTGGTTTCCGTGGTCATGTCGCTCCCTCTCTTCGTCATGGCGAGCAGCCCGCGACAAAATTGCGACGCAAGTCTGCGCTGGCGACGAAGCAATCCAGTTTGTCTCCGCGAAGATATCTCGATTGCTTCGCTTCGCTCGCGATGACGATTGTTGTGACGTTATTGCCTCAAAACACCGCCTCAAAACGTCTCCACCCATGGCCGCAGCTCCAGCTCCCAGCTCCAGGCGCTGCGCGGCTGCTGCAACACGTTCCAATAGCTCTGCGCGATGGCGTCAGGGTCGAGCATCGAGTCCGGCTTGTCGGCCGGCTCGGTCCGCGTCGCGCTGCGGATAGCGCCGTCGATGACGAAATGCGCGACATGGATGCCCTGCGGCGACAATTCGCGCGCCATGCTCTGTGCGAGTCCGCGCAGCGCGAACTTGCCCATCGCAAACGACGCCGACTGCGCATAGCCCTTGACGCTGGCGGAGGCGCCGGTGAACAGGATCGCGCCGTGCCTGTTCGGCAGCATACGCTTGGCCGCCTGCTGCGCCACCAGGAAGCCGCCATAAGCGCTGACCGCGATGGCGTGCGCGACATCGGCAGGGACCAGGTCGACGAGCGGTCCGCGCGTGCGCCCGCTGGCGTTGTAGACGACGAGGTCGGGCGTGCCGATCTCGCGCTCGACCAGGCCGAACAATCGCTCAACCTCCTCTGGCTCCGTGGCGTTGCAGGCATAGGCTTTGGCCCCGGTCTCGGTGCAGAGCGCGCCCAGCTTCTCGATCTTGCGCGCGGCAAGGGCGACGCGGATGTTCTGGGCCGCAAAGAGCCTTGCCAGCGAGGCGCTCAATCCTTCGCCGGCGCCGATGATGAGCGCGATCCTGTATTTTGGGTGTTCCATGGCGTGATCTCTCGCAGACAAGGAGCCGTTGATCTAAGCATGGTCTGCGCGGACGACCAGCCGGGGCGGTCACAATTCCGCAGAGTGAATTGCTCCCTCACGGCGATCATGCCGCCCTGACGATTTGCGGCTTTATCCGCATTCGCCTCTGGAGCATGATCGACATCATCCCAAGCGGCAAGCGCAAAGAATTGCCGTCGGGCGGAAACGAGAGGACGATCATGCACAAGCCGATCCCAGCGCCGCCAGCACGTATCGCGGTCGAGCCATCCGGCCTGCTGGCACCCGATACCACTGGCATGAATTTCTACCGCGCCGATCCCGGACTGACGGACCTCTTGCGCATCCATCTGCCGGACACGCTGTTCCGCCATATCGAGCCGCATCTCGATCGCCTCGGCGAACTCGCCGGCGGCCAGCTCGACGAATGCGCGCGGCTTGCCGACCGGCACACGCCCATCCTGCATCAGCGCGACAAGTTCGGCCGCGACATACAATGGATCGAGTATCATCCGGCCTATCGCGAGCTAGAGAAGGCCGCGTTCGGCGAATTCGGCATCCACGCGCTCTCGATCCGCAAGGGCATCATGGGCTGGCCGGACAAATATCCCGTGGTGGCCAAGCACGCCTTCACCTTCCTGTTCAACCAGACCGAATTCGGCATGGGCTGCCCGATCAACGTCACCGACGGCTGCGCAAAACTGTTGGCGAATTTCGGCAGTGAAGCGCTGAAGGCGAAATATCTGGATGGCCTGACCCAGACCGACATGAGCAAGCTGACCCAGGGCGGCCAGTTCATGACCGAGAAAGAAGGCGGCTCCGACGTCGGCACGCTGACGACCCGCGCGGTGCAGGAAGGCGACCATTGGCGCCTCTACGGCGAAAAATGGTTCTGCTCGAACGCCGACGCCAAGATCGTGATGCTGCTGGCGCGTCCTGAAGGCGCCGGCCCGGGCACGCGCGGCGTAGGCCTGTTCTTGATGCCGCGCTTCCTCGACGACGGCTCGCAAAACAGCTACCGGATCGTGCGTCTCAAGGACAAGCTCGGCACCCGCTCGATGGCTTCGGGCGAGATCAAGCTCGAAGGCGCGATCGCCTACGCAGTGGGCAAGCTCGACCGTGGGTTCGTGCAGATGGCCGAGATGGTGAACTCGTCGCGGCTCTCAAATGGTGTCAAATCCACCGCGCTGATGCGCCGGGCCTATCACGACGCGCTTGCCGTCGCGAAGAACCGCGTCGTGTTCGGCAATCGCATCATCGACCTGCCGCTCGGTCGCCGGCAGATGCTGAAAATCATGCTGCCGGTCGAGCAAGCGCTGTCGATGAGCTTCCTCACCGCCGACGCGCTCGACCGCGCCGAAGCCGGCAGCCAGGATGCGGCGGCGCTCTTGCGCATTCTCACCCCCACGCTGAAGTTCCGCGCCACGCGCGACGCGCGAAAGGTCTGCGGAGATGCGCTCGAGATGCGCGGCGGCATCGGCTATATCGAGGAATTCGCCACCGCGCGCCTGCTGCGCGATGCGCATCTCGGCTCGGTCTGGGAAGGCACCGGCAACATTGTCGCGATCGATGCGCTGCGGCGCGCGGTCGGCCGTCATGGCGCGGAGTCCGCGCTCGCGGCCGATCTGCATGCCCGGCTCGACGACAGCGCCTCCGTGCCACAGGCCTGGCGCGATAATCTGCGCCGCCTCACCGATGGCGCCGTCGGCTTCGCGCGAGAGGTCGCTGCCAAGGTCGAATACGAGGCCGATGCGCGGCGCGCCACCAGCCTGCTCTATCATGTCGCGAGCGCCGTCGCGCTCGCCTGGGAATCGCATCGCATCCACGACATGCGCGGCGACGCGCGCCGGCTGCTGCTGTCGCGGCTCGTGATCGACCATCGCGTCCTGCCGAGCGATCCGTTCCGGCTGACGGAAAATCCAGTGCAGCAGAAGATCGCCGCGCTGCTGCTCGGCGATCGCGACGCCACCATGAGCGAGGTTGGCGAACTGGTTCTGGCGGCGTAGGCTCCTTTCACCTTTCCCATAGGGAGAGGTGAGGAATGCACTCAACGAAACAGCATGAGGAAACACCGATGAAGGCCGCCGTCCTCTATGAAGTCAATCAGCCGCTCGTCATCGAGGACATCAGCCTGCCGAAGCCCGGCCCGCGCGAGGTCCTGATCCGCACCGCAGTCGCCGGGCTCTGTCATTCCGATCTGCACTTCATGGAAGGCCTCTATCCGCATCCGTTACCCGCGGTGCTTGGGCACGAGTCCGCCGGCGTGGTCGAACAGGTCGGCTCCGACGTCACTTACGTCAAGCCGGGCGATCACGTCGTCACCTGCCTCTCGGTCTTCTGCGGCACTTGCGACAATTGCACGACGGGTCGCACCGTGCTCTGCACCGACACGACGGTGAAGATGCTGCCGGGCGTCTCCGACCGGATGCAGTGGGCGAAACCTGAGAAGCTGCACCAGTTTCTTAACCTCTCGTCCTTCGCTGAGCAGATGCTGGTGCACGAGAATGCGATCGTCAAAATCCGGAAGGAAATGCCGCTCGATCTCGCCGCGCTGATCGGCTGCGGCGTTATCACCGGCTATGGCGCGGTGGTGAACACGGCAAAGGTGACGGCCGGCGAGACCGTGGCGGTGATCGGCTGCGGCGGCGTCGGCATGGCCGCGATCAACGGCGCGCAGATCGCCGGCGCCGGCCGCATCATCGCCATCGATACCAATCCGGCCAAGCTGCAGCTCGCGACCAAGCTGGGCGCGACCGACATCATCAATCCCGCCGATGGTGACGTCGTGAAGCAGGTGCGCGACCTCACCAATGGCGGCGTGCATCATTCGTTCGAGGTGCTCGGCCGCAAGGAGACCGCCGAGCAGGCGTTCGGCATGCTCGCCTCCGGCGGCACCGCGACCATCGTCGGCATGATCCCGTTCGGACAGAAGATCGAGCTGCACGGCTTCGACTTCCTGCGCGAGCGCAAGATCCAGGGCTCCTCGATGGGCTCCAACCATTTCCGCGTCGACATGCCGCGCCTGGTCGATTTCTACCTGCGCGGCCGGCTGCACCTGGAGGACTGGATCTCGGCCAAGCTGAAGCTAAGCGAGATCAACGAGGGCTTTGCCAACATGAAAGCCGGCAAGACGCTGCGCAGCGTGATCGTGTTCGATAGCTGACACAACCACTGTGTCATCGCCCGGCCTTGACCGGGCGATCCAATACGCTGCGACGGAAGTTGCGTGAACGAACCGCCGCGGAGTACTGGATGCTCCGCCTTCGCGGGGCATGATAGCGCTGGGGATGCCGGCTGTGTGCCTAACTCACCGTGACACGTGCGCCGACACCGCCAGCCACTTGCCGTTCTGCTTCGCCCAACAATCGGTATATCGTCCCGTAGCATGCTGGCCGTCCGCCATGGTGTAGCTCGTCGCGGCGTGGATGATGGCGAAATCGCCCATGATGCGGATGATGACGTCGTGCTCATGCAGATTGCGGATCGCGATCGGCCGCGCCGTCTGCTCCAGGAAGGCCGCACGGTCGACCAGCGTCTTGTCGGGATTGGAGCAGTAGAACTCCGCCGCCAGGATCTCGTCGAAGCGCTTGACGTCGCAGTTCTGGACCGAAGCGACATAGTCGCGGTTGAGTGCGGTGAGCTGTTCGAGATCGTTGCTCATGGCCTCTCTCTCCTCCCGTCCGAGATGCGCGTAGCGCTAGCCCCGGAATCTCGATGTTGTTTTACCGCCGTCATTGCGAGCGAAGAAAAGCAATTCAGAAATGTCTCTGCGGGTACAGTCTGGATTGCTCACATGGGGGTTTGGTGTGTCAAGATTTATGATCAGCTCTTTGTTCGATTGCAGGCCAGCTCTTCGTCCCGACCGTGGGATCTTTCGGAA